>NZ_BAAAFN010000013.1:0-108504 GCF_039523555.1 Castellaniella daejeonensis
ACTTGTTGTTCTTGCTCATGGCTCCATTCTCTCAAGAATCGAAGCCTCCTGAAAACCCGGTGTGATTCACATAACTTAATCTGTCCATTGAGATAGCCAGTATGTCGCGTTGCGCTCATCAAGCACCCAGTTCTGCAAAACAGCCTCACGCAAAGCATCTCCCATTCGAGCTGATGCATCCAAATCAGCAAGATGCATACGGATAGCATCAACCCAGTCTTTAAAACGCGGCTTAACACGCGTCACTGGCAGGCTGCCCCGATATGGTACAACGTCACTGCAAATCACAGGGAAACCACACATACCATACTCCAGCAGCCGCACGTTACTTTTGCATTGGTTGAAACGCGTATCCTCTAGTGGTGCCAAGGCCAGATCCAGGTTCAGGCCGGCCAGTCTTGCAGGGTAACTATCCACGGCCACATTTGGATGAAGCTCATGTGCGTACGGTCGAATCTGCCTTGGGCACGCCCCAAGGAAGACCCATTCGACCTCGTTAGCCAGGGCTTCGACCACATCAACAAGCATCGCGAGATCATCATAATGATCTCCCCCCCATCCCCACCCTACACGCGGACGCTTGCCCTGCCGGCGAAGGCTCCGCACAGACAGCCATTCGTTCAGGGGAAGTCGATTTTCAACTACTCGGATATCAGGATGCAAACCATGCAACGCCTCGGCTAAAGGCGCTGTAGATACGACTAGGCGATCCACCAGCCTCAATGATTCCCGCAAAATTTTTAATGCATCCTTGGGCATGTGTTCCCGATATGTACTATTACGCGGCAGGCCTAACAGATAATCATCCAATTCAGCAACTTTGTGGCAGCTGGAAAACTGAGTCAGACGCTGTTGCACGTTGAGCTGATCGGGACGTAACTGACATTGAAACACTATGGCATCAGGCGCCAGACGCTCAGCCTCTATCAGCCAATCACCCTGATCGCTGATACTCGCGGAAGCCAAGCCCAGGGCATTAAATGTGCGACTGGGGTACACAATCCGATATTGACTACTGCTGGATCGATCCACTAGCATCGATAGGGTTACTGGCAGAGGGCGCCATCGCAAAGGACGCCAATTGAATTCATTGCGCATATCCACGCTGAAACCATGACCTTGAACCGTCAGTAACTGATTATATGCAGGATCTTTCGCGATTATTGGCAACCATTTAGCATACAAAGCATCCTGTTCTGATCTGAATCTCTGTAACCGGATCTGCACATCCGTTTTGTCAACTTTAGTCTGACTGACGCTACCTTCATGCATCAGCACAGCATGAGGAGTCCAGACCGACAGATAGCCGGCATCACGCACTTTCAGGCACAAATCCACATCGTTGTAAGAGACTTTGAATGCTCCTTCGTCCAAACCGCCTACTGCTTCGTACAACGAGGCTCGAATCATCAGACATGCGGCCGTTACAGCACTGTAATCTTGGTCAACCTGAAGACGATACATATAACCAGCTGCATTGGGATCTCCGCCGATGAAGGGATGATCAGCAGGTCCTCTCAGACCCAGTACCACACCAGCATGCTGGACTCTACCATCGAGAAACAATAACTTGGCACCAACGATGCCCACTTCTGGACGCTGCGCATGATTCAATAGTGCATCCAGCCAATCACCACGAATAATCACCGTATCGTTATTCAATAAAACTAAATATTCCCCTCTGGCTTGGCTGGCCGCTAAATTATTCATAGCAGAATAATTAAACGGGTAGGGATAGCGCAGAATTCGCAACTGCGGGTTTTTCATCACTTCAATTTTATTCAACCAAGCACACGCATCTTCCTCATCGCTACCATTATCAACAATTATTACTTCATAATTTTTATATGCGGTTTTTCCCAATAAACTATCAACACAGCGAACCAATATGGATAATTGATTCCGAGTCGGGATAATGATTGACACAACAGGATTTTTCTGATGTCCGTATTCGATGCGGTAGCAGCCAGGTAAATGAGAAGACACCAAGGCCTCTTGATATCCTCTATTATGCAAGTAACGTAACAATAATGTTTGCTCAGACTGTCGCGTCTTCATCACTGGCTCGCGTGAAATCAACAGAGGCTCATCAACATGAACAATGTCTGAGACACCATCAACATCAATCAGTCGTAATAAAAAATCGAATACAGGAACATCGGAAAATTCAGGATCAAATCCACCCATCTCCACAAAAATATCTCGTCTGAAAACCCAATGGCGAGCCATCGTTTCAGGAGCCGACAACAGTAAATCCAAATTGAAATCGGGACGCAAAAATGGGATTAGCTCGCCCAAATGATCGCGAACCATACCATCCGCATATGCAGCCTTTATACTCGGCATTCTGAGCAACTCTTGAGCTAATACAGCCAAACCTGCAGAGGTGAACTCGTCACCAGCATCAACCACCAACAACCAGTCCCCAATTGGCTCGCTGGCGAAATGATTTACCATGACGATGCGTTCTTGATCGCTTCTGGCCGGAACATACTGGAATTGCTCCAGGGCTCCATATCTCCCTACTATCTCTTCTCCGACGATAAACACATGGGTGGGTCCGAATCCACCAGATAATGCTTCCAAGCTGGATAAAGTTCTTTCCATATCTTCGGGTCTTTCTCCACCCAAGACAAAAACTGATAATGTTGGAGCACCTCCGTGATCAGAAAAATATTTCGCCAACAAATGAGACTGGGACTCGTTCATTATGCGATTATCCAGCCATATATCCAAATCAGCACGCGGCTTTCCAGGCTTGACTGCAATTGCATCTTCTTCCTCAGAAGGCGAATGAACCGCTGATTCCTCATCCCCTCCCCATGCATGGACCCACTGATCTAGAAAATCACCTTCCAGCATCCAATCTCGCAACACAGCATCGCGCAAAGCATCTCCTTTGGTGGCCAGCGCAGCAGGATCTGCCAAATGAGAACGAATTGCTGCTACCCAGTCTTGGTGACGATTACGTACTAGCGTGACAGGCAAATCATCTCGATAAGGTTCAATATCCGTGGCAATTACCGGCACCCCACAAGCGCCTAATTCCAGCAGCCGTAAATTACTTTTGCAACGATTAAATTGATTAATTTCCAACGGCACCACTGCTAGATCCAGGTTCAAACTGGCTAATTTCTTTGGATAATCATCAATAGGAACTCCTTTATGAAACTCGCAGATGACCCCCTCAGGCTTCATTCCCATGAAGACCCACTCAACCTCATCTTCGAGTTCTTTGAAGACCGATCGAATCTCCGCTAAATCTCCAGTATGGCTGGAACCACCTGCCCAACCTACTCGCATCTTTTTCCCAACGCGACGTTTCCCAGATAAGCCAAACCACCAATCAGGATGCAAACCATTTCGTGCAATTCGAATATCATGATGATATTCTGCATACTCTTGCGCCAGCGCAGGAGTTGAAACCACTAACCAATCGACACGCTCGATCGCGCGACGCATATTCCTAATCAACCCAGGAGGCAATTTCTGACGATATATACTACGTGTCGGAATATTAGGGAGATAATCATCAAATTCTAGAACGACTTTAGCACCGGTGATTTCACGATAACGTCTAATCTGCGCCAGGATTCCATCGTTCAGCCACGCTCCTTGCAATACAATCACATCTGGCTGGATATCAGCTACATCAGCAAAATGGAAATCACCATGTTTCACCCCTCCCTCAAAACGCAGTTCATTGGCCATGGCTTTAAAGGGATGCAAAATTCGGTAGTGACCGCAACCTTGCCAATCCGCATGCGCTGCAAGCACCACAGGCAATGGCCTGCCAGGCAGTGGCTTCTGTATTCGAGAGGCATCTTGACTTAGATAAAAACCGGGGGATAACTTACCAAAAGCAGGATGGTAATAAGGATCCCGTGCCAACAACGGCAACCAGCGTGCGTATAGGCTATCGCGTTGCTGATCATCTGCTCGAGCTGCCAAACCGAATTTTTCCGGCAAGAGACGGGTTGCACCTCCCATATGAAACAGACCCACATCAGGCTCTAGTGCCAATAGATAGCCCGCTTGCGTTGCCTTCATGCACAAATCAGTGTCTGCATAAAAAATAGGAAAATTCTGCGCATCAAAACCACCCAACTCCTCGAAGACCTCACGGCGCATCATCAGGCATGAGGCACTCAATGCACTAACATTCTGCTGCACCACAAGACGATACATGTACCCCTGTTTACTGGAATTCTCTCCTCGAAAGGCAAGTCCAACACAATTATCCAACCCCAGCACCTGACCGCATTGATCTACCCTCCCATCTAACAGATCGAGGCGAGGTCCTGCCATACCAACCTCGGGGCGCAAAACTAATCGCAATAAACGTTCAAGCCAATCAGATCGTGTCCTCGATGAGAACTGGATATCATTATTCAGGAACAACAACACATCGCCGCGCGCTTGTTCGACGGCAAAGTTATTAATTGCCGCAAAATTGAATGCCTTGGGCCAACGCAAGACACGCACTCGATCAAGCTTCATACTTGCAAGTTTCGTTAGAAACTCATTTGCATCAGAATCAACACTACAATTATCCACAACCAGTAATTCATAGTTTGCATAAGCCGTATGCTCAATCAAACCTTCAATACAATCACGCAAGATTGGAAACTGATCACGAGTCGGTATAATGATAGATATGAGGGGCTGTGAGCACAAAGGATATTCAATGCGAAATAAACCTAAAGTAGACTCAGGCTGTACTTGTGCATCAAGTTCCATTCGCACAAAATGCGCCTGAGTTACAACAGGGAACCACGTCATCGTTTTTACATCACTCACCCAGCCCATTAAACCCTGATTGCTGATTAGCAATACCTCCGGAACATGTCCAATAGCAGGCGGACCTACTTTTTCCACCAAACGCCAGATTAAATCAATATGCGCCAAATCCTCAACACGATCATCCAAGCCACCCACTGCTTGTACCGCAGCCGTACTGAGAATCAGATTTTGCCCCACATATGGATAGCTACGGAGCAGGTCCACATTAAAGTCAGGCTTAAGCATAGGATTTTCGAACTTCTCATCCCTACACTCAACCTCATCAACATACCAGACCAAAGAATCAGGATTACGAAGACGATATTCTCCCATCAACAGAGTGGCATGCGGCACTAAGCAATCACCCGCACGAAGAATCCAAATAAAATCCGGCACATCTCCTTGCTTGATACGAGCCGACAGTAGTTGCGTCCAATGAGCATCCCCACACAGCAACGAAACTCCATCGTTAACCACTTCGTTGCAAATATCACGACCAATTAGCCACAACCCGTCCACAGGCCGATACTGTGAATCTAGGCTTTCCAAGGTTTTCACTAATTTCTGCAGATTTGCACCCTCAGGCACGATAACCGCTACACCTAGCGTGCCGACATCCGGATTCGCCTGCAGCATAGTCTGGAGCGCAAAAACACGAGATGCAATCGGCGTACGATCACCTAACCAATCAGCAACTCCCCAAGCTGATTGGGCAGGAGCTTTAAGTTTACGCAGCTGCTCTTCATCATCTCCATTACGGGGAATAGCACCGAAATTTAACTGCACACCATCCTTTGCAATGGATTTCAATAAATCTAAGAGATCATCCCAATTTTCTGGTACGTAAATATGCGCATCTGGGAATCTTTTAGCCATCTTGCAGACTATTTCATCAACCGATTCGTATGATTTTTTTGTATATTTGCGTATTATTTTATATAAATAAAAATACGTTCCTCGACCACCATTAAAAATGACCGACCCAAGCATAGCAGATGAATGGAATGAGAAATAAATTTGATTCTCGGGATTCCATCTCCTAGAGAGCACCTCACTCAATAGTAAATACACTTCCCATGGCCCACGCCATTTTTCTTCCTCATTGGTTTTGACGAGCGCCGGATGCCTTCTTATATAAGAATCATCACCCACAACAAGATCAGAAATTACATTATTCAACAGCAATATTGGATACAACTCCGGATCGCTCTGTTTACTCACGTACTGTTGAAAATAGAATTTATTCTTCCCATGAAAACCAGAAAAATTCTGATTTATCATAAAAATATCTTTCAATTTTTTTTGTAAAGAATCATTTTTTTTAAACTCATCAACGAAAAAATCGATATCAATTTTTCTCAATGAAACATTCATATCATCAGAGTAAAGACCTGGCTCACAAAGCCATATCTCAGAGATGCGTCCCAAATCAAATCCAGCGGTAAAATCGAGACGCTGAATATCTTCTCCAACCCAGTTTTCAAATGCTCGCTTAGGATAATAAGTGAGCAGACCCTCTTCTGTAAGAATTATCCTCTTACCTCTCTTTGCCAAAACCCCAAAAATATAATTATGCAGCTTGAATCCAAACGAAAAAAAATGCACGATATCTGAATTAATAGCTGCTGATATAGCCCTAAGGCTATTTTCACTATTGACGTTCGCATCATCCGCCAATATCACCTCGTCCCACACACACGACCCTAGCGCTCCCGCGTAGGCATATGAAACCCGATGATTATCCGACAATACCAACGTTTTATTTAATTCCTTATATGTCGTAACGGATAAAATAAATGCCATCAGCAATTGATATTCCGTACCGCATAGAAAAATAACACTATTCTCTTTCTTCATGCTTTTCTCAAACAAAACCCGATCGAATTGATAATGATGCTAGGATAACAACACTCTCCGACCTACAATCAGGCAAAAAAGACAAAGAGCATCTGTCAATTCACACCAATTCCTCCTATGGAGCCATAAACCATAGTTCAGTTCTTACCGAACTGAACCGGTAAAAGCTTTCCCTCACCTCACCCTCAGCCCATCCAGCTGCCAGACCGACAGCCCATAAGACTGTTCGCGCACCTGCGGTGGCAAGCGGTCGTAGGGATAGACCACGAACAGCGGCCCCTTGTCGCGCGGCGACATGGGCTTGCCGTCCATGCGCAGCGCGATGATCACGTCGTACGCCTCGGCGTGCTCGAAGGGAATGTCGGCTGCGTAATCGTTGATTGCAACGGCGTCGATACGGGTGCCGCTGGCGCCGGCCGCGGCCAGCACGTCCCGCAGCAAAGGCCCCTGGAACGTCACGGGGCGCGAATACCAGGGCGTGGTCACTTTGTACGTCCTTTGCGGCAATGCTTCCAGCGCGCGCATGTCGAACCGTGTCTGGCGGCCCTGGCTGTCCACCGTCAGCACGATCTTGCCCTGGGATTCCGAATGCGCCGGCACCGCGATGCCGCGCGGGTGAATGAAGGCGCCGATCAGCACGGCCATGGCCGTCAGTGCGGCAAGATAGATTGCACCCAGCAGCACCAGGCGCCGGCCATCCTCACTGCGATGGCGCCGGCCATGCGGAGTTTGCGCTTTACGGCGCAGGAAAGCGATCATGACGACTCCTCCGGCTGCGCGGCACACGCGAGCGCCTCGACATCCACCGCGTCGATCTGCTCCGGCCGCATGAAAGTGCGCGCATAGTCCAGCCATACACCGCTGCGCACGAAGTACCGGTACAACTCGGGGTCCAGATGTCCCCCGCGGCACATGGACGCCATGATGCCCAGTGATTCCGACAAGGTCTTGGGCGGTTTGTAGGGGCGGTCGGCCGCCGTGAGCGCCTCGAACACATCAACCAGCGCCATGATCCGCTCGGTGGTGCCCAGCTGCCTGCCGTGCAGGCGGCGCGGATAGCCCTTGCCGTCCATGCGTTCATGGTGGTTGGCCGCGATGTCGGGCACCCGTTCCAGGTGGGACGGCCAGGGCAGGCGCTTGAGCATGATCAGCGTCTGCACGATATGATCGTTGATGGCGAAACGGTCTTCGTCGGTCAGCGTGCCGCGCTGGATGGACAGGTTGTGCAATTCGCCCATGTTGCGCCGGTGCCTGGGCAGCGTCATGTCGAACCCCCAGGTATTGCGCGGGTCGTCGCGCTCCACGGCGGGCCGCCGGGCATCGTCCCAAGGCACGATGTGATGCGGCTGGTCGGCCAGCAGTTGCTCGGTGGCTGGCAGCGCAGGCGGTACCGGGCGGCTGCCGGCAAGCCGGGCGCTTTCCTGCGCGTCCAGGCCCAGTGTGTCGTCGAAATGGCGCAGCCAGGTCTGCGCCCCGATGGCGCGCAGGCGTTCGACGGCGCCGTCAGGCAGGAATTCGCCGCCGACATTGCACTCTGCGACGAAACCGAAGTCTTCGCGCAATTGCGCCTGGCGCGCGGCGCGCCTTGCTTCGGCAGCGTCCGGATCCTCGCCGCGCAGCCGGGCCTGCAGGCAGTCGATCTCGGCATCCCGCCACAGCACTTCGAAGCGCGTGCGGATTTCGTGAATGCGGTTGTAGACGACTTCCAGCTTGGTGGCCTTGTCCATGATGTGCTCGGCGCTGGTCACCTTGCCGCAATCATGCAGCCACGCCGCGAGCCTGAAGGCCTCGCGCTCATCCTCGTTCAGGTGGAAATCCGCGTACGGGCCAAGGGTCTCGGCCTGCATGCGGTCGGCCAGCAGGATCGCCAGCTTGGGCACCCGCTCGCAGTGCCCGCCCGTGTAGGGGCTCTTGGCATCGATGGCATCGGCCAGGATGTGGGTGACGGACTCGAACAAATTGCGCTGTGCCTCGATCAGCTTGCGCGTCTCGATGGCCACGGCCAGCATGCCGGTCAGGCGATCGGCGAAAGCCTGGAATGCGGGCGCCGCGTGGTCCCGGTCCTGGTCTGCGCCCAGGACCAGCACGAGCAGCCCCAGCGGCTGGCTGTCGCGGCCGCGCAGCGCGAACGCGATATGCGGCCGCATCGGGTCCTGGCCCAGCCCCCGGCCCTGGTCCTGATTCCGGCCCGGCCCGCCAGCCAGTGCGGCCTCGCCCTGGTGGGCGCTCATTGCATCGGGCAGCCCCCCCTGCTCGCCGAATATGGCCACGCGGGCCAGGTGGCTGCGCTCCCGGTCGAACAGATAAACGGCACCGCCTTCGCAGCGCGTGGCCTGGACGAATTTTTCCAGAACCTGCGCGAGCATGGTTTCGATCCGGGGCTCGGAGCCCAGCACCCGGCTGATCTCGAGCAGGGATTCCATCGACCCCGCGACCTTGTCCATCACGCTGTTGAGCGATTCGACTTCGCGCAGCATCGAGGCGGCCCGTTCCTTGCGGCGGCGGAAGTTGAAGCGCGACATGCGCAGCGCCTGCGCCGCGATGCCTTCCAGGGCGCGCCCCACGGCGCTGCCGGCCTGCCAGCCGAACGGCAGGAACAGCACGATCAGACCGATCGATATCAGGATCATGCGCGCGCGATTGAGCGCCAGCACACCCAGCAGTTCGTCGACGGGAGCAGCACTCAGGAGCCGCATGGACACGCCGTCGATGCCATCGAACGGCAGGGACACCCCGATCCATTTCCGCCCGCCGGCTTCGTAGGAAACGACCTGGCCGTCGGCCGCGGCAACCTGCCACAGGCGCGTGAGCGCGCCGACGCCCAGGGTCTGCAGCGTGCCGACATCGGACTCGCCCAATGCCCGCCGGTGCTCCAGCAGCGCATTCATGTCGCGGTAGGCGATCACCGCGCCGTCCTCGTCCACCAGGGCCAGCTCGGCGTTGGGCGTCATGCGCAGGCTGCCCAGCGCCTCGCCCAGGTCTTCCAGCGCCATATCGACTGCCGTGACGGCCCGCCCCGAGTGGGACAGGCGGGAAAGCGTAATGCCCACCTGCCGTGTCGAGAAGAAGACGTACGGCCTGGAAGTGACCGTGGATACCGTGTCCATCGCACCGATGTACCAGGGCCGCTCGCGCGGATCGAACTGGTAATCGGGCTGAGGCCGGCGCAGCACGAGCTCGTTCCTGGCGTCGTAGAAGAGGAACAGCCCATGGCGCTTGCCATCATCCCCGAGCGTGACCGACTGCACGAGATAGTTGGCCTGGGGCGGCGCCTGGAACTGCTCGCGCACATCGCGCCGGTCCAGCGGACGCATGAGCAGGAAATCGCCGTTCTCATACCCCACGTGGATGGCCGACACCAGCGGGTTCTCGGTCAGCTCGGCCGCCAGCACACTGCGCCGCGCCAGGCGGTCGTCGAGCCGTTTCGCATCGACGATCGGGTCGAACGCCAGCATGCGCAGCGATATGGAGCCGGGCTCGATGATGCGGCGCGCGCGTTCGGCCACGATCTGCCCCGTGTCGCGCGCCGCCATCGCGGCCATGTCCAGCAGGATGGCGCGCGACCCATACCAGCTGAGCGTGATCAAGGCCACGGCCACGATCGTCATGGCCGCCACCGCAATGCCGGCGATGACGAGCCTGACAGGCCATGCGCGCACCGTACGAGGGGCTTGTGGCATGGATTTCTCCATTGGTTCGCCAGGAAAAACCGGGCCAACCCGCCAAGGGCCGGGTGTGCCTGCCTTCCTGAGACATTGCGACGTGAAAAGGCAATTCTTTCAGAATGTCACTAGTATCTGCCAGTTCTGGCCGGGACGCCATCCATGGTACGCAGGGACCCATGTGCATCGGCGCGCCGGCTGCCTGTGTGCGGTTCGGCACGCGCTGCGGCGCCCAGGCACGCAGCTTGCCGCTGCATGGGCACCGATTGACCGAATGGGGAGAAACGCCATGCAGGCTAAATCGAAAGCGCAGCAGCAGGCGGCGGGAATTGCTTTGGCCGCCAAGCGCGGCGACAAGAAGGTCGGCGAACTCAAGGGCGCTTCCAAGTCCATGTATGAATCCATGGATGAAAAGGAGTTGCAGGAACTGGCCGAGACCGAAACGCGCGACAAACCCAAGCACAAGGGAAACTGAGATGTCCGTGATCGTGGCCGCCAAATTCGACACATTCCCCGAGGCGGAACGCGCGGTCGGGACACTGCACACACAAGGATTCCGCAGCGAGGACATCTCGACCTTCTACATCGATGGACAGACGCTGGCGGATTCGCACGAAAGCGATCCCGGCCCCAGGCCGCGTGAGTGGGGCACCGTGACCGCCGCCTTCGGCCTGGGACTGGCCTGCGCGGCCATCGGCGGCCTCCTGGGCTGGCAGCTCACGCACATCGGCATGATCGCAATCGCGGGGGCGGGAACGGGTGCCTATGTGGCTTCGCTCTGGGGCGCCTTGTGGGTGACGGGCCGGCGCGCCCGCGCCTACGAGCGGCGCCGCGCCCGCGAACGCGCGCAGGCACCACCCAGTGTCCACGGCCCTGGCGCCCTGCTGGTCCTGCACGTCGAACCGGAGCGCGAGGCGGAAGCCTGCGCCTTGTTGCGTGCGGCTGGCGGCCACAGCCCCGGCCGGGCCAGGGGCCGCTGGCGCGACGGCAAATGGGAGGACCTCGATCTTCCCGAGCATCGTGCCCCCCGCGACGAGCCGCCCTCCGTCCCAGTGGCGGGGACCCGGGAATAACGCCCTACATGACCTGCAGGTCGTAGTTGACGCTGCGCACGCCCGGCACCTGCCGGGCGGCCTGGACGGCCCTTTGTGCCGTGGCCCGGCTGTCGACCATCCCCCTCAGGGTAACAATCCCATCCAGGGTGCCGACCTGCAGGCTCGAATCGCGCAGGCCCGGTACGGACGACACCGCACTGATGACATTGGCATTGATGACGGCATCCTGATTGTTCACCACCATCACACCGCTTTCCGTGCCCTGGTAGCGACCCTGGTAGTGACCCTGGTTCGTTACCGTCATGTCGCCGGGCTCGTCGCCGGATACATTTTCATAAGGCGAGTGCCGCGGCGAAACGCACGCCGCAAGCATCAAGGCCGAAGCGGTCAGGGTCAGGGCCGGCAAGAGTCTGTTGTGGTTCATGGCGATCTCCGTCGAAATTGGAAGGGAGCCCTGCAACGGGCCTGCGCCCACAGCAGCAAGCCGCATGCCGGGAACCCTGGATCGAGCCGCGAAAACCCGCGCCACGCATATCCGCCATGTTGCGCCCGGTGTATCCTTCACTCATCCGCACTGCATCAGGCCCGGACATCCGTTCGTTGCGCAAGCCGGAGTGAATGCGTATGAAGCTCAGTTTCCTTGGCGCCGCCCGCGAGGTCACCGGCTCGTGTTTCCTGGTGGAAACCGCCGATACCCGATTCCTGGTGGATTGCGGCATGATCCAGGGGGGCCGCGAGGCGGAAGCCCGCAACCGCAAGCCTTTCGCATTCGATCCGGCGCGCATCGATTTCGTCCTGCTCACCCATGCCCACATCGACCATAGCGGCCTGCTGCCCAAGCTCGTTCGGTCAGGCTTCAAGGGGCAGATCCACACCACAGGGGCCACCGCCGAGCTGCTCGAAGTGATGCTGCCAGACAGCGCGCACATCCAGGAAACCGATGCGCTGCGCGCAGCCCGGCATGCCAGGGGAAAACGCCCCGCACCGCCGATCTACACCCGCGAAGACGCGCAGGAATGCCTGCGGCAGGTGCGCCCTGTCGGCTACGACCGGGAATTCGCGCCGTGCTCCCAGGTGAAGTGCCGGTTTCGCGACGCCGGGCACATTCTCGGATCCGCCATCATCGAGATATCGGTCGCCGAGCATGGCCGCACCACCCGGCTGGTATTCAGCGGCGACCTGGGACACCCGGGACGGCCGATCCTGCGCGACCCCACGCCGATCCAGGAGGCCGACATCCTGGTGATGGAATCCACCTACGGCGATCGCCTGCATCAGGACCAGCAGGCCACCGAGGAAGAGATGATCGCCATCGTGCAGCGGACACTGTCCGAGCGTGGCGGCAACGTCATCATGCCGGCGTTCGCCGTGGGCCGTACCCAGCAGGTGCTCTACCACCTGCACCGCTTCGTGTGCGAAGGGCGCCTCCGGCGCCCCCAGATATTCGTCGATTCGCCGATGGCGACTGAAGTCACCCGCATCACGCGCCGACACCTGGAACTCTTCGACGAAGAGGCCCGGCGCCTGACGGGCTGGCACGAACGGGGCGCCGATATTCCCTATCTGCATTTCACCGCCAGCGTGGAAGAATCCATGGCGCTGAACCAGATCCGCTCCGGGGCCATCATCATTTCCGCCAGCGGCATGTGCGATGCCGGACGCATCCGCCACCACCTGCGGCACAACCTGCCACGCCGCGAATGCAGCGTGCTGATCTCCGGTTTTCAGGCGCAGGGCACGCTTGGCCGGCGCCTGGTCGATGGCGCCAAACGGGTCCGCCTGTTCGGTGAAGACATCCCCGTGCGCGCCGGGATCCGCAGTATCGAAGGCCTTTCCGCACACGCCGACCAGGCCGCCCTGCTGAATTGGGCAAGACACTTCAGCCGGCCGCCCGCACGCACTTTCGTGGTGCATGGCGAGCCACAAGCAGCCCAGGCGCTGGCCGAGCGGCTGCAGCACACGCTGGGCTGGCGGACAGCGATCCCGGAACACGGCGAGGCGGTGCATTGGCCGGATCTTGCCCGGGAACGTGCATGACAACCCAGCCATAACCACCACGCAGCAAGGCCGAAGCATCGGCACGACGGAGAATCCACGATGAACGTGCCCCATGGCGCCCCCAGGTCGGGACTCGATCCTGCCGAGGTGGCGCACCGCCTTGCAACCGACGGACCGAACGAGCTGCCACGCCCGCCGCGCCGCACCGCCAGGCGCATCCTGCTCGAAATAGCCCGCGAGCCGATGTTCCAGCTGCTTGGCCTGGCCGTGTTCATCTATCTGCTTCTTGGAGACCATGCCGAAGCCGGCATGCTGCTGGCATTCCTCCTGATCATCATCGCAATCACGCTGATCCAGGAGTGGCGTACGGAAAGAGTGCTCGAGACATTGCGCGACATGACCAGCCCCCGCGCCCTGGTGTGGCGAGACGGGCAGCAGCAAAGGATCGCAGGCCGGGATCTCGTGCAGGGCGATCTGATCGAACTCGCCGAAGGCGACCGCGTACCGGCCGACGCGCAACTGCTGGAAGTCAACGACCTGTCCGTGGACGAATCCCTGCTGAGCGGGGAATCGCTGTCGATCGCCAAGGCACCTGCGGCGCAGGTCTACGCAGGGACGATGGTGGTCGCAGGCCGCGCCATTGCGCAAGTGACGGCGACGGGTGCGCGCAGCGAAATCGGACGCATCGGAACGGTGCTTGGCGCTCTGGAAGTCGAACGGACGCCCCTGCAACTGCAGACGCGTCAGCTCGTGCGCTGGTTCTCCTGGCTTGGCCTGGCAGTGAGCCTGGCCGTCGGACTGCTCTTCGTCTGGACCCGGGGCGACTGGCTGGGGGGAACGCTGGCCGGCATCACGATGGCCATGTCCCTGCTTCCCCAGGAATTCCTGCTGATCCTGACCGTGTTCATGGCCATGGGAGCCTGGCGTTTGTCGCAGCGCCGCGTCCTGACCCGGCGCGCGTCCGCCATCGAAACACTGGGCGCCGCCACGGTGCTGTGCACGGACAAGACCGGCACGCTGACCCGGAACCAGATGGCGATCGAGGCCCTGGTCCGCTTCACCCCGAATGGGCCATTGAAGTGGTCCCGCGGCGACAGGCTGGACGAAGCCTCTCAGGCCTTGCTGCGATGCGGCACGCTGGCCAGCGAGCAGGAACCCTTCGATCCGATGGAACGCGCCTTCCATGCCCTGGCCAGCACATGCATCGAACCTGTTCCCGCCAGCTGGCATCTGGCGCATGAATACAGCCTGAGCCCGGACCTGCCCGCCATGACCCATGTCTGGCGCGCCGACGGCCGCTCCAGCCATGTGGTGGCGGCAAAGGGCGCGCCGGAGAGCATCGCGCGCCTGTGCCGGTTGTCGGAGGAGCACCAGCGCCAGGTGCTGGCCGAGGCAGGCAATCTGGCCGACCAGGGCATGCGCGTGCTGGGCATCGCCACGGCCGACTTCCAGGGCACCGACTGGCCGGCCGACCAGCACGGCTTCGATTTCCGGCTGCTCGGCCTCGTGGCGCTGGCCGATCCGATCCGCGACAACATCCCCAGGGCAATCGAAGAATGCCGGCGTGCGGGAATTCGTGTGGTGATGGTCACCGGAGACCACCCCGGCACAGCCCGGGCCATCGCACGCCAGGCCGGGCTCGACGCAGAGGCGGGGTTGATGCTGGGCAAGGATGTCGCCGCATCGAGCGACGAGGCGCTGCGCCGCAGCGTTGCCGCCACGACCTTGTTTGCCCGTGTGACGCCGCACCAGAAACTGCGCATCGTGCAGGCGCTGAAGGCCAATGGCGAAGTCGTGGCCATGACTGGGGACGGCGTCAACGATGCGCCTTCCCTCAAGGCAGCCCACATTGGCATCGCCATGGGAGGACGAGGCACCGACGTGGCGCGAGAGGCTTCCTCGCTGGTACTGCTGGATGACGATTTCGAAGCACTGGTGCAGTCCATTCGGCTGGGCCGGCGCATCTATGACAATCTGCGCAAGGCCATGCGCTTCGTCTTCGCTGTCCACGTCCCCATTGCCGGGCTGGCGCTCATCCCCCTGCTGACCGGCTGGACGCTGCTGCTCTTTCCCATGCACATCGCGTTCCTGGAAATCATCATCGACCCGGTCTGCTCCATCGTCTTCGAAGCCGAGGAAGAAGAGCGCGACGTCATGAACCGGCCGCCGCGAGATTCGGCGGCCCCCCTGTTCTCGGCGGGCATGATCGCGCAGAGCCTGGTGCAGGGCGCCCTGGTGCTGCTGATGGTGGGCCTGTTCTACTGGGGCTTGCTCCAGAACGGCGAGCCCGAGCCAGTAGCCCGTGCCGCCGCATTCATTGCACTCGTCAGTGCAAACACAGCCCTGGCGCTGGCAAACCGCTCATCAAGCCCCAGCCTGAAGGCGGCCCTGCGCATGGGCAACCATGCCATGGGGGGAATGATCCTGATCACCGCGATCCTGCTCGCGACGGTGATCGGCGTTGCCCCGCTGCGCCAGTTGTTCGGATTCGAAATCCCCGGCCTGCCCACCATCATCGTAGCTGCCGGCATCGGCGCCATCGGGCTATCCTTGTTACTGGCCTACAAGGCAGTCATGTCCAGGATCGGACTGTTCCCAACAGCCTCGCGCCACGAAAGCCCTTGAAACCGCACATCCCAGGCAAATGAAATGAGCGACGTCCCCACCATGAAACCCTCGCCGCCCGACAGCATCCCCGAGCCGCAGCCCGGATGCCCCGGGGGCCCCGCCATGAATCCCCCGCTGAGCGAGGCCGAACGCCTGCGTGCCATCCTCGAATCGCCCGCGTACCGGCTCGCGTACGAGGACATGGAACTGCTCACCCAGAAGGACTTGCGCCCCCTGCGCCTGCAGCTCGAGTTGCTCAAGCCAGAGCGCGTCCTGGGCGAACAGGACGTGCATTCGACCGTGGTGGTCTTCGGCAGCGCGCGCATCCACGATGCCGCCACCGCACGCAACCGGCTCGCGGACCTGGAACGGCAAAAATCCCTGGCGGCAGGGAATCCGGCGCTGGAGCGGGCCCTGTCCCAGGCACGGCGCCGCCTGGAGCAGGCCCGGTACTACGAGGAAGCACGGCGCTTCGCGCAATTGATCTCGGCGCGGTTCCAGCAGGCAAAACGCTGCGATTTCGTCGTCGTCACCGGTGGCGGGCCGGGCATCATGGAAGCCGCCAACCGTGGCGCGTACGAGGCGGGCGCGCGTTCGATCGGGTTGAACATCACCCTGCCCCACGAGCAGGCGCCCAATCCCTACATCACGCCGGAACTGGCATTCCGCTTTCACTATTTCGCCCTGCGCAAGATGCATTTCCTGATCCATGCGCGCGGCCTGGTCGCCTTTCCGGGCGGCTATGGCACGCTGGACGAACTGTTCGAAGTGCTGACCCTGATCCAGACCGGCAAGATGACCCCGATTCCCGTGGTTCTCGTCGGCCGCGCATTCTGGCGCCGCGCCATCGATTTCGACTACCTGATCGACGAGGGCTACATCGCGCCCGAGGACATCGCCCTGTTCGATTTCGCCGACGACGCCGAGGAAATCATCGCCGCCCTGGCCCGCTTCTATTCGGACGCCTCGCAGGAAACCCCTGGCCCATGACCCTGGCGGCCCATCGGCCCTGAAGCACTGGCAGCAAGCCGCCTAACGGCCCCGCAGCCGCACGGTCAGGCTTTGCGCCGCTGTACCGACCGGCCCGCGAACATCGCTCAGGACCGAGAACGTCTCGCCCAGGCCCGTCGGGCCAAAGCTGACGCGCGTGTCGAAGCCCACCCAGCCGGCCTCCGGCTGGCGCGTGAAATGGATGGACAAATCCACATTCGCGAAGAACACCGCGTTTGGATCCGCGCGTACCGCCAGCCCGTTGGCCGTATCGACCAGCTTCACGAAACCGGCCACCGGGGGATCGGACTCCCCCTCGACCAGCGGGTAAGGCGTGCGGATCCAGCTGCGCCCACGGCCCGGACGAGCGCCGGTTTCCCGGCGCGCTTCCAGCGACGCAATGAACCCGCCTTCCCAGATCGAAGAAAACGCCAGGGGGGGCATTTCTTCGGGCAGCGGCATCGGCGACCATTCGGAACCCTGCACCTGCGCCGTGTCGGTCGAAGCCAGGCGCCATATCCGGGCATGGATGCTGACCTGGTCCCCATGGCGCATGGTGGCCTCGATCAGCTCGATCGAGCGGCCCGGCCGCGCCATGCGGACATCGACGGTGAACGGACCGGAATGGATGACGCCCAGCACATCGAACGACACCCGGGACACCAGCTTGTCGCTGGGCAGGCGGCGCTCCGCCTCGGCCAGGACCAGGCCGGAGGCGGCCGCCAGGTGCTGCTCGCCAGGCTGCCAGGCGCCCTGGGCGTGCAAAGTGGACAGGAACTCGGTTTCTCCGCGGCGTACGTAGAAGGCGTCCGGATAGGGCTCGCCAGCGTGACCGAGGTGCAGGTTCTGGGTGGTAGGCATGCGCAAGAGTATAGCGTCGGCAAGCCGCCATGAGCGCACCACCCGGAACTGGCCCACGCCGCCAGCCCTCGTGCGCAACGGCGGGAAAAGCCGATAAACTGAAGGCCGATCCGACTCTTCACGCTTGCGCGAAACCTACCTTGCTTCTTGCTTCCCGGCCTGCACTTTCCATCACCCAGGCCCGCAACCTGCAGCTCGCCGCCCAGGGTCTGCTGACGGCGCCCCGACGGCGAGCCACCCGGCAGGATCTGCTCCAATGCATCGAGCGCATGCATCTGCTGCAGATCGACACCATCCACGTCGTGGCGCGCAGCCCGTACCTGGTGCTGTTTTCCCGGCTCGGCGCCTATCCGCCGGCATGGCTGGACGCAGCCCTGGCGGGGGGCTTGATCTTCGAAACCTGGGCGCACGAGGCGTGCTTCGCCCCCATGGCCGATGTGCTGCTGCATCGCAGCTACAACAGGCATGCTCGCGTTCATTGGGGCCTGAAGCGCGCGCAGGCGCACATCGCCAGCCATCGCCCCCAGCTGGATGCGCTGCTGGCCCATATCCACGCCCACGGCCCCGTCAAATCATCGGACTTCAAGCGCACCGACGGAAACGGCGGCGGCTGGTGGGGCTGGAAAGACGAAAAGCGGCTGCTCGAAACCCTGTTCGCCACCGGGGATCTCATGGTGGCCCGGCGCGACAGATTCCAGCGCGTCTACGACCTGGCGCAACGCGTCTGCCCTGCCCTGCCGGACGCCCCGATGCCCGATGCCGCCGAGGTGCACCAGCATTTCATCGAGAAGGCGGTACTCGCCCTGGGCATTGCCCAGGCCGGCTGGATCAACGACTACTTTCGACAGAAGCCCCGCCTGAAGGACCATGACCTGGATCCGCTGGTGGCCCGCGGCGCACTGCAGCGCGTGGACGTCAAGGGATGGCACCGTCCGGGCTATGTACACCACCGGCACGCCGGCCTGCTGCAAAAGGCCATGGATGGCCGCTTGCGCGCCACCCACACCACGCTGCTGTCGCCTTTCGATCCGTTGGTATGGGACCGCGACCGCGCCTCGACGTTGTGGGGATTCGATTACCGGATCGAGTGCTATACGCCCGAAGAAAAACGCACCTACGGCTACTTCGTACTGCCCATCCTGCACCGGGGAAAGCTGGTGGGCCGGCTGGATGCCAAGGCGCACCGGACACAAGGCGTGTTCGAGATCAAGGCCCTGTACGCAGAACAAGACCGTGTGTTGGACGATACCGCGTTGAGCGCCGTGGCCGGGGCAATCCAGCGCTGCGCACACTGGCACGGCACACCCGAGGTGCGCGTGCAGCGCACGGAGCCCGCCGGCCTGCTGCCGCGGCTGCGGGACCAGCTCAGAGATACCGCCTGACCCGGTCGCAATACGCAAGGTATTCCTGGCCGTAGTGATGCCTCAGGAAGTCTTCTTCGAGCAGGACCTGCCGGTGAAACAGCCACGCTCCCGCACCGGCGTAGACCAGAAGGATCCAGTTCGGAAATATGAGGAATTGCCCCAGCAGGATGACGGCGAAGCCGACATAGATAGGATTGCGGCTCAGGGCAAAGATCCCGGTCGTCACGAGCCTGCCCGGACGATCGGCATCGATGCCCACGCGGAAACTCCGGCCGAAAGAGACGAGGCTACACAGTAGCAGCGTCAGGCCCGCTCCACACATC
This sequence comes from Castellaniella daejeonensis, assembly GCF_039523555.1. Classification (NCBI taxonomy): domain Bacteria; kingdom Pseudomonadati; phylum Pseudomonadota; class Betaproteobacteria; order Burkholderiales; family Alcaligenaceae; genus Castellaniella; species Castellaniella daejeonensis. The sequence goes on from NZ_BAAAFN010000013.1 coordinate 19,500, forward strand.
GTCACACCCGCCCAGGCGACCGGCACGGATTCGAAGAACGTCCGGGTGTCGACAGCCGGCCAGCCGAACGCGGCGGCAAACACATGGTAGAAATAAAAGCAGGCGAAGGGCGGGATCAGGAAATCCCTTTTGTCCATCGCGCCGAATTTCATGGCCCGCACCCCCGCCCGGCGCAGCATGGCGGTGCGGGTCAACACCATCCCCAACATCAGCACGAGAGTCAGCGCGGCGAGATATTTCTGCATGGGCATGGGAATCCCCGGCAAGGTTCATTCCAGCAGAACGTCCTGAAGACAGCCTGCCATTCTTCATGATCACGTCGAAGTTTTTCTCCGGATTCGCGAGCCGGCCGCATGCGCCATGGCCACAGGCCGCATCAGCGCATCACGGCATCATACCGTCCCGGCGTGACGCCGAACACCTGCCGGAACACGGTGATGAACGCGCTCACGTTGTCATAGCCGGAATCCAGGGCCACCGCCGTCACCGGCCTGCCGGCCGCCAGCCACTCCAGCGCCTTCAGCAGGCGCACGCGCTGGCGCCATTCGGTGAACGTGAACCCGGTTTCGGCGACGAACCGCCGCGTCATCGTGCGCGGCGCGATACCCGCCCACGCAGCCCATTCCCGCAACCGACGTCCATCGTCAGGCCGATCGGACAGCGCCCGCGCGATCCTGATCAAACGCGCATCCCGCGGCATGGGCGGGCCCAGCGCGGCGTGCGGCAGCGAACGGACCTCGTCCAGAATCACCCCCGCCAGCCGCGTCCGCGACGCATCCGGATCGTTCCCCGTCCATGAGACGGCGCGCGCCACGGCCTCGCGCAGCAAGCCGGAGACGGCCAGCACGCACGGTTGCCGATACAGGTCTGCACAGGCGGATGCGGCCACGTAGACGCTCCAGCCCGAGAAAGGTCCATGCGACCGCAGCCCATGCGGCACGCCCGGCGGGATCCAGACGGCATGCGTGGTCGGCACCACCCAGCGACTGCCGCCCGCATCGACCGACAGCAGGCCCTGCGCCGCGCCGAGCAGTTGTCCGCGCGCATGGCGATGGCGGCGCGTCACACGGACCTCGCCGGTCTCGCGCGACACAGCCAGCAACAATGGACCTTCCGTCGCGGAAGCTTGCGCCGGCGGGATCAGGGGATCGGTCATGAATGGCCTCGAATCGATATCGAATGACTTTTATACCGTAGTCACGCCATGGCATGCCATCTACAGTGACGACTCACCTCACATCGACCCACCGAAGGAACGACACGACATGCCCGCCACCGACATCCGCACCGCCCTGGACGAACTGCTCAACCAGCCCCACCGCCCGCTCGAGGACGTCCTCGATCGCCATTTCAGCCCTGACTACCGGCAGCGCACCAACGGGCAATGGGATGATCGCGAAGCGTTCGTCCGCCATGCAGGCAAGCTGCGCGAAGTCGTGGCGTCGGCCCGGATCGAGGTGCTGGACGAACTGCGCGACGGCACACGCTACGCCGACCGCCACCGCGTCCACGCCGTCAAGCGCGATGGCGGACGGGTCGTGCAGGAGGTCTACCTGTTCGCGGAGCTGGACGCCCGAGGGCGCTTCCGGCGCATCGAGGAAACGACCTTGATGCTGGAAGGCGAGGAAGCCGACCGGGAACTGGGGAGTGCGAAATGAGGCCGGGTGGTCCCGGTGCGCGATCGCCGCTGACGGTGCATGGTCTGAGCGTCGACGCCCGTCGGCGGGATACCGCCGTTGGCGGCCTTTGCCGGCGGCCCCTTTGACATCAGTGAAATCTTTCCTCTCTCGCAAGCTGTTCCAGCATGGCGTTCATGCGCTTCATGCGGGTCTCGGAGCGCTTCGCTGTCGCGAGGCGGTAGTAAATCGCATACAGGTTCTTGCGATCCAGGGTCGCGAAGAATTTTTTCGCCGGGGGATTTCGATCGAGCGCCTCGAGAAAGTCCTCGGGGATTTCCATGGCGGCCGATCCCGCGTAGGCGTTTTCCCAACGGCCATCGGCCTTTGCGGCATCGACGTGTCGCTGGCCGGACGGGGTCATGCGCCCTTCCGCAACCAGGCGCTCGGCATGTTCGCGGTTCTTTCTGGACCACTGGGAGCCCGGCTTGCGCGGCGTCAGCCGCTGCAGATAGGAACCCTCGTCCAGCGCCTTTTTATGACCGTCGATCCAGCCGAAGGCAATCGCCTCCACGACACAGTCGGTCCACGTGACCGACGGCTGGCCCGATCCCTTCTTGTGGATGCGCACCCATAGCTCGCTCGCTGTTTCGTAGTGCGCCGCCAGCCAGCGAGTCAGATCGGCGGGCGTTTCGAAGGAGATCGGCTGGGAGGGAGGTTCGGGCATGGGATGGATCTAATTTCAGCGCTGCGATCGATAAGGCTCATCCATGGGGATGAAGTCCTGCTCTGCCAGCGCATCGGCGATCCAGGCCTGCACGCCGGGCAGCTGGTGCACATGCTCGATATAGGCGGCGATCTCGCCCGGTACGGGCAACTGGTAGGTCCTGATGCGGGAGCAGACTGGTGCATAGTAGGCGTCGGCCACGCTGAATTCGCCAAACAGCATAGGGCCGCCATATCGGGCCAGCAGCTGGATCCACATGGCCGTGATGCGCTCCATGTCCTTGCGCACACCGGCATTGTCGCGCCAAATGATGCGGCCCATGTCCGCCAAGTCCGCCTCGATATTCATGCTGCAGGCGCTGCGCAGCGCGGTGAAGCCGCCATGCATCTCGGCCACCGCGCTGCGCGCGGCCGCGCGCGCAGCGCGGTCCTCGGGCCACAACCGCTTTTCAGGGAACTGCTCGGCCACATATTCCGCAATCGCCAGGCTGTCCCAGATCGTCACATCGCCGTCCTGAAGCAGCGGCACCGTAGCCGTCGGACTGACGGCGCTCATCGTGCGTTTGAATGCCGAGCCGGCATCAAAGCCATCGAAGCGCACATACTTCTCTTCGAATGAAATGCCGGCCTGGCGCAGAAGCACCCAGGCACGCATGGACCAGGACGAATAATTCTTGTTGCCGATATGGAGCCGCAGCATGGTCGATCACCGATTGAACAACGATCGCCCGATTTTATCCTTCTTGGATAACAGGCCCCGCATGGCGGTCGGATCGTGCAACCGGGCCGCCACCGAGGCAGGCCCGGCGGCTATCGAGTCAAAGACCGGACTGGCGGCAAAGCCCGGTGCGGTGGTCACGGGAGGCCGGCCTGGGCAAGACCTGCTGCACACTCAAACCAGATGATAGGTTTTTGGTTGCCTCGCTGACCGGCGCTTCATTTATACAGTTAAGCTGTATATAATTGCTTTCTCTCCTTCTCTGCATGCCAGCAGACGAGCCATTCCCTTTTCTTCTCTTCCGGGTCGCCATGAATACCGTATCTCCCAAGCAGATCGTGCAACGCTTCAACCATGAAGTGATCGAGCAGGGTCGTCTTGATTCGTTTGAGGCGCTGATGGACCCGGAATTCGTCAACTGGTCGGCCCCTTCGGGAGCCCCGCAAGACGGATCCGGCTTGTGGAATACCTTTGAACATCTGCTTCGCCCCGCTTTGAGCGACCTGCGAGTCGAGATTCACGAGCAACTCTGTGAAGGCGACAAGGTCGCGACACGAAAAACCGTCAGCGGCCGGCATACCGGAACGCTGATGGGCGTGCCTGCAACCGGGCAAACCGTGCACATCGACGTCATTGACATTGTGACCGTGCGCGAAGGGCGCTATGTGGAGCATTGGGGCATCAACACTTTGACAACAGTCCTTGCACAACTGAGGTCAGCGCAATGACGCCCCCGCCCCCTGCAAAGGACAACCACACTTCCGATCTAGTGCTTGCTGAGTCGTTGCGAGCTGCGGTTGGACGTTTCGTTCGCTCAGTCAGGAGTCAGAGTGGCACCCCTCATGACGCCCAAGCTGATGTCCTGGCAGAACTGGCCCATGCTGGTTCCATGAGCATCGCCGGTTTGGCCGAAATCCGCGGAGTGACACACCAATCGATGCGGCTGGTCGTGATTCGGCTGGAGGATGCAGGGTTGCTCGAACGAAAGCCCGACCCTGCAGACAGACGTGGATGGCTGATCGCGTTGACAGACGAGGGGCACCGCGCTGCACAGCAGGATCGGCAGACTCGCTCCATCTGGTTGGCAAAAGCGATCAGTACCAAGCTATCTGCTCAGGAGCGAACGGAATTGAACCGCGCAGTGCCGCTCTTACTCCGGCTTATTGAAGCGGAATGATTTCTCCGCCGGTGTCGGGTTCCGCATTACTTGGGGGTCAGTTCAGTTTTGCGGAGACTCCAGCTTTGAGAGAACGGGGTGTCGGACAACGCCTGCGCGCAACATTGTCAAAAAAGGAAAACCGGCAATTTGAAGCTTAAAAATTGTGATATCTGTATATGGTGTATCTCCAGAATATCAATAAGGGAGCCATATGAAGACAAACACAATGACGGGGGCATTCATACTGGCCGGCATCGGCTTTTTCACTACCGCAAATGCTGCCCCGGCCGCAACAGAAGAACAGCCGCCGTTCGATTGGTCTGGCGCCTACGCCGGCATCCATATCGGGTATGGGTGGGGCGATTCGGATTTTACCGACAGCGAATACAACGGCGCACCTCCCTATCCCACGGTCGGATGGGGAGTCGATTCGGATGGGCTGATCACCGGAATCAACGCCGGCTACAACTGGCAACGTGACCACATGATTTTCGGCCTGGAAGGCGAAATCGGCCGCCTGAATCTCAGCGGCAGCGCAGCACAACCGGGAACAGATCCATACGGCATCCCCTACGATGCTTCCGGCACAGTCGACAAAGGCTGGTATGGTGGCCTCAGCGCCCGTCTGGGGTATGCATGGGACCGCACCCTGCTCTATGCCAAGGCCGGGGTCCTCTATTCAAATGCAAGATCGGGATTCAAGGATACCTGTACCGCAGGCCCATGCGGCAACTCGACGGCAAGTGCGTCCAAACGGATCGGCTGGGGCTACCAGCTGGGCGCGGGCGTAGAGCATGCAATGACCAAGCGCTGGACCATCAAGGCCGAATACGCCTACCTGGACTTCGGCACCACCACGATCAGTGGAAACATAATCGGCGGCGCCTTCGGCGGAAAACCGTACGATATTCGTTCCGACCTGTCGATGCACACGGTGAAGATCGGTTTGAATTACCAGTTCTGATCCTCTCTTTGCAGAATTCACCAGTAGAAATGCGAAATGGGGGGATTACTGTCCCAGCCAGTCCCTGCCAGACTGAAAGCAAAAAAAGCCCGCAATGACGCGGGCTTGGGTGTGTCTGGTGCCTGATCCTGCCGGTGGCTGCCGGACGCGGGATTATTCCCACTCAATGGTTGTTTGCTGGTGAATGACATTGATTTCATTGGCTAATTTTCTGCCAGGCTTCGCCAATACCATCAAAAATACCCTTCTGGGATGCCCGCTCAGAAATACCGGAGCCTGCATGGCGATGCCGGGGACTTCATGGCTGGAAACTGGATTTTCCTAGACCTGTCGAAAGTTTTCTCTGAGACGCTGATTTCGCGCCTTCAATACCACCGGTTTCTGCTGAAAGGCCCGTCTCCTGCGGGCTTGGGCCCTACGCTGCTCTGTTACCAGACGACATCAACTCACTCAAGGATAACGCATGACCAGGATGCACAATACCCCGAATAAGATTTATGTTCTCTAGTCAAAACACACCTTATAAGGAATTGTTATGCACGAAAAATATAATTTATGTTATTGTCTATGCGCGTAGTGTCTCCTATAGAGATATGAATTGAACAAAGAAAGTAATTTTCACATCAAGACGCTTGGCCCGCGTGCTGCGCAGCTGCTCGTTGAACTGAACGAACAGCGCCGGTCTACGTTCAACGTCGCCGATGTCGCCTCCATCACTGGCCTGTCGCCCTCAGCCGCCCGCAATCTGGTGCACAAGGCCCAGCAAAGAGGCCTGGTAACGCGGTTGAAGCCCGGGCTGTACAACCTCGTGCCTTTTGAGCTCGGCCGCGCCACAGAGCACGTCGATAGCCCGTACATCATCGCCAGAGAACTCGCTGGTACGGCGCCCTACTTCCTGTCGCACGGCACGGCATTCGAACTGCACCGCATGGTGACCCAACCCAACTTCACCATCTACGCTTCCAGCACCCGACGGGTCCGACCGCAGACCGTCGGTGGCTATGACTTCCGGTTTGTCCTCATCACGGATAAACAGGAATTCGGAGTCATGAAGCACTGGATCGACAAACAGCGCTTCGTCATGATCAGCGACATGGAACGAACCATCATCGATGGCCTCAGACACCCAGCATACGTTGGTGGTATCACCGAGGTCGCCAAAGGCCTGTGGATGAAGCGAGACACGCTGAATATCCGGCGACTGATGGATTACGCCCAACGTCTCGGTGTTGGTGCCGTCATCCGCCGTCTGGGTTACTTGCTGGAACATTACGAACTGGCTGATGCGGCAACGCTGGAGCCTTTGCTCTCCCAACTGACCGCCTCTTACCTGCGCCTCGACCCCTTGCTTCCAGCGGAGGGGCCCTACTTATCCCGCTGGAAGCTCCAGCTCAATGTGCCCGCCGAAGAACTGGACAGCATAAGGTTTACTTGATGATCCCACAACGCAACATCTCAATGATCTCGAACGCGCTGGTCACCGCTGGCGGCCGCCGCATTCCGGAATCTGTCATCGAACGCGACTACGTGCTGGCCTGGTTCCTGACTGGATTGGCAAATCACCCGCTGCGCGACGTGCTGGCATTCAAGGGAGGAACAGCTTTGCGCCGCTGCTGGTTCGAGGATTACCGTTTTTCTGAAGACCTGGATTTCACGCTGATCAACCCGATCTCGCTCGAAGACATACTGGCCGGATTTGATGAAATTTTTGCGGCCATCGACGCTGAAGCTGGCCTGCGCATCGCATTTGATCGTTCAGACCGCCACAGCCACCAAAACAGTCATACCTTTTACCTGCGTTATCAGGGCCCGCTGCCTGCCGAAAACGACGTGAAGGTCGATGTCACCATTCGCGAGGTTCTGTGCTTTCCGCTGCAAGACCGCCCGGTTCATCGGACCTACGACGGCTTTGACGACCTGCCAGCGGGGCCGACCGTGAAGGTGTACGCCATCGAGGAAATCGTCATAGAGAAACTTCTCGCCCTGAGTGATCGGGCGCGCAACGAACCCCGCGATCTGTACGACCTATGGTATCTGCTCGATTCGGCTGACCTGCGAATTGCGGAAATGCTGCCCGAACTCGAAGCGAAGCTGGAACTGCGTCAACGTGTCCTCACGGGCATGGAGCAAGCAATCGCGAAAAAGGAAGACCGTCTGCGGCGGCTATGGTCTCAGCGGCTCGCGCACCAAATGAATCATATACCGCCCTTCGACGATGTCTTCCGAGAAGTATTGCGCGCGATTCGTGCCGCCGACCTGCCATAGGCGGGGCGACGGGCTCCCCGTGCCTGCACGAGCAATCTGTCACTTTCTTTGCAGGAAACTCCTATGAATGAACTCCTCTCCGAGGTCATCCGCATCCGGGTGACCCCGTCCCATGCTGCGCGTCTGGGCGAGGCAGCCGCCCTGTCCGGGCTGTCGCTGTCCAACTATGTCCGTCGCTGCCTGGTGGCTGACGACACATTGCAGGAAGAACTGACACTGCTGCGCCAGATCGTGGCCGACCTGGGCCAGCTGCGCGATACCCGCCTGGCGGCGGTCGAGACGGTTCACCTGGTTCGCGCCATGGCCAAGCCTGAACAGATCGATCTGGCACGACAGAACCTGCAGCGCTCGCGCTGACCCATCCCCGGCCCGATCGCGGCCATCTGCTTTTCTCTTTCCCCTTCCCCGGAGACACCTCCCATGCAAACCCTTCCCGCCTTGCGGGCTGGGGCGCTGGCGTTCGCCTGCGCTCTGGCTCCTGTCGCCCACGCTGCCGACGCTACCGATCTGCTGACCGGGATCCCGCGTCTGGCCTGCGAAGCCACGTTGTGCTTGTCCTCCAGCCTGCGGCCTAGTGAATGCAGCCCATCGCTTGAGCACTATTTCGGCATCAAGCGCTTCAATCGCCACGGCCTGGACTGGGGTGCCACCGTTGCTGCCCGTCGGTCCTTTCTGAGCCAGTGCCCGGCCGCAGCCGATCCTGGCATGCCGAAGCGAGTGGAGGCTATCTCGCACGGTGCGGGCAAATGTGATGCCGACTATCTGAACCGCAGCTATGCCGACACCGCCTACAAATGGCGCAAACGCGGCTATCGCTACGATGCGGTGACCGGCAATCGGGAGCCCATCTACGAAGTTCAGGCGCTGTCTACGGTGACGCTGACCCAGCTGCCGACCTGGTGCGTGGCCTACAACGATCACGACTGGACCTATGAGCTGTCCGTGCGCTATGTGGGCCGGCCCACGATGGGCGGTCGCTGGGTCAAGGCCCAGGACTACGAGGCCGCCCAGGCCCGCTGGGATGCCGATCACGGTGGCCAATGGGCCCAGGGCTGGAACTTCTCGCTGTCTGACCCCAGGCAGCGTGCGGGTCTCTGAGCGGAGGGCCCCATGCTTGCCAACCTGGCCGCCCTGGCCCTGGCCTGTGCCCCCAACATCCACCAAGTGACGCTCGATGCGCTGATCCGTCACGAGTCTGGTGCACGACAGTACGCCATTGGCGTCAACCGCAAGGGCAAGGCCCTGCCCCAACAGCCGCATGATCTGGAAACTGCCAGCCAGGCCGCTGAACGCCTGATCGCCCAGGGCATCGACTTCGATGCGGGGCTGGGCCAGATCAATGTGCGCAACTGGGACTGGCTGGGGCTCACCAGCACCACGGTCTTCGATCCTTGCAGGAATCTGGCAGCTGTCCAGACGGTGCTGTCCGATTGCTATGCCAGGGCACTCAATAGTCATCGGGATCAGCAACAAGCCCTGCGGGCGGCGCTGTCCTGCTACAACACGGGCAACTTTCGCCGAGGTTTTGCCAATGGCTATGTGGGCAAGGTGCTGGCACAGGCCGGGATCCAGGTGCCGGCGCTGAAACCCGTGAAAGCTCAGGAACAAATCCCTGATACTGGTACATCAGTTCCAGAGGATATGGCAGATCCTGCCCATACATCAGAGACCAGGTCCCAAGGCGCTCCAGACGGCTTCGCTGCAAATCCCGCTCCAGACGGATTCTCCAGTAAAGCCACACCTTCCGCTCACCCAAGCCCATAGGATTGGATTGGCTCGTTTCACCGATCTTCCGAGCCTACAGGGATTCTATAAAAAGCGAAGCGCCCACGTTTCTCCTGTACCAATTGGCCATCGTTTACCAAGAGGCCAATGACGGACCAAGTCAGGTAATTCTTCTGTTTGCCTTGAAAATCACTTTCCAGATGAAGATCACGGGCAATTTCGCTATTACCAATCCCATCGGGATGAGCAGCCACATGTTCAAGGATAGATTCTTTGAGCAGCTCAAGCCCTTCAGCAGCCTTATCAATCGTCACCATCAATTCCCATCCCCATAAGCATTTCACATTGAACCCGTGAACTGTATCAAAAGACGGTCCCCGACAAACCAATATTTCCCCAACGCACCGCAGCGCCTGGGGCAGGAGCCATGCCATGCCGATACTGCAATGCATCAAGAACAAGACACTTCAAGGACGATTCGCCCGCACCGTGGCGACACTGTGCATACTGGCCGGGGCCCATCAAGAGGCATTCGCTCAGTCCATGGGCGGCCTCTCGCGAGCCCAGACGACGCTGCAGACGCTCAAGAACAATCTGGATGTGATTCTGCCGATTGCCGCCGTCATCATTGGCGTCATCATCTTCGTACTGTATTCCGCCGAAGTCATGCGCAAGGACGACGCCATCCGCTGGGGCATCGGCGTACTGCTGGCAGGTTCCGCTGCGGAACTGGTCGTGCTGCTCTGGAAGTAAGCCATGGCCACACACACCAACGGCACTCAGTCTCGCCACCAGGACGCCACCGCCCAGACACCCGCTACCCACCAGAATCCCAACACCTACCCCGTGTTCAAGGGCCTGGGGCGCAAGGCTACTTTCATGGGCATCCCCACGACATTGCTGCTCGGGGCCTTTGTCTGCGTGGCGGTCATCGCCATGACGGCGGGCCTCGCCTGGTGGGGGCTGCTCTTCGTGGTCATGCCCACCCTGGCCATTGCCACCCGCGACGACGACAAGGCGCTCGATGTCCTGTGGCTGGAGATCAAGACCCGGCGCATGAACCGCAACCAGCGATTCTGGCGCGGATCCAGCTACGCCACCCAGGGCTATCACCGGCATCGCCCCTGGCACAGCCTTATTCACCGAAGGAATCACCCATGACAGCAGCCGCAGCTCTCGCCGTCGATGAACGGCTGGTTTCCCGCTACCTGCCCTATTCCCACCATGTCACAGATCGGATCATCGCGTGTGATAACCATGAATATCTGGCAGTCATCAAAGTGGCCGGACGGGCACCGGATGCGTACGCCCAAGCGGAACTGAAAGACTGGATCGAAGCCCTGCACAACGTGCTGCGCGGCCTGCCCATGGGATCGCTGGGCCTTTATTCGCACATCATCCGCAGGCGCGTGACGGAATACCCGGACAGCACCTTTGCGCAGCCCTTTGCCACCCGGTTCGACGCGGCCTATCGGGCGACGTTCAACACCTCGGGCCTCATGGTGAACGACCTGTACCTGACCGTGCTAATTCACCCGGTTGAAGACCCGGTCCTTGGCACCTTCGCCAGCCTGGAGAAGGCCAACGGGCAGCGGCTGGCGCACTGGCAGGCCGAGTCCATCGAGCGGTTGACCAGCACCCTGCGGGCACTCACGGCCGGCCTGTACCGCTACGATCCACAGATCCTCGGCATCGTAGACCGCAGCGGCCTGGCCTTCAGTGAAACCGCTGAATTCCTGGGCTTCCTGCTCTCAGGTACCCACCGGCCCGTGGCAATCAGCCGGGAGCGCCTGCGCGAGACCCTGCCCCATGCTCGGCCGATTTTCGGGCGGCACGGGGAGCTGGGCGAACTGCGCACCGTGGTCGGATCCCGGATCTTTGGCATGATGGAACTGCGCGACTACCCGGAAACCACCAAACCCGGCCATCTGGATCGGCTGCTGGGCCTACCCCATGAATTCGTGCTGACCCAGTCCTGGGGCAGCCACACGGGGGCTGCCGCCAAGAAACTCGTGAAAAAGCATCACAAGCTGTTGGTCGACTCGGGCGACGATTCGGCGAGCCAAGTGGCCCAGCTCGCGGATGTGATGGATGACCTGACCTCAGCCCGTCTGGGGCTGGGCGACCACCACGCCACGATCCTCCTCTACGGCGACACGGCCGAAGGCGTGCGCCAGGCGCTGGCTCAAACGGCCACGGCCCTGGCCGAAAATGCGGTAGGCTTTCGGCCGCTGGATCGAGCCCTGGAAGCGGGATTCTGGGCGCAGCTGCCGGGCAACTGGCACTGGCGGCCCCGACCGGTGCCGGTCACATCGCTCAATTTCCTGTGCTTTTCCAGCCTGCACAATCAGCTGACCGGCAAGCCTGCAGGCAACCCCTGGGGGCCGGCGGTCACCATGCTGAAAACTCAAACGGGATCACCCCTTTTCTTCAATTTTCATGCCTCTACCGAAGACCTGGATGAAACCGGCAAGCGGCGACCCGGCAACACCATGATCATCGGCATGACCGGCACCGGCAAAACCGTGCTGCAGGGGATGCTGCTGACTCAGGCGCAAAAGTTTGGCGCAACCTGCGTGGTCTGGGACAAGGATCAGGGCATGCAGGTGCTCATCATGGCGCTGGGCGGGCGCTACTTCAACATCCGCCTGGGTGAAGCGACCGGCTGGAACCCGTTTCAGATGGAGCCCACCAAGGGCAATGTCGCCTTCATGGTGCGCCTGGTGGTGTACCTGGCCGAACGTCGGGGCGAAGCGGTGAGCACCCGTCAGCGGGCCGACATCACCCAGGCCGTGCAGCAGCTGGTGACGCTCATCGACCGGCCTGCACGCACGCTTTCAACCCTGAACACCTTGCTGCCCAACCCCTACAGCGAAGACGAGTCGCACAGCACCATCCATGCGCGGCTGGCCCCCTGGTGCCAGGGCGGGGAATACGGCTGGGTGTTCGACAATCCCGGTGATCACCTGGATCTGGAGACCACGAGCGGCAAGCCTGCGATCTTTGGCTTTGATCTGACCGAATTGCTGGATGATGATGATGTGCGCGGGGCCGCCACCCTGTATCTGAAGCATCGGATCGACGCTCTGCACGACGGTCGACGCATTATCAATCTGTACGACGAGTGCCAGCATCCCCTGAAGGACGCGCACTTTCAGGAATCCATGCAGGACGCGAGCCGCACGATTCGCAAAAAGAACGGCGTGCTCGCCTTTGCCACCCAGGAACCGGGGGCCATCACCGAAAACCCGGTAGGGCCGTCCCTGGTGCAGCAGACCGCGACGCTCATCCTCTTGCCCAACCCCAAGGCCCGCGCCCGCGACTACATCGAAGGCTTTGGCCTGACGCCTGCGGAATTCGAACTGCTACGCGGCCTGGGCGAAGCCAGCCGCAAGTTCCTCGTGAAGCAAGGGGCGAGCGTCACCGTGGCACAGCTGGATCTGTCTGGCTGCGAAGACGAGCTACTGGTCTTCTCCGGCAGCCCCGACATGGCCGAGATTGCGGAAGCTGCCGTGACCCAGGCCGGTCCGGATCCCGCTGCCTGGCTGCCGGTGTACCTGGCTGCTGTCCGGCAGGCGCATCGGTAAACAGCCCAGCCACCAACGCCGCAGCAGGCTGCTTCACAAAGCCTGCCAGATCATTTTCGTGACGCCACGAAGATGATCAACCCATGGGCCACTCACAAGGAAACCACACCATGAAGCATGAACCCCATGCTCAGGACCGGCTGCGCGCGGACGAATCTCGCCGCCAGGATCTGGAGCAGTCGAAACAAAATCACCACCCGGCACAGGATCACCAGCACGCCCCCGCCTTTTATGACCGCCTGGGCCTGACTGGCCCTGAATCGGAACCCGATCCTCCCAAAGAACGCTTCCTGATTTCGATCTATGGCGAACGCTGGACACCTGAAGACCGAGAGGCAGGCCAATTCAGCGAAGGCACGGCTGAAATCGAACGCGAAGCCGTCGATGCCGACGAACTGCAGCGCATTGGCCAAGACTACGGCCTGGACCTGCCGTCGGCCTCCGATCCCCGCCACACGCCCTATCTCTGGTTTTCGTCCAGCACTCCGCGCGAGGATCAGGAGTATTTCGGGCAAGGTGTACACAAGTATTACAGCCTGCATATCCACGAAGTGAACGGCCATCGGCCAGAACCGGCCGACATCCAGCGGATTGCTGATCTCATTGGTGTGCGCTTCGATCACCCTCTGCAGCTGCAGGCACCGACGCATGAACAGGAGGGCCCCGACCTATGCCTGTGACTCCTGCAAACCTCGACCGGCCACCCACCGCCGACGAAGCCATGGGCATGGCCTGGTGGAACATCCTGAAACCGACAGAGCGCGCGACCTGGCTTACAAAAGCTGGGCCCGCCTGCAGCGTGGCCGATGCCTGGGCCGCCTTCAAGCGGCACCAGGCGAACCCTACCAACCCATCACCACAGGACACCCCATGAATCGACGACATTTCATTGCCGCCACCGGCGCCACCCTGCTGACTATCCTGGCCGGATGCAAGACGGAACCGGATGGGGAGAAGTTCATCGGATATTGGAAGTCGGACAAAGGCAATCACCCTGCACTTATTCACATCACACGCAACGGCGACAGCTTTCTCTTCAAAGAGACGGCATGGAGCATCGTCGGAAACGTGGGATACCGAACCCGAACGGTTCCTGCTGTCATCAAAGACTCTGAAAACGTATTGGTCGTAGCCGACACGCTTCACCTGGCCTACGACGAAAAGGAAGACGCCATCGTGTCGGGCCGCACCAAGGCCCACCGCATTACCGAAGCGCAATACCAAAGCGTCATCAACAAGAGCTGACCCGCTCGGGCAGCCTCACTTCACGCATCCCACAGGCCGATGCCCGTCGGCCACCTGTAATCATTCCAGGAGTATTCCCATGACACGCTGCAAGCTGCTTGCGGCGGGCATCGCCCTGTCCGCTGCTTTTATGACCCCTGCCCACGCCAGTGGCATCCCCACTATCGATGCCGCCACCATCGCCCAGCTGCAGGAACAGCTGCTCACTGCTCGGGACCAGCTGAAGAACCTGACCGAACAGCTGGCCACCGCCAAAAGCCAGTTGGCTGCCTTCACCCAGTCCAGCGGCTATGGCAACGTCGTGGGCAATCCCGACATCCGTAACCAGCTGCGTGCAGCTCTGCCCGCCAGTGCGCAGGATCTGCTGGACCGGTCTGGCGGATCCAGCCTGGATGGGGACGTGAACCGCATCACCGATCAGGTGATGGGCCCAGTAAATTTTCAGGAAGATCGCCAGGCCCTGTCCAAACGGGCGCTGAACATCGAGGCCACGTCCAAGGCCATGAGCGAAAGGGCCTACGACTCCATGACCCGACGCCTGGCCAATGTGGACGCCCTGCAGGACAAGATCAACCAGACCACCAACCCCAAGGAAATCGCGGAGCTCCAAGCACGCATCCAGATCGAACAGGCCAATATCCAGGCCGAACAGGCCCGGATCCAGCTTGCCTCCCAGCAGCTGGAAGCCGAACGCAATCTGCTGCAGGCTCGTGCTGAACACGTCTACGGTGGTTGGTTCGGAAATGCCAACAAGGCTGGTGATACCACTGGCGCAACTGAGTAAGGCAGCATCATGTCTGGCCTGACTCCCCCTATCAGCCCACCCACAGCACCCAGCGAAATCGCGCAATGGGTCATGACCCAGACCGAGAATGTCCTGAGTGATGCGGTCAACAGTCCCATACAAGCTTTGTTCGAGGCCTTGATGCCGGTCATCGTCGTGGGCCTCACGCTGCAGTTCGTGGTCTACGCTTTCGCCCTGATGCACGGCCAGGGCGGCATGACCGTCACGGAGTTCTTTCGCAAAGCCATCCTGGTGGTCATCATTTCCTTGTTCTTCGGCGCCGGTGGGCTGTACCAGAACGACATTGCCAAAGCCATGATCGCCCTGCCAGACGACATGACCGAGCTCGCGATGGGCACAGGCAATGTGGCCCAGGAAGTAGACAAACTCCAGAACGAAAGCAGCAAGACCTCGAACATCATGCTGGGTGCCGATGAAGATGGAGCAGTACTGGGATTTCTTCCTTCCACATGGAAGATTCTTGTCAGCATTCTGGCCACCCTGGTACGCATCAACGCCGCAGTCCTGGGCAGCATCGTGATGGTCATCATTGTGGTCTGCAAGGTGGGCATGGCGCTCGTCGTGGCTGCAGGGCCCATCTTCATTGCGGCGACCTTGTTCGAGCCCACCAAGCCGCTTTTCAACAGCTGGGTCTCACAGGCCCTGAACTTCGTGTTCCTGGCCTTACTGGCAGGCCTCATCTTTGGCCTGATGCTGCAAATGAACATCCAGCTGATCCGCATGATTGCAAGCCAGATCAATGCCGGTGATCAGGACATCCTGTCGCTCTTTGGGGCCCAAATGCTGGTCGGCATCGCCAGCCTGGTCGTCATGATCATGCTGCCCGGCCTGGCTTCAGGGCTGTCCAATGGCTTCGGCGCCCGCCTGGGTATCGGTGCAGCCGCCCACGGTGCCTTCTCGGTGCTACGCCTGCGCAGCATGTTGCGTCCCCGCGCCAAGTAATCCATCTGCCGACCCTCTGGCCTTCTCAGACCCAGCAGTCGGCATTCCCCTTCTCTCATCTGCCTGCCCGACACGCTCGTCCGGCAGGCCAGGAGCCCGTTTCCCATGAAATCCCTCATCGCCGCCCTGGCACTCACAGGGCTGCTGGCTGGCTGCGCCTTTCACGCGCCCCAGCCCCCGCAGCCCGCCGATTCTCACCGCGTGCCGGTGAACGCCACGCCACCCTCGTTTGACGGAGCCTGAGCCATGGCCGACACCCTCAAATCCGAAGACATCGCCGCCTACCTGGAGCGCTCCCGAGGCCTAGAGCGCGACCATCTGGGCGAACTGGTGACCAGTCGCAAACGGGCCTGGCAGGTGGCACTCGCCGCGGGCATCCTGGCCTTGGTGGCCGTCGGCGCGGTGCTGGGCCTCACGCCCCTGAAGCAGCCGCCGGAAATGTATGTGGTGCGCGTGGACGACGCCACGGGCAGCATCGAGCATGTCAGCCGTCTGGGCCAGCCGCTAGAGGACTACGGCCAGCGCATCGCCAAGTATTTCCTGAACAGCTATGTGCTGAACTGCGAAGGCTACAGCTGGCAGACCATTCAGGAGCAGTTCGACACCTGCGCCCTGCTGTCTTCGCCACCCATCCAGACGGCCTACGGCAAACGCTTTGAAGGCCCCGAGGCCGTCACCACCCGCCTGCGCACCCAGGGCACAGTGGATGTGCAGGTGCATTCCATCACCCTAGGAGCCAACCAGGCCGCCATCGTGCGCTTTTCCAAGACCGAACGCGACGTGACTACCGGCGAGGCGACCAAGGTGCGGCACCTCATTGCCACCATGGCCTACCAGTATGCCGATGTGCCGCTGACTGAAGCCGTGGCCCGACGCAATCCCCTGGGCTTTCAGGTGACACGCTATGACCTGGCGGCCGATCTCTCGCGTTGATGTCGAACCGCATCAGAAGGAAATCCCATGTTTGACCACCTCCCCAGCCGCCAGGCACTGGCCCTGATGCTGAGCCTGGCGATTGCAGGGCCTGCCCTAGCCCTGGAAACTCCCAGATCCTCGCGCCTGGATCATCGCGTGCGCTATGTGAACTACAACGCCGCCGACGTGATCCAGCTGGACGCCGTGATCGGTGTGGCCACCCACATCGTGCTGGCCCCAGACGAACGCTACGTCTATCACGTCTTCGGTGACAGCCAGGCCTATGCCTTCACGTACAAGGACAATCACCTGTTCTTCAAGCCCACGGCCGAGGATGCCAACACCAACCTGATCGTGGTGACCAACCAGCGCGATTACAGTTTTCGGCTGTCTTACAGCGACAGCCGCAGCGCCCCGGCCCTCTACAAGCTGGTCATCCGGTACCCAGAGGCTGAAGCCCGCAAGCGCGACCAGGCTGCCCAGCAAGCCGCCATTGAGCGATCCCTGCAGGCGACCCCCACTCGCGTGAATTGGCTGGCCTATACCCGAAACGGCGACACGGCGATTGCCCCAGTCCATGCCTGGGACGATGGCCGCCAGACCTGGCTGCAGTTTGCGCCTGGTGCCGATATCCCGGCGGTCTATCGGGTCACACCCGACGGCCAGGAAGTCATCACCAATTTTCACATGGCTGACGACCGCACCCTGGTGCTGCACCGGACATCCGCCCTGTGGCATCTGCGCCTGGGCGATCTGGTGCTCGCCATCCACAACGAGACCTATGGCGCAACGCCGCCACCAGCACATACCGGGACGGCATCGCCGACGGTCAAGCGGCGGATCAAGGGCCAATCTTCACAGGCCCCGCAAGGGCGACCAGCCAGCAGCCAGCCCTCGGGCATGCCCGTGCCCTCTTTCCGGGTTCGAGAAGTGAGCCCAGCAAGGAATACCCCATGAATCATGAACCATACGGCGGGCCGCTAAGCGATTCGGCCACCACCCCTGATAAAGCAGGCCAACCGGACAATCCTGGCCGCGATCACCCGAAGCTGGAGCGTGAGCCCCTGGACCTGGGCAACACCGGCCGCAGCGCCCCGCGCGGTGCCCGGGCCTTTCTGTGGCTCACCATCCTCGTGGCTCTCGCCGTGGCCGCAGGCGTGCTGCTCAAAGCCTGGGGGCGCGACACCGAGAAGACCAGCGCCACGGGCCTGGAAGCTGACCAGAGCGGCATCACCAACCGCCTGACGGCTCCAAAGGTCGAACGCCCGGCCCCAGCAATCAAGCCAGAAGCACCGCCTCCACCCACAGAACCAAGCCGCTCCTACTATGTCCCCCCGCCCATGCCTGCCGCACCACCGCCCGTGGATGAAGTGGCTCAACGCAGGCTCGCGAGCCCCCTGAATGCCGGTGCCGCCGATGGAGGCTCCGCAGCCAGCCACCCCGCTGATCCTGGCGGGCCACTGGCCGACGCCGGGCCGCTTGCCGACAAGCTACGGCCCCTGGAACTCGCACCATCGGTCGCGGGCCAACTGGGTGACCGCAATTTCCTGCTCACCCAGGGCACCATGATCGACTGCACGCTGCAGACCAAATTGGTCAGCACCCAGGCGGGGCTATTGACCTGCCTGGCGACCCACGACGTGATGAGCACCAACGGCAAAGTGAAGCTGATCGACGCCGGGACCAAGTTCACGGGCTATCAGTCCGGCGGCATCGTGCAGGGCCAGGCCCGCGCCTTTGTCACCTGGAACCGGCTGGAGACGCCCGCTGGTGTGATCGTCAATCTTGGGTCACCGGGCACCGACCCCTTGGGCGAAGCGGGCGTAGATGGTCACATCGATAATCATTTCTGGCAGCGCTTTGGCAACGCCATCCTGCTGTCGCTGGTCGGAGACTTCGGCAGCTGGGCAGCCAACCAAGGGCAGTCTGGCAGCAACAACATCCGTTTCGACAACACCCGCGAAGGCGGTCAGGAAGTTGTCGCCAAGATCCTGGAAAAGTCGCTCGACATCCCTCCCACCCTTTACAAGAACCAGGGCACGCGCATCGGCATCATGGTGGCGCGAGACCTGGACTTCAGCCAAGTCTATGACCTTGAACCCATCCCCTGAGCCGCTGCCCTTTGACCGGGCGATTGCGGTCAAGACCTTTCTGCGGCCACTGGCCGCCCACCTGGCCGATCCTGCCGTCACCGAGATCGCCATCGTGCGGGCGGGCGAACTCTACACCCGGGTCCGTGGGGCCTGGCAGCTGCATGACTGCAAGATGCTGACCTACCCGCATCTGGAGGCCCTGGCCACGGCTCTCGCGGCCTACAACCACATGGCCAAGGGCCCCATCCTGTCGGTACTGCTGCCGGGTGGCGAACGCGGCCAGATCGTGCAGCCCCCGGCCTGCCTGGACGGGACGATGGCCATCAATATCCGCAAGCACACCCAGACGGCCTTTACGCTGGATGAACTGCAGGCCCAGGGGGCATTCGATGCCGTCGCAGACATCGCTGCGCAACGCGAAGCGTGTGGCCTGTCTGCGACGGACCAGCAGCTCATGGCGCTCAAATCCGCAGGCGACATCCCCGCCTTTCTGCATGCGGCCATCCAGGCGCGCAAGAACCTGGTCGTAGCCGGTGCCACGGGGTCGGGCAAGACCACCTTTGCCCGATCCCTGATTGACCGAGTACCCGTCGATGAACGGCTCATCACCATCGAGGACGTGCACGAGCTCATCCTGCCCCGCCACCGCAACTGCATCCATCTCATGTATGGCGGCACGCGAGGCCGTGTGTCGGCCACCGACAGCCTGGCCGCCTGCATGCGCCTGTCCCCGGACCGGATCTTCCTGGCCGAGCTGCGCGGGCCCGAGACCTGGGATTACCTGGCGGCCTTGAACACTGGGCATCCGGGGTCGGTCACGACCACCCATGCGAATGGTGCCGTCGATACATTCGACCGGCTGGCCGTGCTCATCAAGCAATCGCCCTCGGGCGGCAATCTGGATCTGGCCACCATTCAGGCATTCCTGCGCCAGACCGTGGACATCGTGCTGTATTTCGAGCGCTTTCAGCTCAAGGAACTGTGGTTCGAGCCGCAACGGCACGGGCCTGAGTAAGCAGCCCGTCCCTTTCATTATCCACGGCCACGCAGCCCCGTCTGCTGGCTCTATCCCCCTGTACCCGTGTGAGGCGCTGCACACGACCAGGCAGGCCTTATGCGGGCCTGTCTGGAGTATTTCATGACCACATCCACACGCCTGCCCTTTCACAACGACAGCAACCTGCTGCGCCTGTCGGCTGCCATGCAACGCGCCCAGCAAAAGGCCCAGCACGCCCTTGCCGCCGCCGCTGAAAAGGAGGCCCATACCCCGGCCCCCTTCATCGTGCCCGGCATCAATGAGACGGCCCGCGCCATTCCCAACTACATCGCCCGCAGCGCCATCTTCGCGCCCGTGCGCCGGGGCTGGCGAGCGATGCACGATGACACCGTCTTTCTGCAGGGCACGAACATTCTGCTCAAGGGCTCGGGCAAGCAGTTGACCGAGGATCACGCCGATATCTGGATGCACGCCATGTACCTGCAGACCACCGCCTTGCTGGGTGAGGCCCCCACCATCAACCGTGCAGACTTTCTGCGCGGCATGGGCAGACCCACTGGGGGCAGTCAGTACGACTGGCTGCACGAGGGCATGAAGGATCTGGCGCGTTTTACCCTATGCATCGAGGCACGGCGCAAGAACGGCACGGTCAAGTACAGCTACGGCAACCCCCCATCGGCCCGCGTACTGGCCATGATCGGTGGCTTCGATTACGACGAACGCAGCGGCAGCTACACGATCTATGCCGATCCCCGCTGGGCGCAGATCTTCAGCAATCGGGAATACGCCCTGGTGGACTGGCCCAAGCGTCTGCAGATGCGCCACGACCTGTCCAAAAGCCTGCAGCGCCTGATCGGCACATCGGCCGATACGCAGCAAAAGTACAGCCTGGAGATCCTGAAGGAACGCGCCCAGTACACCGGCCGCCTGCGGGATTTTCGGGTGACGCTGGAGCGCAGCCTGGCCGAACTGGAGGCCCTGGAAGTGATCGCGGAACCCCGTATCGAGGCCGCCACCCGAGGCCACGAACAAGCAGTCTGGACCCGTCTGGATCGCTGAAAATCCATCGTCATAACATCGCGCCTATCAATTCAGACGGCGCCAAACAGGTCAAAAATTGATCAATGAATGACCAATTTTTGTTTGTGGATAAGTGTCTTTGAGCATCGGCATAAGATCGCGCCTGCATCGGCATAACATCGCGGCTTATCGGCATAGCATCGCGCTTTATCGGCATAACATCGCGCTCAGTTTTTGGAAACCCGCATGGATAGGGGCTTTCCAGCCATCTAAACGCCTTCTACCTTTCTTCTACCTTATTTCTACCAGCAAGGCCTGTGGATAAGTCCATCTACCATCCAGCCTGATCGCCTCATCCCCAGACCATCTCAGCCTGCCACGCAGCGCAGCCGCTTGGCGGCTGCATTGGTCAGCAACGGACCAACACCCGCCCTTTCGGGCAAGCCCTCTTTCCCTCCATCGTCATCGCCCTGAACCCGCAGGGCCAAGGAGTTCTCATGTCCCAGAACCCACACGCAAATCTCGACACCCGGATGCTCGCCATCGCCCATCGGGCCGCCCGTGAAGGCATCGGAGCCCTCAGCCTAGGCGAAGCGCTGACCGCCGCCCTGGTGCTGGATCGCAGTGACTGGCTGCAGGAACGCGGCTACAGCATCGCTGACGCCCTGGATCGTATCGGCAGCGACTGGGCCGCCCGCATCCCGACAGTTGCCCGGCAATTCCAGATGGAGCTGGCCCAGGCCCGGCTGCGCTTCTCGTTCGAGATCGTGCCGCGTGAAGGCGACGGCGAAGGCTACCTGCTGCGCCTGCTCGATCACAACCAGGAAGTCGGCTGCGGGCATTTCCCCGCCCGTGGCCAGTCCGTGCGCTTTGCCGATGATCAATGCGCCTATGACGAAGCCCACGCCGCAGGCCTGGCCTGGCTGGACGGCAAGCAAGCCACCGTGCTGCCCGCCCTGCATCACTGAGGCCAGTCATGGCACCCCACCCACCGCTTTGAAAATCACAAGGAGCTTCCATGAACTCTGCCGCCAACGTGGCTGAGCTAAAGCGCCTGCTGAGCCAGACTGACGAACGCGCCAGCCTGGCCGCCCGGCTACGTCCCTTGATGCCCTATCTCCAGACCTGCGTGGACACTGGCCTGCCCTACGCCGCTTTGCTCGATGACCTGGCCCTGGCAGGCCTGCCAATCAAGCCACGACTGCTGGAGCGCTCGCTGTATCGCTGGCGCAAGACCAGACGCTCACCGGGCAATCAGCCCGAGAAAAGCCCAGCCTATCCAGCCGATGAGCCAGACCAGCCCAGTAACGCTGCCGCTGAAATCCACACAGCTGCGGATCAAGCCATCCAGGGTCGCCCGCGACGCATCGAAACCCCTGGCGATCTGCGCCAGATCCGTGACATGCACATCGACCTGGAAGCCTTACGCCTTGAAGGCGAAGCCCTGCGCAAAGCACAGCAGCGAAAAGAGCGCACCCGTCACCCGTCATCCCCCTCTTCGTCCCAGGAGTCATCCTCATGAAAGTCGCCATCCTCAACTACAGCGGTTCCGTCGGCAAAACTGTCACCGCATCCCATCTGCTCGCCCCGCGCATGAATGGGGCCCAGATCTTCGCCATCGAAACCACCAACGAAACCGCAGGCGATCTCGGGCTGGACATCGACCAGCTGCGCGGCGAGCAATTCGGCAAGCTGTTTCGGGATTTGCTCACGCTGGACGATGCCATCGTGGACGTGGGCGCCAGCAACATCGAAGATTTTCTGACGGCCATGAACCGCTACGAAGGCGCCTATGAGGAGCTGGACTACTTCGTGCTGCCGGTGATCAACACCGGCAAGGCCCAGCGCGAAACCATCAAGACCGTGATGGCGCTTTCAGGCCTCGGAGTCGCCGCCGACCGCATCCGCGTGCTATTCAACCGGGTGGAAACTACCGTCGAAGATGAATTCATGCCCATCACGACTTACGCCCTGAAGAACGGCGCATTCGTGGCCAACCCCAAGGCCGCCGTCTTCGAAAACGAAGTCTTCGAGCTGCTGGCCGATGGGCGCACCACCATTGCAGAGGTCCTGGCCGATCAGACCGACTACCGGGCATTACTGCGCAGCACCGATCCCGGCGACCGTCAACGGATCGCCCACCTGAGCAACCGCCACGCACTTCGGGCCCTGGCCAAGCCCGTGGACCGGCAGCTGAATCGCGCCTTCACCGCGCTTTTCGCGGCTGCTCAGGAATAAGCCCATGGCCGACGAACGCAACCCGGCGCGTACCAAACTGGATTTCCTGTACCGCGAGGTGCTGGGTGAAGTCGCCGGCCTCGTGGATCGGCTCGAAACCGTCAGCACAAACCTGGATACCGCCCAACAGCAGATCCAGACCGTGGCCGACACCCAGCAGGTCCTGCCCCAGCAACTGGCCCGACAGCTCACGGCCACCCTGGATGCCACCGCCAAGCCCATTCACCAACAGCACCAGCAGGCCATCCAGGCCATGCTGGATGCGACCAACACCCGGCTGGATCGCCTGGCCCAGGAGGCAGCCCAGTGTGCACGCATCACGCACCGAGCCGCCCGGCGCATGACACTCATCGCCGTAGTCATTGGCGGTGCCTCTGGTGTGCTGGGCGGGTTGCTCGCAGGTTTGGCGCTGGGCCAGTGGCTGATCCCCTGATTCTACGAAGGCTCCCATGTCTACCTTGATTTCCCCCATCACCCGGCGGCGCATTGCCGCCTTTTCCCTGGCGCTCTTTCCTATGGGGGCCTGGATGACCGCTGCCACCTACGGCAGCGGCATCGCCTGGCGTGACTGGAATCGCCAGATGGCCTGGCATTTCGTGAAGCTCACCCCAGGCTATCCCCTGCTCTACGGGGCACTGGGCGTAGGCCTGACTCTGGCCCTGGCCTTGATTCTCTTTGTTGGCCGCACCGCGAAAACCGAAGGTTTCGAAGGGGCCGCCTACAAGCGTTTCGTGCGCGGCACCCGCATGACCACGGCCAAACACCTGGCAAAGCTCTGCACTGAACCTGGCAAACAGCAGATCGACGTGGCAGGCATCCCCATGCCCACCGCGAATGAAAACCTGCATCTTCTGGTGAGTGGTGCCACAGGGTCCGGGAAATCGGTGCTGCTGCGCAATATGGCAGCATCCGTGCTGGCACGATCCCGCACGCATCGGCACCATCTGCCTGGCCAACCGCCCATGCGCAACGACCGTATGATCGTCATCGATCCCAATGGCGATCTGCTCAGCAAATTCTGGCAACCCGGCGATGTGATCCTGAACCCCTATGACGCCAGAACCCAGGGCTGGTCCTTCTTCAACGAAGTCCGTGCCGACTACGACTGGAAACGCCTCGCACACTCCCTGGTGCCCATGAGCCAGGACAAGAACGCCGAGGAATGGAACGACTTCGGACGGCTGCTGCTGCGCGAAACCGCGAAGAAGCTGTACCAGCTGCAAGGCACCGAGGCCAGCATCATGGATCTGTTTCGTCTCTGCACCATCGAGGATCCGAAGGTGCTCAAACAGTTCCTGGACGGCACCCTGGCTGAATCCCTGTTCGTCGGCTCCAGCGAAGCCAGCAAGGCGCTGTCGTCCGCCAGATTCGTGCTCTCCAACAAGCTGTCCGAGCACACCAGCATGAAGCCTGGCCCCTTCTCCATCCGTGACTGGCTGGACAGGCCGGGCGGCGGAAACCTGTACATCAACTGGCGCGAAGACATGATGAGCTCCATGCGGCCCCTGGTGTCGTCCTGGGCCGATGTCTTCATCACTTCGATTCTGTCCATGCCCGAAGGCACCGACAGGCGCTGGTGGCTTTTCATTGACGAACTGGCGAGCCTGGAGGCGCTGCCGTCACTGGAAGCGGGGCTCACCAAAGGCCGCAAAAATGGGCTGCGCATCGTGGCTGGCCTGCAGAGCACATCCCAGCTGGAACACCTGTACGGCAGGACGATGGCCACCACCATCCGGGCGAGTTTCCGCAACCTGGTCGTGTTGGGCGGATCCCGTACCGACCCGCAGACCGCCCGCGACATGAGCGAAAGCCTTGGCAAACACGAGGTCGAGCGGCCAAAATACAGCGTCAGCCGCAGCGTGGATCATCGGAACACGTCGGATAACATGGATCGGACGGTTGAGGACGTGGTGACGGCGGCGCAGATCCAGGCGCTGCCGGTGCTGGAGGGGTATGTGGCGTTGGCGGGGGATTTGCCGGTGGCCAGGGTGCAGATTCGATACCGGGGCTTTTCCGAAAAGACGACCGCATTCTTGGATAAACGCTAAAACCGAAGGAACATTGCTCATGTATGAACAGAGGACCGCAGAATTGCAAAGTTTCATAATGTCAATCAGCGATCCAAGGATCCGGCCATTCCTCGATCTGAAGAAGTTGTGTCAGTCAGGCATATACGACCTTGCTGTGAAAATGGCGACAGCGCATGCAGTCCAGCATGGAGATTTTTGCTATCTGCAAAAAATCCTGATCGTTTTAGATGGCAGTATTCATGTCAATGAATTTATTGCCTCACTTCGGCCAAAGCTGAACTTCATCATCATGGATGCAAAACCACGCTACTTCAAAAAAGCAACTCCCGAGCGAATTGCCGAGGTAAACAAACGCGCCCAGAAAAACCGAACAGCTACCACAGCAGTTGACTTGTCTAAGCCCATAACGAAGAGAGCAGCAAAAAACATGTTCAAGTCAACTTCAACAGCGCAACCCACAAGGCGTAGAGCGAAAGGGGAAAAGTCCAGTCATGACATCATGGATTCTCGGCTCATGCTCCCGGGCAGCTACGGAACCGGACGCAGAAAGTAGTTCGTCACGACGACAGGGACGATCTTCAGCAAAATCCATCAACTAAAAAATCCAAGCACAGGCTTGCACAAGAGTTCACTTCTAAACGTCCACAATTCCTGTGGAAAACCCTGTGTAATCCCCCTGCCCTTCCCTCCAACAGCCAGCACTGGCGCACCTTTTGCGCCCGCTGGTTGATCTTTTACCATCCCCACATCCTGGAACACCCATGATCTCGCACAGCCAGATCTATCGGGCCCGTGCGGCCCTCGCCACCCACTACTATGCCGACCAGGCCGACGATTACTACAGCCGCGATGGCAGCGCTGCAACCTGGCAGGGTGAAGGCGCCAGGCGCTTGGGCGCAGTCGGTGCCATCGATCCTGCCCGGTTCAAAGCCATGCTGCAGGGTGATTTTGGCCATGGCATCACGGCCAGTCAATCGGTGCGCAAGGACGCCAAGGCCCGCGCGGCGCTGGATCTGACTTTCGGCGCACCCAAAAGCATTACGCTGCAGGCCCTCATCGGCGGCGACGAGCGCCTGATCCAGGCGAACGATGATGCCTTGGCCACGGCCCTGGGCTATGTCGAACAGCACCTGGCCATGGGCCGCAGGAAGGAAAACGGCAAGTCGCGGGTGGAGCACACGGGCAACCTCATCATCGCCAAGTTCCGCCACGAAACGGCCCGGCCTACTGAAGACGCTGCACCGGACCCGCATCTGCACGTCCACGCGCTGCTGATGAATCTGACCCAGCGGGCCGATGGCCAGTGGGTGGCGCTATCCAACGAACAGATTTTCCAGCTGCTGCGGGTGACCGACTCCATCTACCAAGCGACGCTGGAGCGCAATGTCCGGGCGCTGGGCTATGCCGTGCGCCACGAGAAGAACCATATCGAGCTCGCGCACATCAGCCGGGAACAGATCGAATTCTTCAGCAAGCGCAGCGCGGGCATCACGGCGGAACTGGCTGCACGCGGCATCAGCCGCGACCAGGCCCCGCACGCCCTGCGCCAGGGCATCACCCTCACCCACCGACAGCAGAAGACACAGACTTACAGCCGGGCCGAGCTGCAGCAGGAATGGCAGACAGCGGCCCAAGCCATCGGCATGCGGTTTGACCAGGCAGGCCTGCAGACGGCCATCCAGCCACGGCAGAACACCAGGGACACCCGCAAGGCCTCCGATCTGGTCGCCCAGGCATCACTGGATTGGGCAATCCAGCACCTGGCTGAACGCGAGTCCGTCATGCCACTGGCCGATCTGCTGCAAAGCGCCGTGCGCCACGCGGGTGGTCATACGGATGTCACCGCCATCCAGTCAGCCATCCAGGCGCGTATACAGGCAGGGGCTCTGATCCAGGAAGCGCCACACTATCGCAGCACGCAAGACATGAAGGCCACACCCATGACCCGCGACGGTTGGGCGGCCGAAGTCGTGCGCCTGCGCGGAACCTTGCAGAATGCCGCCCTACAGCTCATCGATCAAGCCATCACCCAAGGACGGCTCCTGATGGAAAGCCCGCGCTACGCCACGCGCAAGGCCTATGAGGCGGAATCCCGGATCCTGGCGGCTGAAGCCAGCGGCCGTCGTGCCTGGCAGGCCCCCATCGCCAGCACCGTGGCCGAATCCGGGCTGGATAAGCGCCTGACCCCAGGCCAGCGCGAAGCCGTGATGCTGATTGCCAGCGACACCGACCAGATCAGCGGCATCCAGGGCCTGGCCGGAACCGGCAAGTCTTTCGCGCTGCAAAACGCCCAGACCATCCTGCAGCAGCATGGCCACAGCCTGGTGGCACTCGCCCCCTATGGCGGCATGGTCCGCAATCTGCGCAAGGACGGTGTGCCCGCCAATACTGTGGCCTCGATCCTGGCCGCCCGCGACAAGCGGCCCTTTACCAGCCAACTGGGCCCGCAGACCGTGGTGGTGATCGACGAGGCCGGGGTCGTGCCCGTGCGCCAGATGGACAGACTGCTGGCACTCATCCAGCCCACCGGCGCGAAGGTGGTGCTGCTGGGCGACACGGCCCAGACCAAGGCCATCGAGGCGGGCCGCGCCTTTGCCATGCTGCAGGAACACGGCATGAAGACCGTGCTCATGGGCGACATCCAGCGTCAGCGATCCGAACGGCTGCGCCAGGCGGTGCAACTGGCGGCCCATGGCCAGGCCAGCCGGTCCCTGCCCTTGCTGGATCGGGTGCTGACCATCCCGGATCAGTTCAGTGTCGATGGGCATGGTCAAAAGACCCGCGACAGTTCGGCCCGGTACGAAGCCATCGCCCAGGCCTATGTGGGGCTGCCCACCGATCAGCAGGCCAGCACGATTGTAGTGACCGGTACCAACGCCTCGCGCCAGGCGATCAATGCCCGCATCCACGCTCTGCGCGGCCTGGAAGGCAAGGGCCAGCGCTGCCAGCTGCTGGCCCGCCACGACACCACGCGGGCCGAACGCAGTGTCGCCCGGTACTACACCGTGGGCGATATCGTCGTGCCGGAACGTGATTACCAGTGCGGCCTGAAGCGCGGCGAACTGTACCGGGTGACCGGCATCCCACGCCATGACCGCATCACGGTGCAGGCCGTGAATCCTGGCGCATCAAAATCTGAGTCCATCGAGCTCATTCCACGCACCATGGGCAAGCTCTCGGTCTATCACCTGAACGAATCCGAACTGTCCGTGGGTGACCAGGTACGCATCACGCGCAACGATGCCCAGCATGACCTGGTCAACGGCCAGCTGGCGAAGGTCGTCGCCATCGAGGCCAGCGCCGTCACCATCGAAACTGGCGACAAAAGCATCACCCTGCCGACTGACCGGCCGCTGCACCTGGACTATGCCTACACCACCACGGCGCACAGCGCTCAGGGCCTGACCTGCGACCGGGTGCTGTACAACGCGGAAAGCTTCAGCCGCACCACGGCCCAGGATACCTACTATGTCAGCATCTCGCGCGAACGGCATGAGGTCGTGGTGTTCACGGATGATGCCGACAAGCTGCCGGAGCGGGTGGATCGGCTGGGGGTCAAGGGGCTGGCGCATGACCTGCTGCCCGTGACAAATAATGAACTGGCACCAAATCGAAATGCCCTCAGCCAGGCACAATCCCCGACAGAAGCCGAACTGGAAATTGAGCAGTAGCCCCCTGCGAGTGATCGCTGATCTCATTGACCAATTATTCACATATTTGTTAACATCAACTTATGTCATACACCATTCACTACTACAGTGAAGATGTGGAAGCCAAAGTGCTGGCACTCCCTAAAACCCTACTGGCCCGCTATTTCAACCTGACCGACCGCATGATCACAGCGGGCGCCAACCTCGGAGAGCCACATACCAAGGCTTTTGGTGGCGGTCTATTCGAATTGCGCCTGAAAGGGGCTGAAGGAATTGCCCGGGTGTTTTATTGCACACGCGTCGGTCGCCGTATTGTGATGCTTCACTGTTTCGTGAAGAAGACCGACAAAACACCTCCGGCAGAGCGCCGCATCGCCGAAGCA
This sequence comes from Castellaniella daejeonensis, assembly GCF_039523555.1. Lineage (NCBI taxonomy): Bacteria > Pseudomonadati > Pseudomonadota > Betaproteobacteria > Burkholderiales > Alcaligenaceae > Castellaniella > Castellaniella daejeonensis. The sequence goes on from NZ_BAAAFN010000013.1 coordinate 48,578, forward strand.
CGATTGAAGGAGATTCAAAATGCGCACTCATGAAGAGCTCAAGGCCTTGGCCTTGTCAGATCCAGAAGTTCGTGCCGAATATGAACGTATCGAGCGCGAAGAAATGCCGATGCTGGATACCATCCTGAAAGCCCGGGGTGACGCGGGGCTCACCCAGGCACAAGTGGCCGAACGCATGGGTACCAAAGCCTCTGCTGTTGCTCGACTAGAAAACGCCCTGGTGACCGGAAAGCACTCCCCCTCGGTTGCGACACTCAAAAAATACGCCGCAGCACTGGGTAAAAAATTGGAAGTCCGTTTTCACTGAATCGTGTCGGCTTGGTGGAAACCCGCCTGTCTATCGGTGTGAATCAAGTGTTCAGACGGTGTCCAGCTGGTGTCGGCATGGTGTATCGCCGGTGTGTTTATGGTGTTTCCAGGCGGTACCGCTGGTGTATGAATGGTATCCACCACCACTCAGGCAGCCGTCTACGCGCCATTCGGCTACAAGCGTGGCCGCCCTTCCTCCCGCCAGATCAATGGCTTGCGCCATTCCAGTGCCCTATCTGTCCTACATCACCAAAACCGGCCAGATTCCAGCAAGCCGTTGATCCACGACGCCTTTACCCACCCCGCCAGGGGTGCGTCATGTGTGGGACGTTTAAGGCCACAAAGGAGCGGTAGCGAATTTGGGGACTGAACGGCCCAGCCTGACCGGAAACCGGGCAGGCAGCGTCACAGCACAGGGCCCCAGGCGAAGCCTGGGAACAGGGCCAGGCATCAGCACCAGGCAGGCCATAGGGTGCACAGACGGGCCCAGGATGGCCACCACCAGAAACAGCAGCCATAGCCCAAAAAAGCCACCAGCCCAGAATGCAACAAAGCCCGGACAAAGCCGGGCCAGGACGCCATGCAAAACCAGGCCGGAATCACCCGGCCAGGCTCATGCAGTCTCTCAAAACGGAATATCCGATTCCTCCAGCGCTGCGGATCCAGCCGCCGGGGCCGCAGCCGCAATCCGCCCACCTCGCCCCTTCGCCCTGCCTGCCACAGAACCGCCTGCGGCCGCTGCCTTCGCCTCTCCCGCCTGGCCGTTATCCCGTCCGTCCAGCATCTGCATCTGGTCGGCAATGATCTCGGTGCTGTAGCGGTCGGTGCCGCTCTCCTTGTCCTGCCATTTGCGGGTTTTGAGGCGCCCTTCCACAAACACGGTGCGGCCCTTCTTCAGGTATTCGCCAGCGATCTCCGCCAGGCGACCGTAAAACACCACGCGGTGCCATTCGGTTTCTTCGCGGCGCTCGCCGCTGGCCTTGTCGCGCCAGGTGCTGGTGGTGGCAATCGACACGTTGCAGACGGCTGCGCCGTCCGGGGTGTAACGGATGTCCGGATCCTTACCCAGGTTGCCAATGAGGGTCGCGCGGTTCAGTGATGCCATGATGATTCTCCAATGATGAAAGTCTGGGGGTGATGCCCCAGGCCGGGATCCGGCCCAGGGATAAAAGCGGGGTTCAGGCTTGATTCAATGCGTCCAGATGGCGGATCACATCCTTGGCGGCCCATTGGGCGTTGCCGGTCAGCTGGCGCACCCAGGCGCTGCGCGTCGGACTCCAGCGGAAACCGCAGCGCTTCAGCACGTCGCGGGTCTCCTTGGCCGGCTTGCCGTCAAACAGGAACATGGCACGGTTCTCCTGCGGATCCTCGCGGTAGGTGTAGCCGTCTCCTGCCTGCTCGGTTTCGGTGCGCTCGGCGGCACGCTGCAATTCCTTGATGCGGGCCATGATGCGGTGGATGTTGGCGTTGTTGTTCTGCAGCTGGAACGGGGCAAAGCCGATGCGGTTCATATAGTCCGGGGTCACCAGCTCGCGGGCGCGTTCCGCGTAGGTCAGGCCAGAATCCACCAGGGCGGCCACCTGCGCATCGGCCCCAGCCTTGGCATGGCGGCGCAAGATAGCGTTGATCGCCTTCATGGTTTCCTGAATGGCCTGCAGGCTGGCCAGCTTCGCCTGCAGTTTCTCGATCGCGGCCGGGTCATCGCTGGAAATCCCGCCCTTGCCCACGGCAGCGGCCTTATTGGCGTAGTGCTCGGCTTTTTTCTGCAACTCGACAGACTGTTCAAAGCCTCGGCTGATCCGTTCCCGATAGCGGCGGTCGCGTCCTTCGGAATAGTGCCCCACCAGGATGGGCTGGCCCATGGGGATGGCATCGGCTATGCGGCTGGCCTGAGACGCGACCGCATCCGACTGTGCATGTGCCTGCCCTGCTCGTTCTTCATAGCGGGCCTTGCGGGCTGCCTGTTTGGCTTCGTAGGTGTTCATGATCAAATCTCCAAAACAAGGGTTGAACTGCTTTTCAGCTGACCGGATCCGAAGATTCTTGAGCTGGATCGTCAAACCGCCCTGTGGGGTTGACGTGGGTTTCCCGGTCTTGCCGCCGTCTTCCGTGAGTTCCGTCGCCGTGCCGATCTGGACCACGCAGCGCCGAGCGGAAAGGGGCAGGCACGCAAGCCGCAGCCCGAAGCCTCAGGCGCAGGGACCGGGTGAGTACCTGGTAGCGCGCACCCCTTGCAGCGAGAAGCGAAAGTGGTACACGTCGGTGGTGTCAGGCGGCGGGAATCACGGAAAACGGGAGAACGGCCTGGCCCATACGATCACCCCACAGGGCGGCCGCGCGGCGAGCGCCCATCAGCCCCGGTATGGCGGGGCTCAGACTGGCCAAAGGCCCTACCCAACACATCCTTGCCACCGGCACCAAATAGCAAGGCCGGCCGGGGCACCCTGACCCGGTCGGCCTTGCACGTTCTGTAGTTCGCTGTTTCCCCGGCCCCTGCCGTGCGGCACCCGACGCACGGCAGGAGCCGACGCAGCCCTCATGATCACCCGATCATGCCAACTCGCCAGCCTCAGGCTGCAGGGCGGCCACCCGCCCTGCCCCAGTGCCCTACACCTGGCCGCGCTCAGCCAGCGAGGTGGTTTCCTTGCCGCTGACGATGATGTGATCCAGTACCCGCACATCCACCAGGGCCAGTGCCTGCTTCAGCTGCCGGGTCAAGCTCAGATCCGCCGGGCTGGGTTCGGCAATCCCCGATGGGTGGTTATGGGCCATAAAAAGCGATGCGGCATTCAAGCGAAGCGCCGTCTTCACGATCTCGCGCGGATAGATACTGGCGTGGCTGAGCGTCCCACTGCTTTGCTCGATATAGCGGATAGGCTTTAACTGCGAATCCAGATACAGAAAGGCCGCGCATTCATGCCCCAGGCCTGCCAGCTTGGACTGAAAAAACTTGGCCACCTGTCCCGGATTCATCATGGTGTTGGCCGTGGAAATCAGGCTTTCTGCCGCCATCCGGCCAGCCGCCAGGATCTGGTCATCGGTCGCGGGCTTGTAGCGGCCGCTGGGGCTGCGCACAAAAAGCGGCTGTGCGTCGTTCATGTTGTCGTAGCTCAGGGCTGCGGTGCTGTTTGCGTTCATGGGTTTTCTCCTTTCGGGGGTTAACCGGCTACCGGGGCCGAAGATTCCGAGCCTGAACGTAGGTTTTGCGGTGTCCGCTGTACTACGCTGGGCCCGGAGTGCCACCGTTGCCGTGAGTTCGTCGCCTTGCCGTGCTGAATCACGCAGGGACGACCGGAAAGGGGCGGGCACGCAAGCCGCAGCCCGAAGGAGAACGAAGAGAGACGAAGGGACCGGGTGAGTACCCGGCAACGCGCACCCCTTGCAGCAAGGAGCGCAGTGATACAGTCGGCGTTTTGGGCGGCGGACTCAGGGCAATGGCTGCCTGCGCCGTGGAGATGGACTGCGGATACCGGCCGCGCGGCGAGCGCCGCTACCGGACGAAGGACGGTCTGACTGCATCTCCCCGCCCGTGAGCGTCCGTGCTACCCAAGGGTGAAAACCTCCAGTCTGACCAGGAACCAACAGGGACAAACCCTAATCAACCCTATTTATGGCTTACACTTGGACAAACTTGTCCTACACATTTGGACTCACACAGGCTCATCTTATGAACGACCGATGGCTCTCCGTAGAAGAGGTCGCCAAGTACCTTGGCGTGACCAAGGACACGATCTATACCTGGGTAACAAGCAACAACATGCCTGGCCACAAGGTCGGCCGTTTTTGGAAGTTTAAGCAGGAAGATGTGGACGCCTGGGTCAGGAGCGGCGGCGCAGCAGATCCGGGCAACCGGATCAACAACTCAAAGGATAAGACATGACCAGCGCCGACAATCAGCTTCAGTCTTTTCAGGCTGTGCAATCACAATATCATGGTGAAGCTTCATCTCTAACCAACCTTTTACGGCTGCGCGTCATTGTCGGCTTCCTTGGCGAGCGTGCTCAGTGCGCCTGGTGGCCCACGGCGTTCTATGAGTCATCGAGCAAGCTCTTCCTGGAGCCGGTCTTCTCGAAAACGTCTCGCCTTGCTCAGTACCACGGTGTGCTGGAAGCAGCCAGACGATTGCACGACGAGCATTTGAGCGTGGGTAGCTACCACCTGTTCCGGCTGCCTGAAGAAGTCGAACAAGACCTGCACGCGATCGTGCAAAGCAGCGCGGGAGAAGAACTCGCCAGTCAGACACCGCAGAGCAAAGAGGCTGCGCTGGATGCGTTGAAGCGCTTGGCCGCGACGAGCGGTACGGCCAGCGTGGGTCCAACGGCGGTCGGAAGCATCAAAGATATCGATTCCACCGACACCCTGAAGGCCATCGCGGCAGCCTATCTATCGGCGTTCACGCAGGACGCCAAAACATATCCGTATCTGGTGGGGTGATCGTGGCCGACAACAAGCCCTACACGACACAGTTACAAGCAGGCCTTGGGCTCGTCAACGAGGCCAAGACGCTGCTCGACCTGTGGTCGCCAGGCATGTCGGCGAATCAGTTGCATCAAGTCGCGCTGGAATCTGGTCGATTCCCCACCGTTACCGCGCGCCGACTCCGCAACATCGTCGTCGAATGCTTTGCCCCGCGCTATCTGGTCAATGGCGGTACACCGGCTGCTCACCTCAAGCGCCTGTCGGCAACAATTTCCACTGCCGATCTGACGCAGCTCATGCTGGTTTTCACGAGCCGCGCCAATCCCATTCTTGGTGACTTCGTGCGCCACGTTTACTGGGCTCGATACGCCGGTGGATACACACAGATCACCAATGAAGACGCCCGTGCCTTTGTCGAGCGAGGCATCGATGACGGCAAAACCATCAAGCGGTGGTCGGAAACCACCGTGCGGCGCGTCTCTGCCTACCTGACAGGATGCTGTGCGGACTACGGAATGCTTGAGCGTGGGCTGCGTTCCAGTCGTCGCATCCTGCCGTTCCGCATCTCGCCGTCTGCGGCTGCTTACTTAGCCTATGAGCTGCACTTTTCCGGCGTCGGTGATAACGCGCTGCTGACCCACGAAGACTGGCAGTTGTTTGGCCTGGCACGGGAGGACGTGCTGGAAGAGCTCAAGCGACTTTCGCTGAAAGGGTTGCTCATCGTCCAAGCGGCGGGTGATGTGATTCGCATCAGTTGGAAACAACAAAACATGGAGGCGCTCTGCGATGTCCTCACTCAAAGCTGATTTCGACGAGTTGCGCGAGCGCATCCGCCACGGACGCGAGCTCGGCCATGCGAGCTTCGAGCCGATCTACTACTTGGTCTTCCCGCCAGAGCAAATCCTCGAGGTGAAGCGGCAAACACCCGCTTGGGTGGCCAAACTGCACCAGGAAGGCTGGGACGTGCACACGTTCTCCATCGCCGAACAGATCTGGGCGCTGCTCAAAGACGACCCGTTCTGGTCGCTCTGCGTGATGGAAGACAAGTCAGCACCACTGGATTGGCCGCGTACCAACAAGGCGCTGGCGGACATTCTGACAGCGGATAACGGCCTGTTGAAGCGACTTGAGGATGCCCTACAGCCGCTCGAAGGCCAGCAGAACGCGTTGCTCTTGGTAACGGACCTTGAGGCACTGCACCCGTTTATGCGGATCGGTGCCATCGAGAGTCAACTCCAGGGCAAGTTTCATGTGCCGACGATTTTTCTGTACCCCGGCGTGCGAACCGGCAAGACGCGCCTGAAGTTTCTCGGCTTCTACCCGGAAGACGGCAATTACCGCTCCGTCCACGTCGGCGGCTGAACAGACACCCTGGAAATACAAACATGACCATTCGCTCACTCTTCGATCCAAGCAAGGACATCTACCGGACCATCGAGAAGGTCATCACCTATGGCGCCTCGCAAGAAGGCCGCCTCAAGGCTGAGATCTCCGAATATGTGGTCACCGAGAGCATTGAGGAGCAGTTCCGCAAGCTCCTCGATCGCATGCAGATCGCGATGGAGTCCGGTGGCGAAAATGAGGTGGGCGTTTGGGTCTCAGGCTTCTACGGCTCCGGTAAGAGCTCGTTCACCAAGTACCTCGGCCTGGCGTTTGATGATCAGCGCACTATCGACGGCGCGCCGTTCATCAATTACCTGCAAGACCGCCTGCATAAGCCACAAACCAAGGCGCTCCTCAGCACTGTAGCGAAGCGCTTCCCGGCTGCTGTGGTCATGCTGGATCTGGCCAGTGAAATGCTCGCTGGCGCGACGATGGAAGACGTCTCCACCGTCCTCTACTTCAAGGTGCTGCAATGGGCCGGCTACTCGCGCAACCTGAAGGTTGCCGCTTTTGAGCGCATGGTCGAAAAGGATGGCCGCACCCCCGAGCTGCACGACCGCATCGCGCAGGCGCTGCCGGGTGCGACTTGGGCGCGGGTGCAAAACAACCCGCTGGCCATCGACGGACTGATCCCCAAGATCGCCCATGAGATGTACCCGGCACTCTTCCCCGAGGCCAAGTCCTTCTCATCCAGCACCGAAGGCTTCTTCCAGTTCGAAGACCAGCGCGTGCAGGAGATGATCGACATCGTCCGCGAAAAGAGCGGCAAGCAGAACATCATCTTCATCGTCGACGAAGTCGGCCAGTACGTGGCCTCGCGTGACAACCTGATCCTCAACCTCGATGGTCTGGCCAAGAACCTGAAGCGGCTGGGCGACGGCAAGGCCTGGATCATCTCTACTGCGCAGCAGACACTGACGGAAGACGACCCACGCGCCGCACTGAACTCCGACAAGCTCTATAAGCTGAAGGATCGCTTCCCGATCCAGATCGACCTCGAATCGAGCGACATCAAAGAGATCTGCTATCGCCGCTTACTCGGCAAGTCACCGGCAGGCGAAACCGAACTGGGCAAGTTGTTCGATGCTCATGGTCAAGCGCTGCGACATAACACTAAGCTGCAAGACGCCAAGTACTACGACGCGGACTTCAGCAAAGAGAGTTTCACCAATCTCTACCCGTTCCTGCCTGCGCACTTCGACATCCTGCTGCACTTGCTGGGTGCCCTGGCCAAGTCCACCGGCGGGATCGGTTTGCGCTCTGCGATCAAGGTGATCCAGGATGTCCTGAAAGGTGAAGGCGGTTCCAAGGCGATGGCCGATCAGCCGGTGGGCTGGCTCGCCACCACGGTGACGCTGTACGACGAACTGGAAAAGGACATCCGCCGCGCCTTCACATCCATCCAGCAGGCTGTCAGCAAGGTGCAGATTCGCTTCCCGGATTCGCAACTCCATCAGGACATTGCCAAGTCCGTCGCCGTGCTGCAGATCCTCGGCAACCTGCCGGTGTCGGTGCAGAACGTCGCCAGTTTGATGCACCCGTCCATCACTGCAGCATCACAGCTCGATACGGTAAAGAAAGCCGTTGAAGAAATGCTGAACGACGTGCATGTGCCGCTGGGCGAGAAGGATGGCAATCTCGTCTTCCTCAGCGAGAAGCTGCGTGACATCGAACAAGAACGCGGTGCCATTGCCCTGCGTACTGTCGATGTGAAGCGCATCTTCAACGATGCGCTGCGCGAGTCCTTTGATCCGCTGCCCCGTGTCAGCCTCCACGGCACCATGGCCGTTGCTACGGGCCTGAAGGTCCAGGCTGGCAGCACCATCACCAGCCTGGCCGGTGACCAGAGCACGATCCAGACCGTTGTCGAGTTGGTGCCTGCCAGCGACTACGACACCGCCAAGAACCGCATGCTGGATGACTCCCGTAGTCGGGCCGGTCGGAATGTCATCGGGCTCCTGGCTCGCGCCAATTCCGAACTCGACGATCTGGCGAACGAAATCCATCGCTGCCAGCGCATTGCCGAACTGCACCGCAACGAGCCCGACCAAGAGGTCAAGGACTATTGCACCGGCCAGCTCGACCGTGCTGCCAAGCTGGCGACCCAGCTCCAGAGCAAGATAAAACAAACTCTGCAAGCCGGCTCGTTTGTGTTCCGCGGCCAGGCCACGGCGGTGTCGGCGCTGGATGCTGATTTGTTGGAGGCCGCCAAGAAGCTGCTCTCTGACGTGGCCGACCAGGTGTTCGACCGTTATGTCGAAGCTCCGGTACGTGCGGGAACCGACACCGCTGAGAAATTCCTCAAGGTCGCCAATCCCGCCGCCATCAGTAGTGCGCTGGACCCGCTCGGGCTGGTGCAAACCGTGGCCGGTCGCGCCTCGTTCAAGACTGATCACAAGGCGATGATCAGCATCCGCGACACCATTGACAAACATGGCACCATGGACGGCAAGCGGCTGCTGGAGCACTTCAGCAAAGATCCGTTTGGCTGGTCTTCTGATACCACGCGCTACATCGTAGCCGCCATGCTCATGGCGGGCGAAATCAAGCTCAAAGTTTCTGGTCGTGAGGTCACAGCTGCCGGGCAGCAGGCGATCGACGCACTGAAGAACAACAACTCCTTCAAGCAGATCGGCGTCGCGCTGCGCGACGAGCGCCCCTCCATCGAAACGCTTGGTCGTGCCGCTGAAAGACTCACCGAGTTGGTCGGTGACATGGTGATCCCGCTGGAGCAGGAAATCAGCAAGGCAGCGGCGAAGCACTTCCCTCGCTTCCAGCATGACTACGGATCCTTGGCCGAGAAGCTCAGCGGCCTTGGGCTGGCGGGCAGTGACCGCATCCGCACCTTGAACCAGGACATTGCCGACGTCCTGTTCACCGATGCCTCCGATGCTCCGCAGCGCCTGGGTGCCGAAACCTCCGCCATTTACGACAATCTCAAGTGGGCACTCGAAGTGAAGCGGTCGCTCGACAACGGGCTCGACGCCACCCTGCGTGATTTGCAAGCCCATCGCCGCGAAATCAAGTCATTGCCGGATACCGGCGTGCCAGGAGAGCTGCGCCGCGAACTCGCCGAAGACCTGGGAACCCTGTCTGAGCGCTCGGGTAAGGAGGACTTCTATAAGCACACGGCCGACTTCAATTCGCAGCTTACACATCTGAAGGGCCGCGTGCGCGATGCGGTCATCACGCTCTCGGATCAGCAAAAACTGCGCTTGAAGGAAGGTGTCGAGGATCTGCAGCGCATCCCCGAGTGGGAAGAGCTCACCCAGGAGGAGCGCGGGAACGCGGTGAATCAGCTTGACGGGCTCGCTCTGGCGACCACTCAGGATCTGGCCGGACTCAAGAAACTACTGGCCCGCGACTACGACATCAACAGCACCCTCGACGATTTGAAGCGCTCAATCCAACGTCAGGGCCAGGAACGCCTGCGTCAGCGCATAGAAGAAGAACGTGCCGAAACTGGTGAACAAGGCCCAGCCAAACTTACCAAGTCGATTACCGTGCCAGTAAAGATAACCTCGGCGGCAGACATTGATGCACTGATCCAGCAACTCAATGAAATCAAAGTGCAGCTTGGCTTCTACGCCGAGATTGAGGTGTCTTTGCTTGTCAGTGAACAATCAAGAGCAGGTGGGGACTAAATGATGGAAATCACACAAGAACCCAGGCAGCACATCGAGCACATTGCAGAAGAAACCCTGCCCCAGCTCGACAGCATCGCTACTGCAGCAAAGAACAAACTACACGACAAGTGGGCGTTGGGCGCCGACACCCTGGCAAGCATCAATACGATGACCTCCAGCTCAGCTGTGCAGCAGCTAGATCAAATCAGTCAGGCAAATCGCGAAAGCTACCAGGTCTTAACTGTCGAGCCAGCAATCGCCCGCATCGTGGTGATGGATGAGGAAGGCGAAGAACATACCTATTACATCTGTCGAACCACACCAATTTCTGGCTTTCAGAATCTGGCCAGTTACCGCGCCCCGGTTGGTCGTCTGGCCTCTTTGGCGATTGGGGCTGAATTCACCCTGCCCAATGGCACCGTTGTCGAGGTCTTGGAGCGTGCCCAACTCCGGCCCACCGCACTGGCAGACGGCTGGGATTCGCGCGATACCGTGGTGGAAGCCGAGCATTTTGGCCCACTCACCATCGAGTCGCTGCGAGCGCTACTGACTGAGGTTGCCGGAGAAGAAGTCACCGAAGACCTTTTGGGTCAACTGCTGGCCGAAGAAACCGTCAAGGCCAACATCATCGACGGCGTGCGCCGCAGCGTGATCACCAAGATGGGGCTGCGCGATCAGCCCGTTCTGGACCAATACCAGGATGAGATTTTTCGACTTCCCCTCGACAAGCGCTTGCTGATTCTTGGCCCGCCCGGCACTGGTAAGACGACAACCTTGATCCGCCGCCTTGGCCAGAAGCTCGACACCGCTTTCTTGGAAGAAGGCGAACAACGTTTGGTTGAGATGGTGGCCACTGCCCAGGGCGTCGCGCACGCCAACAGCTGGCTGATGTTCACGCCCACTGAATTGCTCAAGCAGTACCTCAAGGAGGCCTTTGCTCGTGAAGGCGTTCCCGCATCCGATCTGCGCATCAGAACCTGGCAGGACTATCGGCGCGAGCTGGCCAGGAACGCTTTCGGTGTCCTCAGAACCGCATCGGGTGGTGGCACTTTTGTCCTGAAAGACAGCCTGCCAAGCCTGAGCGCAGGGGCGCTGGATCGCCCGATTCAGTGGTTCGACGATTTCAACACATGGCAGCGCAACGCCTACGTGCAAGAGCTGCATGAAGCGGCCAACATGCTCCGCGAAGCCAAGGTGCCAGAAGTCCAGAGCTTGGGCGAGCGGCTGCACCACATCCTTACGCAAGCGGGCGATGGCGCGTTGGCGTCCACCTTCGGATCGCTGGCAGCTGAGCTCCCCAAGGTCCAGGCGCTCGTCGCCAGCCTGAAGGAAGCCTCTGACGGCAAGATCAAGGCAGCGCTCAACCTCCAGCTGAATCGCAATCGAGCGTTCCTGGATGAGTTGGCGCGCTTCATCGACGGCCTGCAGCAAGCCCAGATCGCCGACGCCGACGAACAAGACGAGCTTGATGCCGATGAGGAAGAAGACACCACGGCACCGCGCACCGGTCGTGCCGCCGCGCTCAACGCCTACATGCAAGCCGTGCGTGCCCAGGCTCGGGCTGCAGCCTCAAAGCGCGCGGTCAGCAAGTCATCGCGCAACGGCAAAATCATCGAGTGGCTGGCCGATCGCGGCCTGACGGAAGCCGACCGCGCCGATGTGGGTGCAAGTCTGCTGGTGCAGACCAACGCGCGCCGCTTCGTGAACCCGGTCAAGCGCTATCTCGACGGCATTCCGAAGCGCTACCGCGCGTTCCGGCGCGATCGCCAGCAAGCCGAGAACTGGTATCGCAACGAAGGCTTCGAAGCCCGCGATATCCATCCGCTCGAACTGGATATTGTGCTGCTCGCCATCCTGCGGGCTGCAGGCGACCTGATCAGCCGGCCCAATGTTCTGCGCGATATCGACAGCCCTGCTTGGTCTGCACTCCAGCCGATCCTGGGCCATTGCCGCAACCAGGTCTTGGTGGATGAGGCGACCGACTTTTCGCCTATCCAACTGGCCTGCATGGCCGCCCTGGCGCATCCACGGCTGCGCTCGTTCTTTGCCTGCGGCGACTTCAACCAGCGCCTGACCACCTGGGGTGCGCGATCCGCCGAAGAAATGAAGTGGGTCTTTGCCGACTTCGACATCAAGGAGATCACCGTCTCCTACCGGCAAAGCAAGCAACTGAACGATCTCGCTCGCGCCATGATTCATGCCGTCGGCGGCACCGAGCAGAACGTCAGCTTGCCCGCGCATGTGGACAGTGGCGGCGTAGCGCCCGCGCTCCTGGAGCACGCCACAGACACAGCAATCGTTGTCAGTTGGCTGGCAGACCGCATCCGAGAGATTGAGCGTTTCGTCGGCCAGCTGCCGTCCACCGCCATCTTTGTGAATGCCGAGGACGACGTGGCACCAGTGGCTGAGGCGCTGAACGAAGCCCTGTCCGAACACAACATCCAGGTCATTGCCTGCCGCGAGGGTCAGGCGGTGGGTCAGGAAAGCAACGTGCGCGTCTTCGACATCCAGCACATCAAGGGCCTGGAGTTCGAAGCGGTGTTCTTCGTGGGCATTGACCAGCTCGCCGCACTGCATCCAGCGCTCTTCGACAAATACCTGTACGTGGGCACCACGCGTGCGGCCACTTACCTGGGCGTGACCTGCAACGGCGCCTTGCCACCCGCCATCGAGAGCCTGCGCGCTCACTTTGGCCAGGATTGGCAAGCGCCCGGTTCGCTACAAGCGGTCACAGAACAATAGGAATCGATTGATGGCCTTCGACCAAACAACAAGAAACCGCCTACAGCGCTTCGTCAACGACGCGCGGCGTGTGCTGGAAGAGGAATTCACCCGCCAGCTGCAGAACGACTACGGCATGGACCCGAATGCGGGATCTGTCGCCGAGCTTGCCAGTCTGCGCCATATCAACGACGCCCAGCGCGAAACCGCCCGCATCCTGCGCGACACGCTGGCGCACTACACCGCCAGTGGCGACATGAACGCCATGCAGGGGCTGGATCGCATCGTGCGCGAACAGGCCTTCACCGTGCTTAACCGCCTGGCGGCGCTGCGTATGGCGGAAGCGCGTGGCCTGTTGGTCGAATCAGTCGGCAACGGCTTTCAGGCTAAGGGCTTTCAGCTCTACGTGCGCCTGGCTGGCACCGGCCTGGGCGAAACCGGCGATGCCTACCGCGTGTATTTGTTCAGCGTGTTCGATGAACTTGCGCAAGACCTGCCGGGCCTGTTCGACCGCTACTCACCGCAGGGCCGCCTGTTCCCGCGCGAGGCCGCGCTGCTGCAAGTGCTGAACCTGATCAACGATGCCGACATCGCCCCGCTGTGGAGCGAGGATGAAACCATCGGCTGGATCTACCAGTACTTCAACTCCAAGGAAGAGCGCAAGGCGATGCGCGATGCCAGTCAGGCACCGCGCAACAGCCGAGAACTGGCGGTACGCAACCAGTTCTTCACGCCGCGCTATGTGGTCGAGTTTCTGGTGGACAACACGCTCGGGCGTCTCTGGTTCAACGCCACGGGCGGGGCCACCGGCCTGCGCGATCGCTGCCAATACTTGCTGGTGAAACCGGACGAAACGCCACAAGTCTCCACCAAGCTGCGCGACCCGCGCACACTGAAGCTGCTGGACCCGGCCTGCGGCTCCATGCACTTCGGCCTGTATGCCTTCGACCTGTTCGCCGAGATCTACCGCGAAGCCTGGACCTGGGAGAAAGAACACGGCCCCGGCTCGTTGGATGTCTCGACCCAGCCCCAGGCTGCATTCAAGCCACTGAGCCAGACCTACGAGGACGAGGCGGCATTTCTGCGCGACGTGCCGCGTCTGATCATCGAACACAACATCTATGGCGTGGACATCGACCCGCGCGCCGCGCAGATCGCTTCGTTGGCGCTGTGGCTGCGGGCGCAGCGTGCCTGGCACGATGCAGGCGTCAAGGCAAAAGACCGCCCTTTGATTGGGCGCGGCCATGTGGTCGCCGCCATTGCGCCACCGGCAGAGCGTGAGTTGCGGCAGCAGTTTGCGGCTAACCTCGATAAGCGCGATGCAGAGCTGTTCGAGAAGACCCTGCAACTGCTGAAGGGCCTGCCGGAGTTGGGCGTGCTGCTCCAGGTTGAGCGCGAGTTGCCTCACTTGATTCGCCAGGTCTATGTGGGCAAAGGCACCGGCCTGTTTGCTGCGCAGGAGCAGGAGAACTGGCAGCAGGCAGAGGCACGGCTGCGTGATGCGCTCACCGAATTCGCCCAGGCCGCCAAGTCAACGTATCAGGGACGCCTTTTTGCACAAGATGCCCTGCAAGGTCTCCGGCTCATTGACTTGTGCCGCGAAGTGTTTGATGTGGTGGTAATGAATCCGCCGTTTGGCGCACTGGCTGCCAACACAAAGAACCAGCTCGCCAAAGCCTACCCGCGCAGCAAGAACGACCTGCTGGCCATCATGGTCGAGCGTGGCCTGGAACTGCTGCGCTCTGGAGGGCGCATTGGCGCCATTACATCGCGCACTTGCTTCTTCCTCTCTAGTTTTCAGAAGTGGCGGGAGGGTGTGGTGCTGGGCGTTGCCCGCCCCGAAGTGATGGCCGACCTTGGGCTTGGAGTAATGGACGATGCAATGGTCGAGGCTGCTGCCTATGTATTGGAGAAACAGGCATGACAATCTTTCTACGCCTGCTAGCGGACAAAGATAAAGCCACTAATTTGCTGGTCAGTTGCAGCGCCTTGCGTACAGGACAGAGTGATGCGCGGTCATTTCAGGTGGCGCCGGAATCGTTCCGGGCAGTACCGGGCTCGCCATTCGCTTATTGGGTGAGCGGAGAGGTACGTGAAAAGTTCAGCCAATTTGACAGATTTGAGTGTGATGGCCGGTTCGTAAAACACGGGCTTACGACTGGAAACGACGATCGTTTCCTGCGGGCATGGTGGGAATCTATGAACCCTGATGGGTGGTTGCCGTTTGCAAAAGGCGGCAGTCATTCACCTTACTATGCGGACCAACAGCTCCTCCTGAATTGGGTGGATGAAGGGGTCGAGTTGCGGGCTGGCTATCAAACAAAGGCGATCGCTGGCACACGGCTTGACGGTAATGAGTATTTCGGTCGCAAGGGGTTGACGTGGCCGCTGCGATCGCGAAGCTTTTCACCTCAAGCACTGGCGAGCGCAAGTAGCTTTTCAGCCCGTGGATACTGCGCATTCTTCCCAGAGGGAGATGAATTGACGGCGCTGGCGTTATTTAATAGTCAAGCCTTTGATTATCTCTTTAAGGTTGCTCTAGGTCGCTTTGGGTTCCCCGAGTTTATCGTCGGTATTTTGCAGTTGCTTCCCTGGCCCTCGATTGGAGATGCACAATCATCTCAGCTGGCAAGATTGTCGTGCCGCGCCTGGTCCCTCAAGCGCACATTGGACACCATCGAAGAGACCTCTCATGCGTTTGCGCTGCCTGCCGCGCTGCGCTCTCGCCTGGGCGATTACGACCCGCCCGCTATTGAAGCAGAGCTTGCTCGCATTCAGGCTGAGATCGACGCCATCGCCTTCGACCTCTACGGCTTTTCCGAAACCGACCGCACCGCCGTACAGGCCAGCCAGGGGGCGGCGAGCGCAGCGGACGAACTCCCCGACGAGGAGGCCGACGACGAAGACCGCGTAGCGCCGGTCGACCACACGGCGGGCCTGTTAAGTTGGACTGTCGGCGTGGCATTTGGCCGTTTCGACTGGCGCTTGGCCATCGGCGAGCGCGCCGCACCTGCCGAGCCGGAACCCTTCGAGCCACTGCCTGCCAAGAGCCCAGGCATGCTGCCGGGCGGGGCCGCGCCCTTCCATGTGCACGAAGGCATCCTGGTGGACGACCAAGGGCACCCGCATGACCTCGCGCGTCTGGTGGAGGAGGTATTGGCTCGCGTGGATATCGCGGTGCCGGAAGACGTGCGTCGCTGGCTGCAACGGGATTTCTTTGCTTTCCACCTGCAGCGCTACTCCAAGAGCCGCCGCAAAGCGCCCATCTACTGGCCGCTGACCACCACCTCCGGCAGCTACACGCTGTGGGTCTATTACCCCAGTCTCACCAGTCAGACGCTGTACACCGCCATCAACGACTTCGTCGAACCCAAGCTTAAACAAGTCGGCGCTGACGTGACGGCGCTGCGCAACAAAGGTTCGGCCCGCACGCGCGACGACGAAAAGCAGTTCGAGGCCCTGCAAGCCTTCGAGCTGGAGTTGATCGAGCTGCGCGACACCCTGCTCAAGCTCGCGCCCACCTACAAGCCAAACCACGACGACGGCGTGCAGATCAGTGCCGCGCGATTGTGGCAGTTGTTCCGCCACAAGCCCTGGCAGAAGGTGCTCAAAGACACCTGGGCCAAGCTGGAAAAGGGCGATTACGACTGGGCGCACCTGGCGATGAACTACTGGCCCGAGCGCGTGCGTGAGAAGTGCAAAACCGATAAGAGCCTGGCCATCGCGCACGGGCTGGAGGATTTGTACATCGAGCTCGAGGCAGCGCCGAAGAAGGCACGCAAGAAGAAGGCTGGGGGCGACGAATGATCAGTAGTGTTCAGGATTACCCAGTCAGCCACTATTTCAACCCGGATGCTGCGCAGCGGTTCTTTATCCCAAAGTATCAGCGCGAGTACGTGTGGAAACCGAGGGACTGGGAGGCGCTGTTCAATGATCTGGAGGATTCCCCAAAGGGGCATTTCCTGGGCTCGATCATCTGCGTGAACAACCAGAAGGATTCGATGGCGGGAGGACGTCTGGAGCTGATCGATGGTCAGCAGCGTTTCACCACGATCAGCCTGCTGTTCTGCGCGCTCTACGACCGGCTGAAGGCCCATCCTGACCCGGATGACGACTTCAATGTTGAGATGGTAAACCTCAAGAACCGGCTCTTTATCAAGTCGACCAATCAGTGGCGCTTTGAGCCCAGCGAACAGGCACAGAATAAGGCCGACTTCCAGAAGGTACTGAGTGACCTCTTCCCGAAGCTAGTCTCCGCGCCCAAGGGCCTGAGCTATTTCGGCAATCGCCGTATCGCCAAAGCGTATAGCTATTTCCGCGAGCGCCTGCAGCCGCTGAGTATAGAGCAAGCATTGGAGCTTCTGGATAAGCTGAAGGCGGCAATCCTGGTCAAGATCGAGGTACCCAGCCACTCGGATGCCTTCGTGCTTTTCGAGACGATCAACAACCGTGGCATTCCACTCTCCGCCATCGACATAATCAAGAACAACCTGCTAGCCGAATTGGACAAGCGTCCCGATTACGGCATCGACCGGGCGTTTGACGAGTGGAAAGACCTGATTGACCTGTTGCCCGACCCGGCTGTTCAGGAGCGCTTTCTGCGCCAGCTGTACAACATGTTCAAGTACCTCAAGCGGGTCGAGGTCAAAGGCTGCACCCGCGCCACGCGCTCGAACCTGATCACCATCTACGACACCCTGCTGCGCAAGCGTCCGGTCTGGCTGTTCGGTGCGCTTCAGGCCAAGGGAAAAACCTACTCGGCACTGCTCAACCCCGCCGTGGCACGAGGGAACTGGGGCGAAGCTGCCGCAGCAGCCTTGCAAGACCTGCAACGCCTGGGGGCCGCGCCGGCTTACGCATTCTTGCTGTGGGCCAGCCAGGTGGCGCAGAGCCAGAAATGGACTGAGGGTGATGCAGTGAGCCGTCTGGCCACTTTGCTCACCAAGTGGTTCTTTTGGCGCAACCTCACCGATATGCCACCCACCCGCGAACTCGACCCGATGTTCATGGAACTGGTCGGCCACTTGCTGACGCAGATTCGCAGTGACGAGATCACGACGCTGGAAGGCTTCATCCAGCAAACCAGTGATTGGTTGCTGGCACGAGCAGCCCCGCAGGATGTTTGCGAGTCGCGCTTCAAGGGCGATGTGTACCTTGAGAACTACGAGGCCACGCGGTTCATGCTGTGCAAGCTGGAGGAGACGCACCAAACCCGGGAAAACAAACGCGACCTATGGGCGCACGACGCCAATGATCGCCCCGTATTCACCGTCGAACACATCCTGCCGAAGACCGAGAACCTGGGACCGGGGTGGGTGACGATGCTCGAAGGGGATCAGAATGGCACTGCGGCTGCCATTCGCGAGCGCTGTGCTCACCAGCTCGGCAACCTGACCCTGAGTGGCTACAACTCCAAGCTCGGCACGATGGAATTCTTGAAAAAGCGGGATCGCAAGAACGACCAGGGCGATTTCATTGGCTACCGCAATGGCTTGTACCTGAATGCGGACTTAGCCAGCCGCGATGATTGGAACGAGGCCGCCATTACGGCGCGAACAGACAAGATGCTCAAGGAGGTGATGTCCATCCTGAGCCTGCGGGGGGACAAATGACGATTGCGGAATTCATTCGAGAAAGCGTGCTGCGGCCGCGCCTGAAGCAAGCTGGCGCCTTGGTGGTTTACGACGCCGACAAGCGTTACCGCGAGCAGTGTTTCGATCTGGCGGCCGACAAGGTCCGGGTGGTGGATGCGTCTGAGAGCAGCATCGAAAGCCGTGAGGCAGCGTTACTGGCACTGCGCGAGGTGGGGCAACCCAAAGCACCGCTGGAAGGTGTGTTGATCTATGTGCCTGCCAAGCGCCCCGAAACCGACGAGCAGAAGCAGGCTGATCCATTCGCCCTGTACGCAGAATGCGGTGCGGTGTTCCCGCAAGACGATGGCGACGAGTATCTGAGCCTGTGCCTGCGCGCCAGGCCGGATCACGCGACCGAGATTCGGCAGGTGTTTGCCACTTCTCCCTCTGGGCCGACCTTTGCAGTGATCGATGCCATTGGCGGCGGTGTGAGCTGGCCCCAGTTGCGAGCCACGTTGCGGGTGGAGTCGGGTCGCGAGATTCTGGCCGCACTGCTGGCCCCGAGTATCAGCCAATCCGAAGCGCT
Source organism: Castellaniella daejeonensis (assembly GCF_039523555.1). Classification (NCBI taxonomy): domain Bacteria; kingdom Pseudomonadati; phylum Pseudomonadota; class Betaproteobacteria; order Burkholderiales; family Alcaligenaceae; genus Castellaniella; species Castellaniella daejeonensis. Next base: position 67,195 of record NZ_BAAAFN010000013.1, read on the forward strand.
CAAGGGACAGGAAGGCTGGGTGCAAGAGGCGCGTGATTTCCTCCGAGCCACCTTGGGCCTGAGCGTGAAGACGCGCGGCAAGACCTGGTCTGCCCTGGCGGATGAACTGTGGCGCTATGTGCTGTTCAGCGAGTTCGTGTTTGATTTGCCGGTGGCACTGCCGGAGACCCTGAAGGGTGTGCCACACGCACCGATGGAAGCCAGACCCATCGTCGAGGATGTGTGCGACCGTCTGCGCAGCGATCCGAAGGCACGCGCGGCGTACATCGAGCGCGCCGAGGCCATTGAGGCGGAACTCAATCTGAGCGATCTATGTGGGGCGATTGAAGACCTGGGCGAGCGCGACACCTTTCCCTTCGAGGAGCGGACCTTCCTGCGCACTGCGATCAAGGGCATTGTCAGCGGCGACACCGATGCCACGCGCCGTGTGCTGACCCGCCATAAGAGCTCGGTATGGCTCGGCAAGGGCGAAAGCCAGGCCCAGTGGGAGTTGGTGCGGTCTGGCTTGAGCCTGGTTGAGGCCTGCGACGATTTTGAGCGCCAGCTGCCGGATCACGCCCGTTCGCAAGCGGAGCTGATCGACTTCTACCTGGGTAGCCTACGCGAGGCAGATCGCTTGCAACGCGAGTTTGAGCAAGCGGCGGGCGACTTCCTTGACCCGCATGGCCTGATGCATGAAGTGATCAGTCAGGCCCGCGCCCGCTATAGGCGTCTGGCGGAAAAGGTTCAGGGCGTGTTTGTGAAGCACGTCGAGACTACGGGATGGCCGCCGACTGGGCGACTGGCCAACGCCGATGCCTTTGATCGCCTTGTGGCAGATCGCCTCAAGGAAAGCGGGCGCAAGGTGGCCTACCTGATGGTGGACGCCCTGCGTTACGAGTTGGGCGTGGCCCTCGAAAAGCTGCTGGCGGAAGACGGTCCCGTCGAGCTGCAAGCGGCCTATGCGCAGTTGCCGACCATCACCCTAGTGGGCATGGCGAGCTTGCTGCCGGGCGCTCGCACGGGGCTGACCTTGTCGCTGGAGAATGATTCCCTGGTGCCTAAGCTGGCGGGCGCGCCGGTGAGCAACGTCCCGCAACGCATGGGTGTGCTGGCCAAGCGGTATGGCGATCGGTTCGCGGAATTGCCGCTGAATGACTTTGTTCGCGGTAAGCCGAAGATTGCCGAAACCGTCGACCTGCTGGTGCTGCGCTCTACGGAAATCGATAGCCAACTGGAAAGCAACCCGGAAACGACGCTGGGCCTGATCCCAGGCACGCTCAAGCTGATCCGCGTGGCACTGCATAAGCTTCGTGGCATGGGCTTCAAAGAGGCGGTGATCGTCACCGACCACGGCTTCTTCCTCAATGCGCAAGCGGAAGCTGGTGATGTGTGCGTGAAACCGCAAGGGAAATGGCCGGTGAATGCCCATGACCGCATGATGCTGGGCGACGGCACAGCAGATGGTCACAGCCTGGTGGTCAGTGCAGAGAAGGTCGGTATTCGCGGTGATTTCACCCAAGTGGCACTACCGCGCAGCATGGCTCCTTATCGCTCAGGGCACCTGTACTTCCACGGCGGCGCATCCCTGGCCGAGGCCGTTGTGCCGGTGCTGGTGGCCAGGCTGGATACCGCCGCCCATGCGGAATTGCGCAAGGTGGTGGTGGAGCTGAGCTACAAGAACGGCGCCAAACGAATCACTACGCGATTGCCGGTCATCGAAGTGATACTGGTGGCCGACGACATGTTCTCGCAAGACATGAACGTGGAGATCTTGCTGGAAGCGCAAGACAGCAAGGGCAATGTGGTGGGAGAGCCACGCCCAGGCGGCGACGTGAACCCCGCGACCAGAACCGTGACCCTGATGCCAGGCCAGCGCAAGCAGATTGCGCTGCGGATGGATGATGAGTTCAGAGGCAAGTTCGCAGTCAAAGCGCTGAACCCGACGACTCTGGCGGCCTACAGCAATCTGGCGCTTGAAACCGACTATACGGAATGAGCCCTATGGACGAACTCGACCAAAAATTAAACGCCACATTCGACGGCAAGGTACTTCGTAAGGACCTGCTGCATCGGATCAAGAAAGGCACCAACGTCCCGACGTTCGTCCTGGAGTTCCTGCTTGCCAAATATTGCGCCAGCAATGACCAGGCAGAGATGGACGCCGGCATGGAGGCCGTGCTTTCGTCGCTACAGGAGAACTATGTGCGGCCGGATGAGGCCAATGCGGCGCAGTCCAAGGTGGCCACCAAGGGCAAGCATCGGTTCATCGACAAGGTCCACGTTCGCTACGTCGAGAAGGAAAAGCGCCACTGGGCATCGCTGGAAAACTTCAACTCGCAACGCATCGCGATCGGCGAGAAGTTCTACCGCGACAACGACAGGCTGCTGGAAGGCGGCATTTGGGCCGAAGTCACCCTGGCGCACAACGACATCGATGAAGACGACTACGCGTTCTCCATCGAGGACTTGCGACCGATCCAACTGACGCGATTCGATTTTGAGCGGTATGCAGAGGGGCGCGGGGCGTTCACGCGTGACGAGTGGCTAGCGGCGGTTTTGCGCTCTGTGGGGCTAGAGCCCAGCAAGCTCTCGAAGCGCGTGCAGATGCACTTTATCGCCAGGTTGGCTGCGCTGGTGGAGCCCAACTACAACTACATCGAGCTGGGGCCACGCGGCACCGGCAAGTCTTACTTCTTCAGCGAGTTTTCGCCCTATGCCACCTTGATCTCGGGCGGCCAGGCGACCAAGGCCACGCTGTTCTACAACAACGCGCGCCGCAAGGTGGGGCTGGTCGGCTTCTGGGATACGGTCGCGTTTGATGAAGTCGGCGGCATCAAGGTGCGTGACCCTGACACCATCCAGATCATGAAGGACTTCATGGCCAACGGGCGCTTCTCGCGCGGGGCCGAAGTCATCGCCGATGCCAGCCTGAGCTTTGTTGGCAACATCGATGTGTCGGTGCAGCAGGTGGTCAATTCGAACGAGCACGACCTGTTTCAGCCCTTACCCCCGGAACTCGACCTGGCCGTGATGGACCGCTTCGCCGCGTACATACCAGGCTGGGAGATGCCCAAGAACAGCAGCGAGTTCTTGACCAGCAATTACGGGTTCATCACTGATTACTTGGCCGAGGCCTTCCACTACCAGTTCAAGCACACGAATCGGTATGAGGAAGTAAGCAAGCGCATTCGGCTCGGCAAATCCATCGAGGGGCGTGATGAGAAAGGTATCAAGAAGACCGTCTGTGCGTTCTTGAAGGTGCTGCACCCCAACGGGCCGCCGACGGATGAGGAGTTCGAGGAATACGTGGCCTATGCCACGGAGTGCCGCCGCCGCGTCAAGGAGCAGATGAACAAGCGCAAACCAGACGACGAGTTTGCGAGGATCAACCTGTCCTACTTCAAGGCCAGTGGCGAGGAAGTGGTGGTTTTCTGCCCGGAATCGAAGGATGCGCCCGCAACGCAAGAACCAGCGCGTCGTCGTCTGAACCAGACTGATGTGCAGCCTGCTGAAGCAGTCGAAGTGCAGCCTGTCCCCCACCCAGCGTCTGCTGCGGCAGTGGTATCCCCAGCTGCGCCGATACAGGCTGCTCCAGCCCCAACGGGGGTTGCTCCGTCATCGGTCGAGCTCAAGGAACAGCACTTCACTATCCTCTATGGCGATACCGGGTACAGCTATGAGTCGATCATGGGTCCCTACTTGCAAGGCGCAAAGGCCGTCGTCATTGAAGATCCGTATATTCGGCTGCAACACCAGATCCAGAACTTCGTGCGTTTCTGCGAGACCGTTTTGAAGGCTGGTACCGTGAAGAAGATCAGCCTGATCACCGGCTACGACGACAAGACGCAGTTGTCCGACATCGCTGAGAAACTCGATGAGTTGAAGCAGAGCCTGCTGGAATTGGATGTCGAACTGGAGGTGAAGCTCAACCCGAATATCCATGACCGCGAAATCCGTCTGGATAACGGCTGGGTCATCAAGATCGGGCGAGGACTGGACTTCTACCAGAAGCCTGGAGGTTGGTTCGAGGTGGGTGCCACCGACCTCAGCTTGCGAAAATGTTTAGAAACGAAGGTAGACATATTTCAGCAAGGCTGAACAACCTTCAATCCTCCCCCCTCAATTCCGGCCAAATCTGCCACCAGTCATCCGGGCGCAATTGCTTCCGGGTGACTTCCCCCCCTGTCAGTTCCTCGATCTCCACACACCGGATAATCGGTATCGGCCGCTGGCCGATGGCCCAGCTGTGGATGACCTGCGGCGGAAGGCCCAGGCGTCTGGCCAACGCAGTGACGCCTCCCGCGAACTCACAGGCGGCACGAACAGGTTGAAAATCCGGCATATGCTTCTATATCCATGTTAACAGTATGGATTATAAGATTCTTTTGATATATCAATATGAAGACTAATCCTGGCAGCCGCATGGCATTACCTGGCAGCAGGGTAAAAATGATCATTAAACCGTAACAAGGCATCCCCGCTCTTGCGATCCGACGAATGCGCGATCAGGGCCACAGCCCGTGATCTCCCTATGGACCAGCTCCGACAAGCTTGAACCCCATAGGTTCAAAACTGACACAGCAATATACAAATTATCCTGTCAAAACGGGGCCTTGCATAGGGTAATCAGCTACCCTTTTCGAGCCTATCAGGCATCTCAGCCAGCGTAAATAAAAGGGTCAAATAGGGTATTGACACGACCAAGCATTTTGCTGAAAATACCCCCAAGCTGATCACATCAGCCCGGCTCTTTAACAAAAAACAATCGATGAATACTGCGCCCTGCCCGATGACGCGGCACGCGATTGCGCAGCAACCTGCAAGGCATCGGGGTTGAAGTAAAACCGATGAAATCCGCTTCGTGCCGTCGGCCCCTCGCGTGGGGCATCAACGACAGCGTGCGGCGGGGACTTCCCCCTTTGCGGGAAGCGCCTGGTTCGCCACAATGGCGTCCAACATCGAGGATGGCGACGTAATCCAAGAACAGAATCCCTGACCTGCTGGCATGCCGGCAGGTCACTTCCGTATTCGGGCACATCATGTTGAATATGCCCGCAGAAAGAGGTAATCGCATGAACGAACCAAGCCGGTCGGAAGCCGACCTTTTCCCCCACCCTGCCCCCGCCGCCAACATCGTTGCCATCACCCGCAAGGAACTGCTCAGCAAGGTTCCGCTGTCTGATCGCACCATCTTCGATATGGAAAAGCGCGGCGAATTCCCGCAGCGCTTCTGCCTGTCCAACCGCGTCGTCGCCTGGGACCTGGCCGAGGTCAACGCTTGGCTGGAATCCCGCAAAAGCACGCGCAACCACCAGATGGACGCGGCCTTGTCGGCACCCCTGCATCGCACGGGCACCTAGCCCAGCCAGGGCCGTGCAAGATCCGGTCGGTGCGCTACGCACCCGCCGGACCCTGCGTCCAGCCATCGATCATATTGGCCCAGTCTTGCAGCATCTCGCGCCGCCCTTCGGCGTATTCGGCTTTGTTGTAGACGCTGCGCACACCGCGCTGCTCGTGGGCCAGGCATTTTTCGATCCAGTCTGAGTTATACCCGGCTTCGTTCAGCAGCGTGCTGGCCGTGCGCCGGAAATCATGGGGCGAAAACTGCGGCAGATCCTGGCCGTCGGCCTGTGCCGATGTCCAGACCAGCTTGGTCACCTGGTTCAAGGTGGCTTTGCTCATGCACACATCCGGGTCATAGCGCCCCGGCAGCACCCAGCGCGACCCGCCCGCGCAGACTTTCATGGCCATCAGGATGTCCAGCGCCTGGCTGCTCAGATACACATTATGCGGATTGCGCCGTTTCATGCGCTCCGCCGGGATGGTCCACAGGGCATCCGTAAAGTTGATCTCATCCCAGGTGGCCTCGATCAGTTCGGATTTGCGCACCATGGTCAGCAACAGCAGCTTGACCGCCAGGCGGATCACGGGCGTAGTCGCCACCCGATTCAGGTATTGATACAGCAACCGGATTTCATCCGGCCCCAGGGATCTTTCCCGCGCCTTGAACCGCGCGATGGATGACGGCGGTACGCCATCGGCCGGGTTGCTGCCTTTGTAGCCCCTGGCCGACGCCCAACGAAACACCAGCATGACGATTTCCCGCGCCAGCACGGCCGTCGCGGGCGCACCCCGCTGCAGGATGGCGTCCGCGCGGCTGCGCACGTCTTCTTCGGTGATCTCGTGCAGCAGCCGATTGGCAAAGTATGGCTTCAGGTCGCGCTCATACAGCGACCGGCGCATGTCGCGGGTGGATTCGGCCATGTCGTGCCCCCGCAACCAGTCCTGCGCCCAGGCACCGAACCGCTTTTCACCCCGCAGCTTGTCTTTGCTGCGGGCCTTTTCCTGGGCGGGCGAGATCCCGGCCGCAATCTTCTGTTTGGCCTCGCGCAGCCGGCTTCTGGCTTCGGCCAGGGTGATGCCGCCTGCTCCATAGCGCCCGAAGGTCAGGGTTTCGCTGCGGCCGTTCAGCCGGTAGTTGTAGCGAAAGGAGATCGCGCCCGTCACGCTCACCGCCACATACAGCCCGTCGCGATCCGCCACCTTGTACTGTTTATCACGCGGCTTCAAATTACGGAGCATGGTATCGGTGAGCATGTCTTTCCTTTTTGAATCAATAACTTGACTAGTGCACCACGAACGTCGGATGGTATCGAAGCTCGACATCAATACCATCTTTTGACGCTCTCATTGATCGCTAAAAAAATGATTGAAATCAAATGGATAGCACATTTCAATACCATCCGAACATCAATCATCAATGGATGGTACCGGGTGCCGCGTCATCATAACGCAGCGTCGATACCCTCAAAAATACCATCCGGAAAACATGCTTGGGCCTGCTAGCACCTGCCAGCCAAAACCAATCAAAAAAATGGAGAGCCGCTAAAACAGGGGCTCTCCATCGTTCTGATGCCAGCTATCGCATCAACACGCCAGGCGGCAAATCATTCCCACTCAATCGTAGCTGGCGGTTTGCTCGACACGTCGTAGGTGACCCGATTGATGCCGCGGACCTCGTTGATGATTCGCGAGGATACCCGCTTCAGCAGCGAATAAGGCAGTTCCGCCCAATCCGCCGTCATGAAGTCGGTCGTCTGCACGGCGCGCAGGGCCACGACATAGTCGTAGGTACGGCCGTCGCCCATCACGCCCACCGACTTCACCGGCAGGAACACGGTAAAGGCCTGGGATGTCAGGTCATACCAGGACTTGCCGGTTTCGGGATCGACGGTGTTGCGCAGCTCGGTGATGAAGATGTCGTCGGCGCGGCGCAGCAGGTCTGCGTATTCGCGCTTGACCTCGCCCAGAATGCGCACGCCCAGGCCGGGGCCGGGGAACGGATGGCGGAACACCATCTCGGGCGGCAGGCCCAGGGCCAGGCCCAGATGGCGGACTTCGTCCTTGAACAGTTCGCGCAGGGGTTCCAGCAGCTTCAGGTTCAGGGTCTCGGGCAGGCCGCCGACATTGTGGTGGGACTTGATGGCAACGGCCTTGCCGGTCTTGGAGGCCGCCGATTCGATGACGTCGGGATAGATGGTGCCCTGGGCCAGCCAGCGAGCGGACTTCAGCTTGCCGGCTTCGGCCTGGAAGACCTCCACGAACTCGCGGCCGATGATCTTGCGCTTGGCTTCGGGATCGGCCACGCCGGCCAGCTTGCCCATGAACTGCTCGCTGGCATCGACGTGGATGACGCGGATGCCCAGGTTCCGGGCCATGGTGTCCATGACCTGCTTGGCCTCGTTCAGGCGCAGCAGGCCGTGGTCGACGAAGACGCAGGTGAGCTGGTCGCCGATGGCCTTGTGGATCAGGGCGGCGGCAACGGAAGAATCGACGCCACCGGACAGGCCCAGGATGACTTCGTCCGAGCCGACCTGCTCGCGGATGCGGGCGACGGCCTCTTGCACGTAGTCGGGCATGTTCCAGTCGCGCGAGCAGCCGCAGATTTCGGTGACGAAGCGTTCCAGAAGCGCCTGGCCCTGCACGGTGTGGGTGACTTCGGGGTGGAACTGCACGGCATAGAAGCCGCGTTCCTCGTCGGCCATGCCGGCGATCTCGCACGAAGGCGTCGAGGCCATGCGCTTGAAGCCGGGCGGCAGGGCCGTGACGCGGTCGCCGTGGCTCATCCAGACCTTCAGCATGCCGTGCCCTTCGGGGGTCTCGAAGTCCTGCAGGCCGGTCAGCAGGCGGGTGTGGCCGTGCGCGCGGACTTCGGCATAGCCGAACTCGCGGTGATCGGAAAATTCGACCTGGCCGCCCAGCTGCAGGGCCATGGACTGCATGCCATAGCAGATGCCGAGCACAGGCACGCCGACCTGGAATACGGCGGCGGGAACTTTCAGCGATTCCTCTTCGTAGGCCGACGCATGGCTGCCCGACAGGATGATGCCCTTCAGACCCTGCGCCAGCTGGGCGCGGATGAAATCGTCGTCCACGTCGCCCGGATGGATTTCGCAATAGACGCCGGTGTCGCGCACGCGGCGGGCGATGAGCTGGGTGACCTGGGAACCGTAGTCCAGGATGAGGATGCGCTGGTGGTGCATGATGGATGGGCGATCGGGAGGTCTGTTCAAGGCGTTAATGTAACCCAGGGATGCCCCGGGTGTCCCGGCACCTTGGTCTCGAACGCGAGAGCCGGTTACATTACAAGCCTCAAGGAGATCGAACCTCATGGCATCCCGCCCCTTTCGTGTTCCCCTGCACCTGGCCGGCCTGTTGGCCCTGGCCGTGGCCATGGGGATCGGCCGTTTCGCATTCACGCCTGTCCTGCCGATGATGCAGGCCGATCTGGGGCTGAGCCTGGCCCAGGGCAGCTGGCTGGCCAGCGCAAACTACCTGGGCTACCTGCTGGGCGCGCTGCTGGTCACGCACCTGAGCTGGCAGCCCGCGGCCCTGCTGCGGCGCGGCCTGTGGCTGGTGGTGCTGATGACGGCCGCGATGGGGCTGGACAACCACTGGCTGGGCTGGCTGGCCTGGCGGCTGCTGGCCGGGGTGGCCAGCGCCTGGGTGCTGATCGGCACGTCTGCCCTGTGCATCGCGCGCCTGAATGCGTCCGGGCAGACGGAGCGCAGCGGCGTGGTGTTCGCAGGAGTGGGCTGCGGCATCGCATTCGCGGGATTGGCCTGCATGGGCCTGACCCTGGTGGGCACGACGGCATCGCATGCCTGGCTCTGGCTGGCGGCAGCGGCATTGGGCGGCTTGCTGGGTGCATCGACGCTCTGGCGCACGGCCGGCACCGCACCCGCCGCCGCCCTGCCCGCCGGTGCTGTCTCCCCGACCTCGGCAGGCGGCACTGCGGCACCGAAGACCATGGCGGCGGACGGCGCGACGGCACACACCGCCCCGCCCCTGCATTGGGGCCTGATCCTGTGCTACGGGGTCTACGGCTTCGGCTACATCCTGCCAGCCACGTTCCTGCCGGCCCAGGCGCGGCTGCTGGTGCCGGACCCGTGGCTGTTCAGCCTGGCCTGGCCGGTCTTCGGCCTGGCAGGCGCGGTGTCCACGGTGGTGGCCAGCCGCCTGACGCGCCGCTACACGCGGCCACAGATCTGGGCGGGCTCCCAGGTGGTGATGGCCGTGGGCGTGCTGGCGCCCGCCGTGTGGCATGCGCTGCCGGCGATTCTGCTGGCCGCCTGTTGCGTGGGCAGCACATTCATGGTGATCACGATGGTCGGGTTGCAGGAAGCCCAGGCAGCGGTCGGCCAGGCCGGTGCCAAGCGCCAGATGGCGGCCATGACGGCCTCGTTCGCCCTGGGGCAGCTGATCGGCCCGATCTTCTTCAGCCTGACGCACGCCTGGTTCGGCGCATCGCTGGAATTCGCCCTGGTGCTGGGCACGCTGGGCCTGCTGGCGGGCGCCATCCCCATCCTGCGGCTGAGCAGCCCCGCCGCCGTCGCCACGCCTGACTGAAGAGCCATGATGCGCCCGCCCGGGCGCATCCTTCAGGCAGCAAGCCGCTGCTGGACCAGCGTGACGAAGATCGCCGCGCCCTGCGCCAGCAGGGTGTCGTCGAAATCGAATTCCGGATGATGGCAGGTCAGGCCGTCATGCCCCAGGAAAAAGTACGCACCCGGGCAATGGTCCAGCAGGTAGGCGAAATCCTCGGACGCCATGAGCGGCGTGACGGGGTCCACGACCTGGCCGGCGCCCAGCACGGCGGCGGCGGCGCGCTTGACGTGCTCCACCGGCCCCGCCTGGTTGACGGTGGGCGGGGAACTGAGCAGGTGGCGGAATTCAACCTCGCAGCCATAGCTGCGCGCCGTGCCATCGCACAGATCCCGCAGGCGGCTCAGCACGAGCGACTGGGCCTCGCGCGACAAGGTGCGCACGGTGCCGCGCAGCACGGCACGATCGGCGATGACGTTGATGGCGCTGCCGGCCTGGAACTGGCAGACGCTGAGCACGGCCGTATCGAAGGGATTGACATTGCGGCTGATGACGGACTGCAGGGACTGCACCAGGGCGGCGCCCGTCACGATGGGATCGTTGGCCCGGTGCGGCATGGCGGCGTGGCTGCCTACCCCGCGGATTTCGATCTCGAACAGGTCGCAGGCCGACAGGATGGCGCCGGTGCGCACGCCGGCCTGCCCCGGGCCGATGCAATTGTTGTTGTGCAGGCCGTAGACCTCGTCGCAGGGGAAATCGCGGAACAGGCCCGCTTCCACCAGGGCCCGGGCCCCGGTCAACGGCTCTTCGGCAGGCTGGAAGATGAAGACGACGCGGCCGGCGAAATCGGGCTTGGCCGCCAGATGGCAGGCGGCGCCCAGCAGGATGGCGGTATGGCCGTCGTGGCCGCAGGCGTGCGCGATCCCGTCGTGGATCGAACGGTGGCCATGGGTGCCTGCGTCGGGCATGGGCAGCGCGTCCATGTCGGCGCGCAGGCCCAGGGTGGGCCCCGTGCCCAGGCGACCATCCAGGACGCCGATCACGCCGGTGCTGCCGCCGTAGCCTTCGTGCACGGCGATGCCCCAGGAACGCAACAGCTCGGCGACGCGTGCCGCAGTGCGGTGTTCCTGGTGCCCCAGCTCGGGATGCCGGTGGAAATCCCGGCGCCAGGCCTGCATGGCCTGGGTCAGGTCGTCGTCGATGTGCGCGGCTGCCGGCACGGCGGTCGCACCTGCGGCGGCCGGACGGGGATCGCTGGCCGCCACGGGATCAGTCCGCCCGGTAGTTGGGGGCTTCCTTGGTGATCTGCACGTCGTGGACGTGTGATTCGCGCACCCCGGCGGCGGTGATCTCGACGAATTCGGCCCGCGCGTGCAGGTCCGGAATCGTGGCGCAGCCGCAATAGCCCATGGACGCCCGGATGCCGCCCACCAGCTGGAAGATGATGGCGATGACGCTGCCCTTGTAGGGAACGCGGGCCTCGATGCCTTCGGGCACCAGCTTGTCGACGTTGTTGTTGGGATCCTGGAAGTAGCGGTCGGCGGAGCCTTCCGCCATGGCGCCCAGGCTGCCCATGCCACGGTAGGACTTGTATGAACGCCCCTGGAACAGCACGACTTCGCCGGGCGCTTCTTCGGTGCCCGCGAACATGCCGCCCATCATGCAGGTGGACGCCCCCGCGGCCAGGGCCTTGGCGACGTCGCCGGAATAGCGGATGCCGCCATCGGCGATCAGCGGCACGCCCGTGCCTTCCAGGGCCTGGGCCACGTCGGCGATCGCGGTGATCTGCGGCACGCCCACGCCGGCCACGATGCGGGTGGTGCAGATGGAGCCCGGGCCGATGCCGACCTTGACCGCATCGGCGCCGGCCTCGACCAGCGCACGCGCGGCGGCGGCAGTGGCGATGTTGCCGCCGATGACCTGTATGTTGGGATAGTGCTTCTTGACCCAGGTGACGCGCTCGACCACGCCGGCCGAATGGCCGTGGGCGGTGTCGACCACGATCACGTCCACGCCGGCGGCGGCGAGCTTTTCGACGCGCTCGTCGGTGCCTTCACCCACGCCGACGGCGGCGCCGACGCGCAGCTGGCCCTGGGCGTCCTTGCTGGCCAGGGGATGCTCGGTGTTCTTGACGATGTCCTTGACCGTGGCCAGGCCGCGCAGCTGGAACTTGTCGTTCACGATCAGCACGCGTTCCAGGCGATGGCGGTGCATCAGCGCCTGGGCTTCTTCCAGGGTGGCGCCCTCTTTCAGGGTGACCAGGCGTTCCTGCGGCGTCATGACTTCGCGCAGGGACACGTCCAGGCGGTCCTCGAAACGCAGGTCGCGGTTGGTGACGATGCCCACCAGCTTGCCGCCCTCGACGACCGGAAGGCCGGAGATGCCGTGCTGGCGTTGCAGTTCGATGGCGTCGCGCACCTTCATCGTGGGCGTGACGGTGACCGGATCGATGACGATGCCGAATTCGTGGCGCTTGACACGCGCGACTTCTCGCGCCTGCTCGTCGGCGCTGAGATTCTTGTGCACGATGCCGATCCCGCCTTCCTGGGCCATGGCGATGGCCAGGCGCGATTCGGTCACGGTATCCATGGCGGCGGACACGAGCGGGATGTTGAGCTGGATGCCCCGGGTCAGCTGCGTGGTCAGGCGCGTGTCGCGCGGCAGAACCTGGGAATAGGCCGGGACCAGAAGGACGTCGTCAAAGGTCAGGGCTTTCTTGATCAGACGCATGGATGAACTCCGCACAAAGATCGATTATACCGTCTCGCGAAAGGCGATGCCCCGCATCCCATGGCCTACCCCATCCAGACCCGGGCATTGCGGAACATCCGCATCCACGGTGTGAAGCCGCCGTGCACGGTGTCGTCCCCGCCCTGGTCGGCCGTCCCCCAGCGTTCGGGACGCCAGGACATCATGACGTTGCGGGTGACGCGTTCGGGATGCGGCATCATGATGGTGTAGCGGCCATCGGCCGTGGTGACCGCCGTCAGGCCTGCCGGGCTGCCGTTGGGGTTGGCCGGATAGCGCTCCGTGCGGGCGCCCCGGTTGTCGACGAAAGCCATGGCGCCGGCCACCCGGGCGGCATCACCCTGGCGGCTGAAATCGGCAAAGCCTTCGCCATGCGCAACGGCAATGGGTACGCGTGCCCCGGCCATGCCGGCGAAGAAGATGGACGGCGAATCCAGGACCTCGACCAGCGACAGGCGTGCCTCGTATTTTTCCGACACGTTGCGCGTGAAGCGCGGCCAGGCGTCCGCCCCCGGGATGAAGTCGGCCAGCGCCGCCATCATCTGGCAGCCGTTGCACACGCCCAGCGCGAAGCTGTCGGGCCGGGCGAAAAAGGCGCCGAACTGGTCGGCGAGCGCCGCGTTGAAACGGATGGTGCGCGCCCAGCCCTCGCCCGCGCCGAGCACGTCGCCGTAGCTGAAACCGCCCACGGCCACCAGGCCGCTCATGCCATCCAGACGGATGCGCCCGGACAGCAGGTCGGTCATGTGCACGTCCACGGCCTCGAACCCCGCGGTGTCGAAGGCCCAGGCCATTTCCACCTGGCTGTTGCAGCCCTGTTCGCGCAGAATGGCCACGCGCGGCCGCGCGCCGGTTGCGATGAAAGGGGCCGCCACATCGGCCTGGGGATCGAAATCCACCTTCGGCGACAGGCCCGGATCCTCGGCATCGAGCCAGGTATCGTATTCGGCCTGGGCGCAGGCGGGATGGTCGCGCCGCGCCATGATGCGCCGCGTCGTCTCGCTCCAGACCTGGCCCAGCTCGCCCAGCGGACGCTGGTAGATGGCAGTTCCGTCGCGGAACACCTGCAGTTCCCGGCGCGCATTGGGCATGCCCACCACGTAGGTGCAGTTGGACAGGCCCGCCTGGCGCAGGTGGCGCAACACATCGTCGCGGTGGGCGCGAGGCACCTGCAGCAGCCAGCCCGCCTCTTCGTTGAACAGGGCCGCCAGATTGCGCTCATGGTGCTGCACGGCCACCTGGTCGGCGCGGATCTTGTAATCGCCGGCATCGGCCGTGTGCGGATCGATGGTCAGCATGTCCAGGTTCAGGGATACGCCCAGGCGTCCGGCGAAGGCCATCTCGGCCGCCGCCGCCAGCAGGCCGCCGTCGGAACGGTCGTGGCATGCCAGGATCCAGCCCTTGGCCGCCAGCTCGCGCAGCGCCAGGAAGGCCGCACGCAGCAAGCCTGCATCACGCAGGTCGGGGGTTTCCGTGCCGATGGCGCCATAGGCGTGGGCAAGCACCGACCCGCCCAGGCGCTGGCGCCCTTCGCTCAGGTCGATCAGCAGCAGCACGGAGCCTTCGGCCGCGTCGCGCAGCTGCGGCGTCAGGGTGGCGCGCACGTCGGCCACCGGCGCGAAGGCCGTGACCACCAGGGACACCGGCGACACGACCTGCTGTTCGCCCGCTTCGTCGCGCCAGACCGTGCGCATGGACAGGGAATCCTTGCCCACGGGAATCGACAGCCCCAGGCTCTGGCACCAGTCGCTGACGGCGGACACGGTATCGAACAGGGCCGCATCCTGGCCGGCGGCGCCGCAGGCGGCCATCCAGTTGGCGGACAGCTTGACGTCTTCCAGACGGGCGACGCCGGCGGCGGCAAGATTCGTCAGGGCCTCGGCCACGGCCATGCGGCCGGACGCGGCGGGATCGAGGACCGCGATGGGGCTGCGTTCGCCCATGGCCATGGCTTCGCCGGCCACGCCCTCGTGGTCGCGCAGGGTGACGGCGCAATCGGCCACCGGCGTCTGCCAGGGACCGACCATCTGATCGCGGGCGGTCAGGCCGCCCACGGTGCGGTCGCCGATGGTGATCAGGAAGGATTTGTTGGCCACGGTGGGATGGCGCAGCACCCGCTCGATGGCCTCGGGCAGTTCGATGCCGCTGAGATCCAGCGGGTCGCCGGCCACGGCGGCGCGCTCGGCATTGCGCTGCATGCGCGGCGGCTTGCCCAGGATCACATCCACCGGCACGTCCACGGGCCGCAGGCCGGCAGGCGCGATCTCGCCTGCCGGGCGGTCCAGGCCCGGCAGGCCCTCGCCCAGGGTGACGCGCAGGCGGCGTTCCTCGGTGGCGACGCCGACCACGGCGTAGGGGCAGCGCTCGCGGTCGGCGATGCGTGCGAAACGGTCCAGGTCGCCCGGCAGGATGGCCAGGACATAGCGCTCCTGGGATTCGTTGCTCCAGATCTCGGCGGGCGACAGGCCGGATTCTTCCAGCGGCACGCGCTGCAGTTCGAATTCCGCGCCGCGGCCGGCGTCGTTGACCAGTTCGGGGAAGGCATTGGACAGGCCGCCCGCCCCGACGTCGTGGATGGCCAGGATGGGATTGGACTCGCCCTGCTGCCAGCAGCGGTCGATGACTTCCTGGGCGCGGCGCTGCATTTCGGGGTTGCCGCGCTGCACCGAATCGAAATCGAGCTCGGCCTGATTGCTGCCCGCTCCCATGCTGGAAGCCGCGCCGCCGCCCATGCCGATGCGCATGCCCGGCCCGCCCAGCTGCACCAGCAGCGCGCCCGGCGGCAACGGGTCTTTGTGCGTGAGCCGCGAGTCGATCTGCCCCAGGCCGCCCGCCAGCATGATGGGCTTGTGATAGCCCCAGCGCGTGCCGCCGGCCTGCTGCTCGAAGCTGCGGAAGTAGCCGAGCAGGTTCGGCCGGCCGAATTCATTGTTGAACGCGGCCCCGCCGATGGGGCCTTCGATCATGATGTCCAGCGGCGTGGCGATGCGCCCCGGCGCGCCGCCCGCATCTTCCCAGGGCTCGACGGCGTCGTCGACGCGCAGGTTCGACACGGTGAAGCCGGTCAGGCCCGCCTTGGGCTTGGAACCGCGCCCGGTCGCGCCTTCGTCGCGGATCTCGCCGCCCGCACCCGTCGCCGCGCCGGGAAAGGGCGCGATGGCGGTGGGGTGGTTGTGGGTCTCGACCTTCATCAGTGTGTGGGCCACGATGTCGTGGCGCCGATAGACGGTGTCTTCGGCTCCGCCCGCATGGAAGACCCGCGCCGGGCCGCCGGCCATGATGGCGGCATTGTCCGAATAGGCGACGATCGTGCCTTCGGGCTGCGCGGCATGCGTGGCGCGGATCATGTCGAACAGCGTATGCGCCTGGGCCTGGCCGTCGATCGTCCAGTGGGCGTTGAAGATCTTGTGGCGGCAGTGTTCGCTGTTGGCTTGCGCGAACATCATCAGTTCGACGTCGGTGGGATCCCGGCCCAGGTCGCGGTAGGCGCGCAGCAGGTAATCGATCTCGTCGTCCGACAGCGCCAGGCCCAGGTCCGCATTGCAGGATTCCAGGGCGGCGCGGCCTTCGGCCAGCACCGGCACGGCCCGGACGGGTCGGCCTTCCAGGGATGCGAACAGCGCCTGTCCGTCGAAGTCGTCCGCCACCACGGTCTCGGTCATGCGGTCGTGCAGGCAATCGGCCACGGCGGCCAGCTGGTCCGCATCCAGCGTGCGCGCGCCCAGCAGGCCACGTTCGGGCACGACGGTATAGCGCACCCCGCGTTCGATGCGGCGGACCTGCGGCAGGCCGCAATGCCGGGCGATGTCGGTCGCCTTGCTGGCCCAGGGAGAAATCGTGCCCAGGCGCGGGATCACCAGGAAACGTGCCGCATGGCGCCCGGCCGCGTCGCCGTCGGCAGCCCGGCCGTCGTCCAGCAGCGCCCGCAGGCGCGCCTGCCCTGCTTCATCCAGGTCGCCGTCGACGCCGACGAAATGGCAGGCCTGCGCCCGGATGTCGGCCACCGGCAGGTTCCGGGCCGCCAGGGTACGCAGCAGGCGTTCCCGGCGGAAGTCGGACAAGGCGGATGAACCGGGAATGATCAGTACGGTAGTCACGGCGAAGCGGCTCGGGGGCGTGGAAAACCGTCTATTTTAGCCGCCTTGGGGCGTCTCGGACGCGGGAGCCGCTCACGGGTCCGGATAGCGGATTTCCAGGATGTCGAGTTCCTCGATCCCCGAGGGCGTGCGCAGGGTCACGGTGTCGCCCTCGCGGGCCTTGATCAGGGCCCGGGCCACGGGCGAGACCCAGCTGATCTTGCCTGCCAGCGGTTCGGCCTCGTCCACGCCGACGATGGTGACGGTGAACTCCTCGCCCTTGCTGTCGCAGTAGCTGACGGTGGCGCCGAAGAACACCTGGTCGCGGTTGGGCTGCTGGGCCGGATCGACGACTTCGGCCGATTCCAGGCGGCGCGTCAGGTAGCGGATGCGCCGGTCGATTTCGCGCAGCCGCTTCTTGCCGTACAGGTAGTCGCCATTTTCCGAGCGGTCGCCGTTGGACGCAGCCCACGACACGACGGACACCACCTCGGGGCGCTCGACGTTCATCAGGTGCATCAGCTCCTCGTTCAGCGCCCGGTAGCCGGCCGTTGTCATGTAGTTCTTGGTCCCCGCGGGCAGCGCCCGGGACTCGGGCAGGTCGTCGTCCTCGTCGTGGTCCGATTCCTTGACGAAAGCCTTGTTCATGATGATGCTCCTCAGATCCAATCCCGCCAGACGGGCACCAGGTATTCCGGCAGCGGCGGCACCCGGCCCAGCTCCGCACGGGAAATGCCCGGCGCGTGGAAGTCCGAGCCGCGCGAAGCCTGGAAACCGTAGGCCTGCGCCACGCGGGCATAGCGGTCGCACTGGGCGGGCGTATGCGCGCTGGAAACGACTTCCAGGCCGCTGCCGCCCAGCGCCTTGAATGTATCGAACAACGCGTCGAATTGCTGCGGCGTATAGCGGTAGCGCCCCGGATGGGCGACCACCGCCTTGCCGCCCGCGGCGCGGATCCAGGCGACCGCCGATTCCAGGCTCGGCCAGCGCATCGGCACGAAAGCCCGCTTGCCATCGCCCAGGTAGCGGTCGAAAGCCTGCTGCAGGGATTTGCAATGCCCCTGCTCCAGGAGATGGCGGGCGAAATGGACGCGTCCGATCAGGTCGGGATTGCCCACGTACCGCAGGGCGCCTTCGTAGGCGCCGGCGATGCCGCAGTCCTGCAGGCGCTGCGCGATCTCGCCGGCCCGCGCAAAGCGGTCGCTTCGAATGCCGGCCAGGCCCGCCCGCAAATCGGGCTGTCCGGGGTCGATGTTCAGCCCCAGCACGTGGATCGTGCGTTCGCAGAACGTCACGGAAATTTCCACCCCCGGGATGAATCCCAGGCCGAGCTCGCGGGCGGCGGCGGCGGCCTCGGCCAGGCCGGAGGTCTCGTCGTGGTCGCTCAGCGACCACCAGTCCACGCCTTGCGCATGGGCGCGAGCGGCGACCTGCGCGGGCGGCAGCAGCCCGTCGGAGCAGGAAGAATGGCTGTGCAGGTCGATGTTCAAAGACATGGTTCCGATGCGCGGGGCGCGGTACGGCGCAAGCGCACCGCGCCGGATTCAGGATGAGGAATCAAGCAGGAAGCCGCGCACTGCCGCGATCTGCTCATCGGAACGCAGGGTGGGCGCGTGCCCTACCCCGTCGAATTCCACCAGGCGCGCGCGCGGATTGCGCTCCAGCATCCGCTGCGCGGTTTCCCGCGTCAGGATGTCGGACTGGGCGCCGCGCAGGATCAGGGACGGCATGGGCAGGTGATCCCAGGCCTGCCAGAGCAACGCCTCGGCGGCGGCAGCGGCGGCAGTGGTCTGCAGGGCAAAGGGCTGGGCCAGCCGCAGATCGTAGTGCTTGACCCACTGCCCGTCCCGCTCGATGAACACATGCCGGGTCAGCGCATCCCAGCCGGCGTCGTCATGCGGCCCGAAGCCGGCCGACACGGCCCGGACGTAGTCGACCGCCTGCTCGTAGCGGTCGAAGCGCAGTTCCTGGCCGACGTATGCGCCGATCCGCGCCAGGCCATCGACGTCGAGCGTGGGGCCGATATCGTTGAAGACCATGCGGCCCAGCGGCACGTCGGGTGCCGTGCCCAGGCCCGACACTTCCCTGGGGGGGCGCAAGGCAGGCGACAGCGCTGCCATTCCCGCCAGCCCCAATCCGATCAGCCCGCCCATGGACGTACCGACCCAGTCCAGCCTGGCCGGGCGCAGTCGCGCAATCAGCGTGACCAGGTCGGCGACGTACTGGGGGATCACATAACCCGCCGGATCGATCAGCCAATCCGAACGGCCCCGCCCGACGACATCCGGGCAGACGACACGGTATTCATGGCTCAGCGCCTGCGCCAGCGGGTCGAAATCCCGGCCGGTACGGGTCAGCCCGTGCACGCAGACCAGGACCCGGTCGTTGTCCGGGTCGCCCCATTCCCAGTAGGCCATGCGATGCAGGCCTGCCGGGCTGGCGCAAGCGACGAAATCCAGGCGGGGATCGTCGGCTGTTCGGGGCTGGGCGGCGAGTGAGGCGGAACGCATGGGGAGCACCTGGTCTGGGACGTACTCCTGCATTGTAAACACGAGGGCGCGGGAATCCGCCCGCCCCGCCGCGTCAGACGTGCAGCGCCTGCCCCAGCGCCCGCAGGGCGGCTTCCTGGATTGCCTCGCCCTGGGTCGGGTGAGCATGGATCGTATGGCCGACATCCTCGAGCCGCGCGCCCATTTCGATGGACTGGCCGAAAGCGGCGGCGAATTCCGATACGCCCCGCCCCACGGCCTGCCAGCCCAGGATGAGGTGGTTGTCGCGCCGCGCCACGACCCGCACGAAGCCGTCGGACGATTCCAGCGTCATCGCCCGGCCGTTGGCCGCCAGCGGGAAGGATGCATCGATGGCGTCGATGCCCGCCTGGGCCGCCTGCTGCGGCGACAGGCCCGCCGTGACGACCTCGGGATCCGTGAAGCACACGGCCGGGATCGCCGCCGGCACGAAGCGCCGCGTGTGGCCGGCGATCTGCTCGGCCACGCACTCGCCCTGGGCCATGGCGCGGTGCGCCAGCATGGGCTCGCCCGTAAGGTCGCCGATGGCCCAGACCCCGGTCATGGACGTGCGGCAGCGGTCATCCACACGCACCGCCAGGCCGTCCATGTCGAGCATCAGCGAACTGAGCCCGAAACCCCGGCTGCGGGGCTTGCGGCCGACGGCCACCAGAACCTGCTGCGCGGGCAGGACATCCTCGGTCTTGCCCGACTGGACCCGCAGGCCCTTGCCGTCCTCGGTCAGGCCCAGGACCTGGGTCTGCAGGTGCAGGCCCACGCCCAGGGATTTCAGCGCGGCGTGAACCGGCTTGACCAGATCGGCGTCGTACACGGGCAGGATGCGATCCTGGGCCTCGATCACGTCGACCTTCACGCCGAGCTTGCGATAGACTGTGCCCAGTTCCAGGCCGATGTAGCCTGCGCCGACGATGGCCAGGGACTTCGGCAGTTTCTTGGGCGACAGCGCCTCGGTGGAAGAGATCACCGGGCCGCCGAAAGGCATGAAGGGCAGCGCGGCCGGCTCGGAACCCGTGGCGAGCAGCAGGTGTTCGCAGCGGATGCGCTGCGGAGCGCCGGCCTTGCCCTTGGCCACGGGATCGACGTCCACGGTCTTGCCGTCGACGATGCGCGCCCAGCCCTGGACGACCGTGACCTTGTGCTTCTTCAGCAGCGCGCCCACGCCCATGGTGAGTTTCTTGACGATGCCGTCCTTCCAGGCAACGCTGCGCGCGAGGTCGAGCTCGGGCGACTGCGTGCGAATGCCCAGCGGCGAGTCGCCGGCATAACCCTGCAGGGCATGGAACTGCTCGGCCACGTGGATCAGTGCCTTGGACGGGATGCAGCCGATGTTCAGGCAGGTGCCGCCCAGGGCGGCGCCTTCGACCAGCACGGTGGGAATGCCCAGCTGGCCGGCGCGTATGGCTGCCACGTAGCCGCCCGGGCCGCCGCCGATGATGAGCAAGGTGGTGTTGATGGGATTGGACATGCTGCTTACTCCACGAACAAGAGCGCCGGGCACTCCAGGTAACGCCGGATGCACTGGATGAACTCGGCGGCATGCATGCCGTCGACCACGCGGTGATCGAAGGACGAGGACAGGTTCATGAGCTTGCGCGCCACGACCCGGCCTTCCTGGAACACCGGCCGCTCGACCACGCGGTTGACGCCGACGATGGCGACTTCCGGGTGGTTGATGACCGGCGTGGACACGATGCCTCCGAGCGCGCCCAGGCTGGTCAGGGTGATGGTCGAGCCGGTCAGCTCGTCGCGCGCGGCCTTGCCCTGGCGGGCGGCCTCGGCCAGGCGGGCGACTTCCGCCGCGCAGGACCAGAGATCCAGGGTCTCGGCGTGATGCAGCACCGGCACCATCAGGCCCGACGGCGTCTGCGCCGCCACGCCCAGGTGCACCGCTCCGTACTGGGTGACCACCCCCGCATCGTCGTCGTAGCGAGCGTTGATCTGGGGGAATTCGCGCAGGGCCAGCACCATGGCACGCGCCAGGAACGGCAGCAGGGTCAGCTTGCCGCGCTGGGTGCTGTGCAGTGCATTCAGGCGCGCGCGCAGCGACTCCAGCTCGGTCACGTCGATTTCCTCGACGTAGGTGAAGTGCGGGATGCGGCGCTTGGATTCCTGCATCTTCTGGGCGATCTTGCGCCGCAGGCCGATGACGGGAACCTGCGTCTCTTCGTCGTGGGGGGCGTAGAGCGTGCCGGTGGTGCGGTTCGAGGTCGCGTTGCGGTCGCGCGCCAGCCAGGCATCCAGGTCGCCATGCGTGATCCGGCCCGCGGGGCCCGTACCCGGCACGTACTGCAGGGTGATGCCCAGATCCCAGGCCCGCCGGCGCACGGCCGGCGAGGCCAGCGGACGCTGGCCCTGGGGACGGGATGGCGCGTGCGAGGCCGCGTGCGGAACCGGTGCGCTGCGCACGGCGGCAACATCCGGCACGGCGGGCGTGGGCTCGGGCGCCGACGGAGCCGGCGCACGGCCGGCGGACTCGGGGACGGCGGCGGTTTCTGGCTCGGCGGCCGGCGCAGCGGCGGCCCGGGACGTCGCCCCGACCTGGTGTTCATTGCCCTCGCCCTCGACCTCCAGGCGGATGAGTTCCGAACCCACCGCCATGACGTCGCCGACCTTGCCGCCCAGCGACACGACGCGCCCTTGCACCGGGGACGGCACCTGGACGGTGGCCTTGTCGGTCATGACGTCGGCCAGGACCTGATCCTCGACGACGGCATCGCCCGCCTGGACGTGCCATTCGACCAATTCGACTTCCGCGATGCCTTCGCCGATGTCCGGCATCTTGATGATGTGAATGCCCATTATGCCTCCCGGAACACGCGCTTGAACGCCTCCGCGACCCGCTTGGGGCCGGGGAAATAAGCCCATTCGTGCGAATGGGGATATGGCGTGTCCCACCCCGTGATGCGTTCGATCGGGGCCTCGAGATGATAGAAACAATGCTCCTGGACCAGGGCGCACAGCTCGGCGCCGAAACCGCTGGTGCGGGTGGCCTCGTGCAGCACCACGCAGCGGCCCGTCTTGCGCACGGAGGCCATGATCGTGTCCAGGTCCAGCGGCCACAGGCTGCGCAGGTCGATGATGTCCGCCTCGATGCCGGCCTCGCGCGCGGCGACCTCGGCCACGTACACCATGGTGCCGTAGGTCAGCACGGTCAGTTCCCGGCCTTCGCGGTAGACCGAGGCCGAGTCCAGCGGCACGGTGTAGTAGCCTTCGGGGACGTTCCCCAGCGGATGCTTGGACCAGGGCACGACGGGCTGATCGTGATGGCCGTCGAAGGGGCCGTTGTACAGGCGCTTGGGTTCCAGGAAGATGACCGGGTCGTCGTTCTCGATGGAACTGATCAGCAGGCCCTTGGCATCATAGGGATTGGACGGCATGACGGTGCGCAGGCCGGCCACGTGCGTGAACAGGGCCTCGGGGCTCTGGCTGTGAGTCTGGCCGCCGAAGATCCCGCCGCCGCAGGGCATGCGGATCGTCAGCGGCGCGGTGTAGCCGCCCGCCGAGCGGTAGCGCAGGCGCGCCGCCTCGGAAAATATCTGGTCGGCCGCCGGATAGAAATAGTCGGCGAACTGGATTTCGACCACCGGCCGCAGGCCGTAGGCCCCCATGCCGATGGCCGCCGCGACGATGCCGCTTTCGGAGATCGGCGTATCGAACACGCGCGAGCTGCCGTATTTGGTCTGCAGGCCTTCGGTGCAGCGGAACACGCCGCCGAAATAGCCGACGTCCTCGCCAAAGATGACGATGTTCTCGTCCCGCTCCAGCATGATGTCCATGGCCGAACGCAGGGCCTGGATCATCGTCATGGGACGGGTCTTGGTTTTTTCCTGTGCCATGCTCACACCCCCAGTTCCTGGCGCTGCCGGCGCAGGTGGGCCGGCATGTCCTTGTAGACGTCCTCGAACATGGTCGCCACGCTGCTGGTACGCCCGGTGGCCAGCGTGCCATGGGCCTCGGCCTTCTTCTGGGCGGCGACGACCTCGGCCTCGCAGGCTTTCTGCAGTTCCTGGTGTTCCGGCTCGGACCAGATGCCGCGCAGGATCATGTGCTGCTTCAGCCGCGCGATCGGATCCCCCAGCGGGAACCGCGACCAGTCGTCGGCCGGCCGGTATTTGGACGGATCATCGGAAGTGGAGTGCGGACCGGCCCGGTAGCTGACCCATTCGATCAGCGTGGCGCCGTGGTTGTTGCGCGCGCGTTCGGCCGCCCAGCGGGACACGGCGTGCACGGCCAGGAAGTCGTTGCCGTCGACCCGCAGCGAGGCCAGGTTCGAGCCGATGCCGCGCGCCGCCAGCGTGATGCCTTCGCCGCCCGCCACGGACTGGAAGGTGGAGATCGCCCACTGATTGTTGATCACGTTCAGGATCACCGGCGCCCGGTACACGTGCGCGAACAGCAGCGCCGTCTGGTAGTCGGACTCGGCCGTGGCGCCGTCGCCGATCCAGCCGCAGGCGATGCGGGTGTCGCCCTTGATGGCCGAGGCCATGGCCCAGCCCACCGCCTGGGGCATCTGCGTGCCCAGGTTGCCCGACAGGGTGAAGAAGCCCTTTTCCGGCACCGAGTACAGCACCGGCAGCTGGCGGCCCTTGAGGGGGTCCTGATCGTTGGAGAAGATCTGGCACATCATGTCGAACAGGGGATAGTCCTGCGCGATGAGCAGGCCCTGCTGGCGATAGGACGGGAAATGCATGTCGCCTTCGCGCAGCGCCAGCGACTGGCCGATGGCGATGGCTTCCTCGCCCAGGCACTGCATGTAGAACGAAGTCTTTTTCTGGCGCTGGGCGATGACCATGCGGGCGTCGAAGATGCGCGTCTTGACCATGGCGCGCATGCCGCGGCGCAGCAGTTCGTCGTCTGGCGGGTCTTCGGCCCAGGGCCCCTGGGCATTGCCCTGGTCGTCGAGCACGCGGATCAGCCCGATGGCCAGATCGCGGGTGTCGTAGGGTTCGATGTCGATGGGGGGCTTGCGCGCTGCCCCTGCGGGCTGCAGGCGCAGATAGGAAAAGTCGGTCGCCTGACCGGGACGCCCCGAGGGCTCGGGCACGTAGAACTTCAGAGGTGTCTGTGTCATGGTCGCAAAAATCTTTTGGATTTTTAACAAGCCCGCAGGAGAATCCCCGAATCCCGGATATTCTCGAAAGGACCACAGTCGTCTTGTGGACGGCTGCCGGATCATCGCCGATCCCGCGTGTTCGCGCAAGACCGCGAAAACCACTAGGAAACCCTGAAGAAGTCGAGCGAAAGCGGGTGCTGCGGACCCAGGCGATTCCTACGGGCGCCGCCCATGCCAATAACGACGGGACGACTCCAGGACACTGTACAACGACAGGCCGGCCGCGCGCGAGCGGGCATTTACCCCGCCTTGCAAATCCGTGCGCCACAGGGCCGAACCGACCTTGCGCCAGCGTTCCAGCACGGCGGCGTCCGGATGGCCGTGGCGGTTCCAGGCGCCCGACTGGACAATGACGTGGCGGGCGGCCACGGCCCCGGCGAAGGCGGCCGACGATGAGGTCCGCGACCCATGGTGCGCCGCCACGACCACGTCCGCCGGCGTCAGGCCGCGTTCGACCAGGGCGGCCTCGGCGCGGATCTCGATGTCGCCCGTCAGCAGCAGGCTGTGATGGGCGCCCCGCACCCGCAACACGCAGCTGCCGGCGTTGGCCTCGGTGCCCCGGCGGCGCGTGCGCACGTCCAGCGGCCACAGGAATTCGAATTCGACACCGTCCATGCGCCAGCGGTCGCCGAAACGGCAGGGCACGGCCGCCAGGGGCAAGGGCGTGGCTGCCGCGTCCAGCTTGCGGGTCTCTGCGCGCAGCCATGCCTCCAGATCGAAGGACGCAAACGCCTGCGCCACAGGCACCGCCGCCAGCACGCTGCGCACTCCGCCGGCGTGGTCCAGATCGGCGTGGGACACGACCAGCGCATCCAGGCGGCGCACCCCCAGCGCCTTCAGCGCCGGAACGATGGTGCGGGCGCCCTGGTCCGCATCCCGCGCATGGCGCGCGCCCGCATCGAACAGCAAGGCATGCCGGGCGGTGCGGACCAGCAGCGCACTGCCCTGCCCGACATCCAGCGCATGCAGATCCCATTCGCCTTCGCCGGGCCGCGCCGGCGGCCACAGCAGCATCGGCAGCAACGCCAGCCAGGCCCAGGCACGCCAGGCCCGAGGACCGGACATGCGCAGCCCCACGGTCCCACGGCGGCAGGCTTGCGCCGCCCCATCGCCCCCGCCCGGCCGGCATGGAGTGCTGCGTCCCGGCCAGAGCGCCACCGCCGCTCCGGCCAGTGCCAGCCCATACACCCACGCCGGCCCGGCAGGCACCGGCCAGGCCGGCAAGGCAGCCAGCCATTCCGTGGGCTGCATCATCAGCGCCAGCGCCCCGTGCACCAGCCGAACCAGGCCCGCGGCAACGGGATCCAGGCCCGGCACGAGCGACACGGCGGCCAGCAGCAGCGACATGGGCGTGACCAGCAGCTCGATGACCGGAATGGCGTAGGCATTGGCCAGCGGGGAGACGAGCGAGACTTCGTGGAAGACCCAGGCCAGCAGCGGCGCCAAGGCCCAGGTCACGGCCCACTGCAGGCGCGCGGCCAGCGCCAGGCCGCGTGCCCAGCGATCGCGCCGCCGCACCGGCATCGCGGCGTGGTCACTCGCACTTTCACTCACCCCGCTGCGTTCCTGCGCGTTCGCTCCGACGGCCAGCAGCACGGCCACCGCCAGGAACGAGAGCCAGAATCCGCCCGCCAGCACCGACCAGGGATCGGTCAGCACGACGGCCACGGCCGCCAGCGCCAGCACCCGCGAACCGCTCAGACGCAGTTGCAGGGCCTGGGAGCCCGCCACCACCGCCAGCATCATGAAGGTGCGCCGGGCGGGCACGCCCCACCCTGCCAGCAGGCAGTACAGCCAGGCGACCAGCAGCGCGGCAAGGGCGCCCGCCCGGCGCGCGGGCCAGCGTTCCGCCAGGCAGCGGCCCCGCCAGCGCAGGCGGCGCCACAAGGCCGAGGCCGCCAGCGCGCCGGCACCGGCCAGCATCGTGATGTGGGATCCGCTGATGGAAACCAGGTGGGTGATGCCGGTCCGGTTGAAGACGGTCCAGTCGGCGGCATCCACCCCATCCTGGTCGCCAATGGCCAGCGCCCGCAGCACCGCCCCGTAACGCAGGTCCCGCAAGTGGGGTTCCATGGCCTGGCGCACCGCATGGCGCGCACGGCCGGCGATGACGGACAAGCCGGCCCAATCCTCGTCGCGCAACCACTCCGGCACGCCGCGCACCGTGCCCTGCGCGCGGATGCCCGACGCAAAGGCATGGGCCTCGTAATCGAAGGCATGCAGGTTCTGCGTTGCCCGCACCGGCCGCAGCACCAGCGCCATGCGCCAGACCTGACCCGGGCGCACTTCGGGAAATGGCGGGTCGGGCGGCCGTTCCGGGGCGTATGGACCGCGCCAGCCACCAGCAGGCCAGCGCACCCGGATCCGCGCGGGCACGCCGCCGGGCCGGGCTTCCAGCACCACGGCCTCGAATTCCAGCCGATCCGGCCGCTGCCTGGGCAGGCTGTCCACACGCACCGCGACTCTCGACACCCGGTCCACATTGCCGTCGGCCAGTGTCTGGTCCAGACGCACCTGGGCACACGACACCGCGAAAACGAAACCGGCCCAGGCGGCCAGCAGGCACCACGCCAGGCCGCGCAACAGGCCGGCGATCCGCGCGGGGCGCGCGCGCCGGGCTGTCCAGATTGCCAGCCCCGGCAAGGCGGACGCCAGGGCCAGCGTGCCGCTGTCCGGCAGATCGGCCAGCCGGTGGGCGCCGAGCACGCCGCCCAGCCCCGCCGCCACCATCGCGCGCCCGAGCATGCCTTCCCCCGAAAATAGACCCAGCCGTCAGCTTAGGAGGCGGATGAACCGCCGGCGCACCGGACGCGCATTCCGGCCCGGCCGGAAAACTACGCAGCGGCCGTGTCTTCCAGGACCCGCGCCAACCGGGGCAGCACGCGACAGGCATTGGCGGTGCACTGCCCGATCTGCGCCTTGGCGTCAGTGCCGCGCAATCCGGCCAGCACCCGGGCAATGCCAGCCGTTTCCGCCGGCTCGTTGCGGGCCTTTTCCAGCCGTCCGCCGGGGCCGCGCCCCAGCCACGCAGGCGGAATGTCGGGCGCATCGGTCTCCAGCACCAGGGCGGAGGCCGGCAATTCAGCCGCCAGGCGGCGGATCTGGCGGGCGCGCTCGAAAGTCATGGCCCCGCCCATGCCCAGCGCGAAGCCCTGCTCGATGAACTGTTCCGCCTGCTGGAAACTGCCGTTGAAGGCATGCGCGATGCCCCCGACAGGCGGGCGGCGGCGCAGATGCTTGAGCAGCGTGTCCTGGGACCGGCGCACGTGCAGCAGCACCGGCAGGCCATGGCGTTGCGCCAGATCCAGCTGGCGTGCGTAGAAGTGTTCCTGGCGCTCGCGGAGTTCGGGCGTGCTGGCTTCCTCGACGAAGAAATCGAGGCCGATCTCGCCGATCGCCACCAGCCTGGGATCGCCCCTGGCCGCCGACAGCGCGGCATCCAGCGCGTCCAGGTCTTCTTCGGCGGACCGGCCCACATACAGCGGATGGATGCCCAGCGCATAGCAGGCGCCCGGAACGGCATGCGCCAGGTCCCGCACGACGTCGAAGTTGGCACGCTCCACCGCAGGGATCACGATGCCCCGGACGCCCGCCTGCCGCGCCCGTTCGATCACGGCAGGCCGGTCGGCATCGAATTCGGCCGCGTCCAGATGGCAATGTGTGTCGATCAGCATGAGGGCTCCGTTCGGTCGTCGGCCGCAGGGGGCTGCGGGCGTCCGGGACTGCGGCACGTGCCGTGCCGGCCCTGCCCGGCCAGCCGCGCGTCCGGCCTACCCGGCCTCGCCGGTGTCTTCGGCCAGCTGCCCGGCCTGCATGTGGAAGCGCCGATGCGCCAGGGCCGCCAGGGCCGGATCGTGGGTGACGATGACGAAGGCCGTGCCCAGTTCGCGGTTGATCCGGGCCAGCAGCGCGAACATGGCATCGGCCGTGTGCCGGTCCAGGTTGCCGGTGGGCTCGTCGGCCAGCACACAGGCCGGCTGGGTGACCAGCGCCCGCGCCAAAGCCACGCGCTGGCGCTCGCCGCCCGACAGCTGGCCCGGGAAGTGGGCGGAGCGCGCCGCCAGGCCGACCTGATCCAGCATCGCGGCGGCCTGCTCCCGGGCCTGCGCGCGCGGCAGGCGGCGCACGATCAGGGGCATGGCCACATTGTCCAGCGCGGTGAATTCCGGCAGCAAGTGGTGGAACTGATAGACGAAACCCAGGGCCTGGTTGCGCAGGCGGCTGCGGCGGCGCTCATCCAATCCGTTGGCGGCCTGGCCGGCGATCCACAGCCGGCCCTCGTCCGGTTCCTCCAGCAGGCCCAGCATGTGCAGCAGCGTGCTCTTGCCCGAGCCCGAAGCACCGACGACTGCGACCATTTCGTGGGCATGGACCGACAGGCTGACGTCGCGCAGGACCTCGACCCGCCCGGCCCCCTCGTCGTAGGTCTTGGCCAGGCGCTCGGCGCGCAATACGGCGTCGGGGGCGGCGGGATCAGTCATGGCGCAGCACTCGGGCGGGTTGCAGGCGGGATGCCCGCCAGCTGGGGTACAGCGTGGCCAGCAGGGACAGGACCAGGGACGTTCCACCGATCACGGCGATGTCGCCCAGCTGGGGATTGGACGGCAGCTCGCTGATGAAATAGATCTGCTGTGGCAGGAACTGGATGCCCAGCATGTGCTCGATCCAGGGCACGATGACATCGATGTTGTAGGCCACCAGCGTGCCCAGGGCCACGCCCCCCAGTGTGCCCACCGCGCCGATCAGGGCGCCCTGGATCAGGAAGATGCGCGCGATCTCGGCCGGCGTGGCCCCCAGGGTGCGCAGAATGGCGATGTCGGAACGCTTGTCCTTGACCGCCATCACCAGGGAAGACAGCAGGTTGAAGGCCGCCACCGCCACGATCAGGGTCAGGATGAGGAACATCATCCGCTTCTCGGTCTGCACGGCGGCGAACCAGGTGCGGTTGTTCTGGGTCCAGTCCGAGGCCCGCACTCCCGCCGGCATCCGGCCGAGCAAGGCATGCGCCACCTGGGGGGCGCGCTGCATGTCGGCGATGCGCAGCCGCACGCCGCTCACGCCGCTGTCGCGGAACACCCGGGCGGCGTCCTGCACATCGATGAACACCAGCGAGGCGTCGTACTCGTAATAGCCGGAGGAAAAGATGCCCGATACCGTGAACTGCCGCATGCGGGGCGTGAAACCGGCCGGGGAAATCGACCCCTGGGGCGCCAGCAGCAGAACCGTATCGCCCACCATCAGGCCCAGGGACTGGGCGATCTGGCTGCCCACCACCATGCGGAAGGAACCCGGCTTCAGGCTGTCGAGCGTTCCCGAGGCCATCTGGCCCGCCAGGTCGGATACCTCGGGTTCGATGGCCGGGTCGATGCCGCGCACCTGCACGCCGCTGAGACCTTCTCCACGCGCCAGCATGCCCTGGGCCGCGACGAACGGGGCCGCGCCCCGCACGACCGGATCCTTGCGGGCGGCATCGGCCAGGTCGCGCCAGTGCTCCAGCACCTGCTCGTGGCCCGCGCCCGGCACGTACAGCTCGATGTGCGGCAGCACCGACAGCATGCGGTCGCGCACCTGGGTCTGGAAGCCATTCATCACCGACAGGACGATGATCAGTGCCGCCACCCCCAGACCGATGCCGGCCATGGAGCTGGCCGCCACGAAGGACACGAAGCGATCGCCGCGGCGTCCGCCCCGCCCTGCCCGGGCCAGGCCCGCGTAGCGCGCCCCAATCCACCATTCGTACGCCATGCGTATCGCCATCCTCGTCCGATTGATATCCTACAATTCCGCCATGCACATCGTGATCCCCGGGGCATTGCCCGAACCCGAGGTGGCTGCCGAACTGGCGCCCCACCTGGCGCAACGCGCCCCCACACTCGCCCGCTGGCTGGGCCTCGGCACACCCAGGCACGCGGCCTGTCCGGCCTCGGAAACCTGGTGCACGCCGCTGGAACACTGGCTGCTTCACGCAAGCGGATTCACGCCGGCACAAGACGAGCATATTAGCGCAGGTCTGGGACCACTGCGCCTGCCCGCCCCGGACGACGAACCCGTCTGGCTGGCCGAACTGATCCACATGGCGCCCTCGCGCGATGGCGCAGCCCTGCTGCCGGCGGACACGCTGTCGATCGAACCAGGGCAGTCCGCCGCCCTGCTGGAAGCGGCTCGCGACCTGATCGACGACAGCGGCATCGGATTGACGCCCGAAACTCCCGACACCTGGCGGGTGCACTGGCCCGGGCCCATGCGCCTGGCCTGCGCCAGCCCGGCGCTCGTTGCCGTCAGCGCCGTCAACGACTGGTGGCCGCAGGATCCGGCGGCGCGCCCCTGGCGGCGCCTGGTCAACGGCCTGCAGATGGCCTGGCACGACCATCCGGTCAATCTGCAACGCCAGCGCGACGGGCTCGCCCCGATCAACAGCCTGTGGCTGTACGGCGGTGCGCGCCGCAGCCAGCTGGGGCGGCCGCTGCCCGACGATCTGCGCATCGAGACCGCGCTGCAGGCCCCGGCGGTCGCCCAGGACTGGGGCGGCTGGATCGAGGCATTGGCCGGCCTCGAGCAACGCTGCTTCGCGCCCCTGGCCGGCGCCGCACCCACGCTGGTGCTGACCGGACGCGAGCGCACGGTGGAACTGGATACGCGTGCGGGCTGGCTGCGGCGCCTGCGCCCGCTCGACTGGAGGCGCTGGTGGTGCAGCCGCTGATCCTCGCACGCACCGCCGATCCCGCCCGGACGCAGGCCCTGATGGCGGCAGGCGTGCACCCCCTGCTGGCCCGCCTGTGGGCCGCCCGGGGGCTGGAACAGGCCGGTCCCACCGAATGGGCCGCGCTGATCCCCCCCTCCCGGCTCAGCCACGTGGACCGCGCCGGCGCGCTGCTGGCCGATGCCATCCAGGACGGACGGCGGCTGCTGATCGTGGCCGACTACGATTGCGACGGCGCCACAGCCTGCGCCGTGGCCGTGCGTGCGCTGCGCGAGATGGGCGCGCAGGTCGGCTTCCTGGTGCCCAACCGCTTCGAGACCGGCTATGGCCTGTCTCCCGCCGTGGTCGAACTGGCCTGCCGCCACCCGGCCGGCAAGCCGGATCTGCTGGTGACGGTGGACAACGGGATCGCCAGCATCGAAGGCGTGGCAGCCGCACGTGCCGCCGGCATCGACGTCATCGTCACCGACCACCACCTGCCCGGGCCCGAGCTGCCCGACGCACTGGCCATCGTCAATCCGAACCAGTCCGGCTGCGGCTTTCCCTCCAAGCACCTGGCGGGCGTGGGGGTGATCTTCTACGTCATGCTCGCCCTGCGGGCCGCGCTGCGGGCGCGTGGCGCCCTGCCCCCCAGGGGCGGCCCGAAACTCGAGTCCTATGCCGATCTGGTGGCCCTGGGCACGGTGGCCGACGTGGTGCGCCTGGACGCCAACAACCGGCTGCTGGTCGGCCAGGGGCTGCGGCGCATCCGTCAGGGCAGGATGCAGGCCGGGCTGGCCGCCCTGTTCGAAGTTGCCGGCCGCGACCCAGCCCGGGCCGGCACGGACGACCTGGGCTTCGCCCTGGGGCCGCGCATCAACGCCGCCGGCCGCATGGCCGACATGAGCCTGGGCATCCACTGCCTGCTGGAAGACGACCCCGGCCGCGCCCTGGAACTGGCGCGCGCGCTGGACGAGATCAACCGCGAGCGCCGCGCCAGGGAAACCGTCATGCGCGACGAAGCACTGGCCCACCTCGACGCACAGGCCCAGGCCCGCGCCGCAAGCGTCTGCGTCTGGCAGCCGGGCTGGCATCCCGGGGTGATCGGCCTGGTCGCCTCGCGCCTGAAGGAAACCTACTGGCGCCCCGCCCTGGCCTTCGCGCCCGGCGACGACGGCACCCTGCGCGGCTCGGGCCGCTCGATCCCGGAAATCCACCTGCGCGATGCGCTGGACCTGGTCAGCAAGCGGCTGCCTGATGCCATCGTGCAGTTCGGCGGCCACGCCATGGCGGCCGGCCTGACGCTCAGGACGGCCGCTTTCGATGCCTTCGCGGTGCAGTTCGATGCCGCGGTGCGCACCCTGGGCGGACGCGAATCCTTCGAGCCGCGGCTGGACACCGATGGGCCGCTGGAACCGGACTACCTGACCGTGGAGACGGCCTGCCTGCTGGCCGATCAGGTCTGGGGCGCCGGATTTCCGCCGCCGCTGTTCCGGGACCGTTTCCGCGTGCTGCACCAGCGCCTGCTGAAAGACAAGCACCTGAAGCTGTTCCTGGAGCGGGACGGCCTGCGCCTGGACGCCATCTGGTTCAACCACGCCGACCCCTTGCCCGACACCATCGAGGCCGTCTACCGGCTGGACTGCAACACCTGGGGAGGCCGCAGCACCGTGCAGCTGCTGATCGAGGACGCCCGGGGCGCTGCCTGAAGGCAGCCGGGCAAGGCAGAACGCGACAACGGCTGCGTCACCCGGCCCACGGCGGCGTACGGTCCGCGGCAGCCCTGGCGCGCGCCGGCCATGCAGCCAGCAACAGCCCCGCCAGGGCCAGGCCAAAAGCCAGGGCCTGGGAAGCGCCAAAAGGCTCCCCCAGCATCCACACCCCGATGCAGGCGGACCCGACCGGCAGCATCGCGGTGAATACCCCGGCGTGCGAGGCCGGCACCCGGCGCAGGCCCGTCATCCACAGCCAGATCGTCCAGCTGGACGCCAGCCCATAGAACAGCAACAGCCCCCATACCGGCCAGGACACTGCCTCGAAATCGAAATGCCAGGCGGTCCAGGCGCCCGCCGGCAGCATCAGCGCGAACCCCCACAGGTTCATCAGGGCGCTGATGCGCCGCGACGACAGGACATCCGTCAGACGCTTGCCGATCACGGCATAGCAGGCTTCGCACAGGACCGCACAACCCAGCAGCACGTAGCCCAACCCGCGATCGCCGCCGGCGCCATCCGCCGGGATTCCCCCGGTTCCGGGCCGCGCCAGGGCCAGGAGCGCGATGCCGGATACCGCGCAGAGAATGGCGGCCAGGACCCGGGGGCGGATCGTCTCGCGCAGCACCACGCGGCTGAGCACCGCGATGGCGGCCGGAATGGCCGACATGACGACGCCGGCCGCCACCGCACCGCTGTAGCTGACACCCAGCACCATGAAGACCGTAAACAGGAAGCTGCCGATGAAGGCCTCCAGGAACACCAGCAGGCGCACGCGCAGGGTGGGTGCGGGCTCGGAGGCCGGCCGGCGCAGCCAGTGCAGCATGCCGGCGCCGCCGATGCCGAAACGCAGCCAGCCCAGCAGGAACACCGGGAACACGGCGACCAGCGGTTTGCTCAGGGCCACGCAGGCGCCGACGACGAACATGCTGGCCGCCAGGCTGCCATAGGACAGCAGCGGCACCTCGCGGTCCGATGCGCTCATGTGCGCGGCTGCCGTGACGACAGGATGATGCCTCCGATGATCAGGGCAAAGGCCAGCGCGTGAAAGAGCCGGGGGCTTTCGCCCAGCAGCGCCAGGGACAGCAGCGCCGCGATCAGCGGTGTCAGGTTGTTGAAGAAACCGGCGAGCGTCGGCCCGACGCGCTGCACCCCCGCGCCCCAGCAGCGGAAGGCGATGACCGCCGGCCCCACCGCGACGAAGGCGACGGTGAGCGCCAGGGGCCAGCCCCAGTCGATCCGCCAGTCCGTCAGCCCCCATTCGAGCGCGGCGAAGAGCCCGGACCAGGCCACGCCGTAGACCACCTGTCCCAACAGGAAGCCGGCCCAGTGTGATCGTACCGGCGCATCGGCCGGCACCCGGGTCAGTTGCCAGCTGTAGAAAGCCCAGAGGATGGTGGCCAGCACCATCAGCAGGTCGCCGGCGACGAAATGCAGCGCCAGGAGCTTGCCCCAATCGCCCTGGGACAACACCACGGCCACCCCGGCCAGCGACAGCGCCGACCCCGCGACCTGGGCCGGCCGGATCGGCGCGCCGTGGAACACCCGGCCCACGATCAGCATCCAGACAGGCATGCTGGCCGCCACCAGCGTCACGTTCACCGGCGTCGAAGTATGCAAGGCCAGGTACTGCAGCGAGTTGTAGAGCCCCACCCCCAGCAGCCCCAGCACGGCATAGCGCCGCCATTCGCGCCAGACGGCGCTGCCGGCGCACAGCACGCCGTAGCCCAGGGGCAGGAGCAGCAGCAGGGCCAGCGCCCAACGCAGGAAATTCAGGGTCAGGGGCGGCACCATCTGGGACACCGCGCGGCCGACGACGGCGTTGCCCGCCCACATCATGGGCGGAATCAGCAGCAAGGCCACCGTGCCGGTGCTCAAACGTTCATTCATCGCGGGTCGCAAAACAGAAGGTGAGCAGGAATTCTAACCGCACCGCGAAGATCACCCCGGATGGCCGCGAAAACAGTGCACCTCCGGTTCTTGACATAAGATGCTTCAAGCTTTATCATATAAGTACTTGATAATCAGCGGTTTTCAATTCTGGCGATATTTCTTGCCAGTCTATGCGGCAATTGCCCGCTGTCCCTTCGGGGGCCTCGCGCCCCTGCCCGGATTCGATCGCCCTTGCGACCCCACCCGCATGCAGCGCCATGAAAGCGATGCATGTCCGCTGATTTTTTGTCCCCCTCACCGGAGCGCACCACGATGGCCAAAGAAGAACTGCTCGAAATGCATGGATCCGTGACGGAAGTCCTGCCCGATTCCCGTTTCCGCGTGACGCTGGACAATGGACACCCCGTCATCGCCTATACCGGCGGCAAGATGCGCAAGCACCATATCCGCATCCTGGCCGGCGACCAGGTCACCCTGGAAATGTCCCCCTACGACCTCACCAAGGGCCGCATCACCTTCCGTCACCTGAACCGCAGCGCGGGAAGCGCACCCGCTCCCCGCCGCCGCTCGCACTGAGCGCCACGCCGCCTTCCCCCGGCGCAGCTACCTCCGGCCAGGCACCGGCCTGCGGATGGTGCCGCCGCCGTGCCGGCCCACGCCCCATGCCGGGCGCTCAGTGGCAGTCCGGCACCGTCTGATCCAGATAGACCTCGAATGCAATGTCCCGGGCCTGCCGGCGCGCCAGTTCGCGCAGCCGCTCCGGCGACGTGGCCTGGCGCACGGCGGCCTTGCGGGGCGCAGACAGGTCTTCGCGCGTGAGACGCACCAGTTCCGCTTTCCGATAGGGTGCCAGCTGGGCCGAAAATTTCTTCCATTCGGGGAAAATCAGCAGCTGTCTCAGGAAATCCTCGTCCTGCACGGCGGCGTCGCATTGCCCGATCCGCAGAGCCAGCAGGGCATCGGTTGCCGAGGCATAGATCTGCTCGATGGCGCCGAAACGCGCCGTCAGTTCACCGGATACGCGGCCGTCGGCGCTCAGGCACACGGTCCGGCCGCTCAGTTCGGACCAGGCATGGATGTCGGTATCGGTCCGCATGATCGCCATGGGGCTGGCCGACCAGGACAGCGCCGCGGCATGCACGCCTGGCGGCAATGCGGCGCCTTCGCCCGGCAACACCCCCACCCAGGCGTCCAGCACGCCATCGGCGATCTGCTGCGCGGCCTGCCCGGGTGCCGCAGCCTGAAGGGGCGCACTGCCCTGTCCCTGTTGCCCTGCCAGGACCTCGATGCGGGCCGTGGTCCGGACCTTGGCCCCGGGAGCCTGTGGCGCGGGCACTTCCGCCACGCCCAGGACCCAGCCATCGCCGGCAGCGGGCACCGGCGCGGTTTCCTCGGCCGCCGCACGACCGGCCTGGGGCAGGACGATCGCCCCGGCCGCCAGCCACGCCAGCAGGCCGCTCCGGAACAATGAATGCGCAGAATCCTTCATGGCTTGGCATGCCCCGGCCATGGCCGGGCCTCACACGTATTGATAGCGCAGCACCTTGCGCTTGATGTTTTCCAGGAACACCTGGTCGATCAGCGTGGCCAGGATGGCGATGGTCAGGATGTTGGCCATCACGCCCACCATGTCCGCGGTCTCGCCCGCGTAGGCCAGCGAACGGCCCAGCCCCTGGCCGAAGCCGATCAGCATTTCGGCCGAGATCAGCGCGCGCCAGGCGTTGCCGAAGGCCAGCTGGGCGCCGGTGATCAGTTCCGGCATGACGGCGGGCAGATAGACGCGCCGCAGCATGTCCCAGGGATTGGCGCCCATGACCCGCGCTGCCGACACATGTGTCTGCAGGACGCTTTCGGTCGCGTTCATGACCGACAGGGCAGCCGGAAAGAACGCCGCCAGGGCGATCACCACGATGATGGGCACGTTGCCGAACCCCATCAGGATCAGGAACAGCGGCACCCAGGCGATCGACGGGATCGACTGCAGCACGATGATCGCGGATTTCAGCACCTCGCGGAAGAACACCAGCAGCCCCCCCGCCAGGCCGAAGCCGATGCCGAACAGCAGGGCGAAACCGTAACCCACGCCCAGCCGCCCCATGCTGCCGGCCAGGATGGCGCGGAACTCGGCGGTCTGGATGTCGTGCCACACGCGAACCAGCACCTTGGGCACGCCGGGCATCAGGAAGTCCGGCAGTGTCCAGGCGGCCATCTGCCAGAACAGCAGGATGGCGGCGATGGCGATCAGCATGGCCAGCTTGCGTGCGGCCGGAGAGAGGCGTCGTTTTTTGCTCATGGATTCCAGACAAGGCATGGCCGGGCATCAGGGAAACCCTGCCCGGCCATCGGTGTGTTTCAGACGGGGGTGCCATTATCGCACCCGTCCGCCTCGCGCATCACAACTTGCGAGCCTGCTGCCAATCCAGGTCGACGATGGACTTCACATCGTAGGGCTTTCCGTCCTGGGTCTTCAGGGCTCCCTGGGCCTGCATGATGTCGGCGATTTCCTGCATCCGCGTCAGATCCTGCGGCGTCAGCGCGGCGCTGAAGGTCTGGGTCTGGATCGCCTTGCTGATGACCTGCTCGCGCGGCACATCGCCGTGTTCCAGGGTCTTCAGGGTCGGCTCGGCGATGAAGTAGTCGGCGATCAGCTTGGCGGCCTCGTCCGGCTTCTGCTGCAGCAGGTTGATGGCCTCACGCTGGGCATCCAGAGACTTCCAGACCAGGTCCTTCTTGTTCTTCAGGGTCTCACCCGAAGTGATCGTCACCATGCAGGGGAAGGGCCAGACTTCGCCGATCTCGTAGATCTGCTTCACCGGCGCGATCAACTGGGCAATGCTCGCTTGCGGCTCGAACAGGAAAGCCGCATCCACGCGCTTGCCGACCAGGGACTGCACGGCCACCTGCGGGCTCACGCCCAGGATGGACACATCCTCGGGCACCAGGCCGGCGTTCTTGAGCACCACGCCGCGCAGCACCGTATCGGCCGTGCTGCCCTCTTTCTGCGAGGCCAGGGTATGCCCCTTCAGGCCAGCCACGTCCTTGATGCCCGCGTCTTCGCGCACCACCAGCGCATGGAAGCCGCGCTGCGCGCCGCCGACGACCTTCAGGTCCGCGCCGCGCGAGGACCAGGAAGCCGCATTGGTGAAGCCCAGCACGCCGGTGTCGAGCTGCCCGCCGACGATGGCCTTGATCAGGTCGGTGCCCGACTTGAACTCGACCAGTTGCACGTCCAGCCCCTGCTTTTCATAGAACTTGCCCTCGTAGGCAGCGATGGCCTGGGCGTCGTCCATGACGCGGATGTAGCCGACCTTGAAGGGCTCGGCGGCCTGCACCTGGGACGCCATCGTCAGCGCGGCCAGGAGGGGAATCAGAAAACGGCTGGGTTTCATGCTACGAGTTCCTCGGGAATGGATTGAGAATGTTCGGTGTCGTCGACAATGCCCAGCAGGCCCAGGATTTCCCGGCGCATGGCGGCGAAGTTCGACAGGTCGTGTGTCTTGACGGTATCCGACAGATGGAATTCCTTCAGCACGCGCGACGGCCGGGCGCTGAAGACCAGGATGCGGTCGGCCAGGAACAGCGCCTCGTCGACGTCGTGGGTCACCAGCAGCACCGTGGGCCGGGTCTCGCGGATCAGGGTGCGCAGGGCATCCTGCAGGGTCATGCGGGTCAGCGCGTCCAGCGCGCCAAAGGGCTCGTCCAGCAGCAGCACTTCGGGATGCGTGATGAAGGCGCGCGCCAGGGCGCAACGTTGGCGCATGCCACCCGATACCTGGTGCGGAAAATAATCCTCGAAGCCCTTGAGCCGGACCTTGTCGAGCCACACACGCGCCTGCTGCTGCGCCTCGGCCTTGCCGACCTTCTGCAGCTCCAGGGCCATCGCCACGTTCTGGACCAGGGTCAGCCAGGGGTACAGCGCATTTTCCTGGAACATCAGCATGCGGCTGGGATCGGGCTTGCGCACCGGCTGGCCGTCGGCCAGCACCTGGCCCGCGGACGGTTTTTCCAGCCCCGCGGCCATATGCAGCAGGGTGGATTTGCCGCACCCTGACGGCCCCACCAGGGCCACCAGCTCGCCCGGTGCGATATCGCGCTCGAAGCGCTCGACCACCCGCAGGTCGCCGAAGCGCTTTTCAACCTGCCTGAAGGATAGATTCATACGTCAAACGGCCCGGAATGAAATCGGTTCAATGATGTTCAATACTTTAACGATCCCCCTTAATGAGCAACAACGATTCGTTCACCATTTCTTTATTTCTTATAGAAATATGGATTCAATGGAACGAAGCCGGACGGAAGCGCTACGATAGGGCGTCCCCACTCCGGAATACCCATGTCCAGCCCATCTTCCCCGGATCCGATCGTCCGGCTGCAGGCCGTTCATGCCGAAACCCGCCGGCTGCTACAACCCCTTGCCGGCGGCGCCATGGCGCCAGCCACGCTTCCCGCCTGGATCGGCGGGCCGGCACGCATCGCTCACGACATCCTGGAACAGCGCCTGTTTCCCGCGCTGATCGAATCCATGGCGGGGTCGGACGCCGTGTGCCTGAAGGGCATGACCGCCGGCCTGGCCCGGGACCGCGCCGACCTGGACCGGCGCTGGCGCCAGGCCGTGCTCCCCGCACTCGGCGACAACCCGGCCGGATCCGCGCTCGCCGCCTGGGCCAGCGACTATCTGGCCTGGCTGGCGCGCGCCGACGAGGAACTGCTGCCCATGGCGGCCCGCCTGCTGGACGACGCATCACTGGACGAATTGGCCGCCGGCTGCGCATCGCTCGATGGCGGCGCCTGAAGCGGCCACACTGAAACCCGGCGCACGGCAGGGCCATTTCTAGTGGTTTGCCCCTGTCGACGCAGCTGCCGATTCCTGCCTATACTCCGCACGTTCAACTGCCTGTCAGTCAGCAGGCTGTCAGTTCGACGCCATGGACTTTCCCGCATGGCGCGCCTCGACCTCGGAGACCCCTCAATGAAATTCGCGACCACCCGCATCGCCGCCGCCGTCGGCCTGACCCTGACCCTGGGTCTCGCCGCCGCCACTGCCCACGCCGCCCCCATCGTCATCAAGTTCAGCCACGTCGTGGCCGAATCCACCCCCAAGGGCCAGGGTGCGCTCAAGTTCAAGGAGTTGGCCGAGGCCGCCCTGCCCGGCAAGGTCGAAGTCCAGGTGTTCCCCAACTCGCAGCTCTTCGGCGACGGCAAGGAAATGGAAGCCCTGCTGCTGGGCGACGTGCAGATCATCGCCCCGTCCCTGGCCAAGTTCGACCGCTACACCAAGAAGATTCAGATCTTCGACCTGCCCTTCATGTTCGACGACATGGATGCGCTCGACCGCTTCCAGTCCAGCCCCAAGGGCCAGGAACTGCTGGATTCGATGAAGTCCAAGGGCATCAAGGGCCTGGCCTACTGGCACAACGGCCTCAAGCAGCTGTCCACCAACAAGGACAAGCTCACCCGCCCCGAAGACGTCAAGGGCCTGAAATTCCGCATCCAGTCCTCCGACGTGCTGGAGGCCCAGTTCCGCCAGCTGGGCGCCAACCCGCAGAAGCTGGCCTTCTCCGAGGTCTACCAGGCGCTGCAGACCGGTGTGGTCGACGGGGCCGAAAATCCCTGGTCCAACATCTATTCGCAGAAATTCCACGAAGTCCAGAAGACCATCGCGGTCACCAACCACGGCGCCCTGGACTACATGGTGATCACCAATTCCGGCTGGTGGGACGGCCTGCCCGAAGACATCCGCGCGGGGCTGCAGAAGGCCATGGCGGGCGCCACCGAGCACGCCAACAAGCTGGCCGCCGAGATCAACGACCGCGACCGCCAGCGCATCGCCGACGCCGGCAAGGCCAAGATCCAGACCCTGTCCAAGGAAGACGTCGCCGCCTGGCGCACCGCCATGCAACCCGTCTGGAAGAAGTTCGAAGACCAGATCGGCAAGGACATCATCGACGCCGCCAGCGCATCGAACCAGCAATAAGGCGCCGGGTTCACTCCCTCGCCCGATCACGGCCGCTTCGCAGCGGCCGTTTCTCATCCTGAGCAGGAGATCCTCCCATGCTGAAAAAATGGCTGGAACACATCGAGGAGGGCCTGATTGCCTTTCTCCTGGCGGCCATGACCGTCGTGACCTTCGCCCAGGTCGTGGCCCGCTACGTCTTCAACTACAGCTTCGTGTGGGCGCTGGAGCTGACGATGTACTTCTTCGGTGCCCTGATCTTTCTGGGCATCTCCTACGGCGTGCGCGTGGGCGCACACATCGGGGTCGATGCGTTCGTGCGCATCCTGCCCGCACGCGCCGCCCACAAGCTGGCCATCCTCAGCACGCTGCTGTGCATCCTGTACGCGGCCATCGTCGTCTACGGCGCCTGGATCTACGTCGACAAGATCCACACCATCGGCATCATGGCCCAGGACCTGCCCATCCCGCAGTGGGTGCCGCGCGTCGTGCTGCCCCTGGGCTACGCGCTGCTGATCTGGCGCCTGGGCGAGGTCCTGTGGAACCTGCTGCGCGGCGGCCACGCCTCGCTGCTGGGCGACGAAGTCGCCGACGCCATGAAACTGCTCGGCGATGACGATTCCAAGGGAGACGCAGCATGACCACCACCGCGCTGTTCATTCTGCTGTTTGTCTTCATGTTCATGGGCATGCCCGTGGCCGTGGCCCTGGGCCTGTCCTCGCTGCTGACCATCATGGCCTT
>NZ_BAAAFN010000014.1:0-120700 GCF_039523555.1 Castellaniella daejeonensis
GGTCAAGGATGTGCATGGCAACACCTTCGATGTGCAGGTGAAGGTGGACATCGTCGATGATGTGCCGACCTTCGGCGTGCACACCGACACGACGATGTCCAATGAAGTTGGCACGGCAACAGGCGATCTTGTATTCGATACCGGTGCCGATGCTGTCGGGGCTTCCCACGTCATTACCAGCATTGACGGTTTGCCGCCGGGCTGGGCGGTGAGCGGTCTCGGTACGGAAGTTGGCGTGATCAAGGATACCAACGGCACGCCGATCTTCGAAGTCACGCTGAATGCCGACAATGCGACGTATACGGTCAAGCAATTGGCTGAACGTCCGGGGACGACGGACACATTCGATGTGGCGGCCAATATCGATAATTCGCCCATCACGACCTACGACTTCGGCTTTGCCACGCTGACCGCCCTGAATGGGGGCAGATTCAATGCCAACACCATAGGCGGTACCAGCAATCACGAATTCGGCATGGGCAATCCGCAGTTCGATGGCAGCGAAAGCTTCCGCATGGTATTTGACCAGGCCCTGTCGAATTTCACTTTGAACATTTCAACGTTCAAGACGGCCGGAACGATCGATGTACTGGTCCAGAGCGGCAGCCAGAGCGTCCTGATCCATGTTCCCGTCACGAGCGGTACCTCGGCCATCGAGATTTCTCCCGCCGATCTGGTGGCGGCTGGCGCGCCATTCACAAGCTTCGATACCGTCACCCTGACGGCTTCGGGTGGCGTCAATGTCTCTTTCTCGACACTAACCTACACGGAGAGCGTTCCGGCCGACGACCTGTCGTTCGTGGTCAATGTTTCCGGCACGGATGGCGATGGCGATGCCACGGCAACGTCGTTTGTCGTGACCTCCGAGGGCACGGACAACGCACCGCCCAGCATTACCGGCGCCGAGCTGCTGGTTTCCGAAGCCCGCTTGAATACCCTGATGGCTGGTGCGCTGACAATTGCCGATCCTGGTGATACGAGTTCTCATCACGTCAGCCTGCTGGCGCCCCCCACTGGTGCCTTCAAGTCCGATGGCCGCCCAGTGCATTGGGAAATTTCCGAAGACGGCCATACCTTGACGGGGAGCACGAAGGACACGGGGCATACCGAGGGCAGGGATGTGATTGTGGTGACCATCGACGACGATGGAAATTACACGGTCCAGCTGCTTGCGCCCATCGAGCATCCGGGCCATAACCAGCAGAACGATGTGGAGTCCTTCGACGTCAAGGTCAAAGTCACGGATTCCCATGGTTCATCTGGCACGTCGAACCTGACGGTTCATATTCAGGACGATGCGCCAGCCAACAATCCCAGCGCCGATAGCGATCTGGGTATCCCAGTCAGCATCATCAGTGTAGGCGGCCTGGAGTCTGGTTTTGCGAACTGGAAACTCGAAAATAACGGGTCTCTGACTCAGACGATCAACAATGATAGCGATCCCGGGATCGATCGGATCGTCTGGGGGAGTTCCAGTCAAGGCTCCGGCTATGCGTTCGTGGACAACGAGGGGCTTCGCGGAGCGGATTCCAACCTTCTGGATACGACGTTCAAGCTGGGGACGTTCACCCACAATAACTTCCCGGTTTCGGGGAGTTCGCTGACCTCAGTCGACCTGCAGGTATCCATCCATGTGACGATCGACGGCGTCGAGCACGTCGTCCAGCACACGATCAAGCTGAAGCATACGGAGACCGATAACACCGGTGATGGCAATAATACGCAAAGCCGCGATATTGTCGAGATCACGAACTCTACGGCCACGCAGACGTTCACGGT
This sequence comes from Castellaniella daejeonensis, assembly GCF_039523555.1. Lineage (NCBI taxonomy): Bacteria > Pseudomonadati > Pseudomonadota > Betaproteobacteria > Burkholderiales > Alcaligenaceae > Castellaniella > Castellaniella daejeonensis. Next base: position 1,780 of record NZ_BAAAFN010000014.1, read on the forward strand.
AGGCGATCGGACCTATGAGCTGGACATCAAGGGTTTCCTGGATGCGAACGGGAATCTGGTTTCCACGATCTATACATGGGAAAACAAGTCGAATTCGTTCGACCTGTATGCCACGATTTCGTCTACCGACGCCCTGCCTAGGGTCGAAGGCGATCTGTTCGATCCGGAATCGGGCATCACGACATGGCAGTACGGCGCCGATGGCGCCGGGTCGGTGGCCTGGGAAAACGGGGTTCCCGGAAGTGCTGGGTCGACGGTCATCACGAATCAGTACGGCACGCTGACGGTGGCGGCTGATGGGCATTATGTATTCGAGATGAGCCGCGCTGCGCGGGACAACTTCCAGATAGGCGACAAGACCCTGACCTACAACTACACGGTCACGGATGCCGATGGTGATACCCAGGTCGGGCACATCACGATCGACCTGAGCGGGTACAAGAACATTCCGGCGGTTCCGATGGTCGATCATGAAGCCGACAACACCACGCTGGCCAATGAAGCCGGCCTGGTGACGACGGCGGACAACGGCATCGAGGTGGGCAAGGATGTGTCCGGCGCTGCGATTGCCATCACCGGCGCAGACAAGAGCAACCTGAATGGCCAGCCCGTCACGGCCAGTGTCCAGATCGACGGTGCTCCGCAGACGGTCACGCTGACTTCGGACGGGCATGCCCTGAGCTACAAGGTCAATCCTGATGGCACGCTGTCGGCCGGGTACCAGTCGGGTGGCACGTGGCATCCGGTGTTCGAGGTCTCCGGCTCGGCGGCGGACGGCACCTATTCGATGCACATGATCGGGACGCTGGATCCCGTCGTGTCGTATACCACGACAGTGCCGGGATCGAGCGGGACGGCGCAGTTCGATTTCGACGACTTCAGCAGCCGGACGAGCATCACTGGCACCGAAGGTGGCGTCAGGCTGACGCTATCGGCCTTCCTCGATAAGGGCGGCATCAATGGCGTCAAGGACGGCAGCGATTCGGCCGCGAACGTCGTGGTGAGCGACAGTTCGAACCGGGGCATCAGCGTCGACAATACGAGCTGGAACAGTTCCAGCTCGGATGACCGGTATATCCAGAACAATACCTATGGTCCGGGTAACAACAACAGCCGGTCAGATGGCAGCTTCGGCGAGAAGCTGGTGCTGGATTTCAGCGCCAATGCGGCCGATGGCCGGCACATCACCGAGGTGGCCCTGACCCTGAACCAGTTCGGGGATCGACAAGCAGATGGGAGAACCAGCCAGTCCAGGGGTAACGAGGACACGGCCCACATCACTGTGTTCTACACCGATGGTTCGCACGAGGATGTCAATGTGACGGCGGCATGGCAGTCCTGGTGGGATGGTTCAAACGGCGACTCCGGCTCTCAGGACGTCACCATCCAGGCATCGGGCGGCCGGAGTATCGACCACATCGTCATCGGTGCCGGTGATACCTCCAGCCAATTCTCGGTGGACGAGCGGATTTCCGTGAAATGGCATACCGACGCCCATGACGTCACCCATGTCGTCGACCAGGACAGCCTGACCCTGCATCTGGGTGCGACCGTCACGGACGGCACCGGGGACAAGGCCTCGACCAACTTCGATGTATCGATCGACAATTCGTCGGGCACGTCCAACAGCCTGCACGGTACGGACGGCAACGATGCGCTGTTCGGTGGCCAGGGCGGCGATACCCTGGTGGGTGGCGCTGGCAATGACCACCTGCATGGCGGCGCCGGCAGCGACTTCCTGACCGGTGGTGCGGGCGACGACGTGTTCGTATGGAAGCTGGGCGACCAGGGCTCCACGGCGACGCCTGCCGTGGATCACGTCACGGATTTCGGCGTGACCAGCGGCGGTTCGCTGGGCAAGGATGTGCTTGACCTGAGCGACCTGCTGAGCGGCCATACGGATGCCAACGACCTCACCCAGTACCTCCATATCAGTGGCGGCACTGGCGCGGATGCGGGCAAGACCATCATCGACGTCAGCTCGACGGGGAACATTGCAGGCGGCCACGACCAGCAGATCGTGATCGACAACGTCGACCTGACGGCTGGCCATGGCGGCGATCAGGCGTCGTTGATCCAGAGCCTGATCAACGATGGCAAGCTGAAGGTCGATCACAGCTAGGCCGCTTCCGCGACCCTTCGCCCGCGCTCCAGCCTTGCCTGGCGCGCGGGCGTTTTCCTTTGGTCATCCGGCGCCGCCCATTGTCTTAGACGCCAATGGCAAGGCCGGCGTGCCGCCGGTAGTATCCCTGAGACAATCATGGAATTGTTGCGCCACCCCTTTCCCGGCGTCTCCATTTGTATCAAAATCCGTGCATGCCCTATTGCCAGCCGACCGCTGCCAGGGTCCGGGCCCTGTTGCGGGGGCTGACGACGCTGGTCCTGTGCCTGGCGCTGGCCTGGGGGCCCGCGCCAGCAGTCACGTTCGAGCCTGGGGTGCTGGCATCCTATGCACGGCAGCATTACGGGGCCAAGGCGGGGCGCGCGGTGGAGTCCTGGCTGGCCATGCTCACCCAGGCCTCCGGCCTGGAAGAACAGGAAAAGCTCCGCATGGTCAACGGTTTCTGGAACAACGCCCTGATCGGCGGGGAAGACATTTCCATCTGGGGCCAGGTGGATTACTGGGCCACGCCGCTGCAGTCCCTGGCCAAGGGCGCAGGGGATTGCGAAGACTACGTGATCGGCAAGTATTTTTCCCTGTTGTACCTGGGGGTGGCGCCCGAGAAGCTGCGTTTCGTCTATGTGCGCGCCCAGATCGGCAGCCAGAGCATCGCCCACATGGTGCTGGGCTATTATCCGCAGCCCCAGGCCGAACCCCTGGTGCTCGACAGCCTGATCGACCGGATCCAGCCGGCGCACAACCGGCCGGACCTGACGCCGGTGTTCAGCTTCAATGCCCAGGGGGTGTATATCCCGGGCGGCAAGCGGTCGTCGGTCGACGGCATCGGGCGCTGGCGCGATCTGCTCGCCCGGATGCGGGCCGAAGGTTTTCAGCCGTGATGGAATGAAAGGAATGTCATGTCCCTGTTGAGACAATTGCTGTTGAGCGTGACCCTGGCGATCCTGGTGATCCTGGCCGGGGCGACCATTTTCAGTATCGGTTCGGCGCGCCAGTACCTGGACGCACAGCTCCAGGGTCAGAGCGATTCCACCGCGACATCCCTGGCGCTCACCCTGTCGCAGCCGTCCAACCAGGATCCCACGGTGCGTGAACTGCTGATTTCCGTGCTGTTCGACAGCGGCCAGTTCCGGGTGGTGGAATTCCTGGACCCCACGGGCCGGATCCTGATCCGCCGCGAGATCGAGGACGGCCATGACGATCGCGTCACGGCGCCGGACTGGTTCAGCCATCTGCTGCCCCTGGAACGGCACGAGGCCCAGCGCCAGGTGACCAATGGCTGGAACCAGCTGGGCGTGGTGCGGCTGCAGGCCAACGATGCCTATGCGCGCAATGCCCTGTGGGCCAGCACCGCGCGGATCGTGACGCTGACGGTGGGGGCCGGCATCCTGTGGGGCCTGTTCGTGGTGATGCTGATGCGCTGGCTGCGCCGGGCGCTGCAGGACGACGTGACGGCGCGGGTCCAGGCGATGGCGCGGGCTTCGGAAGGCGAAGACCTGCCGCCGGTGCGCCATCCGGCCATGGTGGAACTGCGCGAAGTCGCCCAGATCATCTCGCACACGCATGAGCGGGTCCGGGCGACGGCGGCCGAACACCAGTCGCGCATCGAATCGCTGGAACTCGAACTGAACCAGGACGCGGTCACGGGGCTGGCCAACCGGAAATATTTCATCAATGAACTGCGCCGGTTGCTGGAGCAGTCCGAGCCGGGCCAGGGCGAGGCCGGGCATGTGATGCTGTTCCGCCAGTGCGACCTGCAATCGATCAACCAGACGATGAGCCGCCAGGTCGTGGATCAGTGGCTGCGCAACATGGGTCAGCTGGTGCTCGAGGTGTTGCGCGAACGACTGGGACCCCAGGCCTGGCTGGCGCGGCTGAATGGGTCGGACTTCGCCTTCATTCTGCCGATGATGCCCGGTCCCGTGGCGGTGCGCGTGGCGCAGGCCGTGGGCGAGATCCTGCAGGCCCAGCGCATCCAGCTGGGCCAGGCGGGGCTGTGCCGCTGGCGCATGGTGCTGACGGATTTCGAGCCGGGCGAGGGGCTGAGCGACGTGCTGTCGCGCCTGGACGAGGCCCTGATGCGCGCCGAAAGCGCCGGCCACACGGACGTGGAATACCTGCCGGGCGAAGACCTCCGCAGCATCACGGGGGGGCGGGGCGGCGGCGAGCAGGCCTGGCGCGCCCTGTTGCGCAATGCGCTGGACGAGGGCTGGTTCGCACTGGCAACCCAGCGCGATCCGTCGGCCGACACGGAAGAGCGCGCCCAGGGGTTGCTGACCCTGCACGAGCCGGGCGCTTCGGAACCGCTGTCCGGCTACCTGTTCATGCCGCCGGCGGTGCGCCTGGGCCTGTCCGCGTCCTGCGATGTCCAGGCCATCAGCCTGGGGCTGGGCTGGTTGCGCGCGCACCGGGGGGATCTGGTGCTGCGCGTGTCGCTGGCTTCGATCCTGAACGAGGAGTTTCGCGGCGAAGTCGCCAGCCTGCTGGCCGAGGCGCCCGACCAGAGCGCCCGCCTGCTGATCGACCTGGATTCCTATGGCCTGGTTGCGCATCGCGTGCAGGTGGTGGCGTTCGCCTCGATGCTGCGCGAGCACGGCGTGCGGCTTGGCCTGCGGCGCTTCGCGGAGCAGCCCGAGGCGCTTCTGTACCTGCATGAGATCCGGCCCGAATACATCCGCGTGTCGGGCAACCTGCTGGCCGCCCAGGCCGATAGCCCGGGTGCCCGCCGCCTCCTGGCCGCGGTCCAGGAAACCGCCCGCGAGATCGGCGCGGTGGTGGACCTGGCTGCAGGGTCGTAGACTATAATCGCCAGCTTGCATCGGCGCGGCTGCCCGTTTCCCGGGCAGCCGTTCCCGACGCGCTCCTTCCGAGCCGCGCCTCTGTAGTTAAATGGATATAACTTTCCCCTCCTAAGGGAAGATTGCAGGTTCGATTCCTGCCGGAGGCGCCAGAAATGCCGGCGCAGCGTGGGGGCACTATTCTCCCAGCGCTACCGTCACGGGCCTGGCGCCCAGCGCCCCCGTCAGCACGCTCGACGCCACGCTGATCAGATAGCCCCGCCGTCCGCCGTTCAGGTACACCGTATCGTAGTCCAGCAGTCCGGATTCGACCCAGACGGGCATGCGCTTGCGCGTGGCGAATGGCGAGGTGCCGCCCACCTGGTAGCCCGAATGGCGTTGCGCCGTTTCGGGAGCGCAGGGCGCAATCTTCTTGGCGCCGGTCTGGCGGGCCAGGTTCTTGGTGGAGACTTCGCAGTCGCCGTGCATCAGCACGATCAGCGGCCGGGCCTGCTCGTCTTCCATGATCAGGGTCTTGGCGACCTGATGCAGGGGCACGCCCAGCTGGCGCGCGGCCTCGCGCGCGCCGCCATGGTCGACGTAGTCGTAGGGGTGTTCGCCGAAGGGAATCTTCTGCTGCCGCAGCCAGTGGGTGGCGGGGGTTTCGGATGTGTGCTTGGTCTTGGACATGGCGTGGGCCTGGTGGCGTGAGCCTTTCACGCGCGTGGGTGATGCTGCGCGTGCAGGGTCTTGAGCCGTTCGCGGGCGACGTGGGTGTAGATCTGGGTGGTGGAGATGTCCGCGTGGCCCAGCAGCATCTGCACCACGCGCAGGTCTGCGCCGTGGTTCAGCAGGTGGGTGGCGAAGGCGTGGCGCAGGACGTGGGGAGACAATGGGACGCGGATGTCGGCCTGCAGGGCATATTTGCGGATCAGCAGCCAGAAGGCCTGGCGCGTCATGGCCGCCCCGCGGGTGGTCACGAACAGGGCGTCGCAGGCGCGCGCGCCCAGGATGTCGGGGCGGCTCTCGCGCAGGTGGCGTTCGATCCAGTGCAGGGCTTCCGCGCCCAGGGGGACCAGGCGGTCCTTGCCGCCCTTGCCCATGACGACGCGCACCACGCCGTCGCTCAGGCTCAGGTCCTGGACGTTCAGGCCGACCAGTTCGCTCACCCGCAGGCCGGTGGCGTACAGGGTTTCCAGCATGGCGCGGTCGCGCAACCCGAGGGTGGTGCCGATGTCCGGCGCGGCCAGCAGGGCCTCGACCTGGGATTCGGACAGGGTCTTGGGAAAGCGGGCGGGCTGGCGGGCGCTGCGCAGGCCCAGGCAGGGATCCTCGGCGCACAGGCCCCGCCGCAGCGCCCACAGGTAGAAGCGCCGCAGGGCGGCCAGGCGGCGGTTGGCGGTGCTGGCCTTGGTCTGCCGATGCTGTGCGGCCAGCCAGGCCTGGATGTCTTCGCGCAGTGCGGATTCGGGCGCGCGGCCATGCTCGGCGCGCAGCCAGCCGCCAAAGGCGCACAGATCGCGCCGGTAGGCGGCCAGGGTATTGTCCGCCAGGCCGTCTTCCAGCCACAGGGCATCCAGGAATGCGTCGATCGTCGGGAAGGGTGAGGGCTGCGCCATGTCCGCTGGGGCGTCCGTCGTGGGCATGCCTGGATTTTACTCGCCAGCGCCCGGCGCGCTCGCCGAAGCGGGCGTTCCGCCTTTCATCCGACCGATATCGGACATCACGCGGGCAGAATAGCGGAATATACCTATATATATTACGATGTGACTGCATCATATCCTGCTCGATCCGCTGTGCCATGGGATCGGGTCCTCACCGGCTTCGGCCGGCATGCAGTGTGAAAACTCCATCGAGCGCGAGAAATTCCGCATGAAGTTCTGTATCCGGGCAGCCGCATGTGTCCTGGCCTGCGCCGCCATGCCGGCGGCCGCAGGCGAAGTCCTGGTGGCGGCGGCCGCCAGCCTGACCAATGCGTTCAGGGATCTGGCGGCGCAATATGAAACTGCCCATCCGGGCACGAAGGTGCTGACGACCTTCGGCGCTTCGGACGTGGTGCTGCGCCAGATCGTCGAAGGCGCTCCGGCCGATGTGTTTGCCTCGGCCGACCAGAAGGCCATGGACAAGGCCGTGGCCGCCAATGCCGTGGATCCCGCCAGCCGGGCGGATTTCGTGCGCAACGAGGTCGTGCTGATCGTGCCGGCCGACGATCGTCATGGGATCCGTTCGCTGGCCGACCTGGGGAAGCCGGGCGTGACGCGCATTGCGCTGGGCAATCCGGGCTCGGTTCCGGTGGGCCGCTACACCCGGGCGGCCCTGGAAAAGGCCGGCGCCTGGCGCACGGTGGAAGCGCACGCGATCCTGGGCGGGAACGTGCGCCAGGTGCTCAGCTACGTGGAACGCGGCGAAGTCGATGCCGGTTTCGTCTTTGCCACCGATGCCGCGATCATGAAGGCCAAGGTCAAGGTCGTCCAGGTGATCGAGACGCCGGTTCCGGTGGTCTATCCGATCGCCCTGGTGCAGCGCCCCGGCCGGGCTCCGGAGGCTGCCGATTTCCTGGCGTTCGTGCTGTCGGCCGACGGCCAGGCCGTGCTGGCGCGCCATGGGTTCGCCCGGCCCTGATCCGATGAACGGCATCTGGGTCCCGCTGCTGCTGTCGCTCAAGGTCGCGGGTTGGGCGACCGTGCTGGCGACGGTCGGCGGGATCGCCGTCGCCTGGGGATTGTCGCGCTGGTCCTCGCGCTGGTGCGACGTGGTCGATGCATTCCTGACCTTGCCCATGGTGCTGCCGCCCACGGTGACCGGCTATTACCTGCTGGTGTTGTTCGGCCGGCGGGGCTGGCTGGGCGCATGGCTGCAGTCGCACGGGATCGAACTGGTCTTTACTTGGCAGGGTGCGGTGGTGGCGGCGGCCGTGGTGGCGTTCCCGATGGTGCTGAAGGCTGCCCGGGCCGCCTTCCTGGACGTGGACCACCGGCTGGAGCAGGCCGCGGCGGTGCTGGGCGTGCCGCCAGCGGGTGTGTTCTTCCGCGTCAGCCTGCCGTTGGCGATGCGCGGCATCCTGGCAGGGGTCTTGCTTGCGTTTGCACGCGCGCTGGGGGAATTCGGCGCCACGCTGATGGTGGCCGGCAATATTCCGGGCCGCACGCAGACCTTGTCGATCGCCATCTACGAGGCAGTTCAGGCCGGCAACGACGACATGGCAAATATCCTGGTGCTGGTCACGTCGGCTGCCTGCATCGCCATCCTGTGCCTGGCGTCCTGGCTGGTGCCCGGCGGGCGCGGCCGGCAGGCCGGACGGCGGAGCGTGTCATGAGCCTGTCGGTCGATATCGAATGCCGGGTCGGCGGCAGCGACGGCTTCCTGCTGCGGCCGCGCTGGCACACCGATGCGCGGCGCGTGGCGCTGTTCGGGCCGTCGGGCTCGGGCAAGAGCCTGACCATGCAGGCCATCGCGGGGCTGTTGCGTCCCGACCGGGGCCGCATCGAGGTCTCCGGGCGCGTCCTGTTCGATGCCGAGGCGGGGGTGGACGTTCCGCCGCGCGAGCGGCGGCTGGCCTATCTGTTCCAGGACTATGCGCTGTTTCCCCATCTGACGGTGCGCCAGAACATCGGTTTCGGCCTGCGGCGGGGGTGGTTCAATCCGCATGGCCGCCGCGCCCTGCCGGAGCAGGCGCGGCGCTGGGTGCGGGCCTTCGGCCTGGATGCGCTGATGGATCGTTATCCCGTCCAGCTGTCCGGCGGCCAGCGCCAGCGCGTGGCCCTGGCCCGGGCGCTGTCGACCGGCCCGGGGCTGCTGCTGCTGGACGAACCGCTGTCGGCCCTGGATGCCGGCCTGCGGGCGCGCATGCGCGAGGAACTCGCACAGCTGCAGCGCGACATCGACATTCCGACGGTGCTGATCACGCATGATCAGGCCGACGTCCAGGCCCTGGCCGACGAGGTCTTTCACATCGCCCATGGAGAAATCCGGGGCCAGGCCGAGCCGGTCCGGCGGGCCTGAACGCCTGTGTCGGCGGGCGGGATGCGCCCGGTCAGTCCACCGTGCCGATCAGGACGTCGGCCGCCTGGAACCAGGCTTCGGCCCGGTCGCCGGGAGCAAGCCCGCCGCCCGGGGCTTCCGGATCGGCCAGCCCCGTGATGCGGATCCTCGGGCCGATGTCCAGGCTGATTTCCGCCAGGGTGCCGTCGTCCGCGCAATGAACGACGCAGCCGATCCAGCGGTTCGAGCCGGCACCCGGGGCGTCAGGCGGAGGCATTGCGTCGGCGTCATGCCTGTTGCCGGCCTGGGGGCTTGCGGGATCGAACGGCCGGATGCGGACCGCCTGGGCCTTCAGGAAGGCCAGTGCGCGCCGGCCTTCCTGGAGGCCCAGGCGCTCGGTGCTGGCGTGGGTCAGGGTGGCGACCAGGGATGCATGCTCGTCCAGGTCCAGCCGGATGCGGTCGTTGATGCGGCCGGGTTCGATGGCGCCGACGATGCCTTCGTAGCGGTTGCGGGCGGAGGTCTGCAGCGTCATGCTGTGCAGCAGGTCCAGGTGGCGTGTGCCGTCCGGACCGAAGCGCGCCAGTGCCTGCATGAAGCGCTGGTGTTCCGCCTGCGCCGCCTGGTACCAGGCGACCAGCGCGCGCGCCCGCTCGGTCAGGTGGGCGCCGCCGCCCCGCTTGCCGCCGGTGGTCCGCTCGACCAGCAGGTCGCCGGACAGGCTGTTCATCATGTCCACCGCATCCCAGGCGGCTTTGTAGCTCAGCCCGACCTTGCGTGCCGCCGCGCTGATCGAGCCTTCGGTGCCGATGGCGGCCAGCAGCGCCATGCGCCGTTCGGTGCCCCAGATGTGGTCGCCGCTGCGCAGGCTCAGGGATGAGGCCGGTCGCAGGTCGGTCCTTGCCGACTGGTTCGTGCCTGTCGAATCCGGGCCGCTTGCGGGCGGCGGGGCGGGGGAGGGCGAGCGGCGTGGAGAGATCATGGCAGGGAGGATACTAGGCAGGCTTCGTAGCCGTCGAGCATGTCCGGCCAGGCGGGCGTCCAGCCGCTGGCACGCAGCCGAGCGTTCGACAGGCGCTTGCCGCTTGGCGGACGGCTTGTGCGGGCGGGCGGCGGCCCGCCCGCCATGCGGGCCAGTGCGTCGTACAGGGCAGCCGTGGGCATCGGGCGGTCGTCGGTGCCGATATAGCAGGGCAAGGGGTCGGCCAGGCCGAGCAGGTGCGCGCAGGCGCGGGCCGCGTCGTCGATGTGGATCCGGTTGGCCCAGTGTCCGGTGCCGTCCGGTGCCGTGATCTTCCCCGCGCGCAAACCTTCCGGCAGGCGCAGCCGCCCCGGACCGTACAGGCCGGACAGGCGCAGGGCGGTGCCGCGGCCGGGAAGCCGGGCGTGCAGCAGGGTTTCCGCCTCGAGCATCGCGGCCCCGCGGAAGTCGGCCGGAGCGGGCGGCGTGTCTTCGTCGACCAGGCTGCCGGCCGTGTCCGGGCCCCAGACCGCCGAGGAGTCGACCAGCACGCAGCGCTGCACCCGGCCGGGATCGGGCAGGGCGCCCAGCAGGGCCCGCAGGCCCAGGGGGTAGGCGCGCGCATAGGCTTCCGGGGTACGGGCGTCGGGCGCAGGCGCATAGAGGATGTGGGTGATGGTGGAGAAGGCCGCCAGCGCCGGGGCCAGCGTATCCGGGGCGCCGAGGTCGGCCTGCAGCCAGCGGATCCGGGCTCCGGGCGAGGCGCCCATGGCCCGGCGCCTCAGGCCGATGCAGGCCCAGGCTTGCGGGTCCAGGGCGGTGGCGGTGCGCGCACACAGGTCGCCGCCGACCAGCAGGAGTGTATTCGTCTTCATCCGGCTCACGACCTAATAGAATGTCCGTGTTTCCATGACCGACAGTCTATCCCCGATCCCATGAGCGATTCCTTTCCCTTGCGCCGCAGCCATCCCGACCAGTTGATCGTGGGGCTGGTGTCCGTGTCCGACCGGGCCTCGTCCGGCGTGTACCAGGATCAGGGCATCCCCGCCTTGCGGGAATGGCTGGAATCCGCGCTGACGCGGCCGCCGCAGGTGGTTGCCCGGCTGATTCCCGACGAGCGGGCGGGCATTGCAGCCGTCCTGCGCGAACTGGTGGACGAGGCGTGCTGCGACCTGGTGCTGACCACGGGCGGAACCGGGCCCGCGCGGCGCGACGTGACCCCGGAGGCCACGCTCGACGTGGCCACCCGCGAGATGCCGGGATTCGGCGAGCAGATGCGCCAGGTCAGCCTGAAGTTCGTGCCCACCGCCATCCTGTCCCGCCAGGTGGCGGTGATCCGCGAATTGCCGGATCATGCCGCCTTGATCATCAATCTGCCCGGCCAGCCCAAGGCCATCCGGGAAACGCTGGAAGGCCTGCGCGCAGAGGACGGCGCGATCCTGGTGCCCGGCATCTTCGCGGCCGTGCCCTATTGCCTGGACCTGATCGGCGGGCCCTACGTCGAAACGCGGGACGAAGTGGTGCGGGCGTTCCGGCCCAAGTCCGCCCGGCGTCCGGCGTCCTGACCCTGACCCGGTCCGCCGGGCCGGGCTGCGGTCACGGCTGGCCCGGCCCGCCAGCAGCGATTCCCGTTCCGCCTTAAAATCCCGGAATCCGCTTTTTCCACCATTCCACTCTTATCTGGAGGTCCAGCCATGGCCCTGGTTTCCATGCGTCAGCTTCTCGATCACGCGGCCGAGCACGGTTACGGGATCCCCGCCTTCAACGTCAACAACCTCGAGCAGGTCCAGGCCATCATGGAGGCCGCTGCCCAGACCGACAGCCCGGTGATCATGCAGGCATCGGCCGGCGCCCGCAAATACGCCGGCGAAGGCTTCCTGAAATACCTGATCCAGGCCGCGGTCGAATCCTACCCGCACATTCCCGTGGTCATGCACCAGGATCACGGCCAGTCCCCCGACGTGTGCCGGGGCGCCATCGAGCTGGGCTTCTCCAGCGTCATGATGGACGGCTCCCTGATGTCGGACGGCAAGACGATTTCTTCCTATGAGTACAACCTGGACGTCACCCGTCAGGTGGTCGACATGGCGCACAAGCTGGGCGTCACCGTGGAAGGCGAGCTGGGCTGCCTGGGTTCCCTGGAAACCATGAAGGGCGACAAGGAAGACGGCCACGGCGCCGAGGGCACCATGACCCGCGAGCAACTGCTGACCGACCCCGAGCAGGCGGCCGATTTCGTGCAGCAGACCCAGCTGGACGCCCTGGCCATCGCGGTGGGCACCAGCCACGGCGCCTACAAGTTCACGCGCAAGCCCACCGGCGACATCCTGTCCGTGCAGCGGATCAAGGAAATCCATGCTCGCCTGCCGAACACGCACCTGGTGATGCATGGCAGCTCCAGCGTGCCCCAGGAATTGCTGGCCGAAATCCGCCAGTTCGGCGGCGACATGAAGGAAACCTATGGCGTGCCGGTCGAGGAACTCCAGGAAGCCATCAAGTTCGGCGTGCGCAAGGTCAACATCGACACAGACATCCGCCTGGCCATGACCGGCGCGATCCGCCGCTTCCTGGCGGAAAACCCCGGCAAGTTCGATCCGCGCGAATACCTGAAGCCCGCCCGCGAGGCCGCGAAGAAAATCTGCCTGGCCCGCTATGAGCAGTTCGGCACGGCCGGCCACGCGTCCAAGATCAAGGCGATCCCGCTGTCCGACATGGCCGCGCGCTACGCTGCCGGTGAACTCAAGCAACTGGTGAAATAAATCCGCATGAAGGCCCTGCTCCAATCCTCCATCGAGTCGCTGCCACTGCTGGGGCGCGGCAAGGTCCGCGACATGTATGCCGTGGGCGAAGACAAGCTGCTCATCGTCGCGACCGACCGGATCTCGGCCTTCGACGTGATCCTGGCCGACCCCATTCCGGGCAAAGGCCAGGTCCTGACGGCCCTGACCGAATTCTGGCTGGGGCGTCTGGGGCACCTGATTCCCACGCATGCCACCGGCATCGCCCCCGAAGACGTGGTCGCCCCGGACGAGCGGGATCAGGTGGCCGGGCGCGCCATGGTGGTCAAGCGCCTCGAGCCCATCCTGGTCGAGGCGGTTGCGCGCGGCTACCTGATCGGCTCGGGCTGGAAGGACTACCAGGCCACCGGCGCCGTCTGCGGCATCGCCCTGCCGCCGGGGCTGCGCCAGGCCGAGCGCCTGCCGGAGCCGATCTTCACCCCCGCGGCCAAGGCCGAGTTCGGCCAGCACGACGAGAACGTCGATTTCAACTATGTCGTGGCCCAGGTGGGCGCCGATCTGGCCGCCGAACTGCGCCGCGTCACGCTGGCCCTGTACGCCGAGGCCGCCGAATACGCGCGCGGCCAGGGCATCCTGATCGCCGACACCAAGTTCGAGTTCGGCCTGGATGCACGCGGCACGCTGCACCTGATGGACGAAGTCCTGACGCCGGATTCCTCGCGCTTCTGGCCGGCGGACGGCTACGCCGTGGGCATCAGCCCGCCTTCCTTCGACAAGCAGTTCGTGCGCGACTGGCTGGAAACCCAGGACTGGGACAAGACCGCACCCGCTCCGCGCCTGCCCGCCGACGTGCTGGAACGCACGGCCGCCAAGTATCGCGAGGCGCTGGATCGCCTCACGCGGGGCGCGGCATGATCGCGCCGGCCCCGGTGGTCGGCGTGGTCATGGGCTCGTCCAGCGACTGGGACGTGATGCGCCATGCGGCGGCGGTGTTCGACGAATTCGGCATCGCCTGTGAAACCCGCGTCGTGTCCGCGCACCGCATGCCGCTGGACATGGTCGAATACGGCGCCCGGGCCGTGGAACGCGGCCTGCGCGCCATCGTCGCGGGGGCGGGCGGCGCGGCCCACCTGCCCGGCATGATGGCGGCGCTGACGCCGGTGCCGGTATTCGGCGTGCCCGTGCCTTCGCGCCACCTGCGCGGCGAGGATTCCCTGCTGTCCATCGTGCAGATGCCGCGTGGGGTGCCGGTCGGCACCTTCGCCATCGGTGATGCCGGCGCCGCCAACGCCGCCCTGCACGTGGTCGCCAACCTGGCCATGACGGATGCCGCGCTGCTGCAGAAACTGCAGGATTACCGCGCCCGCCAGACCGAAGCCGCGCGCGCCATGGTCGTGCCGCCGGAGGCGTCATGAGCGCGATGCTGCCTCCCGGCGCCTGGCTGGGCGTGCTGGGCGGCGGCCAGCTGGGCCGCATGTTCTGCCAGGCGGCCCAGGCTTTGGGCTACCGGGTGGCCGTGCTGGACCCGGCCGAATCCTGTCCGGCGGGCATGGTGGCCGACGAACACATCCGCGCCGCCTACGACGATGCGGACGGCCTCGACCGCCTGGCGCAGCGCTGCGCCGCCGTGACCACGGAATTCGAGAACGTCCCGGCCGACAGCCTGCATCGCCTGGCACGGACACGGACAGCGACGCCTTCGGGCAACGCCGTGGCGGTGGCCCAGGACAGGCTCGCAGAAAAGAACTACATCCAGGCGGCAGGCGTGCCCGTCGCACCTCACGCCGCCATCCGTTCCGCTGCCGACGTGCAGGCGTGTCCCGGCGAACTGTTCCCGGGCATCCTCAAGACCGTCCGCTTCGGCTACGATGGCAAGGGCCAGGTCCGTGTGGCTTCGCGCGACGAGGCCCGGCAGGCCTTCGAGGCGTTGCGCGGCGTGCCGTGCATCCTGGAAGCCCTGCAGCCCCTGGATTACGAGATCTCGGTCGTGGTGGCGCGCGACCTGCGCGGCCGCGCCGTCAGCTACGCACCCTCGCGCAATACCCATCGGGACGGCATCCTGGCGCTGTCGGTCGCCGACGGTTCGGTGCCTGAAGGGATCGCGAACCTGGCGCGGGGCCATGCCCTGTCCCTGGCCGATCATCTGGATTACCACGGCGTGCTGTGCGTTGAATTCTTCGTGCTGCGCGACGGCCGCGTGCTGGCCAACGAGATGGCGCCGCGCCCCCACAACAGCGGGCATTACACCCAGGACGGCTGCCTGGTCAGCCAGTTCGAGCAGCAGGCACGCATCATGGCCGGGCTGCCGCTGGGCGAAACGGCCATGCTGCGGCCGGCCGCCATGCTCAACCTGCTGGGAGACCTGTGGTTCGATGCGCAGGGGCGGCAGCGCGAGCCGGACTGGGCGGGCGTGCTCGACGTACCCGGTACCCGCCTGCATCTGTATGCCAAGTCCGAGGCGCGCCGCGGCCGCAAGATGGGGCACGTCAATATCCTCGGTGCGGATGCGGCGCAGCTGCGCGAACGCATCGCCCGGGTTTCGGCCGTGCTGGGACTGCCCCATGCCTGACCCGCGCGCGGATTCGGAAGGCGCGGCTTCGCCGGAGGCGCAAGCCGGGCAGGCCGAGGCTGGTCCCGGCCAGATCCTGGAAGCCGCCCAGCGGCTGGCCCAGGGCCGGCTGGTGGCTTTCCCGACCGAAACTGTCTATGGCCTGGGCGCCGATGCGGAAAATCCCGCAGCCGTTGCCCGCATCTACGACGCCAAGCGGCGGCCGGCCAACCATCCCGTCATCGTCCACCTGGCGCCGGATACGGATCCGGGCTATTGGGCGGCCTCGATCCCGTCCCAGGCAAGGCTGCTGATGGCGGCCTTCTGGCCGGGGCCGCTGACCCTGATCCTGCCGCGCGCGGCCCGCATTCCGGACGCGGTCAGCGGCGGCCAGGACAGCATCGGCCTGCGCTGCCCCTCGCATCCGGTGGCGCAGCGGCTGTTGCACGCCTTTTCCGTCCTCAAGCCGCATGGCTGCGGCGGGGTGGCCGCGCCGTCGGCCAACCAGTTCGGCCAGGTCTCGCCCACGCGTGCCGCGCACGTGCGCAGCGAATTCCCGCACCTGGACGAGCAGGCGCTGATGATCCTGGAAGGCGGCGACTCGGAAGTGGGGATCGAGTCCACGATCCTCGACCTGTCCCGGCTCGAGCAAGGCGTCGGCCCCGTGCTGCTCAGGCCCGGCCATGTGACGGCGCTTCAGATTGCCGAAGTGCTGGGCGTGCCGCCGGCGCTGCCCGATGCGGCGGCGCCCCGGGTGTCGGGTTCGCTCAAGGCGCACTATGCGCCGCGCACGCCGGTGTCCCTGGTAAGCGCGCAGGTCCTGGATGACTGGATCCGGGGCCGGGGTGTGCCGCCGGGGCGGGTGGCCGCGGTCGTCCTGGATGCGCCGCCGGGCCCCGCGCCCGGTGGTGTGGAATGGATCGTGCTGCCGGCCGATCCGGCGGCCTACGCACGTCGCTTGTACGCCTTGCTGCGCGATCTCGATGAGGCCGGCTACGACCGCATCCTGCTGCAGCGCCCGCCGGCAGGACCGGCCTGGCAGGGCGTCAATGACAGGATCACCCGGGCGGCGGCGGCGTTCGGCTGATCCCCCGGCAGATGGCGGGTGTTTCCGTGCGCCTGGCGGGGGGATGTTCGCCAACCGGGCGGGGTCCACGCTACACTGTCCGGTCGCCGAGCTGGAGGGCATGCCCCTGGCCGTGATTCCGCCCCGGCCCCCCAAGGCCGGGCGACGCTTTCCGGAGTTGGACTGATGAAATTCAAGGAATTCGAACCCGGCCTGGTGATTCATCACGGCCCCGTCACCGTGGACGAGGCCGAGATGCTGGCCTTTTCGCGTGCCTACGATCCCCAGTGGTTCCACGTCGACCCCGAGCGCGCCCGCAACGGCCGCTGGGGAGGCCTGATCGCCAGCGGCTGGATGACCTGCGGGCTGGCCATGCGCATGGCCGTCGAGGCCGCGCTCCAGGGTTCCGAATCGTTCGGTTCGCCGGGCCTGGAACGCCTGCGCTGGATGCATCCGGTGCGCCCCGGCGACCAGCTGCGCCTGGAGGCCACGGTGGATTCCAAGCGCGTGTCGTCCACGCGCGACGACCTGGGCATCATCCGCTGGACCTGGCGGCTGTTCAACCAGGACGACATCCAGGTGCTCGAGGTCGAGGCCACCAGCCTGTTCGAACTGGAAGTTCCGCCCAGGACCTGAATTCGTCCTCGGACTCGTCCGGCGGAATTCAGCGGAACACCACCGTACGCCGGTCGTTCAGCAGGATGCGGTGCTCGACATGCCAGCGCACGGCGCGCGACAGCACCACCGATTCGATGTCGCTGCCGATGCGCGTCAGGTCGCCGGGGCCCATGGCGTGGTCCACGCGCTCGATGTCCTGCTCGATGATGGGGCCCTCGTCCAGATCCTCCGTCACGTAGTGCGCCGTTGCACCGATCAGCTTCACTCCGCGCGCATGCGCCTGGTAGTAGGGCCGCGCGCCCTTGAAGCCGGGCAGGAAACTGTGGTGGATGTTGATGGCGCGGCCTTCCAGGGCGCGGCACAGTTGCGGCGACAAAATCTGCATGTAGCGCGCCAGCACCACCAGATCGACGCGCTCGCGCTCGACCAGTTCCAGGATCCTGGCTTCCTGCCCGGCGCGCGTGTCGGCCGTCACGGGCAAGTGGTGGAAGGGCAGCCCGTGGGATTCGGCCAGCGAGCGGAAGTCCGTGTGGTTCGACACCACGGCGGCCACTTCTGCGGGCATCTGCCCGCCGCTCACCCGGAACAGCAGGTCGTTCAGGCAGTGGCCCTGGCGGCTGACCAGCACCAGCAGCCGGGCCTTGCGGGCCGCATCGTGGAACTGGCATTGCATCTCGAAGCGCTCGGCGATGCTGGAGAAGTCGTCCGCCAGGGATTCGACCGGCTCGGTGCCCGGCAGGGCGAAATGGACGCGCAGGAAGAAACGCGACGAATCCGGGTCGCCGAACTGCTGGGCATGGACGATGTTGCCGTGGTGTTTCAGCAGCCAGCCGCTGACGGTGTGGACGATGCCCATGCGGTCGGGGCAGGAAAGGGTCAGGATGTAGTCATGCATGGCGGTGTCGCGGGCGGCGCGGGGGCGGCCCGCCGGGAAGGAGATGGCGTGGTGTCGTCCGGCTAATTGCGGGAAAGAGGTTCGCTGCCGGGGGTCAGTTCGAAGTCGCCCGCGTGGTAGATCAGCGGCGACAGCAGCTGGCGGTGGCAGTGCTCCACCTGGCCGACGAAGATCGTGTGGTCTCCGGCTTCGTGGCGCTGCGTGTTGTGGCATTCGAACCAGGCGGCGCAGCGGTTGTCGGCCAGCATCAGGGTGCCGTTGGGCGCGCGTTCCAGTTCCAGCCCGACGAAGCGCTCGGCCTGCGGTCCCTTGGCAAACCGCCGGGCCAGGTCCACCTGGCCCGCCGAGAGCACGTGGATGACGTATCGGTCCAGCGCCTTGAAGGATGCCAGCGAGGCCGCCGCGTGCGTCAGCGTCCACAGCACCATTGGCGGGTCCAGCGAGACCGAGCTGAACGAGCTGATCGTGAGGCCCAGCGGGGTGCCTGTATCGGGGTGTTCCGCCGTGATCACGGTGACGCCGGTGGGGAACCGGCCCAGGGCCGAGCGGAAGAACAGGGCCGGGAAATCGGCGGGAGTGGGCTGGGAACGCATGGAGACATCAGGGCGCGATGCGGCCGAGCGCCCAGTCGCCTTCGGCGTCGCGCGCGTAGACCAGCCGGTCGTGCAGACGGGAAGGGCGGCCCTGCCAGAATTCGATGCGGGTGGCTTCCAGCCGGTAGCCGCCCCAGTGGGGCGGACGAGCCGGATCATCGCCCAGTGTGCGGCTCAGTTCGGCCACGCGTTCGGCCAGCGCTTCGTGCGTGATCGGCCGGCTCTGCGGCGAGGCCCAGGCGCCGATGCGGGATCCCAGGGGGCGGCTGGCGTAGTAGGCGTCGGATTCGGCCGCCGAGACGGGGCTGACGGGGCCCTCGATGCGCACCTGCCGTTCCAGCTCGGGCCAGAAGAACAGCAGCGCCGCCTGGGGGTTGGCCGCCAGCTCCAGGCCCTTGCGGGACTGATAGTTGGTGTAGAACACGAAACCCCGGGCGTCGAAACCCTTGAGCAGCACGATGCGCGCCGAGGGGCGGCCGGCCGTGTCCGTCGTGGCCAGGGTCATGGCCGTCGGTTCGCGGACCTCGCTGTGCAGGGCCTGCTGGAACCATTGGTCGAACTGGACGTAGGGATCGGCGGCGGCGGAGGATTCGAGCAGCTCGAATTTCTGGTAGGTCTGGCGGATATCGGCGATGGACATGGCGTCTGGGTGGGGGAGTGTCAGGAGGCGTGTCGCAGCGCCTGGGCGATGGCGCGCAGGCGGCGGTCGGTGATGCCGGCGGTCTCCAGGGCGTCGGCGGTTTGCAGCACGTAGTCGGTGCAGCGGCCATAGCGTCCGTGCCCCTGGCGCACGATGGAGACGATCCGTTCGATGGAAAGGCCCGTCACGTAGCCCGCGTCCTTGCGATCCATGGTGAAGACCAGGCCGGGAACCGGGCCGGATTCCGTATGGCAGTTCAGCCAGCGCGGAACGTAGGACGCGCTGGGCATTTCCCGCTGCCACAGGGGACCCAGGATATCCAGTGCCCGGGATCCGGCGATGCGGTAGGCGACGCCATCGCAGGAACCGCCCAGATCCAGGCCGAACACCAGGCCGGGGCGTTCGGGTGTGCCGCGATTGATCCGCGACCACAGGCACAGGGCGCGGTGGTAGCCGTGGATGCGGGCCCGGCGGGCTTCCAGGTGATCGAATTCCGGCCGCCAGACCAGGGACCCGTAGCCGAACACCCAAAGGTCGGAGCGGCCGTCCCAGTGCCGCAAGGTCTGTTCGATGGACGCCTGGTGCCAGGCCGCATCGCGCAGGTGGAAGGCTTCCGGCGGGGGCGGAAGCTGGCTGGCGCGGGCGGCGGATGTGTTCACTGGGGATGGGCGGCTGTTGAAATAGGGACAGTCCGTATTGTAGAGGACTTGCGCATCCGGGGCGGCGCCAATGCCCGGCTAAAATGGGGAATCTTTTTTCCGCCGCCCACGAGATGCCCGACTTGCCGCTTGCAGATTCCAACGATGCCGATGCGGATGCCGCGCGCCGGTTCGGCGGCCTGGACCGCCTGTACGGCGATGGCGCCAGGCAGGCGCTGGCCGGGCTGCGCGCCGTGGTGGCCGGCGTCGGCGGCGTGGGCGCCTGGTGCGCCGAGGCCCTGGCCCGTTCGGGCGTGGGGGCGTTGACGCTGGTGGACCTGGACCATGTGGCCGAATCCAACATCAACCGCCAGGTCCATGCCCTGGGCAGCACGCTGGGCCAGGCCAAGGTCGCCGCGATGGCGGACCGCATCCGCGACATCAACCCCAGCTGCCGCGTCGAGTGCGTCGACGATTTCATCGGCCCCGACAATGCCGATGCCATCCTGTCGGGGCAGGCCGGCGTGCTGCTGGATTGCACCGATCAGGTGACGGCCAAGGTTGCCATGATATTGCGAGCCCGAGCGGCGGGCTGGCCGGTGCTGGTGTGCGGCGGCGCGGGGGGCAAGACGGATCCCCTGGCCCTGCGGGCCGGCGACCTGTCCCTCGTCACGCACGATGCCCTGCTGGGCCGGGTGCGCCAGGAACTGCGCCAGCGTCACGGCTACCCCAAAGGCGGAACGGCAGGCGGCAAACCGCGCCGCCGGGTGCCGCGCATGGGAGTGCATTGCCTGTGGTTCGACCAGCCGGTGGTACTGCCCGCCGCCTGGGCGCGGCCGGCCGCCGGTGCGCAAGGCGCCGCATCCCCGTCCGCACCGGCAGCGCCCCAGGGCCTGTCCTGCGCGGGCTACGGTTCCGCGGTGGCGATCACGGCCACCATGGGCCTGGCGGCTGCCGACTGGGCCGTGCACCAGGGCCTGTCGGCGGGACGCTAGGGTTCGTCCAGCCGGGCATCCAGCCAGCCGCGCAGGGCGTTCGACACCCGCAGCGCCGGGGCCTGGCGCAGATCGGCAAGGCTCAGCCGGGCCTCGCGTGCCAGGCCTTCGTCCAGAAGGGCCCGGCGCCGCACGCCGGGCAGCAGGCCGCTGGCCAGGGGCGGGGTCAGCCAGGCGCCCCTCGTATCCTGGATGTAGATGGTGCAACGGCTGCCTTCGCACAGGTCTCCGGCCGCATTGCCGAATACCAGGTCGAAATGGCCGGGATGGCCCTGGAGCCAGCGCTGCGCGGCGTCGAACCAGGGGCGGTGGGTGGTCTTGTGCCTCAGCCAGAATGCATCGGCATCCAGTGCCGCCTCCGGCCCCAGGGTCTCGGCCGCCAGGGCGATGCGCACGGGCTCGGGCGTGGATGACAGCGGCGCGGATTCCAGGGACAGCTGGCCGTCGGCCGTCAGCAGCAGGCGCAGGCGTCGCGGCGTGTCTTCGGTGAAATGGCGGATCCGTTCGGCCATCCAGCCATCCAGCTTGGCGGCATCGAGCGGATAGCCCAGGGTCCGGGCCGAGGCCAGCAGGCGCGCCCGGTGGCCGGGCCAGAGCGCGATGCGACCTTGTTCCAGGCGCATGGTTTCGATCAGGTTGGGGGCGATGCGCCGGATCTCGGCGGCGGATGCCGGCGGTTCCGCGCTGCGGCGGCTCAGTCCGGATTCAGGATGCGCGCTTTCCACAGGCATTCCTCCCATTCCTCGGCGGCCTGTGAATCGTACACGATGCCGCCACCCACACCGAACCCGGCCTGTCCGTCGCGCAGCTCGATGGTGCGGATGGCGACGTTGAGGGAAAAATCCCCATCCGGCGCCAGCCATCCCACGCTGCCGCAGTAGATGCCGCGGCGGCGCGCCTCCAGGTCGCGGATGGCCCGCATGGCGGCGATCTTCGGCGCGCCCGTCACTGAGCCGCACGGAAACAGGGCATGCAGCACTTTGTCCAGCGGCACGTCCGGCGCCTCGGCCTCCACGGTGGAGGTCAGCGTCCAGACCGAGGGATAGGCCTCCAGGCTGAACAGGGCCGGCACGCGCACGCTGCCGGGCACGGCGATGCGGCCCAGGTCGTTGCGCAGCAGATCCACGATCATCAGGTTCTCCGCGCGATTCTTGGCGCTGCGCTGCAGGGCCTCGGCGGCCTGCCGGTCCCAGGCAGGATCGGCGTGGCGTGGCGCGGTGCCCTTCATCGGCCGCACACGCAGGCGCGAACCATCGCGGGCCACGAACAGCTCGGGCGACAGCGACAGCACCCAGCGGCCGCCGTCGCGCACGCAGGCGGCATGGGCCACTGGGTGGCGTTCGGCCAGGTAGGCGTAGGCCTGCGCGGGATCCAGGCCGGGCGGCCAGTCCAGCTGCAGCGGCAGGGTGTAGTTGATCTGATAGTAGTCGCCGCGGGCGATTCCTGCGCGGACGGCCTCGATGGCCTGGGCGTGGCGTTCGCGGGAGACTCCCGGCCGCGGATTCGGGCGCCACGGCTGGCCGTGGGCGTCGGCGAGGCCGCCTGCCGACCCCGTGCCGGCCGGGCCCGCGCAGTCCTTCCATTCGGCGCGCGCGTGGATCAGCGCCGTCAGGCGGGGCAGGGCATCGTGCGCGGCGCCGACCGGATGGGCAGTCTCGGGCTCCAGCCATTCGCCCAGTTCGTAGTCCAGCAGCAGGGCGACCCAGTGACCGGCCCGCCGGGCGGCCTCGATGGAGTCCCAGGCGGCGGGCAGTGCATCGCGGCGGTGGACGGCGATGCGCCCGACCGGGTCGAGCAGGCGCAGCGACCGGCCCGCCAGCCGGTCCTCGAACAGGCAGGTCACCGGTTCCCCCCGGCGATGCGTGCTTCCCCGGGCGCCAGGAATTCCGCCAGGATCCGTCCGGTATGGGTGCCGCTCGCGCACAGCTGCTCGGGGCTTCCCTGGGCGACCACGTGGCCACCTTGTTCGCCGCCTTCGGGGCCCAGGTCCACGATCCAGTCGGCTTCGGCGATGACGTCCAGATTGTGCTCGATGACCACCACGGTATGGCCGGCGTCCACCAGCCGGTGCAGTACGCGGATCAGCTTTTCCACGTCGGCCGTGGACAGGCCCACGGTGGGCTCATCGAGCACGTACAGGGTGTGCGGGACGCGCGAGGCGCGGCCGGTGCGCAGCACGCCTTCGTCCAGGTGCGCCTTGGTGAGTTCCGTGACCAGCTTGATGCGCTGGGCCTCGCCGCCGGACAGCGTGGGCGAGGGCTGGCCCAGCGTCAGGTAGCCCAGGCCCACGTCCTGCATCAGCTGCAGGGCGCGGGCGATGCGGCGGTGCGCCGAGAAATGGCCGATGGCGTCGTCGACTTCCATGCGCAGCACGTCGCCCGCGCTGCGGCCGTTCCATTGCACGCCCAGGGTTTCCTGGTTGAAGCGCGCGCCGTGGCAGGCGTCGCACGGCACCTTGACGTCCGGCAGGAAGCTCATCTCGATGGTGCGCATGCCCTGGCCTTCGCATTCGGGGCAGCGGCCGTCGCCGGTGTTGAAGGAAAAGCGCGAGCCCGTCCAGCCGCGCAGCCGCGACTCGCGCGTGCCGGCGTAGAGCTTGCGGATGTCGTCCCAGAAGCCCACGTAGGTGGCCGGGCAGGACCGGGGTGTCTTGCCGATGGGCGTCTGGTCGACTTCGAGCACCCGGTCGATGGCTTCCCAGCCGCGGATCGTCCGGCAGCCCTGCCAGGGGCCTGTCAGCCGGCTGCCGACCCGGCGAGCCAGGTTGTCCAGCAGCACGTCGCGCGCCAGGGTGGATTTGCCCGAGCCCGAGACTCCGGTGACGACGTTCAGCCGGCCCAGCGGGATGCGTGCATTCGCCTGGCGCAGATTGTGCAGGCCGGCGTCCACGATTTCCAGGACGGGCGTGTCCGCGTCGACGCGGCGGCGGCCGTTCATGGGGTGGACCAGGGGTTCGCGCAGGTAGCGGCCGGTGACCGAGGCCGGATTGCGGGCGATGTCCTCGACCGTGCCCTGGGCGACCACCATACCGCCCCGTACGCCGGCGCCCGGGCCGATGTCGATCACATGGCCGGCGCGGCGGATCGTGTCCTCGTCGTGCTCGACCACCACCAGAGTGTTGCCGTTGCCTTCGAGGCGGGTCAGCGCATCCAGCAGGATGCGGTTGTCGCGCGGGTGCAGGCCGATGGTGGGCTCGTCCAGCACATAGCAGACGCCCTGCAGGTTCGAGCCCAGCTGGGCGGCCAGGCGGATGCGCTGGGCCTCGCCGCCCGACAGAGTGGGAGCGGCGCGGTCCAGGGCCAGGTAGCCCAGGCCCACGTCCATCATGAAGTCCAGGCGGCCGCGGATTTCAGTGAGGATGTCGCGGGCGATCTCGGCCTCGCGGCCCTGGGCGCCCAGGCCCAGGAAGAAGCGCTGGGCGTCGCTGACCGGCATCGAGGCCAGTTCGGCGATGGAGCGGCCGCGCCAGCGGAAGGCCCGCGCCACGCGGTTCAGCCGCTGGCCCTGGCATTGGGGGCAGGGTTGGGGCAGGCCGGTGGCCTCGTCCAGCCAGACGGATTCCTCGCCCGTCTGGTCTTCGGTGAAGCCGGTCAGCTGCAGGCCGGTGCCGTAGCAGCCCGGGCACCAGCCGTGGCGCGAGTTGTAGGAGAACAGGCGCGGGTCGGGTTCCGGGAAGCTGGTGCCGCAGTTGGGGCAGGCGCGCTTGATGGAAAAAGTCAGCAGGCGCGGGTCGGGCGCCAGGCCGGCGGCGCGCCGTGCTTCGATCGTGGCCGGGCCGGGCGCGGTCAGGCCGGCCAGCACCCGGAAGGTGCCGTGGCCCAGGGCCAGGGCGGCGCGTACCGCGTCGCGCAGGCCGGCCTCGTCGCGCACATCCACGATCAGGTCGCTTACCGGCAGTTCGATGGTGTGTTCCTGGTAGCGGTCCAGGCGCGGCCAGGGGCTGACCGGGATGAAGGCGCCGTCCACGCGCAGGTGGGTGTGGCCGTGCGAGGCTGCCCATTTCGCCAGGTCGGTGTAGTAGCCCTTGCGCGCCACCACCAGCGGCGCCAGCAGGCCGATGTGCTCGCCCGCGTGGTCGCGCAGCAGTTGTGCCACGATCTGTTCCGGCGTCTGCGGCGCCACGGGGACGTCGCAGTCCGGGCACATCTGGGTGCCCAGGCGCACGTACAGCAGGCGCAGGAAGTGGTGGATTTCCGTCATGGTGGCGACGGTGGACTTGCGTCCGCCGCGGCTGGTGCGCTGCTCGATGGCCACGGTGGGCGGGATCCCGTAGATGGCGTCCACGTCCGGCTTGCCGGCCGGCTGCACGATGGCGCGCGCGTACGCGTTCAGGGATTCCAGGTAGCGCCGCTGGCCTTCGTTGAAGAGGATGTCGAATGCCAGGGTGGATTTGCCCGAGCCGGATACCCCGGTGATCACCGTGAAGGCGTCGCGCGGGATGTGCACGTCGATGCCTTTCAGGTTGTGCTCGCGGGCGTTCAGGATGTGGATGTCGGGGCTGGCCGAGGTGGCGGTGCGCGGGGCGGGTTCGCGCAGGACCAGGGCGGAGCCGTGTCCGTCACGAGCTCCTTGGGAATCGGGGAGGCCGGGGGCGGCCTGATGCTCGCCCGAGACCTGCCGGGCGTAGTCGGCCAATGCCCTGCCGGTGTGGGAGTCCGGATGGCGCATCAGGTCTTCCGGCGTGCCTTCCGCCACGATGCGCCCGCCCTGGTCGCCGCCTTCCGGCCCCAGGTCCACGACCCAGTCGGCGGCGCGGATCACGTCCAGGTTGTGTTCGATGATCAGCAGCGAATGGCCTGCGGCCAGCAGCTTGCGGAAGGCCCGCATCAGGCGGGCGATGTCGTCGAAGTGCAGGCCGGTGGTGGGTTCGTCGAACAGCAGCAGGCTGCCTTTCAGCGCGCCCCGGGGTGCCCGCGAGCGGGCGGCCTCGGCCAGGTGGCCGGCCAGTTTCAGTCGCTGGGCCTCGCCGCCCGACAGAGTGGGGACGGGCTGGCCCAGGCGCACGTATTCCAGGCCCACGTCGGCCAGGGGAGCCAGCCCCCACTGCACGTCGCGCAGGCCTTTGAAGAAGTCCAGCGCCTCGCTCACGGTCATGTCCAGGACCTCGTCGATCGAGGCGCTGCGGCCCAGGTGCTCGATGCGCACTTCCAGGACCTGGGGACGGAAGCGGCGGCCGTCGCAGTCGGGGCAGCGCAGGTACACGTCCGACAGGAACTGCATTTCCACGTGCTCGAAGCCGGTGCCGCCGCAGCCGGGGCAGCGGCCGTCGCCGGTGTTGAAGCTGAAGGTGCCGGCCGTGTAGCCGCGTTCCTGCGACAACGGGGCGGCGGCGAAAAGCTTGCGGATGGCGTCGAAGGCGCCGACGTAGCTGGCCGGGTTGGAACGGGCCGTCTTGCCGATGGGCGTCTGGTCCACCATCACCACGTCGGCGATGCGTTCCGCGCCCAGCAGGGCGGCGTATTCCCCGGGCGCCTCGGTGGCGCGGCCCAGGCGCTTCAGCAGGGCGGGGTAGAGCACGTCCTGCACCAGGGTGGACTTGCCCGAACCGGATACCCCGGTCAGGCACACCAGCCGGCCCAGCGGCAGGGAAAAATCGATGCCCTGCAGATTGTTGGCGCGCGCGCCCTGCAGCAGCAGGCGCGGCGTGCCGGCCTGCACCGGCAGGGGCCGGGGTGCCTCGATGCGCATCCGGCCGCCGAAATAGCGGCCCGTCAGTGTGTCGGCGGCGGCCAGTTCGGCCGGCGTGCCGTCGAAGACGATGTGCCCGCCACGCTCGCCTGGTCCCGGACCGATGTCCAGGACACGGTCGGCGGCGATCATGACCTGCGGGTCGTGTTCCACCACGACCAGGGTATTGCCGTGGTCGCGCAGGCGGTGCATGACCTGGACGATGCGGTGGATGTCGCGCGGATGCAGGCCGATGGACGGTTCGTCCAGCACGAACAGCGTGTTCACCAGGGATGTGCCCAGCGCGGTCGTCAGATTGATGCGCTGGACTTCACCGCCCGAAAGAGTGCGGCTTTGCCGGTCCAGGGACAGGTAGCCCAGGCCGACGTCGCACAGGAAGCGCAGGCGGGCGCGGACTTCGTCCAGCAGCTCGGTCAGGGCGTCGTCCAGCGAACGGCCCAGCTCGATGCGGTCGAACCAGTCGCGCACCCGTTCGATGGGCAGGCGCATCAGGTCGTGCAGGCCCAGGCCGGGCAGGGCAGCCAGCTGCTCGGGCGTCCAGCGCGCATGCACCGGCAGGAACCGGGGTGCGCCGGGAATCGGGCTGCCGTCACGTCCCAGGCGCCACAGCGTGGCATCGGGCTTGAGCCGCGCGCCCTTGCAATGCGGGCAGGGCGTGTAGCTGCGGTACTTGGACAGCAGCACCCGCACGTGCATCTTGTAGGCGCGGGATTCGAGCCAGTCGAAGAAGCGCTGCACGCCATACCATTGGTGCTTCCAGGCGGACGGCCCGCCCTTCCAGTCGGGTGCGCCGCCGATCACCCAGCCGCGTTCTTCGTCCGTGAGGTCGCGCCAGGGCACGTCCAGGCGCACGCCCGCCTTGGGGGCGTAGCGTTCCATTTCGACCTGGCATTCCTTGTAGCTTGCGGTCTGCCAGGGCTTGATCGCCCCGTCGCGCAGGCTGCGTGTCTCGTCCGGCACGACCAGTCCGTAGTCGATGCCCATGACCCGGCCGAAGCCCCGGCAATGCTCGCAGGCGCCCAGCGGGGAGTTGAAGGAAAACGTGCTGGGCAGCGGCGTGCCGTAGTCGATGTCGCACTGCGCGCAGTGCAGGCCGGCGCTGAAGCGCCATTCCTCTTCGCCTTCGTCGAACAGGGCATGGACACTGAGCCGGCCGTTGCCCTGGCGCAGGGCGGTTTCCAGCGCCTCGTCCACGCGCGCCGGCTCGGCATTGCCCAGACGGAAGCGATCCTGCACCACATGCAGCACGCGCCGGCCGGCATTTGCCGCCTTGCGCCGCGTGCCCGACGGCTTGTCGCCGGCCTCGGGCGCGGGGGCCGGGTCGTCCTGGCGGTGGATGCGCGTGTAGCCTTGCTGTTCCAGGAAGCCACGCACTTCGTCCTCGGTGAAGTTGGCGGGCACGGATACCGGAAACGTGATCACCAGGCGGGGGTCGCGGGCGGCGCACAGGCCGTCCAGCTGGCGCCGGATGCTGGACGGGTCGTCCCGCGTCACCAGCCGGGCGCAGTTGCGGCAGTGCAGGTGGCCGGCGCGCGCGTAGAGCAGTTTCAGGTGATCGTTCAGCTCCGTCATGGTGCCCACGGTGCTGCGCGAATTGCGCACCGGATTGACCTGGTCGATGGCAATGGCGGGCAGGATGCCTTCGATGCGGTCGACCTGGGGCTTGTCCATGCGGTCCAGGAACTGGCGCGCGTAGGGAGAAAAGGTTTCCACGTAGCGGCGCTGGCCTTCGGCATACAGGGTGTCGAAGGCCAGCGAGCTCTTGCCGGATCCGGATACGCCGGTGACCACCAGGAGTTCGCCGGTGCGGATCGTCAGATCCAGGTTCTTCAGGTTGTTCTGGCGGGCGCCGAAGATGCGGATGGGTGCGTTCATTCCGCCATCATAATCCGGCGCACGGCGTCGTTGCGGTGCCCGCGGAGGGGTCGGCACGGCATGGTTGTTCCGGGAGGGGGAAGCTGCCCGGCTTGATCCGCGTCAGACATTGGGGCGGGTCATGGGGCCGCCAGCGCCGCACGGTTCTTACAATCGACTGAAACGTGGCCGGATTTCCCCCCGCCGGCCGGTCTGAAAACCGGAGAATCGCCATGAAACGCCTGCTCGTTCTGCCCTTACTGTGCGCCGTCCCCGCCCTGGTCCAGGCGGCCGAATACAAGACGGATGCGGACCACACCTTCGTCTATTTCGAGGTGCTGCACAACGGCACGTCCACGGTGCGCGGGCGCTTCGATACGGTCGATGGCGACATCGCCTTCGACCGCCAGGCAAAGACGGGCCAGGCCCGGATCCGCGTCGACATGAAGTCGATCAGCACGGGTTCCAGGGGCTTCGACGAGCACCTGCTGGGCGCGGACTTCTTCCAGGCCGGCGAGCATCCCGAGGCGCTGTTCGAATCCACCGCCTTCCGCTTCGAGGGCGACCTGGTGCATGCCGTCGAAGGCAATCTGACCCTGCTGGGGCAGACGCATCCGGTCAAGCTGAACGCCGTCCGCTTCAACTGCTACCAGAACAAGCGCCTGGAACGCGAAGTCTGCGGCGGGGATTTCCGTGCCGAGATCCAGCGCAGCCAATGGGGCATGGGCTTCGGCCTGCCGGGCATTCCCGACACGGTGCGTCTGCAGATCGAGATCGAAGGCGTGCGGCAGTGATCTGTCCGCAGGGACCACGCCGCCGATGGCTTCGGGGGTGTTGGTGAAACTTTGCTAAAATGGCGTGTTTTGCTTTCAAGCCCGCCTTACACCAGGAGATCCACATGGCAGAAATCAAACGCACGCGGCGCAACACGCTCGAGCGCCGTTGCCTCGGCAAGGCCTTCAAGCGCCTGTTCGTGCGCGCGCCCAAGGGCGTCTTCAAGATGCTCGAAAAGGTCAAGCGCGCCTGATCGACCGGCGCCGGCCTGCCGTATTGTTTATATACAATTCGGCATCAGGGAAACCACGGACCCAGCGGTCCGTGGTTTTTTTTACGGCTATCATGGACCGATCGGAACTAGGAGGAGCCCTCCGGCATGGCTTGCTGGCGTCATCTGTTCTCTGTCGTCACGCCCACCTACAACCGCGCCCACACCCTCGGACGCGTGTATCGCTCCCTTCGGGAGCAGTCCTTCCAGGACTTCGAATGGGTCATCGTGGACGACGGCTCGACGGACGCCACCCGGACGCTGGTTCAGGGATGGCAGCAGGAAGCCAGTTTCCCGATCCGTTACGTCTGGCAAACCAATCAACACAAGAAAACAGCTTTCAACAATGGCGTGCGCCATGCGCAGGGCGAATGGCTGGTGGCCATCGACAGCGACGATGAACTCGACTCCAACGCCCTCTACCACATGGCCGGAGTCTGGGAGCAGATCCCGCCCGCCCAGCGCGCGCGCTATGTGGCGATCACCGGCCTGTGCGCACGGCCCGACGGCCGTGTCGTGGGCGACATGTATCCCCGGGATGTGATGGACGTGTCCTCGCTGGACATGACCTTCCGCTATCACGTCCGGGGCGAGAAATTCGGCTGCCTGCGCACGGACGTGCTGCGCCAGTTTCCCTTTCCCGAGGACATCCCCGGCTTCGTCCCCGAAAGCCTGGTCTGGCGCGCGATCGCACGGGCCGGCTACCTGACCCGCTTCGTCAACCAGGTGTTCCGCGTGTATCACGACGATGGCAGCAGCCTGTCGCGCGAGGGGCGCAAGACCGAAAGCGGCCGCCATGCGCTGGGCCTGTGGCTGCTGGCGCACGATACGGTGGAATATTGCCTGGGCTGGTTCCGCTACCAGCCGGCCTCTTTCTTCGGCGCGGCGATCCGCTATACCCGCTTCGGACTGCACATGCGCGCGCAGCGCGTGGCCCGTCCCGCGGGGCGATGCCTGAACCGCTGGGCGTCGCGGCTGCTGGTGGCCGCCATGTGGCCCGTCGGCGCGGCGCTGTATGTGCGCGACCGCCTGCGCGATGCGGCGGCGCGGTCCAAGCGGCCGGTGACGACCTGAGACGGGCCGTGCGAATGGCGGCGGCCGCGCCCGACCCGATCGCTTCCGTTCAGTGGTTCAGGGGCGAACCGCCTTCGGTGCCCGCATCGCCGTCTTCGTCTTCATCATCGTCTTCGTCGTCCGGCGGCGTTTCGGCCTCGCGCAGGTCGAAGGGGAGCAGGTCCGTCAGCGTGTCCGTCCATGCGACTTCCTCGCCCTGGGCGTCCACCTTGATGTAGCGTACGCCTTCCAGGTCGGACAGCTGGACGGCCCAGAGGAATTCGCAATCCACCGCCTGGCCGTCGCTCAGGTCCAGCCCGCCGCAGTTGCCCAGGAAACGCGCCCCAGGACCGCCCGCCTGGACACGGGGACGGTCCTCGTCCTCGTCCTTGGGGCCGAGCGGCAGGGCGAACAACACCCATTCATAGCCCGCGTCGGGTTCGGACACGATCTCGGCGATCACGGGCCTGCCCAGCCAGGCGCACAGCGCGTCGGCCGTGCGGCCCAGCAGGTCGGCCTCGGCCGGAGTGAATGCGAGGGGTAGCGTCATGGCGGGGAAGAATGGGTGGCTGATGATCGGCATTGTACGGCCCGGGCGGCCTTCCGGCCCGATCCGTGGCGCCGGAGCGGCCACGAGGCGCCCACGGCCGTGCGCCCCGGCCCGCCGGTTGCCCGTCCGGCCTACAATCGGGGCTTTGCGTGGCCGAATCCGTCGGCCCGCCCTTTCACGGTAGAGACATGGCACAGTACGTCTATTCCATGAACCGGGTCGGCAAGATCGTGCCGCCCAAGCGCCAGATCCTGCGGGATATCTCCCTGTCTTTCTTCCCCGGTGCCAAGATCGGGGTCCTGGGCCTGAACGGCTCGGGCAAATCCACCTTGCTGAAGATCATGGCCGGGGTGGACAAGGACATCGAAGGCGAAGCCGTCCCGATGGCCGGCCTGCGGATCGGCTATCTGCCGCAGGAACCGCAGCTCGATCCCGACCATACCGTCCGCCAGGCCGTCGAGGCCGGCCTGGGCGAAGTCTTCGAGGCCCGCAAGCGGCTGGACGAAGTCTATGCCGCCTATGCGGAGCCCGATGCCGATTTCGATGCCCTGGCCGCCGAGCAGGCCGAACTGGAAGCCGTCATCGCGGCGGCCGCCACCAGCGGCAGCGACGACATCGAAACCCAGATGGAAATCGCTGCCGACGCCTTGCGCCTGCCACCCTGGGACGCCGTGGTCGGCAAGCTGTCGGGGGGCGAGAAGCGCCGTGTGGCCCTGTGCCGCCTGCTGCTCTCCAAGCCCGACATGCTGCTGCTCGACGAGCCCACCAACCACCTGGACGCCGAATCGGTCGAATGGCTGGAAGTCTTCCTGCGCCAGTTCCCCGGCACGGTCGTCGCCGTCACCCACGACCGCTATTTCCTCGACAATGCGGCCGAGTGGATCCTGGAACTGGACCGGGGCCACGGCATTCCCTGGAAGGGCAACTACAGCTCCTGGCTGGAGCAGAAGGAAAACCGCCTCAAGCAGGAAGAAGCCGCCGAGTCCGCCCGCCAGCGCACCATCAAGAAAGAGCTGGAATGGGTGCGGCAGAACCCCAAGGGCCGCCAGGCCAAGGCCAAGGCGCGCCTGGCGCGTTTCGAGGAACTGTCCTCGCATGAATACCAGAAGCGCAACGAGACCCAGGAAATCTTCATCCCCGTCGCCGAGCGCCTGGGCAACGAGGTCATCGAATTCCGCAACGTGTCCAAGTCCTTCGGGGACCGTGTCCTGATCGACGATCTCAGCTTCAAGGTGCCCCCGGGCGCCATCGTCGGCATCATCGGTCCCAACGGCGCGGGCAAGTCCACGCTGTTCCGCATGATCGCAGGCCAGGAAACACCGGACCGTGGCGAGGTGGTCCTGGGGCAGACCGTGAAGCTGGCCTATGTCGATCAGTCGCGCGAGTCCCTGCCGGACGGCAAGACCGTCTTCGATGCCATCTCCGACGGTGCCGACCTGCTGACCGTCGGCCGCTTCGAGATGCCCGCGCGTGCCTACCTGGGCCGCTTCAACTTCAAGGGCGCTGACCAGAACAAGCAGGTCGGCAATCTTTCCGGCGGCGAACGCGGTCGCCTGCATCTGGCCAAGACGCTGATCGCGGGGGGCAACGTGCTGCTGCTCGACGAGCCTTCCAACGACCTGGACGTCGAAACCCTGCGCGCCCTGGAAGACGCCCTGCTGGAATTTGCCGGCTGCGTGCTGGTGATCAGCCACGATCGCTGGTTCCTGGACCGCATCGCCACCCACATCCTGGCTTTCGAGGGCGATTCACAGGTGGTGTTCTTCGACGGCAACTACCAGGAATACGAGGCCGACAAGAAGGCCCGCCTGGGCGAAGAGGCCGCCCGGCCGCGACGCCTGCGCTACAAGGCCCTGAAATGAGGTGCCACAACTGGAGTGCATCATGAAATACATGGATGTGAACCAGTCCTTGCTGACGGCCGGCACCAGCCTGCTGCTGGTGGTGGACATGCAGGAAAAGCTGCTGCCCGCGATCCGCGACACCGACGCCCTGCGCGGCCGGGTCGCGCGCCTGGCACAGGCCGCGCGCCTGCTGTCGGTGCCGGTCTGGGCGACCGAGCACTGGCCCGGCAAGATCGGCGCCACCCACCCCGACCTGCTGGCGCATGTCGACCGGGTGGTGTCCAAGACGCATTTCGATGCCTGCCGCGAGGCCGGTTTCCTGGCGGACTGGCCCGCGGGCCGCACGCGGGTGTTGTTGACAGGCACCGAAGCGCACATCTGCGTGTTACAAACCGGCCTCGGACTGGCGCGGGCCGGTTTCCAGCCCGTCCTGGTGGCCGATGGCGCCGGTTCCCGCCGCGAGTCGGACTGGGCCGCGGCCTGCGAACGCTGGCGCCACCACGGGCTGGAGATCGTGACGTCCGAGATGGCGATCTACGAATGGCTCGAGACCCCGTCGCACCCCGCCTTCCGGGACGTGCTGGCGCTGGTGAAATAGGGCATTCCCGTTGTTACAAGTTACAAGGTTCGACATCTAGGCTCACAGCTTTTTCCAGGGCTGGCGCTTATAAAGAAACCAGGGCGCCGGCGCGGGAACCGCTTCATGGATTCCGGGGCGCGGAACATCACGCAGCACAGAAAAGGAGAATCATCATGACGATCAGGACAATCGGAAAAATCAGCGCGGCACTGGCGCTGGCAGCGGCCATGGCGGGCTGCTCGTCCTGGGACAACATGAGCCACCGCCAGAAATCGGCAGTCACGGGCGCGGGCCTGGGCGGCGTGGCCGGTGCGGTCATCACCAACGGTGGGATCCTGGGCACGGTCGGCGGTGCGGCCATCGGCGGCATCATCGGCGACCAGGTCGGCAAGAACCACTGATCCCCATTCGGGTGCCCATCTTCGATGGGCCATGCGCGGGACGGTCCGGACGGACTGCCCCGCGTTTTTTTGCCGCCGGGCAATTCGGGTGCTTGACTTCAAACGGGCTTTTCTCTTAAATTCAAACGATCGTTTGAATTTAATTCGACGGCTTGGTGCATGCGAAAAGGCAGCCGGCGCATGGTCCGGCTTCTGCTCGCTGTTGCCTCGATCGTCCTCGACTATCCCCCTGGAGACCGGAGATGCCCGACTACAAAGCCCCCCTGCGCGACATCCGTTTCGTGCGTGACGAGGTCCTGAACTACCCCGCCCACTACCAGTCCCTGCCGGGCTGCGAAGAGGCCACGCCGGACATGGTCGGCGCCATTCTGGAAGAGGGCGCGAAATTCTGCGAACAGGTCATCGCGCCGCTGAATGCCGTGGGCGATCGCGAGGGCTGCGTCTGGTCGCCCGAAGGCGTCAAGACCCCGACGGGCTTCAAGGAAGCCTATGCGCAGTACGTCGAAGGAGGCTGGCCTGCACTGTCGCACGACACGGCGCATGGCGGCCAGGGCCTGCCCGAATCCCTGGGCATGACCATCAGCGAGCTGATGGGCGAGGCCAACTGGGCCTGGGGCATGTATCCCGGCCTGTCGCATGGCGCGATGAACACCCTGCAGGCGCACGGTACGCCCGAACAGCAGAAGCTCTACCTGGAGCCGCTGGTTTCGGGCAAATGGACAGGCACCATGTGCCTGACCGAGCCGCACTGCGGCACCGACCTGGGCATGCTGCGCACCAGGGCCGAGCCGCAGGCCGACGGCAGCTACAAGGTCACCGGCACCAAGATCTTCATTTCCGCCGGCGAACACGACATGGCGGAGAACATCGTCCACATCGTCCTGGCCCGCCTGCCGGATGCGCCTGCCGGCACCAAGGGGATCTCCCTGTTCATCGTGCCCAAGTTCCTGCCTGACGGCCAGGGCGGCCCGGGCGCGCGCAACGGCGTGTCCTGCGGATCGATCGAGCACAAGATGGGCATTCACGGCAACGCCACCTGCGTCATGAATTTCGACGGCGCCACGGGCTTCCTGATCGGGCCGGCCAACAAGGGCCTGAACTGCATGTTCACCTTCATGAACACGGCTCGCCTGGGCACCGCGATCCAGGGCCTGGCGCATGCCGAGGTCGCTTTCCAGGGTGCTTCGGCCTATGCCCGCGAGCGTCTGCAGATGCGTGCCCTGAGCGGCCCGAAGTTCCCCGACCAGTCGGCCGATCCCATCATCGTGCACCCCGATGTGCGCCGCATGCTGCTGACGATCAAGTCCTTCGCCGAAGGCAACCGCGCGCTGCTGTACTATGCCGCGCAGCAGGTGGACATCATGCAGCGCAGCCAGGACGCTGATGCGCGCGAACAGGCCGACAAGCTGCTGGGCTTCCTGACCCCGATCGCCAAGGCTTTCATGACCGAGACCGGTTTCGAGGCGGCCAACCTGGGCGTGCAGGTCTTCGGCGGCCATGGCTACATTTCCGAGCACGGCATGGAGCAGAATGTGCGCGACAGCCGCATCTCGATGCTGTACGAAGGCACGACCGGTGTCCAGGCGCTCGACCTGCTGGGACGCAAGGTGCTGATGACGCAGGGCGAATCGCTGCGCATCTTCACCAAGGTCGTGCACAAGTTCTGCAAGGCCAATAGCGGCAACCGCGCGATCTCCGATCTGGTGAAGCCCCTGGCCGAGCTGAACAAGGAATGGGGCGACCTGACCTTGAAGATCGGCATGAAGGCCATGACCAATCGCGAGGCCGTGGGTGCTGCATCCGTCGACTACCTGATGTATTCGGGCTACGTGACGCTGGCCTATTTCTGGGCCGACATGGCGCGCGTCGCCGCGGAAAAGCTGGCGGCGGGTGAAGGCGACAAAGCCTTCTACCAGGCCAAGCTGCAGACGGCGCGGTTCTACTTTGCCCGCATCCTGCCGCGCACCCGCACGCACGTGGAAGCCATCAAGTCCGGTCCGGACGTGCTGATGGATCTGCCGGCCGAGCACTTCGCGCTGGGATACTGATCCCGAGCCGTTGCACCGGGGGCGCATGCGTTCCCGCGTGTGCCGGATCGATCGACGGGGCGGGCCTTCCGTGCGAGAAGGCCCGCCCCGTTCGCATGGGGGCCGGCGCTGTACACTCTGGGCTTCCCGCCGCCATTCCGCCGGTCCATCCCTTCGCCATTTTCCATGCTGCTCACTCTGCTGAACATCGTCCTGCCCGTCTTCGCCGTGGCGGCCCTGGGTTACGCCTTCGGCCGCCGCCAGGCGCGCAAGCCGGACATGGCATTCATCAACCATGCCAATGTGATGGTGTTCTGCCCGGCGCTGGTGTTTTCCGCGCTGCTGGACAATCCGGTCGACCTGACGCGCGGCTGGCCGCTGGTGGCAGCCGGGGTTCTGATCATCGTGGTGCCGGGCCTGCTGCTGGCCCTGGTGCGCCGCCCGGGAGTCTCACGCCCCGCCTTCCTGGTGCCTGGGATGTTCCGCAATACGGGCAATATCGGCATCCCGCTGATGATGCTGGCCTACGGCAAGGATCTGCTGGGCGATATCGTGGTGCTGTTCGTCCTGTCGAACCTGCTGCATTTTTCCCTGGGCCTGAGCCTGCTGTCGCGCGGCGGCAACCGCTGGATGTGGCTGCGCAATCCGAACATCTGGGCGGCCCTGCTGGGCGTGACCCTGGCGCCGCACCGTGACTGGATCCCGCCATTCGTGACGACCACGCTCGAGCTGACCGGCCAGATCGCGATTCCGCTGATGCTGTTCGGGCTGGGGGTGCGCCTTTCGCAGGACCGGATCGAAAACCTGGGCCTGGCGCTGCGCATCAACGTCCTGTACCTGCTGGCCGGCGTGCTGACGCTGCCCATCGTGCTGTGGCTGCTGCCCCTGACGCCCGAATGGTCGCGCATGATCGCGCTGTCGGTGATGCTGCCGCCGGCGGTGCTGAATTACCTTCTGTGCGAGCAGTATCGTGTGGAGCCCCGCATCGTGGCCAGCGTGGTGCTGCTGGGCAATGTGCTGTCGGTGGCGACGATCCCGCTGGTGGTGTGGGCGACGCTGGCCTGGATCTGAGCGGGGATGATGGCGAAGGGCCCGCAGTAGTGCCGCTGCCTGGCAGCGGCCCGCGGGCCCGGGTTTTTTTGCCTGGCGCCGGCGCGCTCAGTTGCGCGCTTCGGCCTGCGGCATCTCGATCTTGACCTCGAGCACTTCCAGGGAATCCTGGCGATCCAGGTTGACCTTGATGTCTTCGGGGTTGATCTGGACGTATTTCGAGATGACCGCGATCAGTTCCTTCTGCATCTGCGGAAGGAAATCGGGGGCGTTGCGGCCGCTGCCGCGTTCGTTGATCAGAATGAGCTGCAGGCGGTCCTTGGCGATGCTGGCCGAGGTCTTTTTCTGTCCGCGCAGGAAATCCAGGAACGACATGCTTATTTACCCCCGAACAGACGCTTGAATAGGCCGGGTTTCTCGTAGTCCACGAAGCGCAGCGGCTTTTCCTCGCCCAGGTAGCGGGCCACCACGTCCTGGTAGGCCTGGGAAACGTCGGAGTCGCGGATATGGATGGCGGGGATGCCCTGGTTGGACGCCTGCAGCACGGTTTCCGATTCCGGGATCACGCCGATCAGGCGGATGCGCAGGATGTCTTCGATGTCGCCCAGCGACAGCATTTCGCCGTCGGCCACGCGCTTGGGGTTGTAGCGGGTCAGCAGCAGGTGTTCCTTGATCGGCTCCTCGCCTTTTTCGGCCCGGCGGGACTTGGCCGACAGGATGCCCAGGATGCGGTCCGAGTCGCGCACCGAGGAGACTTCCGGGTTTGTGACCACCAGCGCGTCGTCGGCGAAGTAGGACGCCATCACCGCGCCGGTCTCGATCCCGGCCGGTGAATCGCAGACGATGTATTCGAAATCCATCGCGGCCAGGTCGTTCAGGACCTTTTCCACGCCGTCGCGCGTCAGGGCGTCCTTGTCGCGCGTCTGGGAGGCCGGCAGGATGTACAGGTTTTCCAGTTGCTTGTCGCGGATGAGCGCCTGGTTCAGGGTGGCCTCGCCCTGGATGACATTGACGAAATCGTAGACCACGCGGCGTTCGCAACCCATGATCAGGTCCAGGTTGCGCAGGCCGACGTCGAAGTCGATCACGACGGTCTTGTGGCCGTGCATGGCCAGGCCGGCCGAGAAGCTCGCACTGGTGGTGGTTTTGCCCACTCCCCCCTTGCCGGAGGTGACTACAACGATGCGCGCCATGGTGACTATGTTCCCCTGTTCGAAAAATTCATGACATCGTAAAGCAAAAAGTCCCGGCCGGGCCTGCTTGCCGGCCAGGGAGCGTGTCCGGATGTGACCGCGTGCGCCCGGGTGCGGTTTGCATATCCGCATGGCCGGCGCGGCAGCAGCCACGCATCGGGCGCCGCCGGCTCAATGGCTGCCCTGCAGCGCCCGGATGCGCAGTGTGTCGCCGTCGAGCTCGACCTGGGCGGCACGGTTGTGCAGCGAGTCGGGCAGGCGGGTCTCGATGACCCGGTAGACCCCCGCGATGGCCAGCAGTTCCGGATCCAGCTGGGTCGTGAGGATCATGGCGTGCGGGTTGCCGCGCGCGCCGGCCATGGCCTTGCCGCGCAACGGGCCGTAGACATGGATGTGGCCGTCGGCAATGACCTCGGCGCCCTGGCTGACCATGCCCATGACGATCAGATCGCCGCCGCGGGCATAGATGCGCTGGCCCGAACGCAGCGGGTGGCGGATCACCAGGGTTTCGGCGTGCGCGTCGGCATCGGATGGCGCCGGCTCCGCGGCGCCGGGTGTCGGGCTGGCCGAGGCGGGCTGGGCGCGTGCGGCCGGGGCCTGCGCGGGCACATCGGGGGGCTCGGGCGCGTGCGGCGCCTGGGACGGCTTGGCCGGGGCGGCGGCGCGGCCTGCCGGCCGGCCCGTGGAAATGTCCAGGGGAGCCAGGCCCGCATTGCGGGCGGAGTCCAGCAGGGTGTCGGGTGCGCGCACGCCGATCGGATGCAGGCGGTGGCGGCGCATGGCGTCGGCCAGCGCCAGCCAGTCGGGCGCCTGGTCCAGCCCCTGGGCGTCGAGCACCACGGGCTCGTTTTCGTAGAAGGCGCCGGCTTCCTTCATGCGCTGGTCCAGCGCCCGGGTCAGCTCGGCGGTGTCGGCCGTATGCAGCACGGCCCGCAGGACGTGCAGGGATGCACTCTTGAAGTCCAGGGCGGCGGCGGTCTTGGGCATGGCTTCGCGATTCCTTGATTGGGTGACCAGGCCCTAGACCCAGGTGTCGCGCAGGGTGACGGCGCGGTTGATCACCGGGCGCTCGGGCGTTGATTCCTCGCGGTCCGCGACGAAATAGCCCAGGCGCTCGAACTGCCAGGTGGCGCCGGGTTCGGCGTGCGTGCCGGGCTCGAGCCAGGCGTTGACGATCCGGCAGGAATCGGGGTTGAGCGCCTGCAGGAAATCGCGGTCGCCGCTGTCGGGATGCGGCTCGGTGAACAGCCGGTCGTACAGGCGGATCTCGGCGGGCACGGCGTGGGCGGCGCTGACCCAGGTGACGGTGCCCTTGACCTTGACGGCATCCGCGCCCGGCGTGCCGCTGCGCGTGTCGGGCAGGTATTCGGCGTGGACCTCGGTGACTTCGCCCTGCTCGTTCTTGACGCAGCCGGTGCAGCGCACGACGTAGCCATATTTCAGCCGGACCAGGTTGCCCGGGAACAGGCGGAAGTATTTCTTCGGCGGATCCTCGCGGAAATCGTCGCGCTCGATCCAGAGCTCGCGCGTGAACGGGAAGGAGCGGCGGGCGCCTTCGGGGTCGTGCGGGTTGAGCGGGGCGGAGCAGGGCTCGGCGTGGTCCTCGGGGAAGTTCGTGATGACCAGCTTGATCGGGTCGAGCACGGCCACGGCACGGGCCGCCACGGGATCGAGGTCGTCGCGCAGGGCCTGTTCCAGGATGCTGTAGTCGATACGCGAATCGGCCTTGGATACCCCGAGCCGTTCGCAGAACAGGCGGATGGAGCCCGGCGTGTAGCCCCGGCGGCGCAGGCCGGCCAGGGTGGGCAGGCGGGGGTCGTCCCAGCCCGAGACGTGGTTTTCCAGGACCAGCTGGCGCAGCTTGCGCTTGCTGGTGACGACGTAGCTGAGGTTCAGGCGCGCGAATTCGTGCTGGCGCGGCAGCGGCCCCGCCAGCTCGCCGAGTTCGGCCAGGCGTTCCAGGATCCAGTCGTAGAAGGGGCGCTGGTCCTCGAACTCGAGCGTGCAGATGCTGTGCGTGATGCCTTCCAGGGCGTCCTCGACCGGGTGCGCCCAGGCGTACATGGGGTAGATGCACCAGGTGTCGCCGGTGCGGTGGTGCGTCGCGTGGCGGATGCGGTAGAGGACCGGGTCGCGCAGGTTGATGTTGGGCGACGCCATGTCGATGCGCGCGCGCAGGGCCATGCGGCCGTCCGGGAACTTGCCGTCACGCATGTCGCGCAGCAGCGCCAGGGATTCGGCGGCGGGGCGGTCGCGCCAGGGCGAGTTCGTGCCCGGCTCGGTCAGCGTGCCGCGGGTGGCGCGCATCTCGTCGGCCGACTGCTCGTCGACGTAGGCGTGCCCGGCCCTGACCAGGGCCTCGGCAAAGCGGTACAGGGTCTCGAAGTAGTCGCTGGCGTAGAAGCAGTGCTCCACGCCGTTCTGCGTCCAGTCGAAACCCAGCCAGCGCACCATGTCGATGATGGCGTGGACGTATTCGTCTTCTTCCTTTTCCGGGTTGGTGTCATCGAAACGCAGGTGGCAGATGCCCTGGTAGTCGCGCGCCAGGCCGAAGTTCAGGCAGATGCTCTTGGCATGGCCGATGTGCAGGTAGCCGTTGGGCTCGGGAGGAAAGCGGGTGCGGATGCGGGCCGGGTCGGGCGCGCCGGCGCGGCGCACCTCGGCCGGGCTGGGCGGCGGCGCCCATTGCCTGTCCTGGTAGCGACCGGATTTGAGGTCGTTGTCGATGATGGTGCGCAGGAAATTCGAGGCAGGCGCTGAATCGGTGGTCATGGTGCGGGGATGGACTGGCCTCTGGGGCGGAAAGGGGCAAAAGAATGAAACGGGCATTTTGCCATGTTCGCGCGGGGGCGGCCGGCGGGGCCGCAAAAGGCGTACAGGCTCGAAGGGGGTTCATATAAACTAGCGCACATTATGACGCAAACCGCATGGGTTCTGTCGCTGTCCCAGTTTTACCTGAGCCTTGGCTTCGTGCTGTTCTTCCTGGCACTGGAACTGGGCCTGGCCTGGGTCTTGTTCGGCTTC
Organism: Castellaniella daejeonensis; assembly: GCF_039523555.1. Classification (NCBI taxonomy): domain Bacteria; kingdom Pseudomonadati; phylum Pseudomonadota; class Betaproteobacteria; order Burkholderiales; family Alcaligenaceae; genus Castellaniella; species Castellaniella daejeonensis. Next base: position 42,658 of record NZ_BAAAFN010000014.1, read on the forward strand.
CGGCTGCGCGCCCGGCACAGTCAGGCGGCCTTGCTCGCCTATCGCTTCTGGGCGCGCGTGTTCGCCTTGTCCCTGATCCTCGGCTTCGCCGCCAGCGTGCCGCTGCTGCTGCAGATCGGCACGCTGTGGCCGGGCTTCATGGAACGGGCAGGCGAGGTCGCGGGTCCGCTGGTGGGCATGGCCGTGCTGACGTCCTTCATCTTCAAGTCCTGCTTCCTGGGGGCCATGCTGTACGGGCAGCGGTCCCTGTCCGACCGCGCCCACACGCTGGTGGTGGGCATGGTGGCGGTCGGCACGTCGCTGACGGCCTGGTGGATTTCCGTGCTGCTGGCCTGGCTGCAGTGGCCCACCGGCGCGGTCCTGTCCGATGGCCGCTACCAGGTGTCCGACTGGCTCGAACTGCTGGGCGGCATCGCGCCGGTGCTGTTCGGCGTGCTGCTGGCCGGCGGCCTGCTGCTGGCGGTCACCCTGATGCTGGCCGTGACCGCCTGGCGCACGGAAGTCCGCCCCAGCGATGCGGGGGACCGCAGCGTATACGCCGGGGCGTTGCGTCTGGTGCTGCTGGCTTTGGTGCTGCAGACGCTGCTGGTGGCGGCCCTGGGGCGCGAGCTGCTGCCGCTGCAGCCGGCCCGCGTGGCGGCCGTCGTGCCGCAATGGACCAGCGGCCCGCCCGAGCGCCTGTCCCTGGCGGCCTGGCCCGACGAGGCCCAGGGGAGGGACGCCTGGCGGCTGCCGGGGCCCGCCGAATGGCCGTCCTGGGTGCGGCTGCCTGCCGATGGCCCGCTGCGTGGGCTGAACGACCTGGCCGGCATCCGGCCGCCCCTGGTCGCCACCTACCTGACGGCGCGGCTGGCCGTGCTGCTGACGGGCCTGCTGGCCGCGCTGGCGGCATGGGCACTGTGGCGGGGGCGTCGCCTGGGTTATGAGCCCGACCATCTGTCGCGCGCCGGCCGCATCGGCCTGCGGGCCATGGCCTGGCTGGCAGCGCTGTTGCAGGCGGCGGGCTGGGGGCACCTGCTGATCGGCAGCCTGCCCTACGCCATCCAGGGCACGGTGTCGCTGCGCGAGATCGGCACGACCGCCGGCGAGGGCGCGCTCTGGTTCGTCCTGTGCCTGCAGCTTGCCGTCTACGGCGCGCTGGCCGCGGGTTTTCATCAGTTGCTGCGGCACGCCACCCGCTACGGCGTGGTGCCGGTTGCCCGCCATCGGGGACGCGCATGATCGATTCACTGGCAGCTCTGCTGGGCCTGGGCGCCCAGGACCCGGCCTTCTGGATCCCCCTGGCGCTGATGGCCGTGTTCTTCGCCACCGTCGCGGCGGGCGTGCTCCTGGACGGCTTCGACATCGGCGTGGGCTGCGTGTCCCTGGTGGCGCCGCCCGCCCTGCGGCCTCGCATGCTGTCGCTGCTGGGCCCCTGGCGCGATGCCAACGAATTCTGGGTGTTCCTGGGCGTCGGCTTGTTCGCGGTGGCGTTTCCCTACGCCTGGCCCCAGACCCTGGGGCGCCTGTACCTGCCGCTGTCGCTGCTTGCCCTGGGCACGATGCTGCGTTCGGTGTGCTTCGAATGGCGCCTGCGGGCGCCGGCCGAGCACCAGGGGCGCTGGCAGTTCGGTTTCGGGGCGGGGGCCGTGCTGGTCGCGTTTTCCCACGGCTACATCCTGGCGCGGGTGGCGGTGGCCTACCAGCCGGGCGGGGGCAATACCGGCTTCGCGATCCTGATGGGCGGCTGCGCCGTGGCGGTCTACAGCCTGCTGGGCGCCGCCTGGCTGATGATGCGCGAGGCCGGCGAACTGCGCGTGCGCGCCGTGGGCTGGGCGCGCCGGACCCTGCGCTGGGGGGCCGTGGGGGCCGTGGGTGTGTCGGTGGTGCTGGATTTCTCCAATGCGGGGGTGTTCCTGAAATGGGGCGACGGTTCGCACTGGCTGGCGGTCGGCCTGGTCTGGAGCACCCTGCTGGCGTGCTTCGTCCTGACGGAAATGACGCTGCAGCGCATGATCAGCCACAGCTATCGCGCCTCGGCCCTGCCCTATGCCCTGGTGCTGGTGATCGTGCTGATCGTGCTGGGCGGCCTGGCCTATAGTTTCTTCCCTTACCTGGTGCTCGACGAAATCACGCTGTGGGATGCCGCCGCGCCCGTGGCGACCCTGCGCCTGGCCCTGTCGGCCGTGGTGATCGCACTGCCGGTGGCGCTGATCTTCAATCTCCGGGTGTACTGGCGCATGCTGGGCCGGTCGCGGCCGCCCAGCCCGCCGGATTTCAGGCCTTAGCCGCAGGGGCTGCATGATGCGCGGGCCGGATCTGCACCTGCGTGCCGACGGTGCGGTCGCCATGCTGTGCTGGGCGGCGCTGGCCGGCGTCGGCGGCGCTCTCGTGACGATCGCCTTCCACGCCGGCATCCATGGAATCCAGTGGCTGTTCGCGGGGCATTCGGGGGCCATCACCCGGGTGACGCGCGACCTGCCCTGGTGGCTGCGCCTGCTGGCGCCGGCCGTGGGCGGTCTGTGCGCCGGGTGGCTGCTGGTGGCCGCACGGCGCGTTTCGCGCGACGCGCATTCCGACTACATGGAAGCCGTGGCCATCGGCGACGGGAAGATGTCGGTCCGCCAGGGCCTGCTTCGTTCGTTGTCCTCGCTGTGCACGGTCGCGACGGGCGGATCGATCGGCCGCGAGGGTGCCATGGTCCACCTGGCCGCCCTGTGCGGATCGGTGATCGGGCGGCTGTTGCGCTCTGGCACGGCCCATCTGCGCCTGCTGGTGGCCTGCGGCGCGGCGGCCGGGGTCTCGGCGGCCTACGGCGCGCCCATCGCGGGGGCCGTGTTCGTGGGCGAAATCATCCTCGGCTCCATGTCCTTCCAGAATTTCGGCCCGTTGCTGGTTGCCGCCGCCGTGTCCAACCTGGTCATGCGGCTGAGCGGCCACTACGAGGCGCTGTACGCCATGCCCGGGCTGGAAGCCGTCCCGCCCGGCCTGCTGCTGCCCAGCCTGGCCCTGGGCGTCCTGGCCGGGGTGGGCGCGCCGCAGTTCCTGCGCTGCATCCACGGGGTGAAGTCGCTCTTCGGCCGCACCGGCCTGCCGCTGCCCCTGCGCCTGGCCCTGGGCGGCCTGCTGCTCGGGGGCGTGCTGGTCGGCATGCCGCAGATGGCGGGCAACGGCTACAGCGTGGTCGTATCCCTGCTGCATCAGCCCCAGGCCTGGCAGGCCGTGCTCTGGATCCTGCTGTGCAAGGTGCTGGCGACGTCGCTGACGGCGGGCTCGGGTGCCGTGGGCGGGGTGTTCACCCCGACCCTGTTCGTCGGCGCGGCACTGGGTTCGCTGTTTGCCCAGGGGCTGGGGGAGGTGTGGCCCGCGCTGTCGGGCCATGGCGCGGTCCTGACCCTGGTGGGCATGGGCTCCTTCCTGGCGGCCGCGACCAGTGCGCCCTTCATGGCGATCCTGATGATCTTCGAGATGACGCTCAGCTACCAGATGGTGCTGCCGCTGGTGCTGGCCTGCGTGGCGGCGTATTTCGTGTCGCGCGGCCTGGCTCAGGCGGTGATGTACCAGGTCACGCTGCATCACGAGGACAACCAGGCGCTGCGCCAGCGCCTGCGCCATGCCCGGCTGGACAGCCTGATGCGGCCGGCGGAAACCGTGATCCGCACGGATGCGCCCGTGCGCCGGGCGCAGGAGATGTTCCTGGACTATCCGGTGAAGTATCTGTACGTGGTCGACGCCGAAGGCGCCTGGCAGGGGGTGATCGCCCAGCAGGACCTGACCCGCATGATGCTGGCCGAGACCGACGTGCAGTCCAAGGTCTGCGGCGAGGTGCTGCGCCTGGACTTCGTCAAGCCCCTGTATCCCGACCTGAGCCTGGACGAGGCCCAGGCCCAGTTCAGCGCCTTCCAGGGAGAAAGGCTGCCGGTGGTCAGCCGCGACCGGCCCGCCCGGCTGCTGGGCGTGGTCTACAAGTCCGACCTGCTGGAGCGCTATTCGCAGTTGAAACGGGCGCTGGACGGCGAGGCCGATTTCGTGCTGCCGCCGCGCCGCGAGCGTCCGTGAACGCGCGCGGCGGCCTTGCGCGACCGCGCCGCGGCACGGTGATGGCATAATCCCGGTACTGGATATCGGAACAGCCTTTTCATGGTCATCCAAGCAGATTCCCTGTCGGCCCGCCCGCCCGAACCCCGCCTGGTCACCCCGGACGTGGCCTCGCGCGCCGAAGACTCCATCGAACGCGCCCTGCGGCCGAAGTCGCTGGGGGACTACGTCGGCCAGCAGCGGGTGCGCGAGCAGCTGGACATCTTCATCGCCGCGGCCCGCCAGCGCGGCGAATCGCTGGATCACGTGCTGCTGTTCGGTCCGCCGGGCCTGGGCAAGACGACCCTGGCGCACATCGTGGCCCACGAAATGGGCGTGCAGCTGCGCCAGACCTCGGGTCCGGTGCTGGAGCGGCCGGGCGACCTGGCCGCCATGCTGACCAATCTCGAGCGCAACGACGTCCTGTTCATCGACGAAATCCACCGCCTGTCCCCGGTGGTCGAGGAAATCCTCTACCCGGCGCTGGAAGACTTCCAGATCGACATCCTGATCGGCGAAGGCCCCGCGGCCCGCAGCGTCAAGATCGACCTGCAGCCTTTCACCCTGGTGGGGGCGACCACGCGCGCCGGCATGCTGACCAATCCGCTGCGCGACCGCTTCGGCATCGTGTCGCGGCTGGAATTCTATACACCCGACGAACTCACCCATATCGTGCGGCGCAGCGCCGGCCTGCTGGGCGCGGACACCACCGACGACGGCGCCGCCGAGATCGCCCGCCGCTCGCGCGGCACGCCGCGCATCGCCAACCGCCTGCTGCGCCGGGTGCGCGACTATGCCGATGTGCGGGCGGGCGGCCGCATCGACGCCGAAACCGCCCAGGCAGCGCTCGCCATGCTGGAAGTCGATCCCCAGGGCCTGGACCTGATGGACCGCAAGCTGCTGGAAGCCATCGTGCACAAGTTCGATGGCGGCCCCGTCGGGGTGGACAGCCTGGCTGCCGCCATCGGCGAAGAACGCGACACCATCGAGGACGTCATCGAGCCCTACCTGATCCAGCACGGCTACCTGCAGCGCACGCCGCGCGGGCGCATGGCCACGCGCCGCTGCTGGCAGCACCTGGGGCTGAAGGCGCCGGCGGGCGGATCGGAACCGGAATTGTTCTAGCCTGCCGGGCCCGCCCGGCAGGGCGTGCCGCTCAGGCGTGCTGCTGCCGCGCCCGCGTGCGCCGCGCAACTTCCAGGGACAGTGCCAGCAGCCCGGCGCCGGCCAGGGCGAAGACCCAGGTGTCCCGGCCATGGTCGGCCACCCAGGCCGCCGCCATGACACCCACCGACTGACCCAGGAACAGCACGCAGGCGAACAGGGACATGGCCATGCCGCGCGCGGCGGGCGCCATCTGCGTGGCCTGGGTCTGCAGGGTGTTGTGCAGGCCGTAGAAGCCGAAGCCGGCCAGCGCGCAGGCCAGCGGGGTCAGGGCCAGGGTGGGGGCATAGGCCAGGGATACGAAGCCGGCGCACAGCATCAGCCCGCCCAGCAGCGCCAGCCCGGGCTCGCCCAGGCTGCGCAGCAGGCGAGCGGCCAGGCGCGCGTAGACGAAGCCGCCGATACCGTAGCAGGCGGCGATGCCGCCTGCCATGGATAAAGACACGTCATGGTGGCGCTGCAGCGCGCTGGGAATGAAGGCAAGGGCGCCGAACGCCAGTGCGCCCTCGATCGAAGTGACCGTCAGGATCGAGCGGGCCGTGGGCGATGCAAGGATTTCCCGCAGCGCCTGCCGCGCCGGCAGCGCGGGGGCGGCGGCGTGGCGCTGCCGCGATCCATCCAGCGCGGCCTTCAGCAGCAGTCCGCCGGCCCCCAGGAACGCGGCCGCCAGCGCCAGGAAGGTATGGCGCCAGTCGGACCATTGGGCAATCAGGCCGCTGAGCCATTGCCCGGCCAGCACGCCGGTCACGCTGGCGCCCACGAGCCGGGCCAGGACGGTCTGGCGGGTTTCGTAAGGCACGTTGTCGCCGATCCATGCCATCGCCAGCGGAAAGATGCCGGCTGCGCAGGCGCCCGACAGGATGCGGGCCAGCACCAGCTGGTCCAGGCCGGCGGCCAGGAAGGCGAGGCCGTTGCCGATGACACAGGCCAGGGCGCACAGCGCGATGATCCGCAGCTTGCCGTAGCGGTCGCCCAGGGGGCCGAAGCACAGCTGGAACACGCCGTAGGCGATGGCGAATGTGTACACGGTCCGGGCGGCTTCGCCGGTGCTGGCGGCGAATTCCGCGCCGATCGCGGGCAGCAGCGTGTCGCAGGCCCGCATCGACGCGATGCTGGCGAAGCAGCAGGCGCACAGCAGCCAGGTGATGGAGGCCTGAGTCCTGAAGGTCATGGGGCGTCCTGGGGTGTCGGGAACCGGGGATCGATGGCGCGCCGTGCCGGTCCGGGCCGCTAGTCGCGGATCTGCCCGACGCAGGCGACCACGTCGGGACCGTAGATTTCCAGCTTGCGTGCTCCCACGCCGCTGACGCCGGCCAGTGCATCCAGGCTGTCGGGATTGCGCAGGGCGATCTCGCGCAGCGTGGCGTCGTGGAAGATCACGTAGGCCGGCACATTGTGTTCGCGGGCCGTGCGCGCGCGCCAGGCGCGCAGGTGCTCGAAACGGGCCAGGGCATCGGGGGGCAACGCATCCAGCTGCGCCGCCGTGGTGGTGCGCTGCCGGCTGGGCCTGGCGCGTTTCGTGGCCACGGGCCGCAGCATCAGGGTACGCTCGCCCTTCAGCACGACACGGCTTGCCTCGGTGAGCGCGAGGGTGCCGTAGCCTTCCAGGTCCACCGTCAGCAGGCCCAGCGCCAGGGCCTGGCGCAGGATGCCGCGCCAGGCGTCCGCCGACAGGTCGGCGCCCACGCCGAAGACGCTGAGCGTGTCGTGTCCGTGCTGCTTCACCCGGTCGGTCTCCTGGCCGCGCAGGATGTCGATCAGGTGGCCGCCGCCGAAGCGCTGGCCGCGTTCGCGCCACAGGCGGTAGACCGCCGAAAGCAGTTTCTGCATCGCCACCGTGCCGTCCCAGGCAGCGGGCGGCTCCAGGCAGGTGTCGCAGTTGCCGCAGGGCTCGATCTCCTGGCCGAAATAGGCCAGGAGATCCTGGCGGCGGCAGGTGACGGTCTCGCACAGGGCCAGCATGGCATCCAGCTGGCGCATCTGGCGGCGCTGGTGCAGGGCGTCGCCCTCGGAATCGTCGATCATGCGCCGCTGCTGCACCACATCCTGCAGGCCGTAGGCCAGCCAGGCGTCGGCGGGCAGCCCGTCGCGTCCGGCGCGCCCCGTTTCCTGGTAGTAGCCTTCGATCGATTTGGGCAGGTCGATGTGGGCGACGAAGCGCACGTCGGGTTTGTTGACCCCCATGCCGAAGGCGATGGTGGCGACCATGACGATGCCGTCCTCGCGCAGGAAGCGGGCCTGGTGTTCGGCGCGGGTCCGGGCGTCCAGGCCGGCGTGGTAGGGCAGGGCGGCGATGCCGTTGCGCGACAGGAATTCCGCCGTCTGCTCGACACGCGAGCGCGACAGGGCGTAGACGATGCCGCATTCCCCGGCATGTTCGGCGCGGATGAAATCCAGCAGCTGGCGCCGCACCTCGTGCTTCTCGACGATGCTGTAGCGGATGTTGGGCCGGTCGAAGCTGGCGACGAACTGCGGCGCGTCGTCCAGCGACAGGCAGGCGACGATATCGGCGCGCGTGGCGGCGGTGGCGGTGGCGGTCAGGGCGATGCGCGGCACGCCGGGCCAGCGCTCGGCCAGCAGCTTGAGCTCCTGGTATTCGGGCCGGAAATCGTGGCCCCACTGCGATACGCAGTGGGCCTCGTCGATGGCGAACAGGGCGATCCGGCCGCCGTCGAGCAGTTCCAGGCAGCGCGGGGTCAGCAGGCGCTCGGGCGCCACGTACAGCAGGTCCAGTTCGCCGCGCAGGTAGGCGCGCTCGACCTCCCGGGCCTGGCCGGGCGTCTGCGACGAATTCAGGAAGGCCGCCCGCACGCCCAGTTCCAGCAGGGCGTCGACCTGGTCCTGCATCAGGGCGATCAGCGGCGAGATGACGATGCCCGTACCCGGGCGCACCAGGGCGGGGATCTGGTAGCACAGGGACTTGCCCCCGCCCGTGGGCATCAGCACCAGGGCATCGCCGCCGCCGATGATGTGGTCGATGACGGACTGCTGCTCGCCCCGGAAGGCCTCGTAGCCGAAGACTTCGCGCAGGGCATCCAGCGCGCTTTCGTAGCGCGGCGCCGCGGGCGGCGGCGCGTGGCGGCCGCCGTCCGGAAAGTCCAGGGGCTGGCCGTCCTCGTCCCAGAACGGCATCAGGGCTTCTTCGTGCATGCCGGCTCCGGCCTCAGCCGCGCGCCAGGGCCTTCAGGGCCTGGCGGATGCTGTCGGACACGCTCAGGCCTTCGGGCAGGGTGCTCATGGCGCGGCGGGCCTCGGCGGCGGAATAGCCCAGGGCCTGCAGGGCATTGAGCACGTCGCTGCCGCCCGTGGCGGCGGGCGCGCCGTCCGGGCGGACCTGCCCCGGGATGGCGCCGAGCTTGTCGCGCAATTCCAGCAGCAGGCGCTCGGCGGTCTTCTTGCCGATGCCGGGCACCTTCACCAGGCGGCCGGATTCCTGATGCTCGACCGCGTCGGCCAGGTCTTCCACGCTCAGACCCGAGAGCACGGCCAGGGCCGTGCGCGCGCCGATCCCGCTGACCTTGATCAGGGCCCGGAAGGCGCTGCGTTCGGCCGGCGTGGCGAAACCGTACAGGACATGGGCGTCTTCGCGGATCGCCAGGTGGGTGAGCAGGGTCACGGACTGGCCGACGGGGGGCAGCTTGTAGAGGGTGCTCATGGGCACGTCGATCTCGTAGCCCAGGCCCCCGGCCTGGACGCAGATCGTGGGGGGGGACAGCTCGATCAGGGTGCCGGTGATGCGGCCGATCATGGCGGACTCCGTCGTTCGGGGTGGGTGCGGGGCGCGGCCCGCATGGGGGATCCGGTGTCCATCAGGACACCAGGCGTCCGGTGCGCAGGCGCCGCCGGCCCGTGGACAGGGTTTCGGGCGCCAGCGCCTGCAACCGTCCGGCCAGCGGCGCGCAGTGGGCATGGCAGATGGCGCAGGCCAGCGCATCGGCGGCGTCGGGCGCCGGCTCGCCATCCAGCGACAGCAGATGACGCACCATGGCCTGGATCTGTTCCTTGGAAGCCCGGCCGGTGCCGACCACGGCCTTCTTGATCTGCAGGGCGGTGTATTCCTGGACGTCCAGGCCGCAGTCTGCCAGGGCGCACAATGCGGCGCCGCGCGCCTGGCCCAGCAGGAGCGTCGAGGCCGGGTTGGCATTGAGAAAGACTTTTTCCAGCGCCGCCTGGTCCGGCCGCACATCGCGGGCGACCTCGCGCAGGTTGTCCAGGATCACCTTGAGGCGTCCGTGCAGGGGCAGGGCGGGCGGCACCACGATGGTGCCGCTGGCCACGTAGCGCAGCCGCGCGCCCCGGGCCTCGATCACGCCGAAGCCCGTGCGCCGCAAGCCCGGATCGACCCCGAGGATGATCATCAGTGCCGGAAATGGCGGGCGCCGGTGAAGACCATGGCGACGCCGCGTTCGTCGGCCGCCGCGATGACCTCGTCGTCGCGGATGCTGCCGCCCGGCTGGATGACGCAGGCCGCGCCGGCGTCGGCCACCACGTCCAGGCCGTCGCGGAACGGGAAGAAGGCATCCGAGGCGACCGCCGAGCCTTGCAGCGTCAGGCCCGCCTTCTCGGCCTTGATCGAGGCGATGCGGGCCGAGTCGACGCGGCTCATCTGGCCTGCGCCCACGCCCAGCGTCATGCCCTGGCCGCAGAATACGATGGCGTTGGACTTGACGAAGCGGGCCACGTTCCAGGCGAACAGCAGGTCTCGCATCTGTTCGGCGGTGGGCGCCAGGCGGGTGACCACGCGCACGTCGGCCTCGGTGGCCTGCAGGTTGTCGGGATCCTGGGCCAGCCAGCCGCCGCCGACGCGCTTCAGGTCGAAGGGGTTGTGGGCCGAACCCAGGGGCACTTCCAGGACGCGCACGTTCTTCTTCGCGGCCAGCAGGCTCAGGGCGGCGCCGGTGTAGGCGGGGGCGATCAGGACTTCCAGGAACTGCTCGCTCACCGCCCGCGCGGTCTCTTCGTCCACCGGGGTGTTGAAGGCGATGATGCCGCCGAAGGCCGAGGTCGGGTCGGTCTTGAAGGCCTGGCGGTAGGCCGACAGGGCGTCCGCGCCCAGGGCCACGCCGCAGGGGTTGGCGTGCTTGACGATGACGCAGGCGCCGGCCTGGAAGCTGCGCACGCATTCCCAGGCGGCATCGGCGTCGGCGATGTTGTTGTAGGACAGCTCCTTGCCCTGGATCTGGCGGTAGCCGGCCAGCAGGCCCGCGCCCACCTGGGCGTCGCGATAGAAGGCAGCGCCCTGGTGCGGGTTTTCACCGTAGCGCAGGGATTGCTCGCGGCGCATCTGCACGGTCAGCACGCGCGGCCAGGTCTCGCGTTCGGGGACTTCGGAAGGGGCGGGCTCGCGCGCCGCCAGGCTGCTCAGGTAGGCGGCGATGGCGCCGTCGTAGGCGGCGGTATGGGCGTAGACCTTGGCGGCCAGCTCCAGCCGCAGGCCGTAGGACGGCTGGCGGGCCGGGCCGTCCATGTCGGCCAGCACGCGCGGGTAGTCGGCGGGGTCGATCACCACGGTGACGCCGCCGCCATTGGGCGAACCGTGATTCTTGGCCGCCGAGCGCAGCATGGCGGGCCCGCCGATGTCGATGTTCTCGATGGCGTCGGCCAGGATGCAGTCCGGCCTGGCGACCGTCTGCTGGAACGGGTACAGGTTGACCACCAGCAGGTCGATGGGAGGGATGTCCTGCTCTTTAAGCGTCTGCAGGTGCGCGGGGTCGTCGCGCCGTGCCAGCAGGCCGCCGTGGATGCGCGGATGCAGGGTCTTGACGCGGCCGTCGAGGATTTCGGGCGAACCGGTGTGGGCGGCGACCTCGGTGACCTTCAGGCCGGCCTCGGACAGCAGGCGGGCGGTGCCGCCGGTCGACAGGATGGCGACCCCGCGTTGAGCGAGGGCCTGGGCGAATTCGACGATGCCCGATTTATCGGACACGGAGATCAGTGCGGTCTGGATGGTCATGTCGGCAACTGGGGAGGATGGGAAAAACGGAATGAGCGGCCCTAGGCCTGGATCTGGTGCGCCTGGAGCTTCTTGCGCAGGGTGCCGCGCGTGATCCCGAGCATGTCGGCCGCGCGCGTCTGGTTGCCCCCGGTGCGTTCCATCGCGACTTCCAGGACGGTGCGTTCCACGCACAGGCCGACCATGGAAAGCATGTCGTGCGGGGTGGACTCGCCCAGGTCTTCGAAATAGCGCTCGAGCTGTTCGCGGACGGCTTGTGCCAGGGGGGTGGTGGTGCTCATGTTGGATCGATCTGAGAATCAGTGAAGGGAAGGCGCGGTTTCCAGGACGGCATCGGCAGGCTGTTCGTCGAACCACTGCCGCAGGGCGTCGGACTGCTGCGCGGTGCTGTCCAGCGCCATGATGCGCGGCAGCAGCGTGTCGGCGCCCGGCAGTCCGGCCAGATACCAGCCGATGTGCTTGCGGGCGCTGCGCACGCCGGTGCGCTCACCGTAGAAAGTGTAGTGATCTTCCAGGTGGCCCAGCAGATGCTCGCGCAGTTCGCCGTAGGTGGGCGGGGGCAGATGGGTGCCGTGCGCCAGGTAGTGGGCTATTTCGCGGAAGATCCAGGGCCGTCCCTGGGCGGCGCGGCCGACCATGATGGCGTCGGCTCCAGTGTAATCCAGGACGCGGCGGGCCTTCTCCGGCGAGTCGATGTCGCCGTTGGCGATCAGCGGGATGCGGATTTCCCGGCGGACTTCCCGGAGCGTGTCGTATTCGGCTTGCCCTGCGTACAGGTCGCAGCGGGTGCGGCCGTGCAGCGTCAGGGCGGCAATGCCGCAGTCTTCAGCCAGGCGGGCGATGCGCACGGCGTTGCGGCTGTCGCGGTCCCAGCCGGTGCGGGTCTTCAGGGTGACGGGCACGCCCAGCGGGGCGCAGGCGGACACGACGCGGTCCAGGATGCGGGCCACCAGGGCCTCGTCGCGCAGCAGCGCCGAGCCGGAGGCGACGTTGCAGACCTTTTTCGCCGGGCAGCCCATGTTGATGTCGATGATGCGAGCGCCCTTGCGGATGTTGAACACGGCGGCCTCGGCCAGCATGTCGGGATCGGCCCCGGCGATCTGCACCGCCACCGGGTCGGGCTCGCCGTCGTGGTTCAGGCGGCGCGATGTCTTCACGCTGTCCCAGAGGCGCGGGTTGCTGGCTGCCATTTCCGAGACCGCGTAGGCCGCCCCCAGGGCCTTGCACAGGCGACGGTAGGGGCGGTCGGTGACCCCCGCCATGGGGGCCACACAGACGGGGTGGGACAGGGTCCAGGATCCGATGCGCATGGCGGGCATTGTAGGCCGTTCGGGGTCGGGCGGCCCCTACAGCCGCTGGCCCTGCAGCAGGTGGCGGGCCAGGGGCTTGCGCAGCGCCGGCAGCAGGTCCAGGGCGGCCAGACCCAGGCCGCAGGCGTGGCGGACCAGCGGATTGCCCGTGGCGAACAGGCGCGGCAGGGCATCGGTGATGCCCAGGGTCAGCGCGCGATCCGGGCGGCGGCGCCGGACGTGGCGTTCGAGCAGGGGCTGGAGCGGCGCATCGGGCGCCGCCAGCCAGGGCCGCAGGACCTGGGCCAGCTGGGCCACGTCCCGCAGGCCCAGGTTCAGCCCCTGGCCGGCGACCGGATGCAGGGTCTGGGCGGCGTTGCCCACGGCCACCAGGCCGCGCCCCAGCAGGCCGGGCCCCGCGTGCAGCGACAGGGGGAATGCGTGGGCCTCGCCCATCCGCCGCAGGCGGCCGAGGCGCTGGCCGAAGGCGGCCTGCAGCGCCGCGTCGAACGCGGCGTCCGGCAGGCCCGTCAGGATCCGGGCGCGTTCCGGCGGCACGCACCAGACCAGGCTGTAGAGCGCGTCGCCGGCCGGGTGCGGCAGCAGGGCCAGCGGACCGGTGCGGGTGAAGCGTTCGAAAGCGCGGCCCGGCAGCGGGGCGGCGGCCCGCACGGTTGCCAGCACGGCATGCTGGCCGTATTCCCGATGCAGGCCCTGCGGGCGGGCCCCGTCGGACAGCAGCGCCAGTCGCGCGGTGCGCGGCCCGTCCGCCAGCATCAGGCGCACGGGCGAGCCTGCCAGTGGCCGCGGCGGCCGTTCCGGCAGCAGGGTCACGCCGGCGCGGCGCACGCCGGCGTACAGCGTCTCGAGCAGTTCGTCGTAGGCCACCACGCAGCCCAGCCGCGGGACGTCCAGTTCGGCATGGTCGATCAGGGTGCGGCCCAGGTGCCCGGCCTGGGAGACATGCACGGTCAGGATGTCGGCGGCGTGCCCGGGCCAGGCGCCCAGCGTTTCCAGGAAACGGCGGCTGCCGTGGTTCAGGGCCAGGGCGCGCGGATCGATGGACTGGCCCGCCGGGCGCGGCGCGGGCGCGGGGCCCATCAGGGCGATGCGCGCGGGATCCGGGGCCGCGTCCGCCAGGCTCAGGGCCAGGGCGCAGCCGACCGGGCCGGATCCCAGGATGGCGATGTCGTAGGTCGGAATGGCCATGGTTGTTCGGGCGGCGAAAAACGACCATTTTAGAATGCTTTAAACTAGCCGGATCGCGTTATTCTGGATGAATCGGCCCGTCATGGACGTGCTTGCCTGGCTGCAGCCTTGGGAATTCTCGCCTGCCCTGGTGCTGGCTTTCGTGGCGTCGGCATGGCTGTTCGTGCGCGGCTGCCGGGTGCATCGCGTCGGCGTCCTGCGCCAGTCCCTGTTCTGGATCGGCTGGGTCATGCTGTACCTGTCCATGCATACGCAGCTGGACTACTACGCCGAGCGGATGTTCTTCATCCACCGTCTCCAGCACCTCGTCCTTCACCACCTGGGGCCGCTGCTGGTCATGAGCGCCTATCCGGGCCAGGTGATGCGCGCCGGGCTGCCCCTGGCCTGGCGCACCCGGCTGGCGGCCGCCCGCCGCCGCCCCGGGCCGGTCCGCCTCCTGGAAGCCCTGGCCACGCACCGTTTCCTGGTGCCCCTGCTGTTCCTGCTGATGGTGCTGGTCTGGCTGGAGCCCACCGTGCAGTTCTATTCCATGCTCGATTGGCGGCTCTACCGGCTCATGAACTGGGCGGTGGTGATCACCGGGGTCATGTACTGGAACCTGATCCTGGACCGGCGGCCCCATCCGCCGGCGGCGATGTCTCCCGGGGGACGGATCTTCTCGCCCGTCTTCACCATGGCGCCGCAGATGGTCGCCGGCGCTGTGATCGTCTTTTCCGAACACGACATCTATCCGGTATTCGATCTGTGCGGCCGTGCGCTGCCCGGTTTCAGCGCGCTGGACGACCAGGTGATCGGCGGGCTGATCATGTGGGTGCCGGCGGGCCTGATCGAGACGTTCGGGCTGCTGGTGGCCCTGGGTACCCTGATGCGGCTGTCGGCCCGCAACCGCCTGCCGCAGCCCCGGCGGCGTGCGGCCGCCCGGCCGGCGAACGCAGCCTGATCGGGCCATGACCGCGGGCGGAGGAACCCCATGAAGACCTGGATGCGGCGCACGGGCGTGGGCCTGGGCCTGGCCGGCATCCTGGCGGCGGGCATGCCGCACGCCTGGGCCCAGCCCATGGGACTGCCCTCGATGGGCGCGGTTTCCTCATCGGAACTGTCTCCTGCGGTCGAGCGCACCCTGGGCCAGGCCATCATGGAGCAGGGCCGCCAGGATCCCACCTATATCGGCGACCTGGACATCAATCAGTACCTGACCGCACTCGGCCGCAAGCTGGCTGCCCACGCACCCCAGGCGCTGGCCCAGGACATCACCGTGTTCGCCGTGCGCGATCCCTCGATCAACGCCTTTGCCCTGCCGGGGGGCTACATCGGCGTGCACAGCGGGCTGGTGGTCGGGGCGCAAAGCGAATCCGAACTGGCGGGCGTGCTTGCGCACGAAATCGGCCACGTCATGCAGCGCCACATCGCCCGGGGCATTGCGCAGCAATCCCAGGGCACAGGCATCATGGTGGCCAGCCTGGTCGGCGCCCTGCTGGCGGCCCTGGCCGGCCAGGGCGATCTCGCCATGGGGGTCGCCACCTTCGGCCAGGCCGCCGCCATCGACCGGCAGCTCGGCTTTTCGCGGGGTGCCGAGCAAGAGGCAGACCGGGCGGGGCTGCAGATGATGCGCCAGGCCGGCTTCGATCCGCAGGGCATGCTGGCCATGTTCCGCCGCCTGATGAACGCCTCGCGCCTGAACGAGGGGACTGGCGGGGGCTATGCCTCGACCCACCCGCTGTCCATCCAGCGCCTGTCGGACATCGAGAACCGCATCGAAGGCCAGCCCGCCGCCGCGGTCACGCCCGACCCCGAGTTCTGGTTCGTGCGTGCCCGTCTCGCCCTGATCCAGGCACGCAGCCACGCGGACCGCCAGCGCCTGAAGCAGACCTTGCGCAGCGAGGCGCGCGACCTCTCGGGCGTGCGCCAGGCCGCCGCCTACTACGGCCTGGCCTCGCTGGGCAAGGCCGAGGGCGACCTGGCCAGCGCCCGGGCGCAGTTGGCCCAGGCGCAATCCGTGCAGGCAGCGGCGCCGCAGCTGGACATGCTGGCGATCCAGCTGGCCGGCGCACAGGGTGCGGCCGCCGCCGTGGACGTCTCCGCTGCCGCCTGGAAGCGCTGGCCCGACAGCCAGGGGGTGGCCGACGAGCGCGCCCGCGCCTTGCAGAAGGCAGGCCAGGATGCGGCTGCCGCGGATTTCCTGCAGGCTGCCACCCGGCAGTGGCCCGAGACGCCGGAATTCCAAAAACTGCTGGCGACCAGCCTGGAGCGCCTGGGCCGCGAAGTCGAGGCGCATGAAGCCATGGCAAGTTATTTCGAGCAGACCGGCGCGCTACCCACCGCGGTCGAGCACCTGCAGCAGGCGCGGACGCTGTCGAAGGATTTCTACGCCCAGTCGCGGCTCGACACGCGCATCCGCGCCCTGCGCGAACGGCTGGACAATCAGCGCGCGCTGCTGGAACCATTCAAGAAATAGGCTCGGCAACGGGCCTTGCGACGGCGGCCGTGGGGCGGCCCGGATTCAGGCGCCGGTGTTGAAGAACCGCAGCAGCCGCGCCGGCAGCCAGCGCAGGTGGCCCGGGAACATGCCGGTGACGAAGCCCGCATGGCCGCCCAGGGCCGGCTGGTGCAGCAGCACGTCGCCGGATGCGTCCCTGGACCCCGGCAGCGAGGCTTCGGGCACGAAGGGATCGTTGCGGGCATTGAGCACCAGCGTGGGCGTGCGGATCGACGGCAGCAGCGGCAGGCTGGCCGCCCGGGTCCAGTAATCCAGCGCATTCAGGTAGCCGTGCATGGGCGCGGTGTACAGGTCGTCGAATTCGCGCAGACTGCGCATGCTCTGGGTGCGCGATACGTCCACCGAGCCGGGAAATTCACGGGCCTTATCGAAGATCTTGCGGCGGATGCTGCGCAGGAAGTGGCGGGAATACAGCTGCCGGCCCCAGAACGTATCCGACAGGTGGCGGCCGCATGCGGCCAGGTCCATCGGGACGGATACCGCGGCCGCGGCGTGCAGCCCGTGGGGCGTGCAGTTCGATTCGCCGAGCAGCTTCAGCAGGGCGTTGCCGCCCAGCGAGATTCCGGCGGCATGCCATCGAGCGTCGGGCAGGCGGGCGCGGACATGGCCGAGCATGAAGTCGATCTCGGCCGAATCGCCGCTGTAGTATGCACGCGCCATGCGGTTGGGCACGCCCGAACAACCGCGGAAATGCGCCGCGGCCACGATCCAGCCGGCGGCGCGGAAATCATGGGCGATCGCCTGCATGTAGGGGCTCAGGCTGCTGCCCTCGAGGCCGTGGAACAGGATCAGGGCGGGGGCGTCGCCCGCCAGCGCGGACCAGTCGGCCGCTTCGAGCCAGCGCCGCGCTGCCGTGCCCACCAGGCCGGACTCGTGTGGCGATGCCTGGCCGTCGGGCCGCAGATTGGGATTCAGGCCGGGGCCGCACCAGTCCAGGTCGATGAAGTCGCCATCGGGCGTGTCGACCCGTTCGCGCACGAAATGCAGGGCGGAATGCTGGGCGCAGAATGCCCCGTACAGTGTCTGCGCATGGCCGCCCGGCAGCCAGGCCGGCACGGGACAGGGGCTGGTGTCGATGCGTGCGGTCATGAGGTTTCGCCTCCGCGCCGCGCACCCGGGTATCCGCGTTCTGAAAAGCCCTGCACGCTCATGGCGGTCAGTGGAGAGTGCGGGCGGGATCGGGCCGGTCGAACAGTTCGGCCTCGCGGGGCGCCGCCGAAGCATGGTGCACGATCATCCGCCAGCCCTCGGGGCCTTTCTGGTAGATGTTGGTGGTGTAGAAATTCAGCGTGTCCTTGCCGCGCGGGGTATCGACCGTGATCTGTTCGATCAGCACATGGATGGCACTCATCACCCCCGTCATGGCCTTGACCTGGGCCGGGAACGCGGCGACCTGGCCGTTGGCGAAGATGTGCTCCCAGCCTTCCCGGACGGCCCGGGGGCCGAGGGTGCGCAGGCCGCCCGGGTGGATGCAGGCCACGTCTTCGTCATCGCTCCATACGCGCATCATCAGGGCGATGTCGCCCTGGCGCATGGCTTCGTAGAAGGCGTATTCCGCTTCTTCGGGCGTCGGGAACATGGGGTCGGATCGGGATCAGTGGCCGTGCACCTTTTCGCCTTCGCGCAGGGCGTAGCGGGTGCCGCAGTACTGGCAGCGCGCCACCTTGTTCTTGACGACCTCGATGTAGATGCGCGGGTGCTGGCTCCAGAGGGGTGCCTTGGGGCCGGGGCAATAGACCGGCAGGTCTTCGGCGCCGACTTCGACGATGTCCTGGTTGCTGGCGGTTTCGGGCACGCTGCTCATGGTGTTTCCTGATAGGGGCCGGATCGGCGGGGCGTCCGGGTTGGGGTTCGGGTTGAAGGATCAGACCTTGGAGAGCCAATGGTGGTATTTCGGCGTCTTGCCGGATACCGCATCGAAGAAGGCCTTCTGGAGCTGGGTGGTGATCGGCCCGCGTTCCCCGGCGCCGATCTGGCGGCCGTCGATTTCGCGGATCGGGGTGACTTCGGCCGCCGTGCCCGTGAAGAAGGCTTCGTCGGCGATGTACAGGTCGTCGCGGGTCAGCCGGCGCGATTCCACCCGCAGGCCCAGGTCGGCGGCGATCTGGTGGATGGACGCCCGCGTGATCCCGGTCAGGGCGCAGGCGATGTCGGGTTCGTAGACGACGCCGTCGCGCACGATGAACAGGTTCTCGCCGGAGCCTTCGGCCACGAAGCCCTGGGTGTCCAGCAGGATGGCTTCGTCGTAGCCGTGGTCCAGCGCCTCGGCGTTGGCGAGGATGGAATTGGCGTAGGTGCTGGCGATCTTCGCGCGCGGCATGGTGACGTTGACATGCTGCCGGGCGTAGGACGAGATCTTGACGCGGATGCCTTGTTTCAGGGCTTCTTCGCCCAGGTAGGCGCCCCAGGGCCAGGCGGCGATCGCAACGTGGACCGAGGCGCCACGGGGCGAGACGCCCATCTTTTCGGAGCCGTAGAACACCAGGGGCCGGATGTAGCAGGATTCGAGTTCGTTGCGGCGCACGACCTCGATCTGGGCTTCGGAGATCGCCTCGCGCGAGAAGGGAATCTTCATCTGGTAGATGTGCGCGGAGTTGAACAGGCGCTTGGTGTGGTCTTCCAGGCGGAAGATCGCGGTGCCGTGGTCGGTGCGGTAGGCGCGCACCCCTTCGAAGACGGCCAGCCCGTAATGCAGCGAGTGCGTCAGCACGTGCGTGGTCGCATCGCGCCAGGGCACCAGTTTGCCGTCGTACCAGATCACCCCATCTCGATCAGCCATGGACATCGCCGTCTCCCGGAATTTGTCAGGGATACATTGTACCAATTGCCCGGCACTCGGCGATGCACGCTAAAATGAGGAGTTCATGAACGCGTGGGGCCGGATTTCCGGGTGCCTGCGCACCCAATCCTACGAATGACCGACTCCACTTCCCAAGACTCCGCCCCCGAGGCGCCCGTTCCGTTCGCCCAGTTCGGCCTGCACCCCGGCATCATGCAGGCCATCGAGGCCACCGGCTACGTGTCCGCCACGCCGATCCAGGCCAAGGCCATCCCCATCGCCATGTCCGGCCGCGACGTCATGGGTGCCGCCCAGACGGGCACCGGCAAGACCGCCGCCTTTTCCCTGCCGATCCTGCATCGGCTGATGCCCTTCGCCAACAGCAGCGCCTCGCCCGCGCGCCATCCGGTGCGCGCCCTGGTCCTGACGCCCACGCGCGAACTGGCCGACCAGGTGCATGCCAACGTCGCCCAGTACAGCAAGTTCGTGCCCCTGCGCACGGCGGTGGTGTTCGGCGGGGTTGACATCCGGCCGCAGCGCGACCTGCTGCGCCAGGGCTGCGAAATCCTGATCGCCACGCCGGGCCGCCTGCTCGACCATGTCGAGCAGCGCAACGTCAATCTGGGCCAGGTCGGCATCCTGGTGCTGGACGAGGCCGACCGCATGCTGGACATGGGCTTCCTGCCCGACCTGGACCGCATCATGCGGCTGCTGCCGCCGGGCCGCCAGGGCCTGCTGTTCTCGGCAACCTTCAGCCCGGAAATCCGCAAGCTCGGCCGCACCTTCCTGCGTACTCCGGTCGAAGTCGAGGTCGCTCGCCCCAACGCCACGGCCGACACCGTCACCCAGATCGCCTATCCCCTCGAAGGCGAGGCCAAGCGCCGGGCCGTGGTGCATCTGGTGAAATCCCGCCAGCTCAGCCAGGTGATCGTCTTTTCCAACACCAAGATCGGTTGCAGCCGCCTGGCTCGCCAGCTCGAGCAGGACGGCGTGCGCGCCGAATCGATCCACGGCAACAAGACCCAGATCGAGCGCATGAAGGCGCTGGACGCATTCAAGGCCGGCGCGCTGGAAGTGCTGGTTGCCACCGACGTGGCGGCGCGCGGCCTGGATGTGGCCGGCGTGCCCTGCGTGATCAACTACGACCTGCCGCGCAATGCGGAAGACTACGTCCACCGCATCGGCCGCACCGGCCGGGCGGGCGCATCGGGCGAAGCCATCGCGCTGTTCGCCCCCGAAGAAGAGCGCTACCTGCAGGAAATCGAGAAGCTCATCAAGGTCAAGATTCCGCGCGGCGAACTCGAACTGCCGCGCGTGGTCGCCCGCCGCCGTCCGGCGGGGGGCCATGCCGGTCCGGCAGGCTGGCGCGGCGCGCCCCAGGCGCCGCAGGACGATTTCTTCTCCCGGCCCTACGAGCCCGCCGCACCGGCGCCCGAACCGAACCCCGAAGCGCAGTCGCGTCCGGCCGTGGTGCCGTCCCGCCGGTCCGTGGGCGTCCTGCTGGGCGGCGGCAAGTAAGCCCGGCAAATCAGCCCGTCTAGCCCCCGGCCAGCGTGTCCAGGCTGCCGGGGCCGCCTGCCAGCACGGGCAGTTCCTGGGCGCCGTCGATCAGCCGCCGCAGATGCTCGGCGCGCGGCTGCACCGCCCCCCAGTAGCGCGTGCCGGCCCGATCCTGCACCAGGATCGTGGGAAAGTTCTCGATGTCTTCGTCGCCCAGCCATTCCGGGCTGTCCTCGACGTCCACCCACAGGAAGGTCCAGCCGGGGTATTCGTCGGCCAGGGTCTCGAGCAGGGGGCGCCAGGCATCGCAGGTGCGGCACCAGGCGGCGCAGTAGCAGGCCACGCGGCGGCCGGCATCGGCGGCCAGCCGGTCGCGCAGGGCCTGAAGATCGGCGTGCGGATCAAACAATTTCATGCAGACAGGCATCCTGTTCTTTGAATAAGATGATTGTATGGGTTCTGCGCGGACTGTCCCGCGCAGCCCGACCGGATCACTCCAAGGATCATTCCGCCGTATGACGCACCAAGACCTCGCCCTGCGCAATCCCCGTGCTTCCCAAGGCCTGGCGCTGGTCGGCCAGGCCTTCCGCCGCGCCGCGGCCAGCCAACTGCACCCGCGCATGATTGCGGCCCTGTTCCTGCCGTTCGTGATTGCCTTCCTGGGCGCGGTCCTGCTGCTGTGGTTCTTCTGGCAGCCGCTGACCGGTTGGCTCGACCAGGAAGCCTCGTCCTGGGGCCTGTTCAACACCATCGACGGCTGGCTCGTCGCCGTGGGCCTGTTTTCGCTGAAGCTGTGGCTGGTGCCGCTGCTGGCGGCGGGACTGCTCCTGCCCATGGCGGGAATCCTGGGCCTGGTGATCGCCGCCGTGTTCGTGATGCCCATCGTGCTGCATCACCTGGAACGCCGCGACTACCAGGGGCTGAGCCGTCAGGGCCGCAACACCGCGGCGCTGGGCATCTGGAATGCGACCTGGGTCGGGATCCTGTTCTGTCTGGGCTGGCTGTTCACCATGCCCCTGTGGCTGATCCCGCCCATGGCCCTGGTGCTGCCGGTGTTCTGGTGGGCCTTCGCGCTGAACCGCATGCTGCGCGTGGACGCCATGATCGAGCATGCCAGCCAGTCCGAGCGCCGGTTGCTGTGGCGGCGCCACAATCGCCAGCTGTGGCTGATCGCGGCCTGCCTTGCCGTCGTCAACCTGATCCCGTTGTTCTGGCTGGTGATGCCGGTCTTCTCGGCGTTGGTGTACGCTCATTTCTGCCTGGAGGCCATCCGCCGCCTGCGGGCCGAAACCGTCATCGAACTCTGATCTGGAAACCCGATGCCATCCGTCGACCATGCTGCCGTTTCACCGGTTCAATCCGCTTGCGGGCCCGATGCCTGCCCGATTCCGCAGACGCCGCCGCGCGTCCGCCTGATCGCCATCGGCGATGAAATCCTGTCCGGGCGCCGCCAGGACAAGCATTTTTCCCGGCTGATCGAACTGCTGCAGGAGCGCGGGCTGCGGCTGCACGCCGCCGAGTTCATTTCCGACGACGAGGACGATATCGTCGAATGCCTGGGCCGCAGCTTTGCCACGTCCGACATCGTGTTCTGTTGCGGCGGCATCGGGGCCACTCCGGATGACCGCACCCGCCAGGCCGCCGCGCGTGCCCTGGGCGTGCCGCTGGCGCTGCATCCCGAGGCTGCCCGCCTGATCGGCGAACGTTGCGCCGAGATGGCCGCCAAGGGCCAGGGCAGTGCCGACATGTCCACCCCCGAAAACCAGCAGCGGCTGCAGATGGGTGTGTTCCCCGTGGGCTCGGAGATCATCCCGAACAGCTACAACAAGATTCCCGGCTTCTTCATCCATGACCACAGCTTCATGCCAGGCTTTCCGGTCATGGCGCACGCCATGATGGCCTGGACGCTGGATACGCGCTATGCCCGGTGGCACCATTGCGAGTCGCGGGTCGAGCATTCCTTCCTGGTGTTCGGCCTGCCGGAATCGCGCATCACCCCGGCGCTCGAATCGCTGGAACGCCGCTGGGCGGGGATCCGCGCCTTCAGCCTGCCCAACGTGGGCGACGCGGGCGGCCCGCCGCACATCGAGCTGGGGGTCAAGGGTGCCCCGGATGCCGCGGCCGAGGCCCTGGTCTGGCTGCGGAGCGAAGTCCTGTCGCTGGGCGGCAGGCTCGATCCACCGGCCTGATGCCGCGCCGGACGGCAGGCGCGCCGCGGGCGCGGTCTATTGGTCAAAGCTCACCGGCGCTGCCGGGCGACTGGGCCATGGCCCCCAGAAAGTGCTTGCCATGCGAAGCATTTTTTCATAGTATGGAAAAATGGCGCAATGCAACAAAGCGAATCCATGGCACGACTTTCCCATTCTTCCGCTTCGTCCTCACAAGGCAGTCCGGCCCTCGCTTCCGCGGCCGGCGATCATGGCTCGGTGACGATCCAGGTGCTGGACCGCGCCATGCGCATCCTCGATGTCCTGGCCGGGCAACGTGATCCGGTCACGCTGAAGGAACTGTCGGCGGCCACGGGGCTGCATGCTTCCACGGCACACCGCATCCTGGCCGATCTGGCCGTGGGCCGGTATGTCGAGCGCGTCGACAGTGGCCTGTACCGCCTGGGCATGCGGCTCCTGGAACTCGGTTCGCTGGTCAAGGGGCGGCTGGACGTGCGCGAGGCCGCCATAGGCCCGATGCACGAACTGCATCGCCAGACGGGCCAGACGGTCAACCTGTCGCTCGTCCAGGGCGACGAAATCGTCTACATCGAGCGGGCCTGGAGCGAACGGTCCGGCATGCAGGTGGTGCGCGCCATCGGCGGCAGGGCCCCCCTGCACCTGACCTCGACCGGCAAGCTGTTCCTGTCCATGTGGGATGCCCGCAGCGTGCGCAGCTACGCCATGCGCACGGGGCTGGCGGGCACCACGCGCAACAGCATCACCCAAATCGACCAGCTCGAACGAGAACTCGCGCTGGTGCGCCGGCACGGCTATTCGCGCGACAACGAGGAACTCGAGCTCGGGGTGCGCTGCATTGCGGCCGGCATCTATGACGACACCGGGGCGTTGCTGGCCGGGCTGTCCCTGTCGGCTCCGGCCGAGCGCATGCGCGATGACTGGATCCCGCTGCTGATGAGCACCAGTGCCCGTATTTCCGAGGCCCTGGGCTACGAGGCCCAGCACTGAACATGGGCCCTGCGCAGCCGGGCGGTCATCCCGCCGCCCGGATCGTCCCCGACCTAATTTCTCCTCCCCGACTTATTTTGTTGCGGCGCAACAAAATAAGTTGACATCGCTTGCCATTCCTATAAAATTTGATTTGTGCGTTGCAGCAAAACGCTGCGAACGGGAAGGTGCCGGGCATTGTGCCTCTGAGGAAACCTTCTACTATCGACAAGGAGTCATCATGAGCGCAAATCAACAATCCCTGCTGGCCTCCCAGAAGGCCGTCATCGACAACCTGCTGGCTGTCCAGGGCACGTTCTTCAATGGTTTCGAAAAGCTGGTCGACCTGAACCTGAAGGCCGCCAAGTCCGCCCTGGAAGACGTCGCCCAGAAGTCCCATGAGGCCGCCGAGCTGAAGGACGCCCAGGAACTGCTGGCCTTCACGTCCGCCCTGGTCCGTCCGGAGCAGGCCGTGGCCTATGGCAAGGACGTCTACGAAATCCTGGCCGACATCCAGGGCGACCTGAGCAAGCTGGCCGAAGCCCAGCTGGCCCAGGGCCAGAAGCAGGTGTCCGAAGCGGTCGAGCAGTTCGCCCGCAATGCCCCCACGGGTTCCGAAGGCGCCGTGGCGCTGCTGAAGTCCTCGCTGGCCACCGCGACCAACGCCTACGAATCCGCTTCCAAGGCTGCCCGCCAGGCCGCCAGCGCCGCCGAGTCGAACTTCGCCGCCGCGACCAACGCCACCCTGAAGGCCGCCGCGGATGTCGGCAAGGCCGCCAAGACCGGCTCGCGCTCGCGCCGCGCCGCGAACTGATCCGTACCGGCCGCGCCGGCGGGTTCCGCCGGCCGGCCCAGGCACGATCCGGTCCGGGCTCAGGCCCGGACGGGGCAGGACCTCGGGACGCCAGTCCCGGGGTTTCGTTTTTTCCGCCGCGGGACACGGCTGCCGTGCCCGGGCGTTCAGCCGACCGGCATCCGGTCCAGCGCAGCTCGGCGCTTCCTCGTATACTCGCCCACAGGCGGCCGTCCGGCCGCCCGCCCATTCGCACGCACCGCGGCGCGGCAGGGTTTCTTCCGTCGAACAACATCCCGTTTCGAGAACTCATGGCGATTTCTTCCGTGCGCCGTTCCTTTCTGTGGTGGGCCCTGGCGGCGCTGCCGATCGTGGTGCTGTGGATCTGGTGGTCGGGGCGCCCGGCACCCGCAGCCGCCCCGGCTGCAGCCGCTCCGGTCCAGGTGCGCACGGCGATGGTGGCCGCCCGCGACATGCCCATCCGCGTCCAGGGCCTGGGCGCGGCCCAGGCCTGGGCCAGCGTGATGGTGCGCGCGCGCATCGACGGCCAGCTCGAATCGGTGGGCTTTCGCGAAGGCGAGATCGTGCGCCAGGGGCAGCTCATCGCCAGGCTCGACGACCGGACGCAGAAAGCCCAGCTGGCCCAGGCCGTCGCCCAGCGTGCACGCGACCAGGCGCAGCTGGACAACGCGCGCGAAGATCTGGCGCGCTATGTCGAACTGGCCCGCCATGGCGCCATCGACCGCAAGACCCTGGACACCCAGCGCGCCCAGGTTGCGATCCTGCAGGCGGCGATCCAGGCCGACGAGGCCCAGATCCAGGCGGCCCGCGTCCAGCTGGACTACACCCGCATCACGGCGCCGCTGACCGGGCGCACGGGGCCCCTGAAGGTGGATCCGGGCAATCTGGTGCGTGCGGCGGATGCCGACGGCCTGGTGCTGATCAACCAGATCGATCCCATCGCCGTCAGTTTCACCGTGCCGGACACAGCCTTTGCCGAGGTCCAGGCAGCCGTCCGGGCAGCAGGCGGCGCGGGCGGGCTGGCGGTTGAAGTCTATGGAAGGGACCAGCCTGAACTGCTTGGCCGCGGCGTGCTGGTCCTGGTGGACAACCAGATCGACGCCGCCAGCGGCACGCTGCGCCTGAAGGCGCGGCTGGACAATCCCGATCACACTCTGTGGCCGGGGCGGACGGTGGACGTGCGGCTGATCCTGGGCGACCGGGCCGGCGCCCTGGTCGTGCCGGAATCCGCCGTGCAGCGCGGCGCCCAGGGGCTGTATGTCTACCTGGTCGGGTCCGATGACCGGGTGAGCGCCCAGACGGTGCAGGTGGCCGTGGCGCAGGACGGCCTGGCCGTGGTGACCGAGGGACTGTCGGCGGGCCAGCGCGTCGTGGTCGATGGACAGTACAAGCTGCGGCCCGGCCTGAAGATCGCCGAGGTCGCGGCGAATGCGGCCGATGCGCCGGCTGCCGGCGGGCAGGCCGTTTCCGGCAAGCCCGGAGACGCATCGTGAACATCTCCGAGCCGTTCATCCGGCGTCCCATCGGCACCTCGCTGCTGGCGATGGCCCTGTTCCTGCTGGGCCTGGCGGTGTTTCCGCTGCTGCCTGTGGCGCCGTTGCCCCAGGTCGATTTTCCCACCATCCAGGTCACGGCCAGGCTGCCCGGCGGCAATCCGGAAACCATGGCCACCAGCGTGGCCCAGCCGCTGGAACGGGAATTCTCCACGATCCCGGGCCTGGTGCAGATGAGCTCCGAGAATGCGCTGGGGGTGTCGCGTATCACGCTGCAATTCGCGCTGGACCGCAATATCGACGGTGCGGCCCTGGACGTGCAGAGCGCCATCAATTCGGCTTCGCGCCAGCTGCCCTCGAACCTGTCCAGCCCGCCGACCTTCCGCAAGGTCAATCCGGCGGATTTCTCCATCCTGATCCTGTCGGTGCAGTCCGACGTGCTGCCCATCACCGAAGTCAACGACTTCGCCGACAATATCCTGGCCCAGCAGCTGTCGCGGGTCGAGGGCGTCGGCCAGGTGAACATCTTCGGCCAGCAGAAGCCGGCCATCCGCATCCAGGTCGATCCGCAGAAGATCGCCGCGCTGGGGCTGGACCTGGAATCGATCCGGGGGGTGATCGCCACCACCACGGTGAACCAGCCCAAGGGCACGATCGACGGCAGCCGGCAGAGCTACACCATCTACACCAACGACCAGATCCTCGATGCGGCGCCCTGGAACGACGTGATCGTCGCCTGGCGCAACGGCGCGCCGGTGCGCGTGCGCGACATCGGCAGGGCCGTGCCCGGACCGGAGGACACGAAGCAGGCCGCCTGGGCCTTTGCCGGCAAGGGGGCCGGGCCGGACGATGTGGCCCGCAACGGGCGTTCCCTGGTGGTGGGGATCACCAAGCAGCCCGGGGCCAACGTCATCGAAACGGTCGAGCGCATTCGCGCCGAATTGCCGCGCCTGATGGCGTCCATGCCGGCCAGCATCCATGTCAGCACGTTGATCGATCGCACCCAGAACATCCGCGCTTCGGTCCACGAGGTCGAGTTCACCCTGCTGCTGTCCATCGCGCTGGTGGTGATGGTGATCTTCATGTTCCTGCGCAACGTGGCGGGCACGCTGATCGCCAGCGCCACGGTCCCGCTGGCGCTGATGGGCACCTTTGCCCTGATGTACCTGGCCGGCTACAGCCTGGACAATCTCTCGCTGATGGCGCTGACGATTTCCGTGGGCTTCGTGATCGACGACGCCGTGGTCATGCTGGAGAACATCTGGCGCCACGTGGAAGAGGGCATGCGACCCATGGAGGCTGCCCTGAAGGGCGCGCGCGAGATCGGCTTCACCATCGTGTCGATCTCGGTGTCGCTGATGGCCGTGTTCATTCCGCTGCTGCTGATGGGCGGCATGGTGGGGCGGCTGTTCCGCGAATTCGCCGTGACCGTCGTCATGACCGTGGTGATCTCGGTGCTGGTCACGCTCAGCCTGATTCCCATGCTGTGCTCGCGCTACCTGCGCAATCCCCAGCAGGCCTCGCACGGTCGGATCTACCAGGCCTTCGAGCGCGGTTTCGACCGCATGCTGGCGGTCTACCGCCGGGGCCTGGACCATGCGCTGGATCATCAGTTCGCCACGCTGTGCGTCTTTCTGGCAACCGTGGCGGCGTCGGCCGCGTTGTTCATCGTGATCCCGAAGGGCTTCTTCCCGCAGCAGGACACCGGCGCGATCTTCGGCCTGGCCGAGTCATCTCAGGACAGCTCGTTCGATGCCATGAACCAGCGCATGATGGCCCTGGCCGAGATTCTGCGCCAGGATCCGGACGTGGCCGCCTTCGGCATGAGCAGCAATGCGCCGACATTCAACACCGGGCGCTTCTTCATCAGCCTGAAGCCGCGCGATGCGGGGCGGCGCGCCAGTGCCGACGACATCATCCGCCGCCTGCGCCCGCAGCTGGAACACGTGCCCGGCGTGCGCCTGTTCATGCAGGCGGGGCAGGACATCAACGTTGGCGGGCGCCTGTCGCGCACGCAGTACCAGTACACCCTGACCAGCGCCAACCTGGACGAGCTCAACACCTGGGCGCCGCGCCTGCTGGAACGCCTGCGCGGCCTGCCGCAATTGGCCGACCTGGCTTCCGACCAGCAGAACAGCGCCAACACGGCAGTGATCACGATCGACCGCACCCGGGCAGCCATGTTCGGGATCACGCCGGCCATGATCGACAGCACGATCTACAACGCCCTGGGCCAGCGCCAGGTGGCGCAGTATTCCACCCAGATCAACAGCTACCAGGTCGTCCTGGAGATCACCCCTGAACTGCAGTCGGACCCGGCCGTGTTCTCGCGTCTGTACGTCAGGTCGCCACTGACTGGCGAGCAGGTGCCGCTGTCGAGCCTGACGAAGCTGGATACCTCCAGGCCGGGCTTCCTGTCGATCAACCATCAGGGCCAGTTCCCGGCGGTGACGATCTCCTTCAATCTGGCGGCCGGCCACTCGCTTGGCCAGGCGGTGGATGCCATCCATGCGGCCCAGGCCGCCATGAACATGCCGCTGTCGATCCAGGGCGCCTTCCAGGGCACGGCCCAGGTCTTCCAGGAATCCCTGGCGAGCCAGCCCTACCTGATCGCCGCCGCCCTGGTGGCCGTGTACATCGTGCTCGGCCTGCTGTACGAGAGCTACATCCATCCACTGACCATCCTGTCCACACTGCCCTCGGCGGGCGTGGGGGCGCTGCTTATCCTGATGGGCAGCGGCTTCGACCTGAGCGTGATCGCGATCATCGGCATCCTGCTGCTGATCGGCATCGTCAAGAAGAACGGCATCATGCTGATCGACTTCGCCCTGGTGGCCGAGCGCCAGCAGGGGCTATCCCCGCGCGAGGCCATCTACCAGGCCTGCCTGCTGCGCTTCCGGCCCATCATGATGACCACGATGTGCGCCCTGCTGGCGGGGCTGCCGCTGATGCTGGGTACCGGTGCCGGGTCCGAGCTGCGCCAGCCGCTGGGCTATACGATGGTGGGCGGCCTGCTCCTGTCGCAGGCGCTGACCCTGTTCACGACGCCGGTGGTGTATCTGTACCTGGATCGCCTGCATCATCGTTATGTGCGCGGCCGGGCGCTGAAGCAGGCGCAAAGGCTGCGGCGGGCGCGGAGCGGGCGGGTGGTCTAGGACGCGCCTGTCCGTCCGGGGTTTCGCGGGCCTGGCTGCGCGCGGCCCGCGTGCGTCTCGCGCACGAGATCCAGCCAGGCGCGCGCCGCCAGGGACAGATAGGCGTCCCGCCGCCAGACCGTCGCTAGGTCCCAGCGGATGTCCGGTTCGTCCAGCAGGACGTGCGTCAGGCCGGCCTGCGGCCGTTCCTCCAGGATCATGCGCGGCAGGAAGGCGAGTCCCAGGCCGGCGGCGACCAGGGCGATCATGAAGTCCATCTGGCCGCTGCGCGCCGCGACTTTCGGCTCGAAGCCGCGCCGGGCGCAGGCCTGCTGGATGATGCGGTTCAGGGCGAAGCCGCTTTCCAGCAGCACCAGGGGTTCGGCGCGCAGGTCGTCGAGCCGGACGGCCGCGCGGCGGGCGAGCGCATGGTTGGCCGGCATCAGCACGACCAGCGGTTCGCTGCGCACGGGTTGCCATTCGAATTCGTCCGACACGGGCAATAGCGAGGCGCCCAGTTCGATGTCGCCCGCCCGCAGGATGTCTTCCAGCTGCAGGCTGCCGTGCTCGGTCAGGCGGATGTCGATGCCGGGGTAGCGGTGCCGGTAGGTCGCGAACAGGGGGGCGAACAGCATGCTGGAACCGATCAGCGGCAGGCCGATCCTGAGCGTGCCGCGTCGCAGGTCCGCGAGATCCTGCAGTTCGGCCAGGAGTTCCTCGCGCAGGGCCAGCATCCGGGTGGCATGCCGATAGACCACGTCGCCGGCCGGGCTCGGCGCGCTGCGGTGTCCGTTGCGGTCCAGCAACGGGAAGCCGAGCTCGTCCTCGAGCTGACGGACGGCCTTGCTGACCGTGGGCTGGGTGACGAAGATCGTCTTGGCGGCCTGCGAGAAGCCGCCTTGCCGCACGACTTCGACGAAGGCTCTGAGAGTACGCAGATCCATTCTTATATGGAATAGAAAAAATTCAAATAATTCATTTGTAGAATAAACAAGGGCGATTCTACACTGCCTTCATGGAGATTCAATCATGAAGATGCGTGCGATTCCCGTCCTGTCCCGGCGCGGCCTGCACCGGATGCGGGCCGCCCAGGTCGGCCTGATCGTGGGCTTCTGGCTGGCCGGCGAGGCGCTGGTCAGGCTGGCCCATCTGCCCCTGCCCGGCGGCATCGTCGGGCTGGCGCTGCTGCTGGCGTCGATGGCGGCCGGGTGGATCAGCCCCTTCAGCGCGCGGCGCGGCGCGCAGTGTCTGCTGGCGGACATGCTGCTGTTCTTCGTGCCGGCGGTGCCTGCGGTGGTCGAACACGGCGAATTCGTCGGCATCCTGGGGCTCAAGATCCTGGCCGTGATCCTGGTCGGCACGGTGGCTGTGATGGCCGCGACCGCCCTGACGGTGGACGTCTGCCATGCCTGGATGCTGCGCCGCGCCCGGGCGGGGGAACCGTCTGCGGCGGAGGGGTGCTGACGCCATGCCGGTTTCGATGACGGGCGCGGCGGCCCTGTGCGCCGACGTGCTGCTCTGGTCCGTGCCGACGGTCGGCTTCTATCTGCTGGCCAAGCGGCTCTATGCCCGCTACGCCAGATGGTGGCTGATGCCGCTGGCCCTGGCGCCGGCGCTGCTGGTCGTCCTGGTGCTGGTGGCGCACGTCAGCTACCGGCAGTATTTCCAGGGGGCCGGCTGGCTGGTGGCCCTGCTGGGGCCGGCCACGGTGGCGTTCGCCGTGCCGATCTACGAACAGCGCGCGCTCGTGCGCCGCTATTGGCCCGTGCTGGCGGCGGGCGTGCTGGTCGGCAGCGCCACGGCCCTGGTCACGGGCTGGGGGCTGGCGACGTGGCTGGGCCTGGACGGCGCCCTGCGGCTGAGCCTGCTGCCGCGTTCGATCAGCACGCCGTTCGCCATGGAGGTCTCCGGCGACATCGGCGGCATCCCGGACCTGACGGCGGTGTTCGTCGTGCTGACGGGGGTGCTGGGCGCGATCGTCGGGCAATGCCTGCTGGCCTGGCTGCCGGTCCGTTCCTCGCTGGCGCGCGGCGCGCTGTTGGGCGTGGGCGCGCACGGGGCCGGCACGGCCAAGGCCTATGAGCTGGGGCGTGAGGAAGGTTCCATCGCGGGCCTGGTGATGGTGCTGATCGGCCTGGCGAACGTGCTGGGCGCCGCGATCCTGACGGCGCTGTGACCCGGTCTTCGCGCTGCCTTTCGCCGGTGCGCGGCGACGCCGCGCCCGGATGCGGACACGG
Organism: Castellaniella daejeonensis; assembly: GCF_039523555.1. Taxonomy (NCBI): domain Bacteria; kingdom Pseudomonadati; phylum Pseudomonadota; class Betaproteobacteria; order Burkholderiales; family Alcaligenaceae; genus Castellaniella; species Castellaniella daejeonensis. The sequence goes on from NZ_BAAAFN010000014.1 coordinate 73,938, forward strand.
GCGCGGGCTTCAGGCCGTTTCCAGCGCCCGCACGCATTCGGCGATCAGCGCCGGCCCCCGGTAGATCAGCCCGGTGTAGACCTGCACCGCGTCGGCCCCGGCCTGGACCTTTTCCACGGCCTGGCGGCCGGATTCGATGCCGCCCACGCCGATGATCGCCGTGTCCCGGCCCAGGTGCTCGCGCAGGCGGCGGATCACGGCCAGCGACATTTCGTGCACGGGCGGGCCGGAGAGCCCACCCGCCTCGTCTTCGTGGGGCAGGCCGCGCACGGCATCGCGCGACAGGGTGGTGTTGGTGGCGATGATGCCATCGATGCCGTGGCGCGGGACCAGTTCCGCGACGGCGTCGATTTCTTCGGTGTCCAGGTCGGGCGCGATCTTGACCACCAGCGGCGTGCGCCGGCCGTGGCGGTCGGCCAGGGCTTCGCGGCGTTCCCGCAGCGCGCCCAGCAGCGCGTCGAGCGCATCGTGGCTTTGCAGGCTGCGCAGGTTGCGCGTATTGGGCGAAGAGATGTTCACCGTGATGTAGTCCGCATGGGGATACACCCCGTCCAGGCACAGCAGGTAGTCGTCCACGGCGCGCTCGATCGGCGTGTCGGCGTTCTTGCCGATGTTCAGCCCCAGGATGCCGCCGTGCCGGCGCCATTGGCTGCGCTGGACGTTGGCGACGAATGTGTCCAGGCCGTCGTTGTTGAATCCCATGCGGTTGATCAGGCAGCGCGCGCGCGGCAGGCGGAACATGCGCGGCCTGGGGTTGCCGGGCTGGGCGCGCGGGGTGACGGTGCCGACTTCGATGAAACCGAAACCCAGGGCGGCCAGGCCGTCGATGCAGGCGCCGTTCTTGTCCAGGCCCGCCGCCAGGCCGACGGGATTGCGCAGCGGCAGACCCATGACGGTGCGCGGCAGGATCGGCTGCCGGGCGGCCAGCAGCCGCGTCGCGGCGCAGCCCTGGCTGCGCTGCAGCGCGCGCAAGGTCCATTCGTGGGCCTGTTCGGGGTCCATGGAGAACAGGGCGGTGCGCGCCAGCGGATAGGCTTGGAACAGCAGGGACATGGGCATGGATGGGGTCGGTTGGACGAGGGCGGCGCGCCGGCCCGGGTTCAGCCGCCGGCGGGGGGCGGTTCGGCCCAGACGCCGCCGCGCAGGATCTGGTGCGGCCGGAAGCGCGATTTGTAGGCCATTTTACGGCTTTCGTCGATCCAGTAGCCCAGGTACAGCCAGGGCAGGCCCAGGCGGTCGGCGTAGTCCAGCTGCCAGAGGATGCCGTAGGTGCCCAGGCTGCCGTGCCAGTCGGGGTCGTAGAAGGTATAGACCGCCGACAGCCCGTGGTCGATGCGGTCCATGATGGCCACCATGCGCAGTGCGCCATCTGTGTCGCGGAATTCGGCCATTTCGGAATGGACCCGGCTGGTCAGCAGGAACTGGGTGTACTGGGCCTGGTCGTCCTGGTCCATGCCGGCGCCGGGGTGGCGCTGCTGCTGGTAGCGCAGGTACAGGTCGAAATGCCGTGCGTCCCAGTGCAGCGGCGCCAGGCGGACCGAGAGCGTGGGCTGCATGCGGCGCCAGAGCTTGCCCTGGGTGCGGTCGCGCCGGAAGCGCCGGACGTCGACCCGGATGGGGATGCAGGCCTGGCATTGTTCGCAGGCCGGCCGGTAGGTGAACAGGCCGCTGCGGCGGAATCCCTGCTCGATCAGGCGCGCATAGGCGGATTCGTCCACCAGATGGGTGGGGGCGGCGACCTCGGAGCGCGCCATGCGGCCGGGCAGGTAGCTGCACGGATAGGTGGCGGTGGTGTAGAACTGCAGGCGGCGGAAGACGGATTCGCTGGGATTGCTCATGAATCGGGCCGGGGTTGCGACCGATTCATTGTGGCACCGGCGGCGTGGGAAGGCCAGTGCCGGCCGCCATGATCAGCGCACCGGCCGGCCGCCGGACCGTGGTTCCAGGCGGCCATCGGCCCGCAGGCGCCCGCTTCCCCACGCAGGCGCCGGGGCATCGCGGCCAGCTGCCAGCATGTCCAGGAACCGCGCACGGGGCACGGGCCGGGCGCCCAGGCTGGCCAGATGGGGGGTTTCCTGCTGGCAGTCGATCCAGGGCACCCCCCGGGCCTGCAGGTGGCGCACCAGGTAGGCCAGGGCGACCTTGCTCGCGTCGGCGGCCAGGCTGAACATCGATTCCCCGAAGAAGCACTGCCCCAGGCCGACGCCGTACAGGCCGCCCGCGAGCCGGCCGCCGATCCAGGCCTCGACGCTGTGGGCGCAACCCATGCGGTGCCAGGCGGTGTAGACCGCCATGATGTCCGGCGTGATCCAGGTGCCGTCCCGTCCTTGCGCCGCGCAGGCCTGGGTCCAGTCCCGGCCGGCGCGGGCGGCGCCCAGGCCGATGCGCGGTGCGCCGCGTTGCGCGCAGTGGGCGATCACGGCGGGAAACGCCTGGTTCAGGGTGATGCGCAGGGCGGGCGGCGCGTTTCCGTCGGCCGGCGATGCAGCGGTTTCCGGTCCGTCGTCCCGATCGAATTGCCGCACGCGCTTGGCCAGCGAGCGGCTGGTGTGGAAGTCTTCGCAGCGCAGCACCATGCGCGGATCGGGGCTCCACCACAGCACCGGTTCGCCGGGGGAATACCAGGGAAACAGCCCCTTGCGGTATGCCTCGTGCAACCGGGCGGGGGACAGGTCCAGGCCCGCCGCCGCCAGGCCGCTGGCAGGAATCGGCACGCGCGCCGGGTCGGGCAGGGGATCGCGGTCTTCGATCCAGGCGATCGTCATGGTGGCGCCGCGGTTCCGTTCAGTCGGGAAACCGCAGGTCGATGGCGTAGTGATGGGTCGGGAATGCCCCCTGGCCGCGGTCGCGCAGGTAGTGCTCCAGCGTTGTGCTGACGGTGCGGAAGGCCAGGTCGCGCCAGGGGATTTCGTCCAGGCCGAAGAAAGCGGCTTCCAGGGTTTCCGGGCCCGGCGCCAGGTGCGGACCCAGGACGTCGGCCAGGTAGTACAGGTGCACCTGGTTGACCGAGGGCACGTCGATGACCGTGAACAGGGAACGAATGCGGATGCGCGCGCCCGATTCCTCCTGGTTTTCGCGCGCCGCGCCCTGCTCGGTGGTTTCGCCCAGTTCCATGAAGCCGGCCGGCAGCGTCCATTTGCCGTGGCGCGGCTCGATGGCGCGGCGGCACAGCAGCACACGGTCGCCCAGGATGGGCACCACGCCGACCACATTGCGCGGATTCTGGTAGTGGACCGCGCCGCAGTGGGTGCACAGGTCGCGGATGCGGTTGTCGTCCGGCGGGATTTCCCGGCTGAGCGCATGACCGCACTGCGAGCAGAACTGCTGGGAGCGGGGGGCGGGATGGTAGAAGGCGGGATCGGGCGAAGTCATGCGGGGATTTTAGCTTGCGGGTGCGGGCATTCGGGGTATTCGGCGCGGGTGTCCATGCGGGCGGGGCTACGGCAGGCGCACGAAGCCCAGGGTGGCTTCGACGGCGTCGGCGGCCAGCAGGCCCATCGGCGTCCTGGCCGCGGAGCAGCCCGGATCGCCGCTGTCCAGGCGTACGGAGATGCCGGCGGGATCGGGCCGCTCGAACCAGTCGTCCAGCGGCTGTCCATCGGCCGTGCGCAGGGCATCGACCACACGGCCCAGGTCGCGGTCGTTCACCAGTCCCGCGCCCGCTGCCGACCGGGCATACAGCCGGCCGCCGGGATCCAGCCACCAGTGGTCGACCGGGCCGTAGTCCTGGCCCGTATGGGTCCGCAAGCGCGAGCGGCCCTGCGCGTCGGCGTCCATGCCGAGGATCCAGGGAGCGCCGTCCAGCCGCACGTACACGCGCTGGGGGCCGTTCTGGAAGAACCAGCGGCCTGCATCGTCGGCGAGGTAATTGCGGCCGATGAAACCGATGATCTGCGGGCTGGAGATGGTTTCGCCCGGTTCCTCGTCCGGCGTGTCCCAGCCGCGGCCGTGGGGATGCAGGCGCCACTGGCCGCGCGCCGACAGCGACAGCCAGCCGCGCACGGCCGGCACGTTGGGCCAGCGGGCCATGGCCGCGAGTACTTGATCGTCCATTTCGGGTTTCCGTTTTCGGGGCCGGTGCGTCGCCCGGCGATCGGGGCCGTGCCCGCCCTTTCCAGGCAGTGTATCCGAGCCGGACCAGGCCCGATCCGGAGCGTAGAATGATTCCCGGGAAAGAATTGAAGAAAGGATACGCCATGGATACGCCGCAGGCCCCCGCCGCTCCAGCCGGGCTGGATCCCGCCGCCCTCCGGGCCTTCATCGACGACACCTGGGACCGCGAGATCGTGCCGGCCCTGTGCGACTACATCGCCGTGCCGGCCAAGAGCCCGGCCTTCGATGCGGACTGGGCCGCGCACGGCCATATCGACCGCGTGGTGAAAGACGCCGTCCGCTGGGCCCGGAAGCGGCCGATCCGGGGGCTGTCGGTCGAAGTGATCCGCCTGCCGGGCCGTACGCCGGTGCTGTGGTTCGACGCGCCCGCGACGCGGCGGGACGATGGCGGCACGGTGCTCATGTACGGTCACCTGGACAAGCAGCCCGAGTTCTCCGGCTGGCGTGCCGGCCTGGGGCCGTGGACGCCGGTGCTGCGCGATGGCAAGCTCTACGGCAGGGGCGGTGCCGACGACGGCTATGCCGTCTACGCCTCGCTCACTGCCATCGAAGCGCTGGATCGCCAGGGCGTTCCCCGGCCACGTTGCGTCGGCCTGATCGAAACCTGCGAGGAATCCGGCAGCTACGACCTGCTGCCCTACGTCGATGCACTGCGCGACCGGCTGGACCGCGTCGCCCTGGTGGTCTGCCTGGATTCGGGCGCCGGCAACTACGAGCAGCTCTGGATGACGACCTCGCTGCGCGGTCTGGTGACCGGCACGCTGGAAGTCCAGGTGCTGGACGAGGGCGTGCATTCGGGCGATTCCAGCGGCGTGGTGCCGTCCAGCTTCCGTATCCTGCGCCATCTGCTGGACCGTCTGGAAGACAGCGGCACGGGTCGCGTGCTGCCGTCCAGCTTCCATTGCGACATTCCGGCCGAGCGCGCCGGGCAGGCTCGCGCGGCTGCCCGGATCCTGGGCGACGAAGTCTGGAAGCGCTTTCCCTGGAGTTGCGGCGCCGAAGGCGGCGTCGTGCTGCCCATGGCGACCGATCCGTGCGAGGCGCTGCTGAACCGCACCTGGCGGCCTGCCCTGTCCGTCACCGGGGCGGATGGCCTGCCGCCTTTGGCCAGTGCCGGCAACGTGCTGCGCCCCCGCACTGCCTTCAAGCTGTCCTTGCGCCTGCCGCCGCTGGTCGATGCCGGCGCGGCCGCGGACGAGCTGAAGCGGCTGCTGGAGCAGGATGCCCCCTACCGGGCCCGCGTCCTGTTCCAGCCCGACCCCGGCGTGGCCGGCGGCTGGAACGCCCCCGAGTCCGCGCCCTGGTTGATCGACGCGCTGGATGCAGCGTCGCGTCAGTATTTCGATGCGCCCTGCGGCTATATCGGCCAGGGCGGCACGATCCCGCTGATGAACCTGCTGCGCCAGGGTTTTCCTGCCGCGCAGTTCATGGTGTGCGGCGTCCTGGGGCCGAAATCCAACGCTCATGGGCCCAATGAGTTCCTGCACGTGCCGTATGCCAGGCGCCTGACGGCGGCGGTGGCCCAGGCCATGGCGGCCCTGCCTGCGGGCACGCAAAGCGATGAGTGACGCACGGGCAGTCCAGGCGCCGTTCACCCAGTCCTGGCGACGTCAGCTGCGCGAGCACCGGGCGGTGGCGTTCGGCCTGGCAGTGGCGCTGCTGGCCGTGTCCTGGCTGCTGCTGGGCGGCGGCGCGGAATCGTTTTCCGATGAAAACCGGGGGTTCCTGGGATATGCGGCCCTGGGCGGTGCGGCGGGTTTCGGCGCCACGGCACTGGGTGCGCTGCTGGCCCTGGGCCTGCGTTCCGTCGAGACGGGCGCCCAGGATTGCATGCTGGGTTTTGCTGCCGGCATGATGCTGGCGGCCAGTTCGTTCTCACTGATCCTGCCGGGCCTGGACGCCGCCCGTGGCTTGCTGGGCAGCGGCACGGGCGCGGCCCTGACGGTCACGATCGGCCTGGGCCTGGGGGTGCTCCTGATGCTGGGGCTGGATTATTTCACGCCGCACCAGCACGAAAGTTCCGGCGTGCATGGCCCGGCCGCCGCGCGCATCGGCGGCGTCTGGCTGTTCGTGCTGGCCATCGTGCTGCACAACCTGCCCGAAGGCATGGCGATCGGAGTGGGTTTCGCCCATGGCGACCTGACGGTCGGGCTGCCGCTGACCACGGCCATCGCCATCCAGGACGTTCCCGAGGGGCTGGCGGTGGCACTGGCGCTGCGTGCCATCGGCCTGCCACTGTCGCGGGCGATCTTCGTCGCCGTGGCCTCCGGCCTGATGGAACCCCTGGGCGCCCTGGTCGGCGTGGGCATTGCCAGCGGCCTGCCCATCGCCTATCCGGTCAGCCTGGGCCTGGCCGCCGGCGCCATGATCTTCGTGGTGTCGCACGAAGTCATACCCGAGACGCACCGCAACGGCCATCAGACGGCGGCCACCGTCGGCCTGATGGCCGGCTTCGCCGTCATGATGTTCCTGGATACGGCGCTGGGATGAGCGCGCCGCCGGCTTCCTTTTGCAAGTGAATTGCCTGGATGCGCGCGGGACGTGGTACACTGACGAGTCAGCCGCCGCGACGTGCAGAATGATTCCATGAAAAACGCGCGGCAACTGATCCTGTGCTTCTTCCTTAGTCGGCCGTACCCGATCCGGGTTTCATTTCCGGCAGCCTCTCGCCCGCAGCGAATACCCCTGCAGGCCAGCCGCGGGCAGAGTCCAGCCCCACGCGCTTTGCGCCCTCATTGTTTCATCGGATTCCGGCGTCTTGCCGGCATCGAAAGGTTCACATGTATCCATCCATACAGGTCGGCAAGTACCTGGTCTCTCCTCTGGTCCGCCGCGATCAGGGCGGCCGTTATGTCGCCTCCGTCTCGATTCGCAGCGGCCATGCCAGCATGACCCAGGACCGCCTCATGCGGTTCACGCCGCTCTTCGAATCTGCCCACGCCGCGGTCGAATTCGCCAAGGCCGAGGCATTCAGCTATATCCGGGCGTGCGCGCTGCCCGTCATGCCGGCGCGGTTGCGCCTGCAGGCGGCGGGCGCATCGCTTCCGCCCGGTTCCGCGTTTGCGACAAATTGAAATTGCGATTGTGTCGCATGCAGCAAGCCCCCATAGTGGGGGTGGGGAAAGTTCCCCCTTTTATCCTTTAGGAATGACTTTGACTACAGAAATCGGCATCGTGAAATGGTTCAACAGCGAAAAAGGATTCGGCTTCATCATGCCCGAATCCGGCGGCAAGGACCTCTTTGCGCACTACTCGGAGATCCAGGGCTCCGGTCACAAATCCCTTGAAGAAAACCAGCGTGTCTCCTACGTGTCCGCAGCCGGACTGAAGGGCCCGCAGGCCACCAAGATCCAGATTCTCTGATATCCGGCGGATTGCCGCTTTCGGGCGGCGATGCGCGGGAAATCACAGTGCGGCCGGGCTTCCTGAAACAGGAAGCCCGGCTTTTTTTCAGTGCTTCGCCGTCATGTCCGGTGTTTCGTCGCGCTGGAGAAATTCCCGCACCGTGGCGGGCAGGCGCGAGGCCAGCCAGTCCGCCATGGCTTCTTCCTCGGCCAGGCTTTGCTCGCACATCTGCCTGGTCTCCATGTCCCCGCATGTCTCTGCGGCTGCGATGAGCGCCTTGTAGCTGGCGATCTCCATGTGCTCGAAGGCATAGCTGGCCAGGCTCGCCTTGACCACCTCGTCGGAAACGAACATGCCGCTCAGCCCCTGGGCCATGGCCATCATTTTCGCCGTCATGTCCTTGACCGCGGATGTATCGCCGCCAAGGCGATCGATGCATCCGCGGATGCGGACCGCCTGTTGCCGGGTCTCTTCGATGTGCTGTTCGATCCGGGCCCGCAGCGCGGGGTAGTTCTGGAGCCGTTCCGCAGTGGCTGTCAGCATCTTTTCGGCCTGTTCTTCCATCGCATGGGCGTCGCGCAGCCAGTCCAGCAGGTTGTCTTGCATTCTGGTCGTCATGGTTTTCCTCGTGGTGTGAGCGGTGTTGGGCGTGCTGATCATCGTGCAGCGCCGCCAAGGAGCGGCCGGCTCCCACGGCCGGCCTGCGAGCCGCAGCAAGGCACATGCCCGGATCATTCCGGGATGATGCTTGCGGGAATGACTGGAGCCGTCCCTGGCGTGGTGGGCGAGGGATGCGGGGCGAATCGTGCTGGATGGGGGCTGGAGGCGGGAAACCGCGAGTTTCCTGTGGCCACTGATGCGGGGATGGGGCTGGAATGAAAAAAGGACCTGCGTTCAACACGCAAGTCCTTGATTTCATTTGGAGGCGCAAGCCGGAATCGAACCGACGTACACGGATTTGCAATCCGCTGCATCACCACTCTGCCATTGCGCCGGTGATGTCCGATGCCCGGACTGATCCGGGCCAAGTCCGGCATTATACGATATTTTTCATCGCATCTCGAACGCCTCGCGGCGCACCGGCATGTCTTCGATGCCGAGGGACCGCAGGCCGGATTCCAGGTGGCGGGCAAGCCCTGCCGGCCCGCAGAACCAGATGTCCATCGCGCCGTCGGCCTGGGCGTACTGGCGCCTCAGGGTTTCGGCGTCCAGGTGCTGGCCGGCACTGGCGTCGTGGATATGCAGAGTGATCCGCGGCAGCGCGGCGCACAGGACCTGCAGGCGCTCGACGAAGGGGTCGCGTGCGGCATCCCGGATGCAGTAGTGCAGGTCGGTGCGCGGCGCCCGTTCCGGGTGGTCCTGCAGCGATTCGAGCCAGGCCAGGAACGGCGTGATTCCGATGCCGCCCGCGACCCAGGCCTGGCGGGGCGCGCCGCGCCGGTGGTCGAAGCGGCCGTAGGGGCCTTCGACCTGTACGGGCTGGCCCGCGCGCAAGCGTTGAGCCAGTCCGCTGGTGTAGTCGCCCAGGGCCTTGATCTGGAAGCGCAGGCGCCGCGCCTGGGGCTGATCGGCACTGGCGATGGTGAAGGGGTGGGCGCCTTCGCCGGCATCGAAGGTCACGAAGGCGAACTGGCCCGCGCGGTGGCCGGGCCAGCCGGCATCCATCGCGCATTCGACCTCGGTGATGCCCGAAGGCAGTGCGCGCACGGATTCGATCCGGCCGGCATGGCGGCGGCGGATGCCGATGCGCTGGCGCAGGGCCATGACCGCCGCCGCGCTGCCGCCCAGCATCAGCACGCCCATGATCAGCCCCAGGGGTTGCAGCCACCAGTTGGCCGGGGTCAGGGCCGCGGTGTGGAACACCAGGGCGAGATACAGGGCGGGCATCGCGCGGTGCAGGAGACGCCAGGGCTTGTAGGGAAAGGCTTTCCACAGGGTGATGACCAGCGATGCGATGAGGGCGTAGATCACCCATTCGCCGACGTCTTCGGCCAGGCCGTGGACGGGCCGCAGGAAATCCAGTGCGGGAAACTTGGCCGGCTTGTGGATCGCCGCGCCGATCAGGTCCTTCAGCGGGCCCTTGCTCAGCTTGGCCAGCCAGTGCGCCACCCCCAGGCTGATGGCCAGGATGCCGGCCCATTTGTGCAGGCGGTAGATGCGGTCCATGCCGCCCAGGACCGGTTCGAGCCAGGCGGGCCGTGTGGCCAGGATCATGACCAGCGACATCAGGCCCATGGACAAGACGCCCGTCAGGTAGATCGCCTGAGTGCGGACGACCCAGGGGGCGTCGCCGGCGATGGGGTTCAGGAAGAAGGCGTCCCGGGACCACGCCAGGGTCAGGACAGCCAGGAATGCGAGCAGAACGTGCCGGATTTTCATGAGGGTTTCCATCATTCGCATGGCCGATGCGGATCGGCGATGGAGCCAGTATGGGATCGGGTGCCTGAATCTTCCGTGAAGCCGGCGTTCATCCCGCGTTCATGCAATGGGGTGGCGCGGCGCCCGGCCGTGGCTGGATCTTTCATATTGAAAAAGCACGTTTCCGGCGCCGGGCGCGGCGGTGCGCAGCGTGCTAAGGTGGGGCATCCCCTCAGCGGACAGCGAGGATGCCATGCCCAGCACACAGTCCACGGACCAGACGATGCAACGCTACCTCGTCCTGTTGCGTCCGGAAGACCCCGACAGGGGCGTCCGCGTGCTCGCCGAGCTGGCCCAGGCAACCGTGGTCATCCGTTCGCGCGATACCGGAACCCCGCGCCAGCCTCCCTGCGTCCTGGTCTTCGATCATATCGGCGCGGCACGCGTGCATTGCACCGCGCAGACGCGGCAGCGGCTGGCCGATGCCGCGGCCAGTGGAAACAGCGCCATCCTGGCCATCGAACCCGAACGCACCGTCTATGCCATCGCCGAAGCCGGCGGCCCCGCCACCGGCCCGGAGCCGGTCGTTTCCGGCGCATCCTGGGGCGTGCATGCGGTCGGCGCGGATGCTTCTCCCTATACAGGCAAGGGCATCCGCATTGCGGTGCTGGATACCGGCCTGGACCTGTCCCACCCGGATTTTGCGGGCCGCCCCGTCGTGTCGCGTTCCTTCGTGGAGGGCGAGTTCGTGCAGGATGGCAACGGCCACGGCACGCATTGCGCGGGGATCGCGGCGGGTCCGGCTTCGCCTGCCTCGCAGCCCCGCTACGGCGTGGCGGGCGAGGCCATGCTGTTCGTGGGCAAGGTCCTGGGCGACGAGGGCCGGGGCGGCGACGGCGATATCCTGGAAGGCATCGATTGGGCCGTCGAGCATGGCTGCCACATTGTCTCCATGTCGCTGGGCAGTCCCGTGGAACCGGGGCAGGGCTATTCGACCGTGTTCGAGGAAGTCGCGCGGCGCGCCCTGGCGGCCGGCACCCTGATCGTGGCTGCCGCGGGCAACGAAAGCCGCCGCCCGGATGCCGTCGCGCCGGTCGGCCATCCGGCCAACTGTCCTTCGATCCTGGCCGTGGCCGCCGTGGATTCGGCGCTGCGAGTGGCGCCGTTTTCCTGTGCAGGCCTGGAAGGCGAGGGCGGCGAAGTGAATGTCGCGGGACCCGGCGTCGACATCCTGTCGGCCTGGCCGGCGCCGGCACTGCACCGCAGCATCAGCGGCACCAGCATGGCCACGCCGTTCGTGGCGGGCGTGGCCGCTTTGCATGCGCAGGCCGATGCTTCGGCCCGTGCGGCGCTTCTGGGCGAGCGGCTGGTGCAGTCCTGCCAGGCGCTGCAGGATCCCGTGCGCGACGTGGGCGCCGGCCTGGTGCGGGCCCCATCGGGGGCATGACATGGCCCGGATCCGCCTGACCGTCCTGGTACGCGACACCTGGCGCGACCGCTATCCCCAGGTCGTGGAGCATTGCCGTCAGGCCGGGCTGGCGGTGGAACGGGAACTCGTCGCGGTGGGCGTGATCGTCGGCAGCATCGAGGAAGAGCTGCTGGTGGCCGTGTCCAGGGTCGAAGGTGTGTCGGCCGTGGAGCCCGAGCGCGCCAACCGGGCCCTGGAAAGCCCGGACCGCCCGGCCTGATCGGCGCTTCCCGGGCCCCCCGGACGGGGCCGTGCGGGATCGGCCGGCCAGGCGTTGTTGTTAAGATGGCGTCTTTCTCCGCAGATCATTCCGACCCATGGGCACCCTGCTGCCGTTCATCACAGGCACCATCTGGCTGTATGTGCTGGTGCGCTTCATCTGGCCGCTGCCCTGGGGCATCGGTGCGCGGGCCGCTCTGGCGCTCGTCCTGTGCCTGGTGGCGCAATATCACTGGTTCCTCCGCCGCTTTTTCGGTTCGCTGGCCTCGCCGGAGCTGCCCCAGGAAGTCCTCGTGGGCCTGGGCTGGGCTTTCGGGTCGGTCCTGCTGCTGGCGATGCTCCTGCTGCTGCGTGATGTGGCGGGCGGGCTGGCATTCCTGTTTTCGCGCGCTGCAGGGCGGGCCATCCTGGGCGGCCGGGTGCTGCACCTGTCCCTGGGTGCGCTGGCCCTGGTCCTGTCGGCCATCGGCACCTGGCAGGCTGTCCGGGTGCCGGACGTCAAGACCATGGAACTGGCCTTGCCCGGCCTGCCGCCCGCCTTCGACGGCTACCGCGTCGTGCAACTGACCGATCTGCACGTGAGCCGCCTGCTGCCCAGGTCCTGGATAGCCGCCGTGGTGGCAAGGACCAATGCGCTGGATGCCGATCTGGTCGTGATCACGGGCGACCTGGCCGACGGCTCGCCTCGCGCCAGGGCGGACGACGTGAGCCCGCTGCACGACCTGCATGCGCGCGACGGCGTGCTGGCGATTCCCGGGAACCACGAATACTACGCCGACTACCGGGGCTGGATGGCGGCGTATCGGGCGCTGGGCCTGGACATGCTGGAAAACGGCCATGTCGTCATCCGGCGCGGCGGTGCCGCACTGGCCGTGGCGGGGATCACCGACCGCCAGGCCGCATCGTTCGGCCAGCCGCGCCCCGATCTGGCCGCTGCGCTGAAAGACGTGCCGCCGGGGGTGCCGGTGATCCTGCTGGCCCACCGCCCGGAAGGCGCGGCGCAGCATGCGCGGGCCGGGGTGGCGCTGCAGCTTTCGGGCCACACGCATGGCGGGCAGATCCTGGGGCCGCACCTGCTGACGCAGTGGGCCAACGAGGGCTTCGTCTCGGGCCTGTACCGGGTCGGCTCCATGCTGCTGTATGTCAGCAACGGCACGGGCTTGTGGAACGGCCTGGCGATCCGCCTGGGACGGCCGTCGGAAATCACCCGGATCGTGCTGCGCGCCGAAAAACCGTAGCGGTGGCCTGCTTGCCGGGCGGCATGGGCCGGCAGTAACCTTGCAGGCTGGCGTCGCGACGGCCTGCGTGGGCATGCCAGATCGGGCCGGATGCGGCGGTGCTTCCTTCCCGGAGACCTGCTCATGCGCTTTGCCGCCGTCCTCGATCATTGCTCGTCTGCCCGATGGATCCCCTGATCCTGGTTGCGGGCGCGGGCGTGGCGGCGGGCGCCATGAACGCCCTGGCCGGCGGCGGCTCTTTCATCAGCCTGCCCGCCCTGATCGCTGCCGGCGTCCCTCCCGTGCTGGCCAATACGTCCAGCACCGTCGCGCTGTATCCCGGCGGCATGGCCAGTGCCTGGGCCTACCGCGATGGCCTGGCGGGGGTGGCCGACGTCGATCTGCGGCCACTGCTGGCGGTGACGCTGCTGGGCGGCGTCGCGGGGGCTTTCCTGCTGCTGCATACTTCGACGCGGGCTTTCGATGCCGTGTTGCCGTGGCTGCTGCTGGTCGCCGCCTGCGCCCTGGGGTTCGGGCGCCGCATCGGGGAATGGATGCGCGCGCGCTGGCGCGTGCGCCCGGCCGTGGTTCTGGGCCTGCAGTTCGGGCTGGGCATCTACGGCGGCTATTTCGGCGGCGCGGTCGGCATCATGATGATGGCGGTGTGGGGCCTGCTGGGTTCTCACGACATCAAGAGCATGCATCCGCCGCGCACCTTGATGGTGACCGCGGCCAACACCATGGCGGTCCTGATCTTCATTGCGGCGGGCGCCGTGCAGTGGCGCGAGACCCTGGTCATGCTGATCGCGGCCTCTCTGGGCGGCTACGGCGGCGCGCTGCTCGGCAAGCGCATCCCGGCCCCGCTCGTCCGGGCCGGCACGCTGTTGCTGACCGCGTGCATCACCGTGGCGTTCTTCGTGCGGGCGTATGGCTGATGGCGGCCCACGGGCCGGACGGGTGCGCCGGACCGCGAAACGTCAGGACGTCTCCAGGGCCTCGCCGGTTTCCTGCGCCAGGAAGCCCCCGCTCTGGTGGCGCCACAGGCGTGCATACGTGCCGCCTCTGGCCAGCAGTTCCGCGTGGCTGCCCTGTTCGATGATGCGGCCTTCGTCCAGGACGATGAGCCGATCCATGGCGGCGATGGTGGACAGGCGATGGGCGATCGCGATCACGGTCTTGCCTCGCATGATCCCGTCCAGGCTTTCCTGGATGGCCGCCTCGACCTCGGAATCCAGGGCGCTGGTGGCTTCGTCGAGCAGCAGGATCGGCGCGTTCTTGAGCATGACGCGGGCGATGGCGATGCGCTGGCGCTGCCCGCCCGACAGTTTCACGCCGCGTTCGCCCACCAGGGTGTCGTAGCCCGTGCGGCCCCCGGGGTCGCCCAGTTGCCGGATGAACTCGTCGGCCTGCGCGCGGGCAGCCGCCGCGCGGATGTCTTCGTCGCCGGCGTCGGGCCGGCCGTAGGCGATGTTGTCGCGGATCGAGCGATGCAGCAGCGATGTGTCCTGCGTCACCATGCCGATCGCGGCACGCAGGCTGTCCTGCGTCACGTGGGCGATGTCCTGGCCGTCGATCAGGATGCGGCCGCCGTCCAGGTCGTAGAAGCGCAGCAGCAGGTTGATCAGGGTGGATTTTCCGGCGCCGGAGCGTCCGACCAGGCCGATCCTTTCGCCGGGGCGCACGGTCAGGTCGAGCCCGTCGAAGACCTGCCGTTCGCCGTTGTAGTTGAAGGATATCCGCTCGAAGACCACCTCGCCGCGGCTGACTTCCAGGGGTCGGGCATCCGGCGCATCCAGCACCTTCGGCGGGTGGGTCAGGGTGGCGATGCCGTCCTGTACGGTGCCGATGTTCTCGAAGAGCGAGGCCATCTGCCACATGATCCAGTGCGACATGCCGTTCACCCGCAGGGCCATGGCCGTGACCGCGGCGACTGCGCCGGTGCCGACGTGCCCATCCTGCCAGAGCCACAGTGCGTAGCCGCCCGCCGACAGGATCAGGCCCGATACCAGTGCCTGGTTGACGATTTCGAACCGGCTGACCAGGCGCATCTGGCGGTAGCCCGTGTCCTGGAAATCCACCATCGCGGCGCGGGCGAAGTGGGCTTCGCGCCGGGTGTGCGAGAACAGCTTGACGGTGGCGATATTGGCATAGGCATCGGTCACGCGCCCGGTCATCGAGGAGCGGGCGTGGGCCTGTTCCTGCCCGACCTTGCCCAGGCGCGGCACGAAATACGCCATGGCCAGGCCATACAGCACGAGCCAGCCGATGAAAGGCAGCATCAGCCGCCCGTCGAAGCCGCCCGCGACCGCGATGAGCGTGAAGAAATACACGCCGATGCCGAGCACGATCTCGCTGAAGGTGAGCAGCACGTCGCGCACCGCCAGGGCCGTCTGCATGACCTTGGTGGTGACGCGGCCTGCGAATTCGTTGGTGAAGAACGACAGGCTCTGGCGCAACATCAGCCGGTGGAAATCCCAGCGCAGCCTGAGGGGCAGGTTGATCGCCAGCACCTGGTGCTGCATCGCGGTGCTCAGCGTCACCAGCCCGATGCTGGCGACGAGCACGATGCCGATCCCCCACAGCACGCGGTGGGCGTGCGCGGTGGCTTCGGTCCCCGCCTGCCAGGCCGCCAGGAGATCCACCACCTGGCCCAGGAAGGCGAACAGCCAGGCCTCGTAGATGGAGACGCTTGCACTCAGGGCCGCCAGCACGGCGATGTAGCGCCGCGAGCCGCGCGTGCAGGCCCAGAGAAAGGGGAACAGGCCCTTGGGCGGCAGCGGCGCGTCTTCGGGAGGGAACGGATCGAGCAGGCTTTCGAACCTGTGCAGCAAGTGAGGCTCCGGAAAAGCGGGGGCCCGTCATGGGCCCCCCGTGGTTCGCCCGCAGCGCGGGCTGGCGGCCGCCAGGCCGTCAGTTTGCCAGCAGCACCGGCACCGTCATGGTGGACATCAGGGTGCTGGTGGCGCCTCCCATGATCCATTGGCGCATGCGGCTGTGGCCGTAGGCGCCCATCACGATCAGGTCGGCGTCGGTGTCGGTGGCTGTGTTCAGGATGACGTTGCCGACACCGTAGCCGGTGCTGTCCTTAAGCAGGTGCCTGGGCTTGGGGTAGCCCAGGCTGGTGCAGTAGTCGGAGAAATCGTCTTCGTGGATGTCGCGGTCGCGCATCAGCTTTTCGTCGCGGTCGATTTCCAGGACGGTGAGCGCCTGGCAGTTCAGCAGGAGCGGCGCTGCGTCGGAAAACGCGCGTGCGGCTTCGCGGCGCTGGTCCCAGCAGAACAAAATGCGCCGGCCGATGGTGTCGATGGGGCCGTGGTTGGGGATGAGCAGCACCGGCCGGCCCGACGCCATGACCACGGCCGCCGGCAGATTGGGCCGCAGCGCCGACAGACTGTCGCCCTGGTCCGCCTTGCTCATGATGAGCAGGTCGCAGTAGCGGGCATGCAGCGTCAGGCCTTCTTCGGCGTCGCCATGCGGGGTGCGCCAGTGGGCCTGGACGCCCCGTTCACGGGCCTTCTGGAGGAACAGCGCCTGGGTGGCCTCGCGGTGTTCGTCGCGGCGCTTGCGCAGGGCCGAGCGGACGTCCTGGGGCAGGATGTTTTCGTCTTGCTGGAGGCCCGCGACGCTGGCGGAAGGATAGATGCCGACGGCTTCCGCCCCGCGTTCCTTGGCCAACCGCAGGCCGATGTCCATGCGGCGTTCGCAGACGGTATCGTCGTTCAGGTGGATTGCAATGCGGCCCGGCATACGAAACTCCCGTGGTGTGGTGGAATCTGTACTGCGTTCCTGCCATCTTATCCCAGGCCCGGCCTCCTGTGCGGTACGGCAGGAGCCCTTTCTGACGCGGCGCAAACCGGCCCGTGCGGGGAATTCGTCTATAATTCGCCCCTCAAGGGGAGTAGCTCACTTTCCGCGGCATCGTCATGACGGCATTGCGTGCTTGCACGCGGCGCCCGGTGCCCGGGCAACCCGCATGACCTTCGGACAGGCCCCGGTTGCGAGCAAGACCTTGCCGCCCAGGGCAAGGTTCGTCTTCCCGCCATGCAAATGGCCTGATCCTCCCGGCGGTCCGTACCGAAAACCGACCTTTCATCACCGGAGGAACCGCATGATCGAATTCATCGAAACGCTGCATTGGGCAGGCGTTTTCCAGATCATCCTGATCGACATCCTGCTGGGCGGAGACAACGCCGTCGTCATCGCCCTGGCCTGCCGCAACCTGCCGCGCGCCCAGCGCATGCAGGGCATCCTGTGGGGGACGGCCGGGGCCATCGTATTGCGGGTGGCGCTGATCGCCTTCGCCCTGACGCTGCTCAGCATTCCCTTCCTGAAGGTCGTCGGCGCGCTGCTGCTGCTGTGGATCGGCGTCAAGCTGCTGCTGCCCGAAGAAGGCGGGCATGACAAGGTTGCCGGCAACGTCTCGGTCCTGGCGGCTGTCAAGACGATCATCATCGCGGACTTCGTCATGAGCCTGGACAACGTCATCGCCATCGCCGGGGCGGCGCAGGGGGCTCATCCCGACCATCAGATCGGCCTGGTGATCTTCGGCCTGCTGGTCAGCGTGCCCATCATCGTCTGGGGCAGCACGCTGGTTCTGAAGCTCATCGACCGCTATCCGCTGGTGGTTACCTTCGGCGCGGGGCTGCTGGGCTGGATCGCGGGCGGCATGCTCGTGTCCGACGTCATCGTCGCGGAACACCTGGGCACGCCGTCCACGGCCGTGAAACTGGCCGTGGAAATCGCCGGTGCGCTGCTGGTCGTCGTGGTGGGCCGCTGGCTGGCCGGCCGCAGGACGGCCGGCGCAGGGCGGACCGCCGGCTGATCCCTCCAGGCGGATCCGGTCCCGCGGGTGGCGCCCCGGAAGCCGTCCGCGGGGCGTCCCGAGTCGCCGGGCGGGGTTTCAGGACAGGGCCCGCAGCCAGGCCACCGTCGCCATGCCCAGCAGCGTCATGGCCAGCGAACCGGCAACGTGCACGAGCACCGCGACGGCCATCCACCCCAGCCGGCCCTGTTCCAGCATCACGGCAAGCTCGGCGGAAAAGGTCGAGAACGTCGTCAGCCCGCCGCAGAATCCCGTGATGACGAACAGCCGCATCTGCGGCGACAGGCCCGTATGCCCGCCGAACCAGGCGATGGCCATGCCGATGATGTAGCCGCCCAGCAGGTTGGCCGCCAGCGTGCCCAGGGTCAGGTTGGGGAAGACGTCGTTCAGTGCGTGCCCGAGCACCCAGCGCAGGATGGCGCCGAGCGAGGCGCCCAGGGAAATGGCAACGAGGGTACTGGGCACGGCGACCTCCGGTGAGCGGGAAATGAAAAATGCCTACGGCCCGGCGGATGGTGTGCCGGGGGCCGTAGGCATCATCAGCCGCGATGCGCGGCGGTTGCGAGGATTCCCCGGCCCGGCCTGGGGAATCCCTGGAGGCATGCCATCTCCAGGTGGGGCCGATATTAGCAGCGCCTTGCGAGGCCGCGCAAGGCGGTGTCTTCCCGCGCTACGGTCTGTGGGCCGCTCCGGTCCGCGGGCCGGTTCACGGGGCTGGCCCGTGTCAGGGTGCATCTCCGCGTTACACTGGGCCGGTCGTTTTTTCCGAACCCTGCGGAAGGAGTGCATCCATGCTCAAAGGTAAAAAAGCGGTCGTCACCGGTTCCACCAGCGGCATTGGCCTGGCCATCGCCCGTGAACTGGCCCGACAGGGCGCCGACGTGGTCATCAACGGCTTCGGCGATGCCGACGCCATCGAGCGCGAGCGCGCCGGTCTCGAAAAGGACTTCGGCGTCAAGGCCGTGTACCTGAACGCCGATCTGATGGACGGGCGGGCCGCGCGCGATTTCATCGCCCAGTCGATCCAGGCGCTGGGCGGCATCGACATTCTGGTCAACAACGCCGGCATCCAGCACACCGCCCTGATCGAGGATTTCCCGGCCGACAGGTGGGACGCCATCATCGCCCTGAATCTCTCGGCCGTGTTCCATTGCACCGCCGCCGCGCTGCCGGCGATGAAGCAGCGGAAATCCGGCCGCATCATCAACATCGCCTCGGCCCACGGCCTGGTGGCTTCGGTCAACAAATCGGCCTATGTCGCCGCCAAGCACGGCGTGGTCGGCCTGACCAAGGTCACCGCATTGGAAAACGCGGGGACCGGCGTCACCTGCAACGCCATCTGCCCGGGCTGGGTGCGCACCCCCCTGGTGGAAAAGCAGATCCAGGCGCTGGCGCAGCAAAAGGGCATCGGCATCGAGGATGCCGCCAGGGACCTGCTGACCGAAAAGCAGCCGTCCCTGGAATTCGTCACGCCCGAGCAGCTGGGCCAGGCCGCCGTGTTCATCGCCTCGGATGCGGCATCGCAGATGACCGGCACCACGCTGTCCATCGACGGCGGCTGGACCGCCCGTTGAATCCGGAGACCGCCACATGCTGACGGTGCTGTCCCCCGCCAAGAAACTGGATTACGACTCCCCGGTGCGCACGGCCCTGCAGTCGCAGCCGGTGTTCCCCGAACAGACGCGCGAGCTGATCGGGATCCTGCGCCTGCTGTCCGCCAGCGACCTGGCTGGCCTGATGGGCCTGTCGGATGCCCTGGCACGCCTGAATGCCGACCGCTACGCAGCCTGGGTGGATGCGCCCGACGCGCGGCATGCGCGCCAGGCAGTCCTGGCATTCGACGGCGACGTCTACGAGGGTCTGCGGGCGCCGGAATTGTCCGACGACAGGCTGAACTGGGCGCAGGAGCACCTGGCCATCCTCAGCGGGCTGTACGGAGTGCTGCGGCCGCTGGACCTGATCCAGCCTCACCGGCTGGAGATGGGCACGCGGCTGCGCACGGCTCGTGGCTCCACCCTGTATGCATGGTGGGGCGATCTGATCGCTGGCGAACTGAACCGGCGCCTGGATGCGTTGTCCGGCCAGCGCATCCTGCTGAACCTGGCTTCGGGCGAGTATTTCAAGTCGGTGGACCGCAAGGCGCTGGATGCGCGCGTGGTCGAATGCGTCTTCCAGGACGAAAAGAATGGCACCTGGAAGATCATCAGCTTCTACGCCAAGCGGGCACGCGGCCTGATGGCGCGCTACATCGTCGATCATGGCATCGACGATGTCCGGGATCTGCGGGATTTCGCAACCGAAGGCTATGCCTACGCACCGCGCGAATCCTCGGGCGACCGGCTGGTTTTCCGGCGTTCCGCCCGGCCGGATCAGGGATAACCTGGGGTTGCAGGGCTTTCCGGAGCCATGGCACGCTGTGTCTGTAATTATGAATTATTAATTTCAGAGTTCTGCACAGGAGGCCCCGATGGCGGCCAGGATTGTCCAGAAAATCCTCTACCAGGAAGTCGCCGATCATCTGCGCGGCATGATCCGGGCGGGGGAGCTGAAGGCGGGGGAATGGGTCGACGAGGTCAGCCTGACCGCATCGATGGGCATTTCCCGCACGCCGCTGCGCGAGGCGCTCAAGGTCCTGGTGGCCGAGGGCCTGCTGCGCATCGAACCGCGGCGGGGCTGTTTCGTCAATGAGCTGTCGGGCCGCGACCTGGAGAACATCTTTCCCCTGATGGCGATGCTCGAAGGCCGGTGCGCCTTCGAGGCGGCCCTGAAGGTCACGGACGCCGACCTGCGGCGGCTCGAACCACTGCACAACGACCTGCGCCGCTATGCGGAAAAGGGATCGATCGACGACTACTACGCCGCCAACGCAAAGATCCACGTCGCCATCCAGGACCTGGCCGACAATCGCTGGCTGTCCGGCCTGATCGACAACCTGCGCCAGGTGCTCAGCCTGTCGCGCCATCGCAGCCTCAGCTATCCGGGCCGGATCGATGAATCCTGCGCCGAGCACCTGGCGATCTTCGCCGCCCTGAAGGCACGCGATCCCGAAGGCGCCGAGGCTGTGACCCGCAAGCACCTGATGCGCCAGCTCGAGGCCTTGCGCGCCCTGGCGCACAGGGACGAATCCGCCGCCGGACACCCCCCGGCGTCCCATGCGGACGAAATGCCGGAGAAACGCCATGCCCACAGCTGATCCGAAGCAGGCCGCCCGCGCAACCGAATCCGCCGCTGCGGCCGGAAGCGCTGACGTCTCCGCCGCGTCGGCGCCAGCCCGAACAGGCGGCCTGCTGGCACGCCTGGGCCGCTGGCTGGACCGCGACCACCTGCCCGATCCGGAAGCGTTGCGGGCGCTCTACGAAGCATCCCTGACCGATGGTGGCGCGAATCACCTGGCCCGCCAGTGGGCGGAACGCTACCGGGCCGCCGACGCCGACGAGCGCCGTTCCCTGCTGGCATGCCTGGTGCGTGCCGGCGTGGACATCGAGCCGCGCGGCGACCGGGGCGCGCGGCTGTTCCGGCGCCTGTACGCGCAAAGCGACAGGCTGGAACTGATGGTGGAGTTGCGCGCCGATATGCTGCGCTGGCGCAACCAGGTCGCGGGGTTGTCGGTTCTGGAGCAGGAGCTGGCGGCCCTGCTGTCGAACTGGTTCGACGTGGGCATGCTGGAACTGCGCCACATCAACTGGGATTCGCCTGCCTCGCTGCTGGAAAAGCTGATCCGTTACGAGGCCGTGCACGAGATCCGCTCGTGGGACGACATGCGCCGCAGGGTGGCTGCCGACCGGCGGTGCTATGCCTTCTTCCATCCCCGCATGAGCGATGTGCCGCTGATCTTCGTGGAAGTCGCTTTCGACGGGCAGATGGCCTCGAACGTGCAGGACCTGCTCGATCCGTCGCGTCCGGTGGACGGTCTGGACAAGGCGCGCTGGGCCATCTTCTATTCGATCTCCAACACCCAGCGCGGGCTGCGCGGCATCAGTTTCGGGAATTTCCTCCTCAAGCGGGTGATCGAGGAACTGCTGGACGAACTGCCGCAGCTCAAGTCCTTTGCCACCCTGTCGCCGATTCCCGGCTTTGCCGACTGGCTGGGACGCCGGTCGGGCGAGGAGATCCAGGCGCTGCTGGCCGACAAGGCCGAACGCCAGGCGGCGGCCGGGGATCCGGATGCGGGCGCCCGCTGGCTGGAACGCCTGCGCGCCGCCGCACAGGGCGAGGCGCCGGAAAGCGTGCGCCGCAGCGGGCTGAGACTGGCGGCGCATTATCTGACGCAATTGCGGGACGGCGAACCGCTCGACCCGGTGGCTCGTTTTCACCTGGGCAACGGCGCCCGTATCGAGCGCCTGAACTGGGCGGCCGATGCCTCGGCGCGCGGACTGGAGCAGTCCTGCTGCATGATGGTGAACTACCTGTACGAACCCGAGCAGCTCGACGAGAACCGGGCCCGCCTGTCCGCCGGCAAGCCGCGCGTATCGCGGGGAGTGCAATGGCTGTGAAACCGGAACCGGGCGCCGGGTGCGTGCATGTGCGCGTCGAAGGCGTGGTGGCGACCGTCACGCTGGACCATCCCGGGCGCCTGAATGCCATCACGGTCGCCATGTGGCACGCGCTGGCGGAAACCTTCGGGCGCCTGTCGGCCGACCGGGCCCTGCGATGCGTGGTCGTGCGCGGCGCGGGCGGGAACTTCGCCGCCGGTGCCGACATCCGCGAGTTCCCGCGGGTGCGTGCAGACCTGGACAGCGTCATGGCCTATCACCGGCGCACCATCGCACCGGCCCTGCGGGCCGTGTCGGATTGCATCCACCCCGTCGTTGCCGCCATTGAAGGCGTCTGCGTGGGCGGCGGGCTGGAGATCGCCAGTCGCTGCGACCTGCGCCTGGCGGCCCGGGGTGCGCGGTTCGGGGCGCCCATCAACCGCCTGGGCTTTCCCATGGCGCCCGACGAAATGCGCGGGTTGCTGGATCTGGCGGGCCGCGCCGCGACACTGGAGATCCTGCTGGAGGGCAGGGTGTTCGGCGCCGACGAGGCGCAGGTGAAAGGGCTGCTGACGCGGGTCGTCGATGCGGATGCCCTGGAAACCGAGCTGGCGGCCACGACGGCGCGTCTGTGTGCCGGCGCCCCGTTGGCCGCGCGCCTGAACAAATGGACCGCCGCCCGCCTGGCGTGCGATCCGTCGCCGCTTGGCGATGATGAATGGCGCGCCTGCTTCGCCTATGCCGACGGGGCCGATCACCGGCGGGGCGTGCAGGCCTTTCTGCAGGGCACCGACCCTGTTTTCACTGGAGAATGACTTGGAACGCGAGGCGAATGCGAATCTCTATACCGTGCTGCGGAGCGGCTTTCCGTCCGACCTGGGCGCCGTGGCGATCGAAACCCCGGGGCGCACCTACAGCTGGGCGGATATCGACGCCATCAGCGGACGCATGGCCGCGCTGCTGCGCTCATTTGGCGCGCCGGCGGGGTCGCGCGTCGCCGTCCAGGTCGAGAAGTCACCCGAAGCCCTGATGCTGTACCTGGCGACCCTGCGCGCCGGCCTGGTCTATCTGCCGCTGAACACTGCCTATCGCGAGGCCGAGGTGGCCTATTTCCTGGGCGATGCCGAGCCCTCCGTGGTGGTGTGCGCGGACAGCGCGAAAAGCTGGTGCGAACCCCTGGCGCGCGGCAAGGGGGCTGCCCAGGTGCTGACTCTGAATGCCGATGGCAGCGGCTCCCTGGCCGATGCAGCGGCAGCAATGGAGCTGGCGTTCGAGACTGCGCACAGCGCTCCGGGGGATCTGGCTGCCATTCTGTATACCTCCGGCACCACGGGGCGCAGCAAGGGTGCCATGCTGACGCATGCCAACCTGGCCTCCAATGCGCTCACCCTGCGGGATTTCTGGGGGTGGCGCGCCGATGACGTGCTGCTGCACATGCTGCCGATCTTCCATGTCCATGGCCTGTTCGTGGCGTCCCATGGGGCGCTGCTGGCGGGCGCGCGGATGATCTGGCTGCCGAAGCTGGACGTGGAACAGGCCCTGCACTACCTGCCGCGCTGCACCCTGATGATGGGGGTGCCCACGTATTACGTCCGGCTGCTGGCCGATCCGCGCTTCGGCCGCGAGACCTGCAGCAACATGCGGCTCTTCATCTCCGGCTCGGCCCCGCTGCTGGTGGACACGTTCCGCGAATTCCAGGCGCGTTCCGGCATGACGATCCTGGAACGCTACGGCATGAGCGAGACCGGCATGATCACCTCCAATCCCTGGGATCCGGCGCGTGGCGAGCGCATTCCCGGCACGGTGGGCCCCGCGCTGCCCGGCCAGTTCGTGCGGGTGATGGACGACGCCGGCCAGCCGGTCGCGATCGGCGAGCCGGGCCATGTCCAGGTGCGCGGGCCGAACGTGTTCGCCGGCTACTGGCGCATGCCGGAGAAAACCCGCGAGGAATTCACCGCCGATGGCTGGTTCCGTACCGGCGACATCGGCGTGCTCGGCGGGCCGGGCATCCCCGACGATTACCTGAGCATCGTGGGCCGCAGCAAGGATCTGATCATCTCGGGAGGCTACAACGTCTATCCCAAGGAAATCGAGATGGTCATCGACGCCATGCCGGGGGTCCAGGAGTCGGCCGTGATCGGCGTGCCGCATGCCGATTTCGGCGAGGCGGTGGTGGCCGTGGTGGTGCCGCGCGCCGGGGCATCCGTGGATCCGGTCGCCATCCAGGCGGGCCTGAAATCCGGCCTGGCCAACTTCAAGGTGCCGAAAAAAATACATGTGATCGATGCGCTGCCGCGCAATGCCATGGGCAAGGTCCAGAAAAACGTGCTGCGGCAGCAGTACGCGGACCTGGAATGAGAAGGGGCGTTCGATAGGCCCCGGCGGGGCCACGGCCGTACCCGGACCCGGGGCGGCAATTTCCTCCATAAAAATCATCAGGAGACAACCATGAAGCGACACATCCTTTGCGCCGCGCTGGGCCTGGCCCTGGCGGCCGGGTCGGGCACTTCCCTGGCTGAGACCACGTTGCGGGCTTCGCACCAGTTCCCGGGCGGGCAGGGCGACCCGCGCGACGAAATGGTGCAGATCATCGCCCGCGAGGTCGAGGCGGCCAATGTCGGATTGAAGATCCAGGTGTTCCCCGGATCTTCGCTGTACAAGGCCACCGAGCAGTGGGGGGCGCTCACGCGCGGCCAGCTGGACATGACGGCATTCCCCCTGGACTACGCCTCGGGCCGCGTGCCGCAGTTTTCCGCCACCCTGATGCCGGGCCTGGTGCGCAACTACGACCATGCCCAGCGCCTGAACCAGTCCAACTTCATGAAGGACATCAAGGCGCTGATCGAGAAGCAGGGCGCGGTGGTCATCGCCGACGCCTGGCTGGCGGGCGGTTTCGCCTCGAAGAAGAACTGCATCACCGGGCCCGACACCATCAAGGGGCAGGTCATCCGGGCGGCCGGCCCGGCCTTCGAGCAGATGCTGGCGGCGGCGGGCGCGTCGATCTCGTCCATGCCGTCGTCCGAGGTCTATTCGGCCATGCAGACGGGCGTCCTGGACGCGGCCAACACGTCCAACGACAGCTTCGTTTCCTATCGGCTGTACGAGCAGGCCAAGTGCCTGACGGCGCCGGGCGACAATGCGCTGTGGTTCATGTACGAGCCGGTGCTGATGTCCAAGAAGGTCTTCGACAACCTGGAGCCCAAGCAGCGCGAGGCCATCCTGGCGGCCGCGAAGAAGGCCGAGGACTACTTCACCGTCGAAGCGCGCAAGGGCGAGCAGAAGATGCGCGACATCTACACCAAGGCCGGGGTGGAAGTCGTGACCATGACGCCCGAGGACTACAAGGCCTGGATGGCGGTGGCCAAGCACTCCTCCTACCGCATGTTCTCGGAAAAGGTGCCGGGCGGCGATGAGCTGCTGAGGAAGGCGCTGGCCGTCCAGTAGCGGCCGGATGCGCACGCCGCCCTGCCATGGGCGGCGTGCGCCCGCCGCCCGTCCGGGGAGGACGCAGCCGGTCCTTCCCGCCTTGAGCGACGCACATGGAGGTCGCATGAATCGAATCTTTACGCGCTGGGTGGAAAGTCTGACGCGGGTCTGCGGCGTGCTGTCGGCACTGCTGCTGGTGTTCGCGATGCTGGTGGTCTGCCAGATGATCCTGATGCGCTACGTGTTTCGCGCCCCCACCATCTGGCAGACCGAGGCCGTGGTGTTCGGCGCCACGGCGGCGATCTTCCTGGGTGCGCCCTATGTGCTGATGACCAAGGGGCACGTCGGCGTCGATTTCATCCAGATGCTGGTGGGCGACCGGACCCGCCTCTGGCTGGACCGCATCGGGGCCTGGCTGGGCCTGGGATTCTGCATCCTGATGACCGCGGCCACCGGGCTGCATCTGTTCGAGGCGCTGGAAGGCGGGTGGACGACCTCCAGCGTGGCCGCCGTGCCGCTGTGGATGCCGCTGACGCCCGTGGTGTTCGGCTTCGCCCTGCTGAGCCTGCAGTATGTCGTCGAAATCATGAAACTGTCGGGAGATCCGTCATGACGCCCACCCTCGCCGGGATCTGCATCATCCTGGGCCTGTGCCTGATGCTGGCGACCGGCATGCCCATCGCCTTCGCCCTGGGCCTGGCCGCCGTGGTCGGATTGTTCCTGGACATGGGGCCGGGCGTGATCTATGTGCTTGCCGAGACCATGTTCGCCGGGATCGCCAACCTGGGCTACGTCGCCATCCCCATGTTCGTGCTGATGGGCGCCATCGTGGCCGGCACGCCGGCGGGCGGCGACCTGTACAAGACCCTGGATCGCTGGCTGCACAAGGTGCCTGGCGGCCTGGTGCTGTCGAACATCGGCGCCTGCGCGATCTTTTCCGGCATGACCGGATCCAGTCCGGCCACCTGCGCAGCCATCGGCAAGATGGGTATCCCGGAAATGCTCGGCCGCGGCTATCCGTCTTCGGTGGCCACCGGTTCGATCGCCGCCGGCGGCACGCTGGGCATACTGATCCCGCCCTCGGTCACCATGATCGTCTACGGCATTGCCACACAGACCTCGATCGGCCGGCTGTTCCTGGCCGGCGTACTGCCGGGGATTCTGCTGACCTGCATGTTCATGGCCTGGGCGCTGTACGATGCCCGGCGCAAGGGCTTTCGCTTCAACACCGGTTCCCTGCGCTATTCCTGGCGCGACAAGCTGGCCACCCTGCCCAGGGTGCTGCCCCTGCTGCTCATCATCCTGGGCATGCTCTTCGTGCTGTACGGCGGCGTGGCCACTCCGTCCGAAGCCGCCGGTGCCGGCGCGTTGCTGACGCTGGTGGTGGTCGTCCTGGTCTACCGCCTGTTCCGCATGAAGACTTACGTCGACGTGTTCGGCTCGGCGATGCGCGAAAGCGTCATGATCATGATGATCATGGCCTCGGCGGAATTGTTCGCCTTTGCCCTGTCGTCCCTGTTCATCACCCAGACGCTGGCCTCGGCCATCGCGGCGCTGGAGATC
Source organism: Castellaniella daejeonensis (assembly GCF_039523555.1). Lineage (NCBI taxonomy): Bacteria > Pseudomonadati > Pseudomonadota > Betaproteobacteria > Burkholderiales > Alcaligenaceae > Castellaniella > Castellaniella daejeonensis. The sequence continues at coordinate 100,941 of NZ_BAAAFN010000014.1, forward strand.
AACCGATGGCTGCTGATGGGGCTGATCAACGTCTTCCTGCTGGTGGCCGGGATGTTCCTGCCGCCGGTGGCCATCATCGTCATGGCGGCGCCGCTGCTGCTGCCCATCATCACCCAGGCCGGCTTCGATCCGTACTGGTTCGCCGTGGTGCTGACGATCAACATGGAGATCGGCCTGATCACTCCGCCCGTCGGACTGAATCTGTTCGTGCTCAACGCGATCGCGCCCGACGTGCCCACCCAGGATATCCTGAGGGGAGCGCTGCCCTACGTGCTGGTCATGATGGCGGCCATCGTGCTGCTGTGCATGTTCCCCGGCATCGTCACCTGGCTGCCCGAACTGGTCATGGGCGCGGCGGTCAGCTGACGGCGGTTCCGGTGTGGCCGTTGCCGGCGGGAATCAGCCGGCCGGCTGCGCCCGCACGGCTGCCGGCTGCGGGGGCGCTTCCAGCGCCCGCATTTCTTCATCGATGCGCTGCGCGGCCTTGATCATCTGGCGCAGGGGATAGGCGATGGTCGCGTAGTCGCCCTCGGTCTCGATGACATTGGGCGCCGCGGCCCGCCTGCCTTCCAGTGCGTCCCGGGTGGCTGCCAGTGCCTGCCGGATGCCTTCGGGCTCGTCGTCGATCAGCGCCAGGTGCGGAATCACCGCGGCGATCTGCGAGGCCAGGGTGTGGTTCTGGATCAGCAGGCGGTTCAGTTCCGGCACATGACGCTGGTGGCTGACGGGTTCGTCCATCATGCGATAGAAGGCCGAGGTGAAGTTGCCGAAGGCGATGTGCACGTTCTTGCGGGCCAGCCGCCAGCGCACGTCGGTCTCGCCGGATTCGGGGGTGCGTCCTGCGCGTGCCGCGCGGCAGGCATCGACGTGATCCAGTCCGGCCTGCAGGAAGGCCAGGTTGGCGGCGCGCAGCGCCCGGGCCAGCTTGCCCAGGGTGTTGCGTTCCCAGGACGGCAGGATGTAGCTGCAGGTCAGCGCCAGGATGCAGCCGATCACGGTATCCACCAGGCGCTCGCCCACGACCGCGTTGGATCCCGGGGCGAGGAAATGGAACACCAGCAGCACGAACAGGGTGTTGAACATTGCCGACAGGGCGTAGTTGACCTGCACCAGGCTGTAGCCCAGAACGCTGCTGGCCACCAGGATGAGCAGGAGTGCGTGGGAGTTGTCCACCAGGCTGAACAGCAGCAGCGACAGGCCGCAGCCGATCAGCGTGCCTGTCAGGCGCCAGCCGTTGCGCTGGCGTGTCAGCGCGAAGCCGGGCTTCATGATGATCAGCACTGTCAGGACGATCCAGTAGCCATGGCCGGCCATGCCCGGATCCAGCGTATTCACCAGCGGGGCGCGGGCCAGCAGGGCGCCCACCACCATGGCCAGCAGCGACGCGACCGCCACCCGCAAGGCGTAGCGGCAATGCGCGGACCTGAAGTTCAGGTTGCGCGTCAGCATGTCCGCCCGCCATTTCTGCCGCGTCAGGAAACGGTCCAGGGTCTTGCGCGCGCGGACCGGGTCGGTTTCCGGCGGGACGGGGTTCACGGAATGGTCCGCCATGCGGTCGACCTGGCGGGTCATGTTGCGCAGCCGGCGCAGCACCTGGACCAGCAGGGCGTAGAGTTCCGGATCGGACTGCGGCATGCCGCCCTCGCGCAGTTGCTGCAGTTCGAATTCCAGGGCACGCAGTTCGGCCTTGACGCTGTTGCGCACCCGATAGCGGCGATTGCGCGCCACGTTCAGGGCCAGGTCGGCCACGTTGGCGGAAAGCTTCATCATGGCATCGCGCACGAACAGCAGGATGTCGCTGTCGGGCAGCGCACGGCGCAAAGTGGCGTAGTCGGTGTGGGTGGCCACCATGCTGTCGAGCAGGCTGATCATGTCGACGAACAGGTTCAGCAGCCCCTGGCGCAGCCGGTCGGCATGGGTTGCGGTGCCGCGCGGCTGCTCGCGCAGCACCATGTCGCGCGCGGCCTGGTGGGCCTCGGTCATGAGCGCCTGGCGGCGGATCAGGTTGCGGTAGCTGTCGTCCAGGTCCTGGCGGATGTCGTAGAAGCGGGCCCGCGCGGCGATGTAGTCGGCCGTGGCGAACAGCGCCACGGACAGGGCCTGCTGTTCCTCGCGGTGCCACATCAGCCGGTGCACGGCCGCGCTGTAGAGCAGGTAGAAGGCGCCGCCCAGGAACGACGTCAGCGTGTGCTCCAGCACGTCGGCCGGAGTCAGCGGCGTGCGCAGCGTCAGTGTCATGATCAGCAGGCAGGCGAAGCCGAGCAGGCCGCCGTGCTTGCCGTAGACGGTCAGCATCGAGAAGCAGAAGCACAGGGCGGGCACGGTCAGCCAGATGGCCAGGACGTGGCTGGAGGCCAGGCCGGTCAGGAAGGTGGTGAGCGAGCCCAGGCACAGGGCGGCGAACATGCCGTTGATGCCGTAGCGCCGCGGGCCGCCGGGCTGGTCCAGGATGGCCACGCAGGCGGCGCCGACCGCCGCCACGAAGCTGCTGGTGTGCCAGCCGAAGACCCCGGACAGCACCAGGGCCGGCAGCAGCACGCCAGCGGCCTGGCGCATCCCGCCGAAGAAGTAATGGCTGTAGAAAAAGCGCTGCAGCTGCGAGGTGGACAAGGTCATGCGGCCTGCGTTTGATGGCGAGGTGGTGAGCGAAAGTATAGAGAACACCTGGCCGGAGTATCTAGTTACTCCGGCGGGCGGGAGTTGGTCATGAGGCCGATATCCGGAAAGCTGCGAATTCCTTATGCTTGCACCATGCGGATTTCCCGCGCAAGAAGGCCAAGTCATCATGACCACCCCATCTTCCCGAAAAGCCCTGTCCGTGCTGGTCGCCAGCACCTTTGCATTCACGATCTGCTTTGCCGTGTGGATGATGTTCGCCGTGCTCGGCATCCCCATCAAGAACCAGCTCGGCCTGTCCGAAACCGAGTTCGGCCTGCTGGCGGCGATGCCGGTGCTGTCCGGCTCGCTGGTGCGGGTGCCGCTGGGCATCTGGACCGACCGGCACGGAGGACGCATCGTATTCTTCGCGACCATGCTGGCGGCCGTGGTGCCGATCTGGCTCATGTCCTATGCCACCCAGTACTGGCAGTTCCTGGTCCTGGCCCTGTTCGTCGGCCTGGTGGGCGGCACGTTCTCCGTAGGCACGCCGTATGTGGCCCGCTGGTTCAAGCGCGACCGCCAGGGCTTTGCCATGGGCGTCTTCGGTGCCGGCAATTCGGGCGCGGCGGTCACGAAATTCGTGGCGCCGGCGCTGATCGCCGCCGCCGGCGGCGCCTGGACCGTCGTGCCGCAGGTGTATGCCGTCGGCCTGCTGGTCACGGCCTGCCTGTTCTGGGTGTTCACCGCCACGGATCCGGCCCATCTGCAGGCCGCTTCGAGCGCCGGTTTCCGGGCCCAGCTGCAGCTGCTGCGCGATCCCCGGGTGTGGCGCTACAGCCAGTACTACTCGGTCGTGTTCGGCGGCTATGTCGGCCTGGCGCTCTGGATGGTGCACTACTACGTCGACGAATACGGCTTCAGCATGGGCACGGCCGCTTTTCTGGCCGCCTGCTTCTCGCTGCCGGGCGGGGTGCTGCGCGCCCTGGGCGGCTGGATTTCCGACCGCTTCGGCGCCTATCGCACGACCTGGTGGGTGATGTGGGTGGCCTGGGTCGCGTTCTTCGTCCTCAGCTACCCCAAGACCGACTTCACGATCCAGACCGCTTCCGGGCCGCTGTCCTTCCACCTGGCGCTCAGCCCGACGGTGTTCACCATCCTGCTCTTCGTCGTGGGGATCGCGATGGCGATCGGCAAGGCCTCGGTGTTCAAGTTCATCTCCAACGACTACGACGGCAACATCGGCGCGGTGTCGGGAATCGTGGGCCTGGCAGGGGGGCTGGGCGGCTTCATCCTGCCGATCCTGTTCGGCGCGCTGCTGGATTTCACGGGCATCAATTCCAGTTGCTTCATGCTGATGTACGGCACGGTCTGCGTCTCGCTGGTCTGGATGCACTACAGCTTCAGGGGCGAGGGACAGCGCCGGGATTCGTCCGGGTCGGCGCGGCTGGCTGCCGACGCCGCCTGATTCCATGGATTCCACGAACCCCCTCTACCTGGATTCGCCCGCGCTGCGCTATCGCCTGTCGACCCGCATCATCGCGACGTCGGTGGCGGTGCTGGCGCTCGTGCTGGGCATGATCGGCTGGACACTATGGCTTTCCTGGCAGCTCGAAGGCGCCGGCGCGGCAATCAACGACACCGGCAGCCTGCGGATGCGGGCCAATCAGGTGGCCATCGTCCTGCTGCGCCATGCGCCCGGCGCCGGTCCGCAGGGCGGTGCGGGCGGGGGCGTCGCGTTGGATCTGGACGGCCTGCTTTCGGCCCAGGAACGGATCCTGGGCCGGATCCGCCAGGGGGATGCGGACCGGCCCCTGGCGCTGCCGCACGACCGCCGGATCCGGGCGCAGATGGACCGGGTCACGGCGCTCTGGGACGAAAAGCTGGTGCCCGCCGCGCGGGCGGCCAGCGCCGGCGCGCCGGTGCGGATCTACCTGGATCTGTTGCCCGTGTTCGTGGCCCAGGCCGATGGCCTGGTGCGCATGATCGAGGACGACAGCGCCCGCAAGACCAGCCGCCTGCGGTTTTCCCAGGGCATGCTGGTCGTCATGGCCTGCATCGGGACGCTCGCCCTGGTGTATCTGCTGTATCTGTGGATCATCTACCCGGTGCGCCGCCTGCAGGGCGGCCTGCAACGCATGGCGCTGCGGGAATTCGGCGTGCGCCTGCCGGTGGACCGCCGTGACGAGTTCGGCGTGCTGGCGCGCGGCTTCAATCGCATGGCCGATGAGCTTCAGGAACTCTACACCGACCTGGAGGCCAGGGTCGCCGAAAAGACCGCGCAGCTTGCCAGCCAGAACGAAGTCCTGTCCGCGCTCTACGACATGGCGGCTTTCCTGAACCGCCCCAACGACATCGAAGCGGTCTGCCGGGGGTTCCTGGACCGGGTGATCCGGCGCTTCGGGGCCGATGGCGCGGCGATCAGCCTGCGCGGCCCCCTGGGCGACCGGGCACGGATTTCCATCACCGCGGGCCGCAGGGACGCGGCGCGCTATCCCGCATCGGCCGCCTTCCGGATCCATACCCAGGAAGACGTGCTGGGCGAGTTCACCCTGTATTTCCTCGAGCCGCATGCACTGGGCGCGGAGCAGAACCACCTGCTGGAGACCCTGGGCCTGCACCTGGGGGTGGCCGTGGAGAACCGGCGGCTGAGCGGCCAGGCGCGCCAGCTGGCCATGGAACAGGAGCGCAATCTCATGGCGCAGGGGCTGCACGACAGTATTGCCCAGGGCCTGAATTTCCTGAATCTGCAGCTGCAGCTGCTGGATCGCGCGGCCGACCGCGCCGACCTGGACGAGATCCGCGAGATCGTGCCTTTGCTGCGGACCGGGGTGGACGAGAGCTACCAGGACGTGCGCGAACTGCTGAACAACTTCCGCACCCAGCTGGGCGAGGGCGGCCTGCTGCATGCGGCGGAAGAGGCCGTGGCCCGGTTCCGCCGCCAGACGGGCGTCGAGGTCTCGCTGCGGTCCGACGGTCTCATGGGCGGGGCGCCCCTGACGCGCGAGCAGCAGCTGGAGGCCCTGTTCATCCTGCAGGAGGCGCTGTCCAATGTGCGCAAGCATGCCGAGGCCGGCAAGGTCGACATCCACCTGAGCAACCGCACCCATTTCCGGATGGAGATCTCCGACGACGGGATCGGCTATGATCCGGAAAGCCTCGCCGATCGGCCCGAAGGGCATTTCGGCCGCCGCATTATGCAGGAACGCGCGCGGCGCATGGGCGCCACCCTGACGGTCACGACCGCGCCCGGGCAGGGGGTCTCGATCGTGCTGGAACTGCCGGCCGGCGGTCAGCGGAGGCCGGCCTGAGCCCACCGCGCGGGTCCGGGCGTGCTTCGAAACGAGAACTCATGATCAGAATCCTGCTGGTCGACGACCACAGCCTGTTTCGCACCGGCATCCGCCTGCTGCTGCAGCGCTACCCTGATTTCGAGATCGCCGGCGAAGCCGCCGACGGCCTCGAAGGCATCAAGCGGGCCCGCGAACTGGCGCCAGACGTGATCCTGCTGGATCTGAACATGCCCGGTCTTTCCGGGCTGGAAACCCTGCAGTTGCTGGTCCAGGACGTGCCCGACTGCGCCGTGCTGGTGCTGACCGTGTCCGAGGACGCCGACGACCTGGGCCAGGCACTGCAGGCCGGGGCCAGCGGCTACCTGCTGAAGAACATCGATGGCGATGCCCTGGTGGCGGCCATCCGCAAGGCCGCGGCGGGCGGAGCCGCGATTGCCGAAGAAATGACCGGCAAGCTGATCGAGCAGTTCCGGCGGCGCTCCGATCCGATGCCGGGTGCGGGGCCGCGCGACCGCCTGACGCCGCGCGAGCGCGAGATCGTCCAGTGCCTGGCGCGGGGTGAAAGCAACAAACTCATCGCCCGCAACCTGGCGCTGTCCGAAAGCACGGTCAAGATCCATGTCCAGAACATCCTGAAAAAGCTCGGCCTGAGCAGCCGGGTCCAGGTGGCGGTCTATGCGGTCGAGCATGGCCTGCTCGACGAGCCCTGAGTTGCGCCCCATGTTGCAACGCGGTAAATTAGCCGCTCGGTCGGCCCCATCGCGGTCGGCCGATGTGGCGAACGTTCCCGGGTCACACACCCGGTTTTTTTCGTCTTCCGTCTTTATGTCCCAGGATGTGTCACGAGCGCGGTCCGGGACGTCCATTTCCACCACGTTGCGCCCCATGGGCGCGTGTGTCTCGTGCCAAGGGGTACAGACTGGTCCCGCAATGTGTCCGGGCAAAGCGATTCCGTGAATCGCCCAGCGTCGGATCATGTCGCGGATCGCCGGTACTGGCCCAGGCTGCCGAAAGGCCACTTGGTGCCCGACACGGGTCAAGAAAGGAATCAACATGGAACTCAATGGCGCCGACATCGTCGTGCGTTGTCTGATCGAGGAAGGCGTAGACCATGTGTTTGGCTACCCCGGCGGCGCGGTCCTCTACATCTACGACGCAATCTACAAGCAGGACAAATTCCAACACGTCCTCGTGCGGCACGAACAGGCGGCCGTCCATGCCGCCGATGCCTACTCCCGATCCTCCGACAAGACCGGCGTCTGCCTGGTGACCAGCGGGCCGGGCGTGACCAATGCCGTCACCGGCATCGCCACGGCCTACATGGACTCGATCCCCATGGTCATCATCAGCGGCCAGGTCCCCACGCATGCCATCGGCCAGGACGCCTTCCAGGAATGCGACACGGTCGGCATCACCCGTCCCTGCGTCAAGCACAACTTCCTGGTGCGTGACGTCAAGGACCTGGCGGACACGATGCGCCGCGCCTTCTACATCGCGCGCTCGGGCCGTCCCGGCCCGGTGCTGGTGGACATCCCCAAGGACGTTTCGGTGGCGATGTGCAAGTACACGCCGCCGCGCAATCCGGTCCAGCTGCGTTCCTACGCGCCGGTCACCAAGGGGCACCAGGGCCAGATCAAGAAAGCCGTGCAGATGCTGCTGGCCGCCGAACGCCCGATGATCTACGCGGGCGGCGGGGTCGTGCTGGCCGATGCCGCCGACGAACTGCGCAAGCTGGTCCGCCTGACCGGCGCCCCCTGCACCACGACGCTGATGGGGCTGGGCTCCTACCCGGGCACGGACGAACGGTTCGTCGGCATGCCCGGCATGCACGGCACCTACGAAGCCAACATGGCGATGCAGAACTGCGACGTGCTGATCGGCATCGGCGCGCGCTTCGACGATCGAGTGATCGGCAATCCCAAGCATTTCGCCCAGGTGCCGCGCAAGATCGTGCACGTGGACATCGACCCGTCCTCGATTTCCAAGCGGGTGCGGGTGGACGTGCCCATCGTGGGCGACGTCAAGGAAGTCCTGCAGGACCTGATCGGGCTGTATGCCCAGTCGATGGCCGAGCAGGGGGCCGCGGAACAGCGGCTGGCCGCCTGGTGGAAGCAGATCGACGCGTGGCGCGGCCGCAAGTGCCTGGACTACGAGCAGTCCGACACGGTGATCAAGCCGCAGTTCGTGATCCAGAAGCTGTGGGAGATCACGCGCGGCCAGGCGTTCGTCACGTCCGACGTGGGCCAGCACCAGATGTGGGCGGCCCAGTACTATCCCTTCCCGGAACCGCGCCGCTGGATCAATTCCGGCGGCCTGGGCACCATGGGCGTGGGCCTGCCCTATGCCATGGGGGTGCAGATGGCCAATCCGGACCGGGACGTCGCCGTCATCACCGGCGAGGGCTCGATCCAGATGAACATCCAGGAATTGTCCACCTGCAGCCAGTACCGCCTGACGCCCAAGATCCTGTGCCTGAACAACCGCTACCTGGGCATGGTGCGCCAGTGGCAGCAGATCGAATACGGTTCGCGCTATTCGGAATCGTACGTCGATGCCTTGCCGGATTTCGTCAAGCTGGCCGAGAGCTACGGCCACATCGGCATGCGCATCGACAAGCCGGCCGACGTCGAGCCGGCCCTGCGCGAAGCGTTCACGAAATACAAGGACCGCCTGGTCTTCATGGATTTCATCACCGATCAGACCGAGAACGTCTGGCCCATGGTGAAGGCAGGCCGCGGCCTGACCGAGATGCTGCTGGGTTCCGAGGATCTGTGAGGGGATAAGACATGAAACACGTGATTTCCATCCTGCTGGAAAACGAACCTGGCGCCCTGTCGCGCGTGGTGGGGCTGTTTTCGGCTCGCGGCTACAACATCGAAACGCTGACCGTCGCGCCCACCGAGGACGCCACCCTGTCGCGGATGACGATCGTCACGGTCGGCTCCGACGAGATCATCGAGCAGATCACCAAGCACCTCAACCGGCTGGTGGACGTGGTCAAGGTCGTCGATCTGTCCGAAGGCCCCCATGTCGAACGCGAGCTCATGCTGATCAAGGTCCGTGCGGTCGGCAAGGAGCGCGAAGAAATGAAGCGCATGGCGGAAATCTTCCGCGGGCGCATCATCGATGTCACCGACAAGACCTACACCATCGAGCTGACCGGGGTGCAGGACAAGATCGCTGCCTTCATCGGCGCGCTGGACCGCAGCGCCATCCTGGAGACCGTCCGCACCGGCGTCTCCGGCGTGGGGCGCGGCGAGCGCGTATTGAAATTGTGAACCCCACGGGCGTCCTGCCGTACGGGCGCCCGGCTGCAACCAACCTCTCGTTTCAGAATTAAAAAATCGGAGTATCCAACATGAAAGTTTTCTACGACAAAGACTGCGACCTGTCCCTGATCAAGGGCAAGACTGTCGCCATCATCGGCTATGGTTCGCAGGGCCATGCGCACGCGCAGAACCTGAATGATTCCGGCGTCAAGGTCATCGTCGGCCTGCGCAAGGGCGGTGCGTCCTGGAAGAAGGCCGAGAATGCTGGCCTGACCGTCAAGGAAGTCGCCGAGGCCGTCAAGGGCGCCGACCTGGTCATGATGCTGCTGCCCGACGAGAACATCGCCCAGGTCTACCGCAGCGAAGTCGCCGCCAACCTGAAGGCGGGCGCCGCGCTGGCCTTCGCCCACGGCTTCAACGTGCATTATGGCCAGGTCGTGCCGCGCGCCGACGTGGACGTCATCATGATCGCCCCCAAGGCGCCGGGCCACACCGTCCGCAACACCTACACCCAGGGTGGCGGCGTGCCGCACCTGGTGGCCGTGCACCAGGACGTCTCGGGCAAGGCACGCGACCTGGCCCTGTCCTACGCCATGGCCAACGGCGGCGGCCGCGCCGGCATCATCGAGACCAACTTCCGCGAGGAAACCGAGACCGACCTGTTCGGCGAGCAGGCCGTGCTGTGCGGCGGCACCGTCGAGCTGATCAAGGCCGGCTTCCAGACGCTGGTCGAGGCGGGCTACGCCCCCGAAATGGCCTACTTCGAGTGCCTGCACGAGCTGAAGCTGATCGTGGACCTGATCTACGAAGGCGGCATTGCCAACATGAACTACTCGATCTCCAACAACGCGGAATACGGCGAGTACGTCACCGGCCCGCGCATCGTCACCGACGAGACGCGCGCCGCCATGCGTCAATGCCTGGCCGACATCCAGTCGGGCGTCTATGCCAAGAACTTCATCCTGGAAAACGCCGCCGGCGCGCCGGAACTGACCTCGCGCCGCCGCCTGAATGCGGAATCGCAGATCGAACAGGTCGGCGCCAAGCTGCGCGCCATGATGCCGTGGATCGCTGCCAACAAGCTGGTGGACCAGTCCAAGAACTGATCTTTTCCATGCGATGAATGGCCGGGCGTCCCGCGGGGGCGCCCGGCCATTGCATTTGTCCTCGGGCTGAATTGGGTTATTCTTGCGCCTACCATGAAAATCCCCCCATACCCCCATCCCCCGATCGCCCGAGAGGGCTGGCCGATCCTAGGCGGCGCGCTGGTCGTCTCCCTGCTGGTGACCTGGTGGTCGCCCTGGGCCTCCATCCCGTTCTGGGTGTTCACGCTGTTCGCCCTGCAGTTCTTTCGCGACCCCGCGCGCGAGGCGCCTGAAGGCGAGGGGCTGGTGCTGTGCCCGGCCGACGGCCGCGTGGTCAGCGTCGAAGACGCGGCCGATCCCTATGCGGGCGGGCGCCCGGCGCTGAAGATCAGCGTCTTCATGAACGTCTTCAACGTCCACTCGAACCGCGTCCCGGTCGACGGCGTGGTGCAATCCATCCAGTACTTCCCGGGCAAGTTCTTCAATGCGTCCCTGGACAAGGCATCCCTGGAGAACGAGCGCAACGCCATGGTGCTGACCACGGCCGATGGGCAGACGGTCACTGCCGTCCAGGTTGCCGGCCTGGTGGCCAAGCGCATCCTGTGCCATGCCAGGGAAGGGCAGGCGCTGTACGCGGGGCAGCGCTACGGCTTCATCCGCTTCGGCTCGCGGGTGGACGTATACTTGCCTCCTGGGACGCGTCCCAGGGTCGCCCTGGGCGACAAGGTCAAGGCTACCCGCACGGCCCTGGCCGAGCTTCCCGCTCCTTCCCGCGATGACGTTTCCGCAGCCTGAACCCATGCCTGACGAACCGCAGCGCCGCCGCAGCATCTACCTGCTGCCCAACGCCTTCACCACCGCCAATCTGTTCGCCGGCTTCTATGCCGTCGTCCAGGCCATGAACCAGCATTTCGAGGTGGCCGCCATCGCCGTGTTCCTGGCGATGGTGTTCGACAGCATGGATGGGCGCGTGGCCCGGCTGACCAACACCCAGTCCGCCTTCGGCGAGCAGTACGACTCCCTGGCCGACATGATGTCCTTCGGCATGGCGCCGGCGCTGGTGATGTACGAATGGTCGCTGCAGGGCCTGGGCCGCTGGGGCTGGCTGGCCGCCTTCGTCTACGTGGTGGGGGCCGCCCTGCGCCTGGCGCGCTTCAATGCCAACATCGGCAAGGTCGACAAGCAGTACTTCCAGGGATTGCCCAGCCCGGCGGCGGCGGCCCTGGTCGCCGGCTTCGTCTGGCTTTCCGTGGACAACAAGCTTTCCCTGTCCGACGGCGTCATCCCCTGGGCCGCGTTCGCAATGACGGTCTATGCGGGCGTGGCCATGGTGTCCAACGCGCCCTTTTTCAGCGGCAAGTCCTTTGCACTGGGCCGCAGCGTGCCGTTCTGGGTCATGCTGGTGGTGGTGGCGGTCTTCGTCTTCGTTTCCAGCGACCCGCCGGTGGTGCTGTTCGGCCTGTTCGTGCTCTACAGCCTGTCGGGCTGGGTGCTGTGGCTGTGGCGCGTGCGCCGGGCCCGCCGTCTGGGGCAGCGCATGCGCGGCGCCGACGGGGCGGAAGATCCCCCCGGGCAGGAATGACCGCGTCAGGATCGGAACACGGCCCCGAAATCCATGCGTTCCCGGCCGGATTCCGCTATAATTTTTCCGCGCCACGGTTTGCGTGGCGTTTTCATTTGATCTCACGGCAGCGCGCCTCGGTGCTGCCGCCAGTCCACTGAGGAATAAAATGTCTGTTGCAGATATCGTCAAATCCGACATCGTTGCGCAATTCCAGCGCGCCGCCCGCGATACCGGTTCGCCTGAAGTCCAGGTTGCCCTGCTCACGGCCCGCATCAATGAATTGACCGACCACTTCAAGACCCACAAGAAGGACCACCACTCGCGTCGCGGCCTGCTGCGCATGGTCAGCCGCCGTCGCAAGCTGCTGGACTACCTGAAGGGCCGCAACCCGGATTCGTATCGCGCGCTGATTGAAAAACTCGGCCTGCGCAAGTAATGCCCGGGGGCTTCGCTCCCCTTGCACGAGCCGTGCATGCTGCGCCATTTCGCGCGGCGTGCGCGGCTTTTTGTCATGGGTCGCCGCAATCGGCCCCGCCTCCGGTGGGCGGGTCGCGGGCAGGAGCCCCGCAGGCGTCCCTTTTATAGGATCATAAAATGTTCAACAAAGTGAGCAAGTCGTTCCAGTACGGCCCGCACACCGTCGTCCTGGAAACCGGCGAAATCGCCCGCCAGGCCTCCGGCGCGGTGCTGGTGTCCGTCGATGACACGGTGGTGCTGGCCACGGTGGTGGCTTCCAAGACCGCCAAGCCCGGCCAGGACTTCTTCCCGCTGACCGTCGACTACGTCGAAAAGACCTATGCGGCCGGCAAGATCCCCGGCGGCTTCTTCAAGCGCGAAGGCAAGCCCTCCGAGAAAGAAATCCTGACTTCCCGCCTGATCGACCGTCCGCTGCGCCCGCTGTTCCCGGACGGCTTCTACAACGACGTCCAGATCATCATCCACACCGTGTCGGTCAATCCGGAAGTCGATCCCGACATTCCCGCCCTGATCGGCGCCTCGGCTGCCCTGGCGATCTCCGGGATCCCCTTCAATGGCCCGGTGGGCGCCGCCCGCGTGGGCTACATCGACGGCCAGTACGTCCTGAACCCCAGTGCCACGCAGGTGCGCGAGCAGTCCCAGCTGGACCTCGTCGTGGCCGGAACCGAGGCTGCCGTGCTCATGGTCGAATCCGAGGCCAAGCAGCTGTCCGAAGAAGTCATGCTGGGCGCCGTGGTGTATGGCCACGAGCAGATGCAGGCGGCCATCAACGCCATCCACGAACTGGTGGCCGAGGCCGGCAAGCCCGAATGGGACTGGCAGCCCGCTCCCCGCAACGACGTCCTGGCCACCGCAGTGCGCGCGGCCGCCTTCGAGCCCCTGCAGGCCGTCTACCAGTTGCGTGACAAGCAGGAACGCACCACGCGCCTGCGCCAGGTCTATGCCGACGTCAAGGCCAAGCTGGCCGAACACGCCGCTGCGCGGGGCGATGACGCTCCCGACAGCGTCGAGGTCGAGAACATGCTGTTCGCCCTGGAATCGGAAATCGTCCGCGGTCAGATCCTGAACGGCGAGCCGCGCATCGACGGCCGCGACACGCGCACCGTGCGCCCGATCAGCATCCGCCTGGGCGTGCTGCCGCGCGCCCACGGTTCGGCGCTGTTCACGCGCGGCGAAACCCAGGCGCTGGTGGTCACCACCCTGGGCACCAAGCAGGATGAGCAGATCATCGATTCCATCATGGGCGAATATCGCGACCGCTTCATGATGCACTACAACATGCCGCCGTTCGCCACGGGCGAGACCGGCCGCTTCGGCGTGCCCAAGCGCCGCGAGATCGGCCATGGCCGGCTGGCCAAGCGCGCCCTGTCGCCCCTGCTGCCTTCCCCGGAAGAATTCCAGTACACCCTGCGCCTGGTGTCCGAGATCACCGAATCCAACGGTTCCTCGTCCATGGCCTCGGTCTGCGGTGGCAGCCTGTCCATGATGGACGCCGGCGTGCCGGTGAAGGATCACGTGGCGGGCGTTGCCATGGGCCTGATCAAGGAAGGCGGCAAGTTCGCCGTCCTGACCGACATCCTGGGCGACGAGGATCACCTGGGCGACATGGACTTCAAGGTGGCCGGTACCGCCAACGGCATCACCGCCCTGCAGATGGACATCAAGATCCAGGGCATCACCAAGGAAATCATGCAGGTGGCGCTGGCCCAGGCCCGCGAAGGCCGCCTGCACATCCTGGGCAAGATGCGTGAAGCCATCGAAGGCTCCCGCCAGGAACTGTCCGATTTTGCGCCGCGCATGCTGAGCATCCGGATCAACCCGGAAAAGATCCGCGACGTGATCGGCAAGGGTGGCGCCACCATCCGTGCGCTGACCGAGGAAACCGGCTGCCAGATCGACATCAGCGACGATGGCAGCATTACCATCGCCAGCACCGACCTGGATCGCGCCCACGAAGCTGAGCGCCGCATCAAGGAACTGACCGCCGACGTCGAGGTGGGCCAGGAATACCAGGGCACGGTCCTGCGCCTGCTGGATTTCGGCGCCATCATCCAGGTCCTGCCGGGCCGCGATGGCCTGCTGCACATCTCGGAAATCGCCAACTACCGCATCGCCGACATCAACGACGTGCTGAAGGTCGGCCAGTCGGTGCGGGTCAAGATCCTCGAGGCGGACGAGCGCGGCCGTCTGCGCCTGTCGGTCAAGGCGATCGGCGGCATCGAGGCACAGGGCGGTCCCGCCGCTCCGGCCGTGCATTGATTCGCCATGCCCGCCGCGGCCGGCAGGCCGCGCGGCACATGCAACGGGCGCCCCACGGGGCGCCCGTTGTGCTTCCGGCGCCGGGCAGGCGCTGCGAGGCTCAGCGCACGGCCAGCACGATCTTGCCGACTTGTTCCCCCGCATCCATCATGGCATGGGCGCGCGCGGCCTCGGCCAGCGGAAAAACCGCGTGGATCGATGGCCTGGCCGTGCCCGATTCCAGCAGTGGCCAGACGCGCTCCCGCAGCGCGCGGGCGATGCCGGCCTTGAACGCCACGGGGCGCGCACGCAGCGTCGACCCCGTCACCGTCAGGCGGCGGCGCATCACCTGGCCGCAGTTCAGCGTTCCGCGCGTGCCGCCCAGCAGGGCGATCAGCACCAGCCGGCCGTCGTCGGCCAGCGCTTCGATGTTGCGCTCCAGGTAGCTGCCCGCGACCATGTCCAGGATCACGTCCACGCCTCGCCCGTTCGTCAATGCCTTGATTTCCGCGACGAAGTCCTGCGTGCGGTAGTCGATGCCGCGCGAGCAGCCCAGCGCTTCGATGGCCCGCACGCGCTCGGCGCTGCCGGCCGTGGCGTAGACCGTGTGGCCGAAGGCACGCGCCAGCGAAATGGCCGTCGTGCCGATGCCGCTGGCGCCGCCATGGACCAGCAGGGTCTCGCCGGGCGCCAGGGCGCCCCGGTCGAATACGTTGCTCCAGACCGTGAAATAGGTTTCCGGCAGCGCGGCGGCATCGATCATGGACAGGCCGTCGGGCACGGGCAGGCACTGCGCGGCGGGCGCCACGCAGAATTGCGCGTAGCCGCCGCCGGCCACCAGGGCGCAGACGGCGTCGCCCAGCTTGAATCCGGCCGATTCCGGGTCGCCGCCGACGATGCGTCCGGCGACTTCCAGCCCCGGCAGGTCGGACGCGCCGGCGGGCGGCGGATAGCTGCCCTGGCGCTGGAAGACGTCGGGCCGGTTGACCCCGGCGGCCGAAACCTCGATCAGTACTTCGCCGGGGCCGGCAACGGGCGTGGGGCGTTCCGCCAGGCGCAGGACTTCGGGGCCGCCCGGTGCAGTGATTTCAATGGCTTGCATGTGGCGCTCCTTCGGGTGTGCAAGCGGCATTATGCGCTACACTTTCGGTCTTCATGCGGAAGCGTGCCAGAGCGGTTGAATGGACCGGTCTTGAAAACCGGCGATGGGGCAACCCATCCGTGAGTTCGAATCTCACCGCTTCCGCCACTCATATCCGGGCGGTTCAGCCTGTTACGCGGGTCGGGAAAGCCACGACATGGATCACTGCATCAAGGGACGCAGCGTACTGACGCCGGAAGACCGGGACTGGACCCGCCGGGCCATACGCATCCTCGAGGCCGATGGCCGCCGTTCGGCCGACACGCACCTGGTGAAGCCGGATTTTCCGGGGCTGCGCGGCATCGACATCTATTTCAAGGACGAGAGCACGCATCCCACCGGCAGCCTCAAGCACCGCCTGGCGCGTTCCCTGTTCCTGTACGGCATCTGCAATGGCCGCATCCGCGAGGATACGCTCCTGGTCGAGGCTTCTTCCGGTTCCACCGCCGTGTCGGAGGCCTACTTCGCCCGCCTGCTCGGCCTGTCGTTCGTGGCCGTGATGACCCGTTCGACCAGCCGGCAGAAGATCGAGGCCATCGAGCGCTTCGGCGGCCGCTGCCATTTCGTCGACCACGCCCGCGAAGTCTACGGTGCTGCCCAGGCCATCGCCGACGAGACCGACGGGTATTATCTGGACCAGTTCACGCACGCCGAGCGCGCTACCGACTGGCGCGGCAACAACAACATCGCCGAAAGCATCTTCCGCCAGATGTCGAGCGAGTTCCACCCCGTCCCCGAGTGGGTGGTCATGAGCGCCGGCACGGGCGGCACGTCGGCCACCATCGGGCGCTTCATCCGCTACCGCAACCTGGACACGAGGCTTTGCGTGGTCGATGTCGAGGGCTCGGCTTTCTACGAGGCCTGGCAAAGCGGCGACATGACCGCCACGGCGGCGGGTTCGCGCATCGAAGGCATCGGGCGGCCCCGGGTCGAGCCTTCCTTCATCCCGACCGTCATCGACGAAATGATTCGCGTGCCCGACGAGGCCTCGATCGCGGCGGCACACGTGCTGTCCGATCGCCTGTTCCGCCGTGTCGGCGGCTCCACGGGAACGAATTTCATGGGCGTGCTGTGCATGGCATCGCTCATGCGCCAACAGGGGCGGAAAGGTTCCCTGGTCACCCTGATCTGCGACAGCGGTGACCGGTATGCGACGAGCTATTATGATGAAGCCTGGCTGCGGGCGCAGCGACTGGACATCGGCGGATGGCGCGAACGGATCGAGAACTTCCTGGATACCGGAGAGGGCAGCCTCTTGTGAGCCGGCGGACGGCAGCCGTCGCCCTGGTCCTGTGCCTGGGGTGGCTGTCGCCGGATCGGGCGCTGGCCGCGCCGGGCATGGATTGCGATGGTGCGCGATACCTGCGCCTGAACGAGCCCGTCGTCGTCGACCCCGATGAACTGGCCGGCTTCCGCGCCTTGCCTCCCTTGCGCGTGCTGGTCCTGGATGCGCCGCCCATGGCGCGCCAGGAGGCGGATCGGGACGTCTATTCCGGAATCGGCATCGATGTCTGGTGCTTCATTGCCGGCAGGATCGGGCTGCGCTACGGCATCGGGCAGGAACGGGACCAGACCCTGGCCGACCGGATCGACCTGGTCCAGACAGGGAACGCCGACGTCCTGATTCCCCTCAGCCTGCGGCCCGATCGCGCG
The DNA here is from genome assembly GCF_039523555.1 of Castellaniella daejeonensis. NCBI lineage: Bacteria > Pseudomonadati > Pseudomonadota > Betaproteobacteria > Burkholderiales > Alcaligenaceae > Castellaniella > Castellaniella daejeonensis. The sequence goes on from NZ_BAAAFN010000014.1 coordinate 118,256, forward strand.
CAGCACGGTTTGTTCACCCTGCCTTATTACGAAAGCCGCTATGCCGTGATCGCCCGCAAGGGCTGGCAGCCGCCGATCTACAGGATCGACGATCTGGCGCACTACCGCGTCGGCGTGGTGCATGGCGTCGCGTTCGAGCCCATTCTCCAGGATCTCGTGCCGGCCGGGCAGCTGCGGTCCTACGACCAGTCTTCCAGCGACGGTTTGTTCCAGGCCTTGCGCAATGGGGAGATCGACGTGGCCGTGTTCAGCAAGAGCATTTTTGCGGAGAAGCGCTACAGCCACGAATATTTCGACCTGGAAATCGTGCTGACCCTGCAGGAATATCCGCGGGCCTACCGGTTCTACTTCAGCGATACACCCGAGCACCGTCGCCTGGTGGCTGTGTTCGACCGCTACCTCGAGGCGCTGGATCTGGCAGAGTCCGTGGCGCGCCATGAAGAGGGCGAGGGCCAGCTCATCAAGCGCTACGTGGCCCAGCGCAACCAGCAGATCCTTCTGCAGGTGGCGGGGGGCGCAGCCGCGCTGCTGGCGCTGGCGGCCGTACTGGCGCTGCGCCGCTATCGCCGGCTGTCCCGCCAGCTGGCCGAACGCAATCAGCGTATCCAGCAACAGCAGGATGCCCTGCAGGTCGTCAATCTTGAGCTGGAAAGGCAAAGCCAGACCGACAGCCTGACCCACCTGGCCAACCGCCGCCATTTCGACCAGACACTGGAGCGCGAGCACGCCCGCTGGCGGCGCACGGGTTCGCCACTGAGCCTGATGATGCTGGACGTGGATCATTTCAAGCACATCAACGACCATTTCGGCCAACAGGTCGGGGACGACTACCTGCGCGCCATCGCCGGCACGCTGCGCGACAGCGTGGCCCGGCCCGCCGACCTGCTGGCGCGCTATGGCGGCGAGGAATTCGCCTGCCTGCTGCCCGACACCGGCTCGCAGGCGGCCCAGGCCGTGGGCGAGCGCATCCGCGAGGCGGTGGCGCAACTGGATTTGCCGAATCCGCTGGCCGGGTCTGGCCATGTGAGCCTGAGCATCGGCATCGCCACCCTGGAAGGCGGGCATGCCGGCGTTCAGGAACTCGTAGCCGGCGCAGACGCGCAACTGTACGCTGCCAAGCGGGCGGGGCGGGATCGAGTCCAGGCCACCGTGCTGGACTGAGCATTCGGTACAATGCCGCATCACATCGTGCCCGAGTGGTGAAATCGGTAGACACAAGGGACTTAAAATCCCTCGCCGCAAGGCATGCCGGTTCGATTCCGGCCTCGGGCACCAATCCGACTCTTGCCTCCAGGGGATGTGGGGCGTGTCTATGCGGGATCGGCCGATGCCGCGCGGATTCATACATCGAAGCGTCTCGGCTGTCCCGGCCTGGGGGCTGCCGCTGCTGCTGGCGGCCGGCCCCTGCCTGCGGCTGAACTACGGCCATGCGTGGAATGAGAAAGCCGAGGCAGCCATCGAAACACTGGGAAGGCTGGTGGCCGCCGCAAAGTGATCCGGATCTGTTCAAACCTATAACAATCGGGCATATCAGAAAGAATCGGATACAGGATGGCCCGGGTGGGCGTTCCGATTAAGATGAGCATGGCTTCAAGTCAGGTCGGCCATAGGGTCTTTCGATCGGACATGGGGCGCCATCCACCGGAGCGAGACAACACCATGCGCAACCTGAAAATCGGCACCCGGCTGGCCCTGGGATTCGGCTTCGTGATCATCCTGCTGCTTGTGATGTCGGGTATCGGCGCATGGCGCATGCTGGAGACGCAGCAGGACAACCATGTGCTGGACCAGCGGCTGCGCACCACGGCACTCATCCAGCGGCTTACCCGGGAAATCAGCAAGAGCGCCAATCTGACCCAGGCCGTCCTGGCGGCCGACCCGGATACGCTCCGGCGGCTGAAGCAGGAAATCGAGACCGTCGATCGCCAGGCGGGCGAAGTGGCGGGTCAGCTGGCCCAGGTGCTGTCCCAACCCGAGGCCGCCAGCCTGCTGCGCGATATCGGTCAGGACCGCGAGGCCTTCATCCAGCACCGTACCCAGGCCTTCAAGGATCTCGACAACGGCAACTACGGCGAGACCGACGCCTTCTTCAACCAGGATATGCCCAAGCGCACGGCCGGCCTGATGGACCGGCTCGATCAGTTGTCGCAGCTGCAGACCGACGCGGTGCAGCGGCTGTTCGACGAAAGCATGCGGGCAAGCAGCCTGGGCCTGATCGTGCTGGCCGTCGCCACCCTGCTGGCCCTGATCCTGGGGCCCTTGTTCTCCTGGCGGGTGACCCGCTCCATCACGCATCCGCTGCGCAGCGCCGTGGACGTGGCGGAAGCCGTTGCGCGCAGGGACCTCAGTGCCGATGTCGCCGCCCGGGGGCGGGATGAAATCGGCCAGTTGCTGAATGCACTGGCCGCCATGACGCGCAACCTGCGCAGCGCCCTGGGCGAAGTG
>NZ_BAAAFN010000015.1:0-471804 GCF_039523555.1 Castellaniella daejeonensis
CTTGCAGCGCCGACTGTGGAACCTGTTTTACTTTAACCAAACAGCCTCCGCGATCCCCGGTGTGATTCATGTGTACTACGAATGGTGCTTTTGAGGAAGACGTCTGTCGGGGCATTCGTGAGCAGCTTCACTACATCAATATGTCCATACTCTATACCCAGTTCGTCTAGCGCCTCGGGTGTAAGTTTGAATATGGTTGCAGAGCCCAACAGGAATGGCACACTGCTGTCTAGCTCTACCCCGTAAAGTGGAACGGCGAACGTGTACTCTTCAATCTTGTCGTGAACTATCGACATGATGTCTTGGAGTATTTCCTCACTATCGTCAGGCTGAACGCCGCTTGAGAGATATTTGGTGGCAACACTAAACCAAGCATCCCAGATATCTGAAAAGTCTGCTAGCCCATCAAACAACGCCGCTCTGTCTATCATCTCGACGATGCGTCGGAAATTTTGGTAGCCAGATTCCGTCATAAATACCCGGCGGTTTCTGGAAAGATGAAACTGACGAGAGAAGAAGTTCTCTTGAGGAATATCCTTAATCGATGCGGGTATGAAGAAAGATTTTTTCGTGAAAAACCTATCTGAAGTGTGCTTGAGCGCACGCAAAATTTTTGGCTCTATCATGGAAATCCGCTCAATAATTTAAAGTTAATCAGAGACAGGGATACACCGTAAGCTTGTCCTCTTCAGTTGCCAGCTCAACTGGATCGACATTACCTTGGTGGGAAACAGCACGAGCGTGAGCGATCATTTGGAACCGACACCGTGATGCGCCATCACCGTCTGATCGCAGTATCGACGATCTTACCTATGCGCAAGCGAATTAAACTCGTCTGCCGGGGAGCTCTAAAACTCCGGAAGATACAGTGATTTTCGGTGGTATATGAGGCCAAGTCGAGTAGTGTCTCTTCTTGGCCGGTAGCTATCTTTCGCGGGGGGGACAGCTTTGGGTCGAAAGCTGTCATCTGCGAAACTCTCAGCCGCAACGGATGGTCGGCGAGGCGGCGTAAGGCGACCAGCTTTCACGCGACTTTGATCCGAAGAAAAAGGGCCACCTATTGGTGGCCCCAAGATCCAAGATCTACGCTCAAACGAGAAACTCTAACTTACATGAGACAGATCTAAGCTTTCGCGAGATCCTACAACATCAAACGTCAATATTCCCCGCCTGCAGCGCATGCGCTTCAATGAAGGCGCGGCGCGGTTCCACGTTGTCGCCCATCAGGGTGACGAAGATTTCGTCGGCGGCGATGGCGTCTTCGATCTGCACGCGCAGCAGGCGCCGCACGGACGGGTCCATGGTGGTTTCCCAGAGCTGTTCGGGGTTCATTTCACCCAGGCCTTTGTAGCGCTGCTTGCTGATGCCGCGTTCGGCTTCGGTGCGCAGCCACTGCATGACCTCGCGGAAGTCGGCGACGGGCTTTTCCTTCATCTTGTCGCCGGAGCCGCGGCGCACGACGGCGCCGTCGCCCAGCAGACCCAGGAAGGTCTTGGCTGTGCGGGATAGCACGGCGTAGTCGCCGCCGCGCACGAAGCTGCGGTCGAACAGGCTGACGCGCATATTGCCGAAGTGGGGGCGGATGACGGCCAGGCGCCAGGCGTCTTCGACGTCGTCGTACTGGGCTTCGACGTGGACGGCTTGCGGGGCTTCCGGATTGTGCAGGGCCTGTTCCAGCGCTGCGGCGCTGGTGCGGGCGGCGGCTTCGTCCACCAGGCTGATCTGCACGCCTTCGGCCATGGCCGACAGTGCTTCGGCATCCAGCGTGCGGGACAGGCGGGCGATGACCGAATCGGCGGTGACGTACTGGCGGGCCAGGTCCATCAGCGCATCGCCGGAGATCGAGGCGGCGCCCGCGCGCGGCATGAGTTCCGTGTCCTTCAGCGCCAGCTGCAGCATGAACTGGGCTTCCTCGGCGTCGTCCTTCAGGTAGCGTTCTTCGCGGCCGACCTTGACCTTGTAGAGCGGCGGCTGGGCGATGTAGACGTGGCCGCGTTCGATCAGCGCCGGCATCTGGCGGTAGAACAGGGTCAGCAGCAGGGTCCGGATGTGGGCGCCGTCGACGTCCGCGTCGGTCATGATGATGATGCGGTGGTAGCGCAGCTTGTCGACGTTGAAGTCGGGCCCGATGCTGGTGCCCAGGGCGGTGATCAGCGTGGTGATCTGTTCGCTGGACAGCAGCCGGTCGAAGCGCGCCTTTTCGACGTTCAGCACCTTGCCGCGCAGCGGCAGGATGGCCTGAAACTTACGGTCGCGGCCCTGCTTGGCGGAGCCGCCGGCCGAGTCGCCTTCCACGATGTAGAGTTCGCACAGGGCGGGATCCTTTTCCTGGCAGTCGGCCAGCTTTCCGGGCAGGCCCGCGCCTTCGAGGACGCTCTTGCGGCGGGTCATTTCGCGGGCCTTGCGGGCGGCCTCGCGGGCACGGGCGGCTTCCACGATCTTGGCGCACAGGGCGCGGGCGTCGTTGGGGTTCTCGAGCAGCCAGGTTTCCAGGGTCCTGGCGACGGCTTCCTCCACCGCGGGGCGGACTTCGCTGGAGACCAGCTTGTCCTTGGTCTGGCTGCTGAACTTGGGCTCGGGCACCTTGACGGAAAGCACGCAGGCCAGGCCTTCGCGCATGTCGTCGCCGGTGGTGTCGACCTTGGCCTTCTTGGCCAGGTCGTTGTCGGCGATGTATTTGTTCAGCACCCGCGTCATGGCGGCGCGCAGGCCGGTCAGGTGGGTGCCGCCGTCACGCTGCGGGATGTTGTTGGTGAAGCACAGCACGGTCTCGGCGTAGCTGTCGTTCCATTGCATGGCGACTTCGACGCCCACGCGCACGCCGCCGGCTTCGGACTCGGTGGACACGGCGAAGATGTTGTCGTGCAGGACGGTCTTGGCGCGGTTGATGTACTGGACGAAGCCCTTGACCCCGCCCAGGAATGCGAGGTTTTCTTCCTGGCCGGTGCGCTCGTCTATCAGGCGGATCTTCACGCCGTTGTTCAGGAAGGACAGCTCGCGCAGGCGGCGGGCGAGGATTTCGTAGGTGTAGTCGACGTTGGTGAAGATCTCTGCGTCGGCCAGGTACTGGACCCGGGTGCCGGTGCGGTCCGCCGGGCCGGTGACGGCCAGGGGGGCGACTCGCACGCCGCGGCGGAATTCCATCTGGTGCTCTTCGCCGTTGCGCCAGATCGTCAGGCGCAGCCATTCGGACAGGGCGTTGACGCAGGACACGCCCACGCCGTGCAGGCCGCCGGAGACCTTGTAGGAGTTCTGGTCGAACTTGCCGCCGGCGTGCAGTTCGGTCATGACGATTTCCGCCGCGCTGCGGTGCTGCTCGTCGTCTTTATGGATGGCGGTGGGGATGCCGCGGCCATTGTCCGTGACCGAAATGCTGTTGTCGGCATGGATCGTGACGACGATGTCGTCGCAATAGCCTGCCAGCGCTTCGTCGATGGCGTTGTCCACGACCTCGAAGACCATGTGGTGCAGGCCCGTGCCGTCGGAAGTGTCGCCGATGTACATGCCGGGCCGCTTGCGTACGGCTTCCAGGCCCTTGAGCATCTTGATCGAATCGGCGCCGTAGCCGGCGGCCGCGGTGGTCTTGGTGGTGGAATCTGACATGAAAATCCTGTAGTTGAATCCGTCGATGGGTCAGTCGGCCCTGAAGGCGTTCAGATGCGCATCGGCATGACGACGTACTTGAATTCCTCGTCGCCGGGCAGCGTGATCAGCACGGAAGCGTTGGCGTCGGGCTGCACGGACCAGCGCACGGTGTCGGTCTTGATGTTGGTCAGCACGTCGAGCAGGTAGCTGACGTTGAATGCGACGTCCAGCGATTCCTGGGCGTAGTCGACTTCGAGTTCTTCGCGGGCCTCTTCCTGCTCGGCGTTGGACGAGGACAGGCGCAGCAGGTTGTCTCCCAGCTGCAGGCGCACGCCCTTGAGCTTGTCCGTGGTCAGGATGGCGGTGCGCTGGAGGGCGGCCTGCAGGGCATCGCGGGCGATGTCGAAATGCCGGGTGTAGCCGGAGGGGATGACGCGGCGGTAGTCGGGGAACTTGCCCTCGACCAGTTTGGAGACGACCTCGATGTCGTCGAAGCGGAAGCGGATCTGGCCGGTGGCGACGTCGATCTGGACGGCGGCCTGTTCGTCGTCGGAGAGCAGGCGCTGCATTTCGTGGATGGTCTTGCGCGGGATGATCACATCCAGCGTGGATTCCTGGCCTTCGACGGCCACGCCGCCGTGGGCCAGCCGGTGGCCATCGGTGGCCACGGCCCGCACGCGGCCGGGTTCGAGCACCAGCAGCAGGCCGTTCAGGTAGTAGCGGATGTCTTGCTGGGCCATGGAGAAGTGCACCTGGTTGAACAGGTTCTTCAGGGCCTTCTGGGGCATGGAAAAGGATGCCGCCCATTGTTCGGACTGCGTGACCGTAGGGTAGTCGGCCGCGTCCAGGGTCTGCAGGGCGAAGCGGCTGCGGCCGGCCTGGACGGTGAGCTTGGCTTCGTCCAGCGACAGGCGGACATCACCCGATTCGGGCAGGGCGCGCAGGATGTCGAGCAGCTTGCGGGCGGCCACGGTGGTGGCCCGGGCGTCATCGCCCACGCCGAAGTTCGCGCGGGTGGTGATCTGGACTTCCAGGTCGTTGGCGATGAATTCGAGCTGACCGCCCTGCTTGCGTATCAGCACGTTGGCAAGGATCGGCAGCGTGTTGCGCCTTTCGACGATCCCCACCACCATCGTCAGGGGCTTGAGCACGGCATCGCGGGTCGCTTGAATGAGTTGCATCTTCTTATCCTTTGAGAGTTTGCTCGAGTACGTGGAGTGCGTGGTTCAGCTCGGTCTGCTTGGCGCGCAGGTCGGTGATCTTGCGCACCGCGTGCAGCACGGTGGTGTGGTCGCGTCCGCCGAACAGGTCGCCGATTTCCGGCAGGCTCTTCTGGGTGAGCTCCTTGGCCAGGTACATGGCGATCTGGCGGGGCAGGGCAATGTTCGCGGGCCGACGCTTGGAATACATGTCGGCGACCTTGATTTTATAGAAATCGGCCACGGTCTTCTGGATGTTCTCGACCGTGATCTGGTTGTTGGAAACCGACAGCAGGTCCTTCAGGGCTTCCTTGCAGACTTCGACGGTGAGCACGTCGCGGCCGTGGAAATTGGCGTAGGCCGAGACCTTGCGCAGGGCGCCTTCGAGCTCGCGCACGTTGCTGCGCAGGTGCTTGGCGATGAAGAAGGCGACTTCCTCGGGCATGACGATGCGTTCGGCCTGGGCCTTGCGCAGCAGGATGGCGACGCGCATTTCCAGTTCGGGCGGCTCGATCGCCACCGTCAGGCCCCAGTCGAAGCGCGAGATCAGGCGGTTGTCTATGTTCGACAGTTCCTTGGGGTAGGTGTCCGAGGTGATGATGATCTGCTTGCGCTGGGCCACCATCGCCTCGAAGGCGTAGAAGAATTCTTCCTGGGTACGGTTCTTGCCCGCAAAGAACTGGATGTCGTCGATCAGCAGCAGGTCCAGCGAATGGTAATAGCGCTTGAAGTCGTCGAAGGCGCGGCGGTGGTAGGCCTTGACCACGTCGGAGATGTACTGGTCCGCATGGACGTAGCGCACGCGCGTGCTGGCGCCGCTGGCGAGCAGGGCATTGCCGATGGCGTGGATCAGGTGGGTCTTGCCCAGGCCGACGCCGCCGTACAGGAACAGCGGGTTGTAGGACACGCCGGGGTTTTCCGCGACCTGCATGGCCGCCGCGCGGGCCAGCTGGTTGGCCTTGCCGATGACGAAATTGTCGAACGTCAGGTCCCGGTTCAGGCGGGAGTGGTCCTGGATGGATTCCTCGGTGGCGGCCTGCACGGGGGCGGGCTGGGGGGGCGTGATGACGGCCGGCGCAGCCACGCTGGCACCTGCGGGCCCGGCTGCGGGCGCGGGCGACGAAGGCACGGGCCTGGCCGCCGGGGCCGGCGCCGGCCGGCCGACCGGGGCGGATAGCTCGAACTGGACCTGCACCGCCTGGGAATACCAGTCGGATGCCATCGATTCCAGGCGTGTGGAGAAGTTCTTGCGGACCCAGTCGAGCTTGAAGCGGTTGGGCGCGCCTATCCTCAGGACCGCGAGTTCCTCGTCGTAGTCGAGGGGTACCAGGGGCCGGATCCAGGCGTTGATCTGTTGTGGGGGAAGTTCCTGTTCCAGTCTCTGGACGCAGGCCTGCCAGAATTCATTCATAGGGGTCATCTTGCCAAACCTCGATTCTACCCTTTCCCGGCTGAAGTTATCCACAGCCTGTCCGGAGCGCCGGGGTGCGGCGGCCTGGCGGATGCCTCCAAGTGATTGACACGATTTCAAAAATTTGATGAAATAATGGGCTTTTCGATGCCGTGGGCATATTGTGCCTGTCGGCTTCATCCCGGGGATCTGCCTTTGTAGCCGCATCCGTGTTGTTGTGGCGGCCGTCTTTGCCCCGGGCCTGCCCCTGGCCATTTGCCCCGAGCTCTTTTGGATCCACCATGAAACGCACTTTCCAGCCTTCCGTTACCCGTCGCAAGCGCACCCATGGGTTTCGCGTGCGCATGAAGACCCGTGCCGGCCGCGCCGTCCTGAGCGCCCGCCGCGCCAAGGGCCGCAAGCGCCTGGCCGTCTGATTTTCCTTTCGGGGCCCGCCGCCTGCCGGCACGGCCCCGGAACGATCGCCATGCCAACCGCTTTTCCTCCGGCGGCCCGGCTGCATCGCCCCTCGGAATACGCGGCTGCCCTGAAGGGGCGGCGTATCGCCCGAGGGGCTTTGTTCGTGGTGTCCGGGCCGCGCGAACCGGCCGAAGGCCCCGCCCGGCTGGGACTGGTGGTGCCCAAGCGGCACGCACCGCTGGCGGTAACCCGCAATGCCATCAAGCGGGTCCTGCGGGAAGCTTTCCGGCTGCGCCGGGATGCGCTGCCCGACGGGGATCTGGTCTTCCGCCTGGTGAACCGGCCTCCGGCCGCCAGCCTGACCGCCCTGAAGCGCCAGGTCCGGGCCGAGGCCGATATTCTGCTGGCACGGATCGCATCATGATGCGCGCGCTGTTCATCGCCCCGATCCGCTTCTACCGGTACTTTCTCAGCCCCTGGGTGGGCCAGCAGTGCCGCTTTACCCCGACCTGCTCGGCCTATGCGATCGAGGCCATCGAAACCCACGGGGTGGCGCGGGGGCTGTGGCTGGGCGCGCGACGCATCGCCCGTTGCCATCCGTGGTGCCAGGGCGGCCACGACCCGGTCCCGCCCGCGCGGGGCACGGGCCGTCCGTGATTCCCCGGCATTCCGTTTCCCGTCAGGGACTTGTTCAGGGCATCCTTAGGGCCACAGTCAGGATTGCTACGTTAAACTGGTGAGCTTTTGCTCCGAACCGATACGAATACACAGGCGCCAATGGACATTCGACGCACCATCCTCTGGATGATCTTTTCCTTCTCGCTGCTGCTGCTGTGGAACAACTGGCAGGTCTACCAAGGCCAGCCGTCGCTGTTTTCCCTGACGCCGCCCGCTGCCGAGCAGTCCAAGACCGCCCAGTCCGGGGAAAGCCAGCCCGCCGGCGTGCCGGCGGTCGCGGCGCAGTCCCAGCCGGGGTCTCCTTCCACGGTGCCGGGCTCGTCCGCCGAGCCCCAGGGGCAGAAGGTCCACCTCAAGACCGAGGTCTACGACCTGACCTTCGACACCACCGGCGCCCAGCTGGTGCAGGCCCAGTTGCTGAAGTACAAGTCCCTGGCGGGCGACGACGGCCCGATGTACCTGCTGAATGACCAGCCGGGCGACACCTACGTCGCCCAGACCGGCGTGGTCGGCGCTCCCCAGGGCAGTGGCTATCCCACCCACCTGACGCCGTTCTCCCTGGTGACGCCCGAGCCCGTCGTGAAGGGCGACACGGTGGAAATCGCCTTCGAGGCCACCGCCGGGCAGGTGAAGGTGGTCAAGACCTTCATCGTGCCGCGCGACGGCTACGACATCCGCGTGCGCCACGACATCACCAACCTGGGCGACCAGCCGATCGATCCTTCGCTGTACCTGCAGCTGACGCGCGACGGCAATGATCCCCCGAATACCTCGGGCTTCTACAGCACCTTCACGGGCGCGGCGGTGTATTCGTCGGAAGACAAGTTCCAGAAGGTGAAGTTCGACGAGATCGCCAAGGGCAAGGCCAGCTACATCCAGCAGGCCGACAATGGCTGGATCGGCATCGTGCAGCATTACTTCGCCAGCGCCTGGGTGCCGCCCCAGGGCACGGTGCGCACCAACCAGGCGCTGCGCGTGGCCGACAACCTGTACGCCATCCGCACGATCGAGCAAGTCGGCACGATCGCCCCGGGCGCCCAGCGCTCGGTCGAGGCCAACCTGTGGGTCGGCCCGCAGGACCAGCAGGCGATGAGCGCGGTGGCGCCCGGCCTGGAACTGGTGGTGGATTACGGCTGGGTCACGATCATTGCCAAGCCCATGTTCAAGTTCATGACCTGGCTGCACACCCTGCTGGGGAACTGGGGCTGGACCATCGTGGTGCTGACGCTGCTGATCAAGGCCGTGTTCTACCCGCTGTCGGCCGCCAGCTACCGCTCGATGGCGAAGATGAAGCTGGTTGCTCCGCGCATGCAGCACCTGAAGGAAAAGTTCGGCGACGACAAGGCCAAGCTGAACGCCGCCATGATGGAGATGTACCGCACGGAAAAGATCAATCCGCTGGGCGGCTGCCTGCCGATGGTGGTGCAGATTCCGGTGTTCATCGCGCTGTACTGGGTGCTGCTGGGCAGCGTGGAAATGCGCGGCGCGCCCTGGATCCTGTGGGTCCACGACCTGTCGGTGCGCGATCCCTGGTTCATCCTGCCGGCGATCATGATGGCGACGATGTTCCTGCAGATCAAGCTGAACCCGACCCCGCCCGATCCGACCCAGGCGAAGATCATGATGATCATGCCGCTGGTGTTCGGCGGGATGATGTTCATGTTCCCGGCCGGCCTGGTGCTGTACTGGTGCGTGAACAACATCGTGTCCATCATCCAGCAGCGCATCATCATGGTGCGGCTGGACCGGGAAAAGGCCGCCTCCGCATCGAGCTGATGTAGACTGGATGCCGCCTTCGAAACGGTGCTCCTCGGGGCACCGTTTTTCTTTTCCGTGAACCCGACATTCGCTGCTGGTGACGCATGAGCGCCTTTGCTTCCGACCCCATCATTGCCATTGCCACGGCGCCCGGCCGGGGCGGCATCGGTGTGATCCGGATTTCCGGTCCGGACCTGAAGGACTGGGCCGATGCGCTGTGCGCCCGGGTCCTGCGCCCGCGCCATGCGCACTACCTGCCGTTCCGCGACCGCCTGGGCGAGGTCATGGACGAGGGGCTGGCACTGTTCTTTCCGGGGCCGAATTCCTATACCGGCGAGGATGTGCTGGAACTGCAGGGCCACGGCGGCCCCGCCGTGCTGCGGCGCGTGCTGGAAGACTGCCTGGCGCGGGGTGCGGGCATCGGCCTGCGGCTGGCGCAGCCGGGGGAATTCACCCAGCGCGCCTTCCTGAACGACCGCCTGGACCTGGCCCAGGCCGAGGCGGTGGCCGACCTGATCGAGGCCAGTTCAACCGCGGCGGCGCGCAGCGCCATGGCATCCCTGTCGGGTGCGTTTTCCGCCGAGATCGATGCGCTGAGCGAGCGTATCGTCCAGCTGCGCATGCTGGTCGAGGCAACCCTGGATTTTCCCGAAGAAGAAATCGACTTCCTGGAAAAGTACCAGGCCGCCCAGCGGCTGGATGCGGTCACGGCCGCCCTGGACGGCGTCCTGCGGACCGCCCGCCAGGGGCTGGTGCTGCGCGAAGGGCTGCACGTGGTGCTGGCGGGCCAGCCCAACGTGGGAAAATCCAGCCTGCTGAATGCCCTGGCGGGCGAGGACGTGGCCATCGTCACCCCGATCGCCGGCACCACGCGCGACCGGGTGGTGCAGCAGATCCACATCGAGGGCATTCCCCTGCATATCGTGGATACGGCCGGCCTGCGCGAGACCGAGGACACGGTCGAGCGCATCGGCATCGAGCGCAGTTGGGCCGAGATCGCCCGCGCCCAGGTGATCCTGCACCTGCAGGACGCCCGGCACCCGGACGACCCGCTGGACGCGGAGATCGTGCAACGCCTGCCGGCGGGGGTGCCGGTGCTGCGGGTATGGAACAAGACCGATCTGCTCGAGCCGGGTGCGGTGGCCGCTGTGGCGGCCGACGATGCGCCCCTGCTCATTTCCGCCCAGACGGGTGCGGGCCTGGATGCCCTGCGGGCCCGGTTGCTGTCCATCGCCGGCTGGACACCGGGCGCGGAATCGCCCTGGCTGGCGCGCGAACGGCACGTGCGTGCGCTGGAAACGGCGCGGGAACACCTGCGGGCCGCCGCGGCGCATGCCGCGCACAGCGATCAGGTGCTGGATCTCTTTGCCGAGGAACTGCGCCTGGCGCACGAGGCGCTGTGCGGGATCACGGGCCAGTTCACCAGCGACGACCTGCTGGGAGAGATTTTTTCCAGCTTCTGCATCGGGAAGTAGGCCCGGCCGGAGCCGGGCCGGGGCGGGCGCCTAGCCTTCGATCCGTACTTCCGAGTGCACCACTTCCGGCGCCTTTTCGAAGAATCCGCCGACCAGACCGCGCCAGGCCTGGAAATCGTCCGACTGGCGGAAGTGCACCATGTGGTCTTCCAGGGTTTCCCAGTACACCATCAGCACGTATTGCTGGGGGTTTTCGATGATGTGGTGCAGTTCCACGCGCTTGCAGCCCCGGGCGCGGTGAAAGATCGGCAGTGCCTGGCGGACGCCGGCCTCGAAGTCGGCCTGGGTGCCGGGTTTCACGGTGATGTGGGCCATTTCGCGGATCATGTCGGATTCCTGTGGTCGAGGGTTGAACGATGCCATGATTATGCACCGCGCCGGCCGGTGCCCGCCCGGGCGGCTTCCGGGCGGGTCGCGGCAGGCGGGTCAGGGATTTCCCAGCCGTTGGATCACTTCGCCGGCAATGGCCAGGCAGGCGGTCAGGCCCGGGGATTCGATGCCGTACAGGTTGACCAGGCCGGGCACGCCGTGCGCCCGCGCATCCTGGATGAGGAAGTCGGCGTCCTGGCCGGCGGGCACGGCCAGCTTGGGGCGGATGCCGGCATAGTCGGGGTGCAGGGCGCCGTCGCGCAAGTCGGGCCAGTAGCGGCGGATGGCGGCGTAGAAGCCATCGGCGCGGGCGGGATCGACGGTGTAGTCGATGGCATCGACCCATTCGACGTCGGGACCGAAGCGGGCCTGGCCGCCCAGGTCCAGGGTCAGGTGCACGCCCAGGCCGCCGGGTTCGGGCACGGGGTAGATCAGGCGGGAAAACGGCGCCTTGCCCGATAGGGCGTAGTAGTTGCCTTTGGCGTAGCGGCCGGCCGGGATGCTGCCGGGCGGCAGGCCGTCGATGGCGGCGGCCACGGTCTGGGCATGCAGGCCGGCGCAATTGACGACGCGGCGGGCGATGAGCTCCATGGGCTCGTCGCCGCCGATGCGCAGCAGGATGCCTTCGGGCAGGACCTTGCCCGAAAGAACGGGGGCGCGCAGGGCCAGCAGGCCGCCGGCGGATTCCAGGTCGCCCTGCAGGGCGAGCATCAGGCCATGGCTGTCGATGATGCCGGTGGAGGGCGATTCCAGTGCGGCCACGCATTGCAGCGCCGGCTCGCGCGCCCGTGCCCGGGCGGCGTCCAGCCGGCGCAGGTCGTGCACGCCGTTGGCGGCCGCCGCCGCGCCGATGCGGTCCAGGGCGCCGATCTGTTCTTCCCGGGTGGCGACGATGAACTTGCCGCAGCGCGCGTGGGATACGCCGTGGGATGCGCAGTAGTCGTACAGGGCCTGGCGGCCCTGGACGCACAGCCGGGCCTTGAGCGAGCCGCGCGGGTAGTAGAGACCGGCGTGGATGACTTCGCTGTTGCGCGCGCTGGTGGCGGTGCCGATGGCGGCTTCGGCTTCCAGCGCCAGGGTTTCCAGCCCGGCCAGGGCGCAGGCGCGCGCCACGGCCAGGCCGACGACGCCGGCGCCGATGACGACGCAGTCGACGCGATCCGTCATGGTGTCTTCCTATCGAATGTGTGGGTGGCAGTGTATCGCCGCTTGCCCGGGGACGGCGGGCCCTACAGCCAACGGTCCGGGAACTGCTCGCAGAGAAAGTCGATGAAGGCGGTGACGCGGGGGCTGGCCAGCCGCCGGGAGCTGTGCAGCGCCCAGAGCTCGACCGGGCGGTCCGGTACGATGCCCCAGATTCTCAAGCCTTCGGTTGCAGGGCCGGGCCGCGTCATGGATTGGGGAAGCAGCGCTGCGCCCGTGCCGGCGCGCACGGCGTCGCGGACCATGAGCAAGGACGATAGAACGATGCGCGGCGTGGGCGTGACGGTGCGGGTGGTCTTGCCGTGCAGGAAGGTCCAGGTGTTTTGTACGGCGGCGTTGGCCAGTACGACGGCAGGGATTTCGGGCGGGTTGGCGGTGCGACGCGGCAGCCGCAGGCCCGCCGGCGCGGCCAGCAGCATGCGGTCGCGCGCGAAGCATCGCCCCACGAGCAGCGAATCGGCGGGTGGATTGACCCGGATGGCGATGTCGAAGCCGTCTTCGACCAGGTCGACGCGCCGATCCTCCGCGCGGATGTCGAGCGTGATGCCAGGGTATCGGCGGGTGAATTCGGCGGCCAGCGGGACGAGCAGCGTATGGGAGAACAGGACGGGCGCGCTGACTCGTAATGTGCCGCGAGGCTGCTGGCCGCCGTTGTGGATGGATTCGACGGCATCGGCCAGATCGCCGAGCAATCCATGCGTGCGCGCATGCAGGGCGGCACCTTCTTCGGTGAGCCGGAGCGTGCGTGCGCCGCGTTCGATGAGTCGCACCCCCTTTCGGTGTTCCAGTTCCATGATCTGGCGCGACAGCGTGGCTTTGGCGTAGCCGCTGGCGCGGCTGGCCTTGCCGTAGCCGCCATGCGTGGCGACCAGATCGAATGCCTGCAGGGCCGTGAGATCCATGAGTGTTCCATATATGGGACGATCTGTATGGATTTTATGTCTTCTTTCCCGCATTTGGAACAATCTATAGTGGTGCCGTAGACCCGGGATGCGTCCCGTCGTTCGATGATTGTTTACGTGGAGAGTTTCTGAAATGACGACTTTATGGGATCCGATCCGACTGGGCCATCGGGTGTTGAGCAACCGACTGGTCCAGGCGCCGATGACGCGCAGCCGTGCGCGGCACGATGGCACGCCGGGCGAATTGGCGCCTGCGTACTATGCGCAGCGGGCCTCGATGGGCTTGCTGATCACGGAAGGCACGCAGCCCTCTGCCGATGGCCAGGGCTATGCAAATACCCCGGGCCTGCACGAGGCCGCGCATGTGGCCGGATGGCGCCTGGTGACGGAGGCGGTGCATGCGGCGGGTGGACGCCTGTTCATCCAGCTGATGCATGCCGGCCGAATGTCTCATCCGGACAATACGCCTCATCATCGTCAGGCCCTGGCGCCTTCGGCGATTGCGGCGAATGTCCAGATACCCACGGTCTCGGGCATGAGGGATGTGCCGGTGCCGCGCGCCATGACGCCGGCCGATATCAGGCGGGCGATCGAAGATTTCGCCGTTGCCGCTGAACGGGCGGTGGAGGCTGGAGCGGACGGGGTCGAAATCCATGGTGCCAATGGCTACCTGGTCCAGCAGTTTCTGGCTCCCAATGCTAATGTGCGCACGGATGCCTACGGCGGCTCCATCGAGAATCGTGTACGGTTCGCCCTCGAGGTGGCAGCGGCGGTGGCGGACCGGATCGGTGCCGCCCGCACGGGGCTGCGCCTGTCGCCCGGCAGTGTCCTGGGCGGTATCGATGAAGGTCCGGAGAGCGCGGATCTGTATCGTCACCTGGTGACGCAGCTGGCGCCGCTGGGGTTGGCCTATCTGCATGTGGTCCAGGGACGGGACGAGGCCTTGCTGCAGCAGATTCGCCGCTTGTGGCCGAGCGTGCTGATCGTCAACCGGCCGGGGCGCGACCGGCAGTCCCTGGCTTCCGACCTGGATGCGGGCCTGGCAGACATGGTGTCGGTGGGCCGGATGGCGCTGTCCAATCCCGATCTGCCGGTGCGCATCCGGGAAGATCTGGCTCTGAACGAACCGGATCCCGCCACTTTCTACGGTGGTGGGGAAAAAGGCTACACGGACTATCCCGTTTTCCAGGCGGCCTGACGCGAGACGGACGGTAGCCGGGTTCCGGCCCGGCTGGCGTGCCTGCGGATTCATGCGCGAGAACATGTCAAAAATATCGCTTGCGATTAAATAGCGTGCTATATAAAATGGATGCATGAACCGTTCCAATCGATCCGCTGCCGCCGCCTCACCCGCCAGCCCGAGGCTGGATGCGCAGCTGTGCTTCGCGCTGTATTCGGCGCAGCTGGCGATGGGCAAGATCTACCGGAAGCTCTTGTCAGACCTGGGCCTGACCTATCCGCAATACCTGGTGATGCTGGTGCTGTGGGAAGCGGACGGCATGACGGTCACGGCATTGGGCGAGCGCCTGTACCTGGATTCGGCCACGCTGACGCCGTTGCTCAAGCGCCTGCAGTCCATGGGGCTGCTGCGCCGCGATCGCGCGGCCAACGACCAGCGCCAGGTACGAGTGACGCTGACGCAGACTGGAAGCGACCTGCGGGGGCGCGCCGCCGGCGTCCAGGATGGCGTGCTGTGCGCCACGGGCTGTACGCCCGGCCACGCGCGGGTGCTGAAGGCCGAACTGGAAGAACTGCGGGCGCATCTGCTGGCCGCGTCCTCACCCATGGAAAACCGCACGGCGCCGGACTAGGGCCTGTCCATTCGGATCAGGTTTCGTCAGGCCCGTTCACGGGACGCCGCCGATCGTGGTGCCGGCAGTGTCCCTGGAACCGCACCACAAGGAGTCCAAGCATGACAGTCGAAAACGTTCTCTACACGGCCCACGCCACGGCCACCGGCGGCCGCGAAGGCAGTGCCAAGTCGTCCGACGGCCGCCTGGCCATCAAGCTGTCCACGCCCAAGGAACTGGGCGGGGCCGGCGGCGACGGCACCAACCCCGAGCAACTGTTCGCCGCGGGGTATTCGGCCTGCTTCCTGGGCGCGCTGAAGCTGGTCGCCGGCAAGGACGGCGTGAAGCTGCCCGACTCGACCGAAGTGGCGGGCTCGGTGGGCATCGGCCCGATCCCCACCGGTTTCGGCATTGCCGTGGAGCTGAAGATCTCTGCTCCGGGCGTGGATCGTGCCACGCTGGAAGGCCTGGTGCAGAAGGCGCACGTGGTGTGCCCCTACTCCAACGCCACGCGCAACAATGTGGATGTGAAGCTGACGGTGCAATAAGCCCCGCCACGGCGGGATCACGGCGGCGGTCGCATGGCGGCCGCCGCTGCTGCATCAGCCGCCGCAGCCGCCGCAGCAGTTGCCGTCTTCGCCGTGGACGGGCTTCAGGGCTTCGTAGCCGGCGTCCTGGACGGCGACCTGCAGGCGCTGGACCGAGACCTGGGCGGTATCGAAGGTGATGGTGACCTTTTCATCGGCCAGGGAAACCGTGACTTCTGAGACGCCGGGCACGGCGGCCAGGGCACGGTCCACTGCGTCGGCACAAGAGGGGCCGCGCAGGCCGACCAGGCGCAGGGTGGCGGTTTTCTGGGCTGAGCGCTTCAGGGATGCTGCTTCCATGGGTGTCCTCGCAAGCGGGGGATGCCCTTGATAAGGGCAGGGTTATAGATTCATTTGAAATACATCTTCTAGGGCGGCTAGTATAGCAGGGTCGCTGCTTTTTCGTGCCATGCCTGCCGCACCCCCTGCCCGCCGTATTGCGCATCTGGACATGGACGCGTTCTACGCGTCCGTGGAGTTGTTGCGTCATCCGGGTCTGCGCGGCCTGCCGGTGGTGATCGGCGGGGGCGGCCCGAAGCCTGCAGGGGGTGAATACACCCGGCTGCGGGATTATGTCGGCCGCGGGGTGATCACGACGGCCACCTACGAGGCACGCGCACTGGGTGTGCATTCGGCGATGGGGATGATGAAGGCCGCGCGCCTGGCGCCCGATGCCGTGCTGCTGCCGGTGGATTTCCCGGCCTACCGTCACTATTCCCGGCTGTTCAAGTCGGCCGTGGCGGCAATCGCTCCCCGGATCGAAGACCGGGGCATCGACGAGATCTATATCGACCTGACCGATCTGCCGCAGGAATCCAGCGAGCTGGCCCGCGCCCTGAAGCAGGCGGTGCGCGAAGCCACGGGGCTGAGCTGCTCGATCGGCATTTCGCCGAACAAGCTGCTGTCGAAGATCGCCTCGGACCTGGACAAGCCCGACGGCATCACATTGATCGGGCCGGGCGACCTGGAACGGCGCATCTGGCCCCTGCCGGTGTCGAAGGTCAACGGCATCGGCCCCAAGGCCACGCGCAAGCTGCAGGACCTGGGCATCGAAACCGTGGGCCAGCTGGCCCGGGCGGCGCCGGAACTGCTGCAGCGCCATTTCGGGCTCGGCACGGCGCAGTGGCTGCTCGACGTTTCGCACGGCATCGACGACCGGCCCGTGGTGACGCAGTCCGAGCCCAAATCCCTGAGCCGGGAGACGACGTTCGAGCGGGACCTGCACGTGCGTCACGACCGGGCGCTGCTGTCGCAGATCTTCCTGGATTTGTGCGAACGCCTGGCGCAGGACCTGGCGCGCAAGGGCGTGCGCGGCGCGACCGTGGGGATCAAGCTGCGGTTCGACGATTTCCGGGTGGTGACCCGCGACCTGACGCTGAACGAGGCGGTCGGGGATGCCCGTGCCATCCACCGGGCTGCCGGGCAGTGCCTGAAGCGGGTGCCGCTGGAGCGGCGCCTGCGGCTGCTGGGCGTGCGGGTCAGCAAGTTGGAACCCGCCGGCGCGGGCGCGCGGGCTCATCCGGTGCAACTGGACCTGTACTGACCGGCAAGCGCGTGGGAACCGGCTGCCGTGCGCCGGCAGGCGGCGCAGCAGGGATCAGAAATCGTATTCGGGTTCGATGGCGTCGCCCGCCTGGAGCCAGAATTCGCCTTCCGGCAGGGCGGCGATGGCATTCATGCCGAACAGCACGCCTTGTTCGAACTGCCGGTGCCGTGCCAGGGTGCGGCCCGGCTCCGCCGCGGTGCCGCCCGTTTGCGGGTCCACGTTGGGGATGGGGCAGCGGGCGCAGGCCTTGACGAATGCGAACCCCGCGTCGCCCGTGCGGAATCCGGCCATGTGGTCTTCGTCGTAGGGTTCCAGGCCCTGGAGCACGATGTTGGGGCGGAAGCGGATCATGTCCACCGGCGTGATGCCCTGGGCGCCCAGCTGGCCGTTCAGTTCTTCCAGCGAGTGCAGGTTCGTCACGAGAAAGGGAAAGCCGTCGGCGAAGGCGAAGGCGTGCCGGTCCGCCGGCAGGAACGTCTGCGGCCAGTCGGGGTGGGTCTGGATCCAGTGCGTGACGTGGCGCAGGCTGGCCAGGCGGTTCGCCTGGGGATGCAGATGCAGCAGCCGGCAGGGAACGCCGATGAATGCGCTCAGCCATGCGGCGGCGTCGTCGCCCTGGTCCGCGCCCAGCGTTGGGGTGCCCCAGATGGTGACCGGCACGGCCTCGGCCTGCGGGGATGGCGGCGGCACGAAGCAATCGGATTGGCCGGGTGCTCGCAGCCAAAGGCCGTCGGCGATGGGCTCGGGGCGGATCAGCACCATGCGGGGGTACTGGCGCTGGGTCATGAATGTGCCCTGGGCATCCACGATGACCCAGTTGCGGTCGAATTCCAGGCCGGATTCGGTGACGCGGATGCGTTCGTGGGCGATGCCGGCGCAGGATTTGACCGGGTAGCTGTACAGGCTGTGGATGGCCAGGCGCATGAAAGTCTGCCGGAAAATGGAAACGGAACCAGCATTCTAAGGCGTGAAATGCCGTAGCATGCAGGATTCGCGCGTTCTCGCGCGCACGCCATGAAGCGAGAGATTCCATGCCCCTGAAAGATATCCTGGCCGCCCTGGTCGTCATCGTGGTGTGGGGCGCCAATTTCGTCGTCATCAAGGTCGGCGTGGACGAGATCCCGCCCATGCTGCTGGGCGCCCTGCGATTCCTGCTCGTGGCCTTTCCTGCCGTGTTCTTCGTGCCCCGGCCGGCCGTGCCCTGGCGCTATATCGCCGGCTACGGAGCCACCATCTGCCTGGGCCAGTTCGTTTTCCTGTTCCTGGCGATCTACCTGGGCATGCCGGCGGGCCTGGCATCCCTGGTGCTGCAGGCGCAGGCCTTCTTCACGGTGGCGATTGCCGCGCTGGTGCTGCACGAGGCCATCCGGGCGCACCATGTCGTGGGCATCGGGCTGGCCGCCGCCGGCCTGGCGCTGCTGGATCTGGGCGCCGGTGCCGAGACGACGGTGCCGCTGGCCGGCTTCCTGCTGACCCTGGCGGCTGCCTTCAGCTGGGCCTCGGGCAATGTGGTGCTGAAGTGCGCGGGGCCGGTGCGCATGCTGTCGATGGTGGTGTGGGGCGCCCTGCTGCCGCCCATCCCGTTCCTGGTTCTGTCGGCCATTTTCGAGGGGCCGGACCGGATCGTGGACAGCCTGGTCCACATCAGCTGGCGCGCGGTGGGGGCGGTGGCCTACCTGTCGGGGGTGGCGACGCTGATCGGATACGTGCTGTGGGGGCGCCTGCTGGCCCGCCATCCGGTGGCCCGGATCGCGCCGCTCAGCCTGCTGATCCCGGTGGTGGGGCTGCTGTGCGCCGACTGGTTCCTGGGTGAGCGGCTGGGCGTGTGGCAGTGGCTGGGAGGACTGGTGGTGCTGATCGGGCTGGCGGTGAACCTGTTCGGCGCCCGGCTGCTCCAGGCCGGGCGGCGTCTTGCCGGGGGCTAACCCCCCGGGGCGCGGCGCCTTGTGGCTTTTTTGGATACGTCGTGCCCCGTTGGGCCGGGAGGCCCCGTGTCCGTCTTAGAATATCGGTTTGCGCGGCGCCGTGCCGCCGGTACTTCGTTTTTCAGGAATCTGCACTCATGTCGATCGATCGCGCCGGGCTGAACGCCCTGATGGAAATCACCTCGCGTCCGGAGCTGGTGTTCGTCCGAGGCCAGGGTTCCTGGCTGGAAGATCACGCCGGCAAGCGCTACCTGGACTTCATCCAGGGCTGGGCCGTGAACTGCCTGGGGCACAACCATCCGGCCATGATCGACGCCCTGGCCCGCCAGTCGCAACTGCTGATCAATCCCTCGCCGGCCTTCTACAACCAGCCGGCCATCGAACTGGCCCGCCGCATCGTCGAGTCCTCGTGCTTCGACCGCGTGTTCTTCGCCAACAGCGGCGCCGAGGCCAACGAAGGCGCGATCAAGCTCGCCCGCAAATGGGGGCAGCTGCACCGCAAGGGCGCCTACAAGATCATCACTTTCGATCACAGTTTCCACGGCCGCACCCTGGCCACCATGTCGGCCTCCGGCAAGGCCGGCTGGGATCGCAAGTTCGCGCCGCAGGTAGATGGCTTCCCCAAGGCCGAGCTGAACGACCTGGATTCGGTGCGTACCCTGATCGACGACCAGACGGTTGCCGTGATGCTGGAACCGGTCCAGGGCGAGGCGGGCGTGATCCCGGCGACGCGCGAGTTCCTGCAGGGCCTGCGCGAGCTGACCCGCGAACGCGGCCTGCTGCTGATCGTGGACGAGGTCCAGAGCGGCATGGGCCGCACGGGGCGCATGTACGCCTACCAGCACGCCGGCATCGAGCCCGACATCATGACGCTGGGCAAGGGCATCGGCGGCGGCGTGCCGCTGTCGGCCCTGTGCGCGCGCGAGGCCGTCTGCTGCTTCGAGCATGGTGACCAGGGCGGCACCTACAACGGCAATCCCCTGATGACGGCGGTGGGCGTGGCGATCTTCGACACGCTGGCCGCGCCGGGTTTCCTGGACGAAGTCAACGCCCGGGGCCGCCAGCTGTCGGCCGGCCTGGAAAAGCTGTCGGCCAAATGGGGCATGCAGGGCGAACGCGGCCAGGGTCTGCTGCGCGCACTGGTGATGGACCGCGACGACGGCCCGGCGCTGGTCCAGGCCGCGCGCGACCGTGCGCCGGAAGGCCTGCTGCTGAATGCGCCGCGCGGCAACCTGCTGCGCTTCATGCCGGCGCTGAACGTGACCGCCGACGAGATCGACACCATGCTGGCCTGGCTCGACGAGCTGATCACCGACGTGCGGAAATGATCGATTCTTCAGTACGCTGAATAATTTCCCGAGGAGACTGCGATGCCCGTACGCAATGTTCCGCCGTTTCGCGCCGACCATGTCGGCAGCTTCCTGCGGCCCGTCTATCTGCTCGAGGCGCGCGACCGCCACGCCCGGGGCGAGATCGATGCCGCCGCCCTGCGCGCCGTCGAAGACCGCGCCATTGCCGAGATCGTGCGGTTCCAGGAAGACATCGGCCTGAAGTCCGTGACGGACGGCGAGTTCCGCCGCACGTATTTCCACCTTGATTTCCTGCGGCAGCTCGATGGCGTGTCGACCGACGATCCCAAGGTGGTGACCGGGCCGGACGGCAAGGAGCATCTGGCGCCGCCGTCGATCCGCGTGACGGGCAAGGTGCGCCATGCGCGCGACATCCAGCGCGCCGATTTCGAATACCTGGCGAGCCAGGTTTCGGCGGGCCATACGCCCAAGGTCACCATCCCCTCGCCCACCATGCTGCATTTCCGGGGCGGGCGCGCCGGCATCGACGCCGTGGCCTATCCGGAACTCGACCCCGATTTCTACGAGGACGTGGCCGAGGCCTATGGCCAGGAACTGCGCAGCCTGCACGACGCCGGGTGCCGCTATGTGCAGATGGACGACACCAACCTGGCCTATCTGTGCGACGGCCGCATGCGCGAGGCTGCGCGGGCGCGCGGCGACGACCCCAACGAACTGCCGCACCGCTACGCCCGGTTCATCAATCGGGTGGTGGCGCGCAAGCCCGAGGGCATGGTGCTGGCCATGCACCTGTGCCGCGGCAATTTCAAGAGCACCTACGCGGCCGAGGGCAACTACGAGCCCGTGGCCGAGGCGCTGCTGTCGGAAATGCATCTGGATGCGTATTTCATGGAATACGACGATGACCGCAGCGGCGATTTCCGGCCCTTGCGCTTCCTGCCGCGCGGCAAGATCGTGGTGCTGGGCCTGGTCACGACCAAGTTCGGCGCCCTGGAATCCAAGGACGACCTCAAGCGCCGCATCGACGAGGCGGCGAAGTACGCCCCCCTCGAGCAGCTCGCCCTGTCGCCGCAATGCGGCTTTTCGAGCACGGTCCATGGCAACAATGTGGCCGTCGAGGACCAGCGCGCCAAGCTGCGGCTGGTGGTCGAGACGGCCCGCGAGGTCTGGAGCGACGCCTGAGCCGCAGCAGGGGCTCGCACGCTGCCTCGGGGACGCCGGTGCTTCCGGATGCGGCGTGCCCCGGGTTCAGTCCAGCTGGCGGTAGATGGCCTCGGCCAGCGCGTACAGCCGTTCGCGCGGCAATGCGGCGCTGACCGCGTAGCCCTGGCGCCCGTCGATCCAGTAGAAGCCTTGGGCCGACTCGTCGCCGGTCCAGTGGAAGGCCACCGGCGGTGCCGCGGCGGCCCCGTCTTCCCGCGACAGCACCGAGACGTACAGCGTCACGCGCTCGCCGGCCGGATCCTGGTACATGAACTGCGCGCGCGCCTGCCCGGCTTCGCCCGGCAGCAGGCGGCCGCCGACCAGATGGAAGCCCTGGGCTTCGAGCACCGGCACCTTGAGCTGAACCCCCAGCCGTTTGGACAGCCATTGCACCAGGTGCGCCTGCTGCTGCGCCGCCACTTCCACGGGGTGGCGCTGTTCCGGCACGTAGACCGCATGGGCGGCGGCGGCCTCGCGCACGAAGACGGGCAACTGCGCCTGGGCGGCCTGCGGCCAGGCGCCCGGTGCCCGGCTGCCCAGGCCGTAGCCCAGCCCAAGGCCCAGGCTGAGCATCACGCCGGCTGCCAGTGCGTGCGGCCAGTGCCATTGCAGCGGCGGCCGGCGCAGTGCCTGGCGCAGCCGCCGCGGCACCGGTTCGTCCAGTACCTGGGCATGCAGGGCGCGCAAGCTGGCGCATTGCGCCTGCAGGGCGGCCACGCGGGCCGCCTCGCCGGGATGTTCCGACAGCCATTGCGCCACCTCCGCGGCGCGCCCGGGCGCAAGCTCTCCATCCACCCAGGCATGCAGCGTGGTTTCGTCGGGGCGGTTCATGGACATCGATTGCGTTCCTTCATTTGATGGCCTTCAGTGTCGCCCGGGAAGGCGCGCCGCCTTCCATCAGGCGCCGCAGCTGTTCGCGCGCCCGCGCCAGGCGGGACATGACCGTGCCGATGGGAATGTCGAGCATCCGCGCCGTCTCGGCGTAGCTGTATTGCTCCATCGCCACCAGCAGCAACACTTCGCGCGCCTGCGGCGCCAGCAGCGTCAGTGCGTGCTGCAGGTCGAGCCGCAGCCCCAGGTCCGAGGTGGGGTCGTGCGCGGGCCCCAGGGTCTCGTCCCAGTCGACCATGCGCCGCCGCGCCGCCTGTTGCCACTGGTTGGCGAAGAGGTTGTGCATCAGGGTGAGCAGCCAGCCGCGCAGGGCCGCCTGCACCTGGTCCGCCGACGCGGCGTCGGGCGGCCGCCACAGTGCCCATTTCTGGCAGGCGCGCTCCAGCGTATCCTGCACCAGGTCGTCCGCGCGGGCGGCATCGCCCACCAGAACCCGCGCATAGCGGCGCAGGCGCGGGATGTGGACGATGACGGCGTCGATGTCCACGCGGGACCGTGCTCAGGGCTTGGCGGCGTGCCAGGCGTTGTTGAGAAGGCCGTCGCCCGATTTGTCGCCGGGCTTGGCGTCCTTGCTCCAGTAGTAGAGCGGACGGCCCTTGTAGGCCCATTGCTTGCTGCCGTCGTCGCGGGTGATCACGCTCCAGTCGCCGGCGGCGGTGTCTTCCGCGGCTGCCATCAGCGGTGGCCAGTTGGCGGCGCAGCCGCCGTTGCATACGCTCTTGCCGGACCCCTCGGGGTCTTTGTCGAAGACGTAGAGCGTCATCTGGTTGGGGCCGACCAGCATGCCGTTCATGGCGGTGGCCGGGGTTTGCGCCTGGGCCGCGGGCGCCAGAAGGCTGGCGGCAAGCAGCGCCGGCCCGAGGATGCGGAAGGATGCGGGACGGATCATGGCAGTTCTCCTTGTGTGGTTGACCTGCGGTAAACAGTCCGGCCGGGCGGTTTATTCCATTGGACACCGTATCGGAATGAAAAATAACCCCCCCTTGCCGCGTTCGCGGCATGCCGTTCCTCTGGAGCGCTTTTCATCGCGGAGCAGACCGCCGATGAAAAAAACCGCCGGGACCGTGGCCGGTCCGGCGGTTTCCGGGATGCCGGGACGGGTGTCCCGGGGGATCAGGCCTTGGCGGCGAGTTCCGCCTTCTTCACCTGGCGCCAGCGGTGCAGCAGGGGCTCGGTGTAGCCGTTGGGCTGTTCCAGCCCCTTGAAGATCAGGTCGCTGGCGGCCTTGAAGGCGCAGGACGTGTCGAAGTGGCCGGCCATCGGCTCGTAGGCGGGATCGCCCGCATTCTGCTTGTCCACCACGGCGGCCATGCGGCGCAGTGTCTCCTCGACCTGTTCGCGGGTGGCGATGCCGTGCAGCAGCCAGTTGGCGATGTGCTGGCTGGAAATCCGCAACGTGGCGCGGTCTTCCATCAGGCCGATGTCGTGGATGTCGGGGACTTTCGAGCAGCCCACGCCCTGGTCGATCCAGCGCACCACGTAGCCCAGGATGCCCTGGCAGTTGTTGTCCAGCTCCTGCTGGATCTGCTCGGCGGTCCAGTGGGGGTCGCGGGCGACCGGCACGGTCAGGATGCGGTCGGTGTAGTCCTCATGGTGGTTTTCCAGGGATTTCTGGACTTCGACCACGTCGACCTGGTGGTAGTGCAGGGCGTGCAGCGTGGCCGCGGTCGGCGAAGGCACCCAGGCGGTGTTCCCGCCGGCCTTCACGTGGGCGATTTTCTGCTCCAGCATGGCGGCCATCAGGTCGGGCATGGCCCACATGCCCTTGCCGATCTGGGCGTGGCCGCGCAGGCCGCATTCCAGGCCGGTCTGCACGTTGTTCAGCTCGTAGGCCTGGATCCAGGCCTGGGTCTTCATGTCGCCCTTGCGCACCATGGCGCCGGCGCGCATGGAGGTATGCAGTTCGTCGCCGGTCCGGTCCAGGAAGCCGGTGTTGATGAACACGACGCGCTCGGCGGCGGCGGCGATGCAGGCCTTGAGGTTGACGCTGGTGCGGCGTTCCTCGTCCATGATGCCCATCTTGATGGTGTTGGGCGACAGGCCGAGGAGCTGCTCGACGCGGCCGAAGACCTCGCCGGCGAAGGCGACCTCGTCGGGGCCGTGCATCTTCGGCTTGACGATGTAGATCGAGCCGGTGCGGGAGTTGCGGCGCGCCTGCAGGTCGTGGATGGCGATCAGCGACGTGCAGACGGCATCCAGGATGCCTTCGGGCACTTCGTTGCCGTCCCGGTCGAGGATGGCGGGGTTGGTCATCAGGTGGCCGACGTTGCGCACGAACATCAGCGAGCGGCCATGCAGGCGGGCCGGGGCGCCGTCGCGGCCCGTGTATTCGCGGTCCGGGTTCAGGCGGCGGGTGATGGTCCTGCCGCCCTTGACCAGGTCTTCGGTCAGGTCGCCCTTCATCAGGCCCAGCCAGTTGCGGTAGGCCAGGACCTTGTCGTCCGCGTCCACGGCGGCGACGGAGTCCTCGCAGTCCATGATGGTGGTCAGGGCCGCTTCGACGACCACGTCCTTGATGTGGGCCGGATCGGTCTTGCCGATGGGGTGGCTGGCGTCGAACTGGATTTCGACGTGCAGGCCATGATGGCGCAGGATCAGGGCCTGCGGGGCGGCGGCATCGCCGCGGTGGCCCAGGAAGGCGCTGTCGTCGGCCAGGCCGGTGGCCGTGCCGTCCTTCAGCGTGACGCGCAGGCTGCCTTCGACGACGGCGTAGGCCGTGGCGTCATTGTGGGAACCCTGGGCCAGCGGGAAGCTGTCGTCCAGGAACCGGCGGGCGAAGGCGATGACGCGCGCGCCGCGCACCGGGTTGTAGGCGCCGCCGCGCGTGGCGCCGTCGGTCTCGGGAATGGCGTCGGTGCCGTACAGGGCGTCGTACAGGCTGCCCCAGCGGGCGTTGGCGGCGTTCAGGGCATAGCGGGCGTTCATGACCGGCACGACCAGCTGCGGGCCGGCCTGGACGGTGATTTCGCTGTCGACGTTCGCGGTGGTGACGGCGACCTGCGCGGGGACGTCCTTCAGGTAGCCGATGTCCTTCAGGAAGGCGCGGTAGGCGGCGGGGTCGGCGATGGGGCCGGGGTGCCTGGCGTACCAGTCGTCCAGGGCTGCCTGGAGACGGTCGCGCTCGGCCAGCAGGGCGCGGTTCCTGGGGGCCAGGTCATGAATGATCGCCGCGAGGCCTTCCCAGAAGGCGGCCGGCTGTACGCCCGTGCCTGGCAGGGCTTCTTGTTCCAGGAAGCGATGCAGCGAGGCGGCGATCTGGAGTCCATGGCTGGAAATGCGATCGGTCATGATGGTCCTTGGATAATCTGGGAGTCAATTCTGGATTATAGGCAGTCTTCTATAAGAGTTAAAGGGCGCCTGCGCCCCGGACCAGGGTTCCGATGCGCGTGCAAGTACCTGTCGCACAAAAGAAAACGCCCGCCTCCGGGGAGGCGGGCGGGCTATATGCCGGTCCGGATAGTGCTTATTAGGGAACCGCCAGGCTGGCCAGGCGGCCCGCTGCGGGGGCGCGTCAGGAGACCTGGGCGATGTGCAGCAGGTTGGTGCTGCCGCTGCGTCCGAAAGGCAGGCCGGCGATCACGATCAGCGTGTCGCCGGTCTCGGCCAGGCCGGCCTGCCGGGCGGCTGCGGCGGCCCGGTCGATCATTTCGGTCGATTCCCGCAACTGCTCGGGAAAGAGTACCGGGCGCACGCCCCAGGCCAGGGCCAGGCGGCGGGCCGTTTCCGGCTGCGGGGTCAGGGCCAGGATCGGCGTGGCGGGGCGTTCGCGGCTGGCGCGCAGGGCACTGAATCCCGAAGCCGTGTAGGCCACGGTCGCGGCCGGTTCCAGCAGGCCCGCGACGCGGCGCAGGGCGCAGCAGATGGCGTCGGGGATGTTGGCCTCGGCCGGGCTGTGGGTGGCGTCCAGGTTGGCACGCCAGGACGGGTCGGCCTCGACCTCGCGGATGATGTGCTCCATGATGGTGACCGCCTCGACCGGGTACTGCCCCGAGGCCGATTCGGCCGACAGCATGACGGCGTCGGCGCCGCTGTAGACGGCAGTGGCCACGTCCGAGGCCTCGGCGCGGGTGGGCACAGGCGCGGAGATCATGGATTCCAGCATCTGCGTGGCGACGACCACCGGCTTGCCGGCGGCGCGGGCCCGGCGCACGATGCGCTGCTGCAGCACCGGCACGCGCTGCGGGGGCAGCTCGACGCCCAGGTCGCCGCGCGCCACCATGATGCCGTCGGCCTGGCCGACGATGGCGTCCAGGTGCTCGATGGCGGCGGGCTTCTCGAGCTTGGCCATGATCCAGGCCCGGCCGCCGATCAGGCCGCGCGCCTCGACGATATCCTCCGGGCGCTGCACGAAGGACAGGGCGACCCAGTCGACACCCAGCGACAGGCCGAACTCCAGGTCGGCCCGGTCCTTGGGCGTGAGGGGGGAAATCGGCAGGATGACGCCGGGCACGTTGACACCCTTGCGGTCTGACAGCGGGCCGCCCACCAGCACCGTGGTCTCGGCGAAGTCGGGGCCGTGGCGGTCCACGCGCAGGCGCAGCTTGCCGTCGTCCAGCAGCAGGTCGGTGCCGTCTTCCAGGGCGGCGAAGATTTCGGGATGCGGCAGGTTGGCGCGTGCGGCGTCGCCTTCGGCCGGGTCCAGGTCCAGGCGAAAGGCCTGGCCCGCCGTCAGGGTGGTCTTGCCCCCGGCGATCCGGCCCACGCGCAGCTTCGGCCCCTGCAGGTCCATCAGGATGCCGATGGGGCGGCCCAGTTCCTGCTCGACCTGGCGGATGAGGCGGTGGCGTTCGGCGTGATCCTCGTGCGAGCCGTGGCTGAAGTTCAGGCGGAACACATTGGCCCCTGCCTGGGCCAGGGCGCGGATCTGTTCGAGCGATGAGCTGGCCGGCCCCAGGGTGGCCAGGATGCGGGCGCGGCGATCGGCCTTCATGCCCGGGCTCCCGCGGGGGTGCCATCGTCGCCGTCCAGGGCGGCGACGCCGGCGCGGGCCACCTGGGCGTCCTGCCCGGCCTGCACGCCGGAAACGCCGACCGCGCCGATCAGGCTGCCGTCGAAATAGATGGGCTCGCCGCCTTCCAGGGGCACGACCGGCATGGAAAGGGCGGCGATGCGGCCCTGGTTGACCATGTCTTCGTAGACCTTGCTGGGCTTGCCGCTGAGGATGCAGGTCCGGGCCTTTTCCGGCGCGATCCGGGCGCTCATGAGCGGGGCGCCGTCCATGCGCTGCAGCCACACGCTGTGGCCGCCGGCGTCGCAGATGGCGATGCTGACGTTCCAGCCGTTGCGGCGGGCTTCGGCCTCGGCTGCGCCCGCCATGCGGCGCGCGTCTTCGAGTGTCAGGACTCTGATGGTCTTCATGCTGTGTCTCCTGGAGGACGCCATGGGGTTCAGAGAACCAGGATGGCGCGGAAATCGTTGACGTTGGTCAGTGTGGGCCCGGTGACCAGGGAATCGCCCAGCCGTTCGAAGAAGCCGTGGCCGTCGTTGTCGTCGAGGTGGGCGCGCGGCGGCATGCCGGCCGCCCAGGCGCGCGCCAGGGTGTCGGGGCCGATCAGGGCGCCGGCGATCTCTTCCTGGCCGTCCACCCCGTCGGTGTCGCCCGCCAGGGCGTGGATGTCCCGGGCGCCGTCCAGGGCGATGGCCATGGACAGCAGGCATTCCACGTTGCGCCCGCCGCGGCCCTGGCCGCGCACGGTGACGGTGGTCTCGCCGCCGGACAGCAGCACGCAGGGGGCGGGGATCGGCTGGCCATGGGCCCGCACCTGCAGGGCGATGCCGCCCAGGACCTTGCCGACGTCGCGGGCCTCGCCCTCGATGCGGTCGCCCAGCAGCAGCGGTGCGACGCCTGCTTCGCGGGCCACCGAGGCCGCGGCTTCCAGGGCCATCTGGGGCGTTGCGATCAGGTGGGTCTCGACGCGCGCCAGCCGGGCGTCGCCGGGTTTCAGGGTCTCGCCTTCGCCGGATTCCAGCAGCCGGCGCGCCCCTGCCGGCAGGTCGATGCCGTAGCGGCTCACGATGTCCAGCGCGTCGGCGCAGGTGCTCGGGTCGGCCACGGTCGGCCCGGAAGCGATGTCGCACGGCTGGTCGCCGGGGACGTCGGAGATCAGCAGGTT
The DNA here is from genome assembly GCF_039523555.1 of Castellaniella daejeonensis. NCBI lineage: Bacteria > Pseudomonadati > Pseudomonadota > Betaproteobacteria > Burkholderiales > Alcaligenaceae > Castellaniella > Castellaniella daejeonensis. Next base: position 28,345 of record NZ_BAAAFN010000015.1, read on the forward strand.
GACCACGCGTGCGGGGGCGCAGGCCGCCGCGAGGCGGCCGCCCTTGATGCCCGACAGGTGGCGGCGCACGCAGTTCATCTCGGAGATCGTCGCGCCGGATTTCAGCAGGGCGCGGTTGATCGCCTGCTTGTCGGCGAGCGCCACCCCGGTGCCGGGCACGGGCAGCAGCGAGGATCCCCCGCCCGAGATCAGGCAGATCACCAGATCGTCGGGCGTGAGGCCCGACACCAGTTCGAACAGCCGCCGGGCGGCGCGTTCGCCGGCTTCGTCGGGCACGGGATGGGCGGCTTCGACGATCTCGATGCGTTCGCAGGGCACGGCGTATCCGTAGCGGGTGACGACCAGGCCTTCGATGGGGCCGGCCCAGTGCCGCTCGAAGGCCTGCGCCATGGCGGCCGAGGCCTTGCCGGCGCCGATGACGATCGTGCGTCCCTTGGAACGTTGCGGCAGGAAGGCGGGGATGCAGTGTTCGGGCTGGGCGGCGCGCACGGCTGCCTGGAACATGCGGGTGAGGAGCTCGCGGGGCGAGAGGTTCATGGTGCGTCCATCCCGAGGGTGAGGGGCGGCCGGGAGCCGCCGCGGTTTGCGGCCTGTCCGGCGGGCGCGTGCCCAAGGGAGCGCGCCCGCCGGACAGAATGCAGGATACCGCTTACTGTCCGATCTCGTGGTTCGCCAGGATCTCCAGGGCGCGCACCATGCCGGAATGGTCCCAGCCGGCGCCGCCGTGGGCCACGCAGGTGTTGAACAGTTCCTGGGCCACGGCCGTGCTGGGCAGGGCCAGGCCCAGCTGGCGGGCGGTGGTCAGGGCCAGGTTCAGGTCCTTCTGGTGCAGGTTGATGCGGAAGCCCGGATCGAAGGTGCGCTTGACCATGCGCTCGCCATGCACTTCCAGGATGCGCGAGCTGGCAAAGCCGCCCATCAGCGCCTGGCGGACCTTGGCCGGATCGGCGCCGGCCTTGGAGGCCAGGACCAGGGCTTCGCCCACGGCCTCGATGGTCAGGGCGACGATGATCTGGTTGGCGACCTTGGTGGTCTGGCCGTCTCCGTTGCCGCCCACCAGGGTGATGTTCTTGCCCATCAGCTCGAAGATCGGCTTGCAGCGGTCGAAGGCTGCCTGGCTGCCGCCGACCATGATGGTCAGGCTGGCCGCCTTGGCGCCGACTTCGCCGCCGGACACCGGGGCGTCCAGGTATTCGCAGCCCAGCGCATTGATCTTCTTGGCGAATTCCTTGGTGGCGACGGGCGAGATCGAGCTCATGTCGATGACGGTCTTGCCTTTGCTCAGGCCTGCGGCCACCCCGTTCTCGCCGAACAGCACGGCTTCGACATCGGGCGTGTCGGGCACCATGACGATGATGATGTCGGAGGCCTTGGCGACTTCGGTGGCGTTGGCAAGCGCCTTGGCGCCCGCGTCCAGCAGGCTCTGCGGAGTCTTGCCGTGGGTGAAGGTGGCCAGGGTGTGGCCGCCCTGGATGAGGTTGGCGGCCATGGGGCTGCCCATGATGCCCAGACCGATGAAACCGATATTGGCCATGTGAGTTCTCCTTGTGGATTCGAGTTGAGTCGTGATGGGGGTCAGGCCAGCGCCTGGATCCAGCCCAGGCCGTCCTCGGTACGGCCGGCCGGCTTGTATTCGCAGCCGATCCAGCCGTCGTAGCCGATGGCGTCGATGTGGCGCAGCAGCCAGCGGTAGTTGATTTCGCCGGTGCCCGGTTCGTTGCGCCCGGGGTTGTCGGCCAGCTGGATGTGCCCGATGGAGCCCAGGTGCCTGGCGAGCGTGTTGCCCAGCTCGCCTTCCATGCGCTGGGCGTGGTAGATGTCGTACTGCACGCGCAGGTTGTCGGAGCCTACTTCGTCGATGATGGCCAGCGCCTGGTCGGTGCGCGACAGGAAGAAGCCCGGGATGTCGAAGGTGTTGATGGGTTCGATCACCAGGCGGATGCCGGCCTTCTTCAGCTCGGCAGCCGCGTGGCGCAGGTTTTCGACGAAGGTCCGGTGGGCCGTGGCCTGGTCTGCGTCCGCGGGCATCTTGCCGGCCAGGCAGTTGAGCTGCGGGCAGCCCAGGGCCTGCGCGTATTCGATGGCGCGGGCGACACCCTGCCGGAATTCCTCGACGCGCCCGGGGTGGCATGCGATGCCGCGCTCGCCGGCGTCCCAGTCGCCGGCGGGCAGGTTGTGCAGCACCTGGACCAGGCCGTTTTCCTTCAGGCGTTCGGCCAGCGCCTGCTTGTCGTAGGCGTAGGGAAACAGGTATTCGACTCCCTTGAAGCCGGCTTTCGCGGCGGCCTGGAAGCGGTCCAGGAAGTCGATCTCGGTGAACAGCATCGACAGGTTTGCGGCGAATTTGGGCATGTCTTGACTCCTCAGTCCAGCAAGGTGATGGCGGTCGGGGCGTCCTCGCCGCGCTCGGCCAGTTCTTCGAATTCGTTGATCGCGTCGATGTCGTTGCCCATGGAGATGTTGGTGATGCGCTCCAGGATGAACTCGACCACGACGGGCACGCGTAATTCCTTGATCCAGGCGCGGGCCTGGGCGATGGCGGGCTGGATCTCTTCGACCGTCTTCACGCGGATGGCCTTGCAGCCCAGGCCTTCGGCGACCTTGACGTGGTCCACGCCGTAGCCGTCGGTTTCCGGCGCATTGATGTTGTCGAAGGACAGCTGCACGCAGTAGTCCATGTCGAAGCCGCGTTGCGATTGGCGGATCAGCCCCAGGTAGGCATTATTGACCACAATGTGGATGTAGGGCAGGTTGAATTGCGCGCCCACGGCCAGTTCCTCGATCATGAACTGGAAGTCGTAGTCGCCGGACAGGGCGACGATTTCGTCGCCGGTGTTCGCGGCCACCACGCCCAGCGTGGCGGGCACCGTCCAGCCCAGGGGGCCGGCCTGGCCGGCGTTGATCCAGTGGCGCGGGCCATAGACGTGCAGCAGTTGCGCGGCGGCGATCTGCGACAGGCCGATGGTGGTGACATAGCGCACGTCGCGGCCGAAGGCCTTGTTCATTTCCTCGTACACGCGCTGCGGCTTGAGCGGCGACTGGTCGAAGTGGGTCTTGCGCTGCATGGACTTCTCGCCCCTGCGTGCGCGGCATTCCGCGGCCCAGGCGCTGCGGTCGCGCAGCTGTCCGGCGGCCTTGAGGCGCCGGGCTTCCTCGATCATCAGGCGCAGGGCCGCACCGGCGTCCGATGCGATGCCGTAGTCCGGACCGAAGACCTTGCCGATCTGGGTGGGGTCGATGTCGATGTGCACGAAGGTGCGGTCCTTCGTGTAGACCGGGATCGAGCCGGTGTGGCGGTTGGCCCAGCGGTTGCCGATGCCCATGACGAAGTCCGAGGCCAGCAGGTTGGCGTTGCCGTAGCGGTGCGCGGTCTGCAGGCCGGCCATGCCGGCCATCAGCGGGTGGTCGTCGGGGATCACGCCCCAGCCCATCAGGGTGGGAACGACGGGCACGCCGGTCAGTTCGGCGAATTCCTGCAGCAGGCCGGCCGCGTCGGCGCTGAAGATGCCGCCGCCGGCAACCAGCAGCGGGCGCTCGGAGGCGTTGAGCATGGCCACGGCCTTGGCGGCCTGGGCCGGCGTGGCGGCGGGCTTGTAGACCTGCAGCGGTTCGTAGGTGTCGATGTCGAATTCGATCTCGGCCATCTGCACGTCGAAGGGCAGGTCCACCAGCACCGGGCCGGGACGGCCGGAGCGCATGATGTGGAAGGCCTGCTGCAGGATGCGCGGCACCAGTTCCGGTTCGCGCGCCATCACGGCCCACTTGGTGACCGGCTTGGCGATGGTCTCGATGTCCACCGCCTGGAAGCTTTCCTTGTGGAGCTGCGAACGCGGCGCCTGGCCGGTGATGCACAGGATGGGGATGGAATCGCCCGAGGCCGAGTACAGGCCGGTGATCATGTCCGTTCCGGCGGGGCCGGACGTGCCCAGGCAGACGCCGATGTTGCCGGGGTTGGCGCGGGTATAGCCTTCGGCCATGTGCGAGGCGCCTTCCACGTGGCGGGCCAGCACATGCTTGAAGCCGCCGTTCTTGCGCAGGGCGGAATACAGCGGGTTGATGGCGGCGCCGGGCACGCCGAACAAGGTGGTGATGCCTTCTTTCTGCAGGACCGCCGCTGCGGCGTCGACTGCTCTCATTCTGGCCATGATTTCTCCTGGGTCGATCGGTCGTTCGTTCGTTGACGAGACCAGAATAAAGAAATCGATCTGCGGCAGGAATCCCAGTCCACCTCTGTTCTGTCGATACTATTTGTATGTGGTCGAGTGGGCATGGAGTAGAATTCCCGGAATCCGGGGATGTCGGCCAGGTCGGGAATTCCCTTTCATTGCCGCATGTTTTCGGCTTTTTCCATCTGCGGGGTGCGCCTTGAGCCGCTATACCGAGGTACGCAGTTTTGTATTGATTGCCGAGCAGGGCAGCTTCGCCGCCGCCGCCCTGGTCGAGGGCGTGACGCCGGTCATCATGGGACGCCGCCTGACGGCACTGGAAAAGCGCCTGGGCGTGCAGCTGATGCACCGGTCCACGCGCGGCCTGGTGCTGACGGACCTGGGCGAACGCTACCTGGAACACTGCCAGCAGCTGATCCAGGATTTCGACGCGGCCGATGCCAGCATCATGTCCCGGGGCAAGTCGCTTTCCGGCCACCTGGTGGTGTCGGCGCCCGCTTCGTTCGGCCGCCTGCACGTGGCGCCGCATGCGGTGGCTTTCCGCGAGCGCTACCCCGACCTGGCGCTGTCCTTCAATTTCACCGACAGCGTGGTGGACCTGGTGCGCGAAGGCTATGACATGGCGATCCGCATCGGCGAGGTCACCGACCCCAATTACGTGGCGGTGCGCCTGTATCCGAACCGCCGCGTGGTCTGCGGCACGCCGGCCTACTTCGAATCGCATGGCGTGCCGCGCACGCCCGAAGACCTGATCCGGCACAACTGCCTGGCGTTCAACCTGCAGGGCGGGCAGCATCGCGGCTGGACGTTCGTGCGCGATGGCAAGCCCTTCGCCGTGCGGGTGCGCGGCGACCTGGCCTGCAACGATGGCGAGCTGCTGTATCACTGGGTGCGCCAGGGGCTGGGTATCGGCTGGCGTTCCACCTGGGAGATCCAGCGCGAACTGAAGCGCGGCGAACTGGTGACGGTGCTCGATGAGTTCGCCCTGCCGGCCTACGACATCCAGGCCGTCTATCCGCAGCAGCGCTACCTGCCGGCCAAGGTGCGCTATTTCATCGATGCCCTGAGAACCCATTATCATGAACCCGGTTATTGGGAAGGACAGAGAACATCTTGAATACGAACGACCGGACGCCCGACGCAGACCCGGGCACGCCTGCCGCAGGAGCGGCGCGGCAGGCGGCGGTAGCCCGCCGCAATGAACGGCTGGCGCTGCTGGCCCTGGCCGGAATGGCCCTGGGCTGGGGCTACAACTGGGTGGTGATGAAATCGGTGCTGGCCTATGTGGGCCCCTTCGATTTCTCCGCATTGCGTACGTTGTTCGGCGCCGTGTTGCTGCTGGCCGTCCTGGCGGTCCTGCGCCGGCCGGTACGCATCCGGGCCTGGGGACGCGTCGCGGTGCTGGGCGTGCTGCAGACCGGTGCGTTCTCCGCCCTGATCCAGATCGCGCTGCTGCACGGTGGCGCGGGCAAGACGTCCATCCTGGTCTACACCATGCCGTTCTGGGTGATTCCCATGGCCTGGGTGGCCTTTGGCGAGCGCATCCGCGGCCTGCAATGGCTGGCCCTGGCGCTGGCGGCCGCCGGCCTGGTGCTGATCCTGGAACCCTGGACGCTGCACGCCGATTTCGCCAGCGAATTGCTGGCGGTCTCGGCGGGCCTGTGCTGGGCATTGGCGACCATCGTCGCCAAGTGGATCAAGCGCGACCATCCCATGGATGCCCTGCCGCTCACTGCCTGGCAGATGCTGTTCGGCGCCCTGGCCCTGTGCGTGGCCGCCTGGATCGTGCCCGAGCGGCCCATCGATCCGGCGCCGTATTTCTACGGTGCGCTGGCCTACAACGCCATCATCGCCACGGCCCTGGCCTGGTTCCTGTGGCTGTTCGCCCTGCAGCACCTGTCGGCCGGTGTCGCGGGCATGTCGGCACTGGGCGTGCCGGTGGTCGGCGTGCTGGCCGGCTGGCTGCAGCTGGGCGAGCGGCCGGGCGCCCTGGAGCTGTCGGGCATGGTTCTGATCGGGGCGGCGCTGGCGGTGATCAGCCTGCGGTCGATGGGCCGGCGCGGGTAGGGCACCGCGGCATTGCCGGACCCGTGCCCGCCGTGCGGCGGGCGCGTCCGGCGCGGTGTCAGTCCAGCTCGGGGATCACGCCGGGCGCTTCCATCTGGACGATGTCGCAGTTGTCGCCGGGGCCGGCCCGGTCGATGATCAGGAAGTCGGAGACGGCATCCAGCGCCAGCAGCGGGTGGTGCCAGACGCCGCGCGCGTAGTTCACGCCCTGGTCGCCCTGGCACAGAAAGACGCGCAGGTCGGCGACCGTGGGGACGGACGCGGGGTCGGCGACCACGACGAGATAGGGCCGCCCCGACAGCGGCATGAAGGCCTGGCTCGCCTTCGGATGGCGTTCCATCATGGTGATGGTGAATGGCAGCGTGCGCGGCAGGCCGCGGAAGATCGAGACGATGGCGCGGCCGTCTTCGCCCGGATCGATGGCGGCCAGGTCGTGGTAGCGCTCGGTATTGCCGTCGTTGATGGTGAAGTGCCGGGCCGCATCGTCGGCCTGGATCACATCGCCGAAGGGGGCAAAGGCTTCCCGCGTCAGGGGTTCGATGGTCAGGGACGTCAGCGTGGTGGCAGTCATGGGAAACTCCGTGAAAATCCCGGCGAGGCGCCGGGATCGGGCAATGATCCGTGCCGGCGGGCCGGAGCCCGGCGGCCCGGGGCTTCAGGCGGCGAAGCGGGCGTCGAGGCGGAAGCGCGCGATCTGCCCGATCTGCTCCAGGCAGGTGTCGAATTCGGCGTCCCGTTCATTGTGCAACCGTTGCTCGATGGCGTCCATGATCTGGTAGCGGCTGCGGCCCTTGACGGCAATCACGAAGGGAAAGCCGAAGCGCTCGCGGTAGGCGGCGTTCAGGCCGCGCAGGCGCTGCAGTTCTTCCGGGCTGCACTGGTCCAGGCCGGCGCCGCGCTGCTCGCTGGTCGAGTCGTCGGTCAGGGTGCCTGCCGCGGCTTCCTTGCCGGCGAGCTCCGGGTGGGCCTGGATCAGGGCGAGCTGTTCGGCCGGGTCGGCGGCGCGCACCACCTGCATCATGGCCCGGTGCAGCGCATCGACGTCGGCGAATGGCCGGGCCGCCCAGGCGCGTTCAGGGATCCAGGGGGAATGTTCGAAGATCGTTCCGAGTTCCTGGGCAAATTCGGCCTGGGTCAGGGCGGACAGTTCGTTCAAGGTCATGACAGGAATGGATGAGTGCATCATGATGGAAAGTCTACGGTGTATCGCCCGCCAAAAGAAGGGCGGTGCGCGGTATAAGTGGTATATGCTGTGCCGCATCCCCGGGGGCGGACAGGTGCCGGATGGCCCATGCCCCCGCCAGAACGGAGAACCGAACGATGTCGACGCGACGCGGTAGCGAAACGCTGGATACGTATCTGCTGAAGGTGTTCAGCATCCTCATGACCGAGCGCAGTGTGTCGCGCACCGCGCTGAAGCTGAACCAGTCCCAGCCCGCCATCAGCGTGGCGCTGAAGAACCTGCGCCAGATCCTGCAGGACCCGCTGCTGGTGCGCGAGAAAGGCGGCATGGTGCCGACCGACCGCGCGCTGGCCATCCTGGAACACGCCCGCACTGCGCTGAGCTCGATCGATTCGATGCTGGAGGCCGGGGGTGTCTTCGAGCCCGGCAGCAGCCGCCAGGTGTTCCGCATCGGCTCGCCGGACTACCTGGCGCCGGCCTTTGCCGCCGCCGTGGTCGCGCGGTTTCGCCGCGAGGCGCCGCAGGCGCGGCTGGTGCTGCATTCCCTGGGTCCGGATTTCGATTTCGAGCATTCCCTGGCCGAAGGCGAGCTGGACGTGGTGATCGGCAACTGGCCCGAGCCGCCCGACCGCATGCACCTGTCGGTGCTGCTGGAAGACGAGATCGTGTGCCTGGTGGCGGCCGACCACCCGCTGGCGCGGCGTGGCATGACGCTGGAGGACTACCGGCGCGTGCCGCACGTGGTGCCGACCCCGTATTCCATCACCCAGCGCGGCATGATCGACACGGTGCTGACGTCCCTGCGGATCCAGCGCGAGGAATTCATCGAGGCGCAATCCTTCATGCTGGCGCCCTACCTGCTGCCCGGCACCGACCTGGTGTTCACCACCACGCGGCATTTCGCCCGCTACTACACCGAATTGCTGCCGCTGACGGTGCTGGAGTCGCCGATCGAATTCCCGCCGATGCGGTTCTATCAGTTGTGGCATGCGCGCAATCATCATGCGCCCTCCCATCAATGGCTGCGTCACTTGCTGGGCGACTGCGGCCGGGGCGTGCTGGCAAGGGGATGAAGCCGGACACGGGATAGTCCCTGCGGACTTCTCCCGTGCCTGCCGGATCCGGCGTCCGGGTGGGTCAGATGGCCCAGCCGCCCAGGTAGAACACGGCCAGCGCGATGGCGATGGCCAGGGTGCCCAGGTTCAGCTTGCGCCATTCGCCGGCGAACAGGCGGCCGATCACCAGCGTGCAGAAACCCAGCATGATGCCGGTGACGATGTTGCAGGTCAGCACGATGAAGACGGCGCAGACCATGCCGGCCATGGTGTCCACGGTATCGTCCAGGTGCAGCTTGCGCACGCCGCCCAGCATCAGCAGGCCGACATACATCAGGGCCGGCGCGGTGGCATAGGCGGGCACCAGGCCGGCGAGCGGCGACAGGAAGATCAGGGCCAGGAAGCCCAGTCCGACGATGGTGGCGGTCAGGCCGGTCTTGCCGCCGGCCGCCGTGCCTGCCGCCGACTCGATGTAGGCCGCCGCCGGGGCGCCGCCCAGGCCGGCCGACACGATCGAGCTCACCGAATCCGCCGTCAGGGCGCGGCCGCCGTTGATGATCTGGCCGTTCTCGTCCAGCTGGCCGGCCTGGCCGGCCACGGCGCGGATGGTGCCGGTGGCGTCGAAGACGGCGGTCATGACCAGGGCAAGGACGCTGGGGATGACCACGGCGTTGAGCGCGCCGCCGACATCCATGGCCCCGATCAGCGAATGCTCGCCGCCGAATGACGGCAGGGCGAACAGGCCCTGGAAGCTCACGGCCGGATCCCAGATCAGGCCGACGGCCGACAGCGCCACGATGACCAGCAGGATGCCGCCCGGCACGCGCCGGCGCTCCAGGCCGAAGATCGCCGCCAGGCCCACCACCGACAGCAGGGCCGGCAGGGCGTTCAGGGTGCCCAGGGACACCGGCAGGCCGGGGCCCGGATTCTTCACCACCAGGCCGACTTCGTTGGCGGCGATCAGCAGCAGGAACAGGCCGATGCCGATGCCGGTGCCGTGCGCGATGCCGGTCGGCAGGTTGCGCAGGATCCAGCTGCGCACGCCGGTGGCGGAGATGGCCGTGAAGATGACGCCCATCAGGAACACCGCCCCCAGGGCGACGGCGGGCGACAGGCCCTGGCCCAGGACCAGGTCGAATGCCGTGAAGGCCGTCAGCGAGATCGCGCAGCCCACGGCGATCGGCAGGTTGGCCCACAGGCCCATCAGCAGGGAGCCGAAGGCGCTGGTCAGGCAGACGGCGATGAAGACCGAGGATGTGTCGAAGCCCGCCTTGCCCAGCATGGCCGGCACGACGAACACGGAATAGACCATCGCCAGGAAGGTCGTCAGGCCGGCCAGGGTTTCCTGGCGCACGCTGGTGCCGCGGGCTGAAAGCTGGAAGCGCCGTTCCAGCCAGGGGTTGGAGGGTGCGGGGGATGCGGGGGTGCCAAGTCCCGCAGGCAAGGCATGTTCCTGCTCGCTCATGAGGGTGTCTCCGGAATGGGTGGGCGCCTTCTGATGGGACGGACGCTTTATGGGTCAGGCCATTCTAGGGACGAGGTTTTCGGCTGTGTGCGCGCGGCTCTGATGACGATTATCAAGCCCGGATGATGTCTTCTGGGAGGCGTCAGGGTTTGTCCTGATGCCGTGCAAACGGGTTCAGGCGTCGTCCAGGCTGGCCTGCAGCATGGCGGCGACCTTGGCGATGCTCTGGCGCAGCCAGACGACTTCCGGCGCGCCGTGACAGCGGCGGTGCCACAGCAGGTAGAAGCGCATCGGCGGGAAAGGCAGGGGCGCGGGCAGGATGGTGATGGGCAGGTAGCGCGCGTAGTGCTGGGCGAATTGCTTGCCGGTGGTGAAGATCAGGTCCGTGCGCAGCAGCATGCCGGCCACCTGGCCGAAATACGGGATGGTCATCTGGATGTTGCGCTTCAGGCCCTGGGACGCCAGGTGGCCGTCGATGAAGCTCTGGCGCTCGGTGACGTACGGAAAAGGCGCCAGGTGCGGCAATTCCAGGTAGTGCTTCAGGGTGAGCTCGCGGTGCGCCGCCGGGTTGTGGCTGCCGATCATGCAGACGACCTCGTCGTCGAACAGACGCGCCATGTGCATCTGCGGCGGCGGTTCGAGCCAGTTGCCGATGACCACGTCCAGGCCGCCGTCCTCGAGGCCTCCCGCGTAGTCGTAATCGGCATTGATCGGGTGTACGATGAATTTGGCGTGCGGCGCCTCGCGGCGCAGGATTTCGGCGATGTTCGGCAGGAACATCGCATCCAGGTAGTCCGGCGCCCCCACATGGAATTCCCGCGTCGTCCGGGCCGGATCGAAGGCCCCGGGCGGCTGGGTGATGCGCTCGATGGCGCTCAGGGCCTCGTTGGCGTGTGCCAGCAGTTCCAGGCCGCGGCTGGTGGGCACCATGCCGGCCTTGCCGCGCACCAGGATCGGGTCGCCGGTGATGTCGCGCAGGCGGCGCAGGGAATTGCTCAGGGCCGGCTGCGACAGCCCCAGCTTGATGGCGGCGCGCGACACGCTCTGTTCGGTCAGCAGGATCTGCAGGATGCGCAGCAGGTGCGTGTCCATGGGTTCGCGGGTTCGTTGCATCGGCCTATTATTCACGGGCGTGCGCCCCCCGTCCACCGGATGACGGCATGATGTTCTTCATCATCGGGGGTGAATGGCCGGGGTGGTGGCGCGGTGATATCGTGGATGCAACACCTGTTCAATGAAAAGAGGGATGCGATGGAGACCGATGTCATTCGCTTTCACTATCGTGGCCGGATCCACGAAGTTTCCGACCAGCCCACGACCCGCACCGTGCTGCAGTACCTGCGCGAGGACCTGGGTTGCATGGGCACCAAGGAAGGATGCGCCGAAGGCGACTGCGGCGCCTGTACCGTCATGGTGGCCGAGCCCGACGGCCGGGGCGGCGTGGCCATGCGGGCGGTGAACGCCTGCATCCAGTTCCTGCCCACGCTCGATGGCAAGGCGCTGTACACGGTCGAGGACCTGCGCCGGGAAGACGGCACGCTGCATCCGGTGCAGCAGGCCATGGTCGACTGCCACGGATCCCAGTGCGGTTTCTGCACACCGGGTTTCGTCATGTCCTTGTGGGGCATGTACCTGGCGCACGGCCCCGACGATCCTGCGCCCACGCGCACCGAGATCGACGACACGCTGTCGGGCAACCTGTGCCGCTGCACGGGCTACCAGCCCATCGTGCGCGCCGCCGGCGAGATGTTCAAGTATCCGGCCGTGCCCTTCGACCGGGCGGCCCTGGCGGACATCCTGGCCACGCTGCAGCGCGACGGCGTGTTCACCTACACGCATGACGGCCACACCTTCCATGCGCCGCGCACCCTGGCCCAGCTGGCGCAGCTGCGCCTGGAGCATCCCGATGCCCGCATCCTGGCCGGCAGCACCGACGTGGGCCTGTGGGTGACCAAGCAGTTCCGCGACCTGCCGCACCTGATCTACATCGGCCAGGTGGCCGAACTGCGCGACATCCGCCAGGAAGGCGACGATCTGCTCATCGGCGCGGGCGCGCTGCTGAACGATGCCTTCGATGCGCTTGTCGAACACATCCCAGAGCTGGCCGAAATGCGCCAGCGCTTTGCCTCTTTCCCCATCCGCAACGCGGGCACGCTGGGCGGCAATGTGGCCAACGGCTCGCCGATCGGCGATTCCATGCCGGGCCTGATCGCCCTGGGCGCCAGCATCGTCCTGCGCCGGGGCGAGCGCGTGCGCGAAATGCCGCTTGAGGACTATTACCTGGGCTACCAGAAGAACGCCGCCGAGCCCGGCGAATTCGTGCAGGGCCTGCGCGTGCCCGTGCGGGTGGCCGGCCGCCAGTTCCGCCACTACAAGCTGTCCAAGCGCTTCGACCAGGACATCTCGGCGGTGTGCGCGGCCTTTGCCGTGATCCTGGACGAGTCCGGCGCGGTCCGCTCCGTGCGCACCGGTTTCGGCGGGGTGGCGGCCACTCCCAGCCGCGCCCGCGCCGTGGAAGCCGTCCTGCAGGGCCAGCCCTGGGACGAGGCGCATGTCCGCGCCGCGATGGACGCCGTGGCGCAGGATTTCAAGCCTTTGACCGACATGCGCGCCAGCAGCGAATACCGCCTGCTGGCCTCGCGCAACCTGCTGTACCGCTTCTATCTGGAAACCGCCCCTGGGGCGCCGCTGGCGACGCATCAGGTCAGTACGGCCGCGTTGGCCGACATTGCTTGAGGAGACCGCCATGAACATGCGCATCAATGTGCCGGTCGAGCTGGACCGGCTGGCCGTCGCCAACGACTGCATTCCCCGCCCCGTCGAAGGCGAACCCGCCGCCGGCGCGTCCAGCCCGCATGAATCCGCCGCGCTGCACGTCACCGGCGAGGCCGTCTACACCGACGACATCCCCGAACTGCGCGGCACCGTCTACGCCGCCCTGGGCCTGTCGGCCAAGGCGCATGCCCGCGTGCGCGGCATGGACCTGGAAGCCGTGCGCCGCGCGCCGGGCGTCGTCGCCATGTTCACGGCCCGCGACATTCCGGGCGAGAACAACTGCGGCCCGGTGCTGCACGACGATCCCCTGCTGGCCGACGGCCTGGTCCAGTACGTCGGCCAGCCGCTGTTCATGGTGGTGGCGCGCTCGGTGGATGCCGCGCGCCGCGCCGCCCGCCTGGGCCGGATCGACTACGAGGAACTGCCTCATCTGCTGACGCCGGTGCAGGCGAAGGAAGCCGATTCCCGCACGCTGCCCGACATGCGGCTGGTTCAGGGCGACGTGCTGGCCGCGCTGGACGCCGCGCCGCGCCGGATGAAGGGCACGTTCGACTGCGGCGGCCAGGAACAGTTCTACCTGGAAGGCCAGGTTGCCTATGCTGTTCCGCGTGAAAAGGACGGCATGCTGGTCTGGTGCTCCACCCAGCACCCGACCGAGATGCAGGCCGTGGTGGGCCACACGCTGGGCTGGCATGCCCACCAGGTCCAGGTCGAATGCCGGCGCATGGGCGGCGGCTTCGGCGGCAAGGAATCCCAGTCGGCGCTCTTTGCCTGCCTGGCATCGGTTGCCGCGCACCGGCTGCAGCGCCCGGTGAAGCTGCGCGCGGACCGCGACGACGACATGATGATCACCGGCAAGCGCCACGGCTTCCATTACGAGTATGAAGTCGGCTACGACGACGAGGGCCGGATCCTGGGCATGCGCCTGGACATGACGCTGCACTCGGGTTTCTCGGCGGACCTGTCCGAGGCCGTCGCCAGCCGCGCCGTGTGCCACTTCGACAATGCCTACTACATCCCGGCGGCCGACGTGCGCGCCATGTGCGGCAAGACGAACACGCAATCGAACACGGCCTTCCGCGGTTTCGGCGGCCCCCAGGGCGCGCTGTTGACCGAAGTCGTGATCGACCGCATCGCCCGCGAACTGGGCCGCGATCCGCTGGATGTGCGCCAGACCAATTTCTACGGCATCGATACGCGCAACACCACCCCCTATGGCCAGGTGGTCGAGGGCAACCTGCTCGAGCCGCTGGTGTCCGAGCTGGTCGCCAGTTCCGATTACCGGGCCCGCCGGCAGGCGGTGAGCGACTTCAATGCATCCAGCCCCGTCCTGAAGAAAGGCCTGGCGCTGACGCCGGTGAAGTTCGGCATTTCCTTCAACGTGCCGGCCTTCAACCAGGCGGGCGCGCTGGTGCACATCTACCGCGACGGCTCCGTCCTGGTGAACCACGGCGGCACGGAAATGGGCCAGGGCCTGAACACCAAGGTCGCCCAGATCGTGGCCAACACCCTGGGGCTGGACCTGGATTGCGTGCGCGTGACGGCCACCGACACCTACAAGGTCGCCAACACGTCCGCCACCGCGGCTTCCACGGGGACCGACCTGAACGGCAAGGCGGCCGAGGATGCCGCGCTGCAGCTGCGGGCGCGCCTGGCCGATTTCGCCGCCCGCAAGTACGGCGGCAAGCCCGAGGACGTGGTCTTCGCGTGGCGCCAGGTGAACGTCAATGGCCGCAATATCCCGTTCGGCCAGCTGGCCGACGAGGCCTACTGGGATCGCGTGCAGCTGTGGTCCGACGGCTTCTATGCCACCCCGGGCATCGTCTGGGACAAGGCCACCATGCACGGCCGGCCGTTCTTCTATTTCGCCTTCGGGGCGGCCGTCTCGGAAGTGGTGGTCGATACGCTGACCGGCGAATGGAAGCTGCTGCGCGCCGACATCCTGCATGACGTCGGTGCGTCCATCAACCCGGCGATCGACCTGGGGCAGGTCGAGGGCGGCTACATCCAGGGCACCGGCTGGCTGACCACCGAGGAGCTCTGGTGGCGCGAAGACGGCCGGCTGATGACGCACGCCCCGTCCACCTACAAGATCCCCGCCATCAGCGATTGTCCGCGCGATTTCCGCGTGCGCCTGTTCAGGGCGCAGAACCTGAAGGATACGGTGCACCGCTCCAAGGCGGTGGGCGAACCCCCGCTGCTGCACGGCATCAGTACTTTCAACGCCATCTGCGATGCGGTGGCGGCGGTGGGCGACGGGCGGTCTTCGCCCGACCTGCGGGCGCCGGCCACGCCGGAAGCCATCCTGAAGGCAGTCGAGGGCCTGCGGAAACGCAGCGCGGCCTGATGCACGCCTGGATCGATCAGGCCCTGTGGTGCCTGGATCGCCGGCAGGCGGCGGTGCTGGTCACGGTTGCCTGGGTGCAGGGATCGGCCCCGCGCGAGGCCGGCGCCAAGATGCTCGTGTCCGCCGGACACCAGTGGCTCACCATCGGCGGGGGGCACCTGGAATGGAAGGCTGCCGAGTCCGCCCGGGCGCGCCTGCGCGCCGATGACGGCCCGGACCGCTGGATCGAGGCCTTGCCCCTGGGGCCGGCGCTGGGCCAGTGCTGCGGCGGCATGGTGCATCTGCTGTTCGAGCGCCTGAGGGAATCCGACCGCGGCTGGCTTGAGGCCGTGCGCGCCGGGCTGCAGTCGCCCGCGGGCCGCGTTCGCGAGGTCCGCCTGGGCGGAGACGGCGCGGCCCCCTGCGTGCGCGTGTCCGAGCCGGATGCGGCGGCGCCCGGCGGCATCGATGCGGATGCCGGCCGGCTGTTGCGGCCCGGCCCCGGGCAGGGCTGCCTGACGCTGCGCGAGACCATCCGGCCCGATCCGCTGCATGTGGTGATCTTTGGCGCGGGACACGTCGGCCAGGCGCTGGTGCACATCCTGGGCACCCTGCCCTGCCGGGTAACCTGGGTGGACGCGCGCGACGAGCTGTTTCCCGGCACCGTGCCCGCCAATGTGTCGATCGAGGCCACCGACACGCCCGAAGCCGTGATCGACGAGGCGCCCCCCGACAGTTGCTTCCTGATCATGACCCACGACCATGCGCTCGACCAGCGCCTGTGCGAACAGCTGCTGCGGCGCGACGACGTGGCGTATTTCGGCCTGATCGGCTCGCAGACCAAGCGGCGCAAGTTCGAGCACCGCTTCCAGGCGCGCGGCATCCCGCCCGAACGCTATGCGCGCATCGTCTGCCCGATCGGTGAACCCGGCATCGAGGGCAAGCAGCCAGCCGTGATCGCCGTTGCGGTTGCCGCCCAGCTGCTGCGCCTGCGCTCGGAACGGGAACGGCTGGCCGGAGCGCAGGCACGAACCGAAGCGCCCGCGCATTGACCGCACCCGATCGATCCATCGAACCCCATCGAATTGAAGCACGCCGGGCCGCCGGCCCCGCCGCGAAGGCGGCCTGGCCCACAGACAACGACCGAGGAGACCTCATGACGTCCACGAAACCGTCCGCGCCCGCCCGATCGAATTCCGGCCTGCAGGCCTATCGTGCCCAGCTGCTTTATTTCCGGGACACCCCGAAGGCCGAGGACGAGGCCTGCGAGTGGATCCGCGACGGCCTGCTGGTCGTGCGCGACGGCCGTATCGAGCAATGCGGCGACCATGACAGGCTGATCGGGGATCTGCCGCCCGGGACACCGGTTCACGACTGGAGCGGGCGCCTGATCACGCCGGGCTTCATCGACACGCACATCCACTACCCGCAGACGGACATGATCGCCTCGCCGGCACCGGGCCTGCTGCCGTGGCTGGAGACCTACACTTTCCCGACCGAGCGGCGCTTCGAGAATCCGGACTATGCCCGGGACGTGGCGCGCTTCTTCCTGGACGAATTGCTGCGCTGCGGCACCACCACCGCGCTGGTGTACTGCACTGTGCACCCGGGTTCGGCCCAGGCCTTCTTCGAGGAAAGCCATGCCCGCGACCTGCGCATGGTGGCGGGCAAGGTCATGATGGACCGCAATTGCCCCGAATACCTGCGCGATACGGCCGAGTCAGGCGCCCGCGACAGCGAAGACCTGATCCGCCGCTGGCATGGCACGGGCCGCCAGCTGTATGCGCTGACGCCGCGCTTCGCGCCCACGTCCACGCCCGAGCAGCTCGGCCTGTGCGGCGAGCTGGCCAGGCGCTACCAGGACGTGTTCATCCAGTCGCACGTGTCCGAGAACCGCGACGAGGTGAAGTGGGTCATGGACCTGTTCCCCGGCTACCGCAGCTACCTGGACATCTACGACCAGTACGGACTGCTGAGGCCCCGGTCCGTCTACGGGCACTGCGTCTGGCTGGACGATGACGACCGGCGCCGCATGCGCGATGCGGGCGCCGTGGCCGCCCATTGCCCCACGTCCAACCAGTTCCTGGGCAGCGGCCTGTTCGATTTCGCCGCGGCCAAGAATTTCGGCATGCCGGTGGCCCTGGCCACCGACGTGGGCGGCGGCTCCTCCTTTTCCATGCTGCTGACCATGAACGAGGCGCACAAGGTCGCGCGCCTGTCGGGGCATTATCTGACGGCTCGGCGCATGTTCTGGCAGGCCACGCAGGGCGCGGCCAAGCACCTGGGCCTGACCGGGCAGATCGGCACGCTGGAGCCGGGCGCCGAGGCCGATTTCATCGTCCTGGATCCCAGGGCCACGCCGCTGCTGGCGCGCCGCAGCGCCCTGGCCGATTCGCTGGAGGAGCTGCTGTTCGCCCTGGCGATGCTGGGAGACGACCGCGCCGTCGCCGCGACCTACGCGGCGGGACGGGAAGTGCACCGTCGGGAGTGATGGATAGCCCCGGCTGTCGTGCAGAACTGCCATAATCGGGCGCATGGAAAAATTCATCGACACTGCGCGCCCGACCCGGCTGCCGCCGCTGATTCCGTTCTCCAGCTACGAGGACGCCGATGCGGCTGTCGACCGGCTTCTGGAAATCTACCGGCGCAACACGGCTTTCATCCGCGACGCTTTCCGCGAATACTGCGCCAATGGCCTGGAAACGGGCCAGCGGGTGCGCGCCTGCTATCCGGCGATCCGCATCCGGGTGCATTCCTACCAGGAAATCGACAGCCGCCTGTCGTACGGCCACCTGGTCGAGCCGGGGGTCTACATGACCACGGTGACGCAGCCCGCCCTGTTCCAGGACTACCTGCGCGAACAGGTGCGCCTGCTGTTGCGCAACCATGGCGTGCCGGTGGAAATCGGCGAATCCGACCTGCCCATCCCCCTGCATTTCGCCTTTCCGGAAGGCGAGTACGTCGAGGGTGAGTATTCCGAAGTCCCGGGGCACACCCTGCGCGACCACTTCGACGTGCCCGATCTCGCCGTGACCGACGACGCCATCGTCAACGGCACCTGGCGCGGCCGCCCCAACCAGGCCCGGCCCCTGGCGCCCTTCACCGCGCCGCGCATCGATTATTCCCTGCACCGCCTGCAGCACTACACGGCCACGGCGCCGGTGCATTTCCAGGATTTCGTGCTGTTCACCAACTACCAGTTCTATGTCGACGGCTTCGTCCAGTGGGCGCGCGAGACGCTGGCCTCCGGCGTGGGCGGCTACACGGAACTGGTCGAGCCGGGCAACCGCATCGTCACGCCGGACAACCTGGACGAGCCCCGCACGGGGCCGGCGCCGCTGCCCCAGATGCCGTCCTACCATCTGAAGCGGCCCGGGCACACCGGCATCACGCTGATCAACATCGGCGTGGGGCCGTCCAACGCCAAGACCATCACCGACCACGTTGCCGTGCTGCGGCCGTCGGCCTGGCTGATGCTGGGTCATTGCGCCGGGCTGCGCACCACCCAGCGGCTGGGAGACTACGTGCTGGCCCACGGCTACGTGCGCCAGGACCATGTGCTGGACGACGACCTGCCCCTGTGGGTGCCGGTGCCGCCGCTCGCCGAGGTCCAGGTCGCCCTGGAGCAGGCCGTGGCCGACGTGTCGGGCCTGTCGGGCTGGGAGCTGAAGCGGATCATGCGCACCGGCACCGTGGCCACCATCGACAACCGCAACTGGGAACTGCGCGACCAGCAGGAGCCGGTGCAGCACCTGTCGCAGTCGCGCGCCATCGCCCTGGACATGGAATCGGCCACCATTGCGGCCAACGGCTTCCGCTTCCGCGTGCCCTATGGCACGCTGCTGTGCGTGTCGGACAAGCCGCTGCACGGCGAATTGAAGCTGCCGGGCATGGCCACGGCCTTCTACCGCACCCAGGTCAGCCAGCACCTGCACATCGGCATCCGGGCCCTGGAACGCCTGCGCGAGATGCCCGGCGAACGCCTGCACTCGCGTAAACTGCGCAGCTTCATCGAAACGGCGTTCAAGTAGAACGCAGGAACGGAAATCGCCATGGCCCTGCGAGCCACCGTCTACAAGGCGGAACTTCATGTCGCGGACAACGACCGCGCCTATTACGGCACCCATGCCGTCACCGTCGCCCGTCATCCGTCCGAGACCGACGAGCGGCTGATGGTGCGCTTGCTGGCCTACGCACTGTGGGTCGAGGCAGACGAGCGGCTGGTCTTCACCCGGGGCCTGAGCGACACGGATGAGCCCGACCTCTGGAACCTGGACCTGACCGGGGCCGTGCGGCAGTGGATCGAGGTCGGCCTGCCCGACGAACGCCGCCTGCTGAAGGCGTGCGGCCGGGCGGAGCAGGTGATCGTGCTGGCCTACGGGCGCAGCGCCGATGTCTGGTGGTCGGGGGTGCGCGGCAAGCTGGAGCGGGCCGGCAACCTGCAGGTCCATGTCCTGGATGCCGAGGCCACGCGCGACCTGGCGGCGCTGGCCGAGCGCACCATGAGCCTGAGCGTGAACATCACCGACCGCACGGCCTGGGTGTCGTGCGACCGTGGAGACGTGAGCCTGGACGTGCGCAGCCTGCGCGAAGCCGCCTGACCCGCGGCCGGGCAGCCGGCGGCACCCCCGGTGCGGGTGTCGGCCGCCAATGCCGGGCTATCGCTCCAGCAGCATCTTCACCGAGACGATCACCGCCATGGCCACCATCAGGATGCGGATCAGCTGGTGGCCGCGCGTGATGGCCAGGCGTGCGCCGATGGTGCCGCCGATCCACTGGCCCGCCAGCATGGGCAACCCGAAGGACCAGACGATGTGGCCGCTGGCGGCGAAGAACAGGACGGAGGCCAGGTTGCTGCACAGATTCAGCAGCTTGGCGTGCGCCGTGGCCTTGACCAGGTTGAAGCCCAGCAGCGTGACGCAGGAAATCGCCAGGAAAGTGCCCGTGCCCGGGCCGAAGAAGCCGTCGTAGAAGCCGATCAGCGGGGCCAGGGTGGCGGCGTACAGGGCGGGCGCGATCCGCTGGGCGCGGTCTTCGGCGCCCACGCGCGGCGACAGCAGGAAGTACAGGGCGAAGCCGATCAGCAGAAAGGGGATCACCTGGCGCAGCACGCCGCTGTCGATGTGCGTCAGGGCGATCCCGCCCGTGAGCGCCCCCAGGAAGGTGGTCAGCATCATCCAGCGGCTGCGTTTCAGGTCGATCTGGCGCATGCGCAGGAAGTGCAGGGTGGCGGCGGTGGATCCGGCGATGCCGCCGATCTTGTTGGTGGCGATGGCGGCGCCCGGCGGCAGCCCCGCCGCCAGGAGCGCCGGGATGGTGATCAGGCCGCCGCCGCCGGCGATGGCGTCCACGATGCCCGCCAGCAGCGCGACGAAGAACAGCAGGACAGCGACGTCGAAGGTGATTTCCATGGGATGCCGGAAGGCGGGAGCGTCCCGGCATCATACGCCGCGGCGGGTTTTCGTGCGCGCCGGCCCGGGCGTGGCGGGCCAGGCGCACGCGGCGCCTGGAACCGGCCGATCAGCGCTTGGCGATGTCGGCCTGCGCCTGCTGCACCAGGTCGGTGCCGATCTGCTTCGCCCACTTGTCGAACACCGGCCGGGTGGCCTTGGCGAAGGCGTCGATCTGCTCGGGCGACAGCACCGTGACCTTCACGCCGTGGCCTTCGATTTCCTTCAGCAGGGAATCGTCGGTGTTGGTCACGCCTTTGCGGGCGATGACGATTTCCTGGCGGCCGGCTTCGATGGCGGCTTCGCGCACGATCTTCTGATCGGCCGGTGTCCAGGAATCCCAGACATCCTTGTTGACCACGAAGATCAGCGGGTCGGCCACGTAGTTCCACAGGCTCAGGTATTTCTGGCCGACGTCGTACAGTTTGGCACCGGCGTAGATGGACAGCGGGTTTTCCTGGCCGTCGACGGCGCCGCTGGCAAGCGCGGGCTGGGCATCGGCCCAGCTCATCTGCGTGGGATTGGCGCCCAGTGCGGTGTAGATGTCGATGTACAGCGGTGAACCGACCACGCGCAGCTTCATGCCCTTGACGTCCTCGGGCGTCTTGACCTCGCGCGCGGAATTGGACAACTGCCGGTAGCCGTTCTCGCCCCAGGCGAGCGGCACCACGCCCTTCTTGGACAGGATGTCGAACAACTGCTCGCCGACCTTGCCCTGGGTCAGGGCGTCGATGGCGGGATAGTCGGGCATCAGGAAGGGCAGTGAAAAGAGGTTCAGTTCCTTGACCTGCGGCGACCAGTTGATGGTGGAACCGATGGCCATGTCGATCACGCCCTGGCGGATGGCGGTGAATTCGCGCGTCTGGTCGCCCTGGACCAGGGACGTGCCCGGGTAGACCTTGATGTTGATGCGGCCGTTGGTGCGTTCGCGGACCAGGTCGGACCAGATCACCGCCCCCTGGCCCCAGGGGAAGTTGGTGCCCACCACGATGGACAGCTTGTATTCGGACTTGTAGTCGGCGGCCTGGGCCGGCAGGGCGGCGGCCAGGGCCGTGAAGGCCAGCGCGGCGGCGCCGATGATTCGTTTGAAGCGCATGTCAGTCTCCTCTTTGAAAAATCCCCGGCGGGCTTGCCGCCCGCTCGAACGCGTGAACGTCAGTATCCCAGATAATGCGGCAGCCAGAGTGCGATCTGCGGAAAGATCACGACCAGGGCCAGGGTGCAGAGCATGCCCCCCACCAGCCACAGCGCCCAGGGCACCGTGCTTTCCATCGGAATCCGGGCGATCTTGCTGGAGACCATCAGGTTGACGGCCACGGGCGGCGTGAACTGGCCCACCGCGACCATCAGCGTCAGCACCACGCCCAGCCACACCAGGTCCCAGCCGAAGGCCATGGCAACCGGCTGGATCAGCGGCACGAAGATCAGGAAGATCGAGATGCCGTCCAGGAACATGCCGGCCACGACCAGCAGCAGGATCAGCAGCGCCAGCACGCTGTATGGCCCCAGGCCGGAATGCACGATGGCGTTGGTGATCGGGTCGATGATCGACAGCGTGGACAGGGACCAGGCGAAGATCCCCGCCAGGGTGACGATCAGCATGATGACGGCGGACAGTTCCCCGGCTTCGCGCAGGATGGGGAACAGGTCGCGCAGGCGGATGGTGCGATGCACGCACAAGCCGATGAACAGGCCGTAGAACACGGCCACCACGGCGGCTTCCGTGGGCGTGAAGTAACCCATGCGCATGCCGCCCAGAATGATGACGGGGGCGGCCAGGCCCGGGATGGCCTCGAACAGGCTGCGCCAGAAGGGCGGGCGAGGCTCGGCGCGTGCGGCCGCACCCATCTTGTGGCGCCGCGCCAGCCAGACGGCCGGGATGATCAGGCCGATGCCCGCCAGGATGCCGGGGAACATGCCGGCGGCGAACAGCGCCGGGACCGAGGCCTGCGGCACCAGGACCGAGTAGACGATCATGGCGATCGAGGGCGGGATCAGGATGTCGGTGGCGGCGCCCGCCGCCACCACGCTGGCCGAGTAGGCGCGCGGGTAGCCGGCGCGATTCATGGCGCCGATCATGATGGCGCCCACGGCGGCGGCGCAGGCCGGGCCCGATCCGGAAATCCCGCCCAGGAACATGGCGACGGTGATGGCGACCACGGCCAGCATGCCCGGACCGTTGCCGGTGATGGACTGGGCCAGGCGCACCAGCTTGGCGGCGACGCCGGAGCGGTCGAAGATCGAGCCCACCAGCACGAACATGGGAATGGCCAGCAGGGGGTATTTGGCCAGGCCCGCATAGAAGCTCTGCGAAACCGCCATCAGGCCGAACCAGTGGGTGTCCGGGTTGGCCAGGGCGATGGCCAGGGTGCCGGCCGTGCCCAGGGCGATGCCCACGGGCACGCCGATGATCATCAGGACGACGAAGAGCCCGAACAGCAGGGTGGGGATCAT
Source organism: Castellaniella daejeonensis (assembly GCF_039523555.1). NCBI lineage: Bacteria > Pseudomonadati > Pseudomonadota > Betaproteobacteria > Burkholderiales > Alcaligenaceae > Castellaniella > Castellaniella daejeonensis. The sequence continues at coordinate 51,286 of NZ_BAAAFN010000015.1, forward strand.
GACTGCCCCCAGGCGCGCCGCAGGATGCCGGCCAGGCGCAGGGTGATGATTGCCGACAGCACGGGCAGCCACATGGAATACCACCAGGTGGGCACACCGATGGCCGGGGATGTGTCGCCCCAGTTGTATTCGTCCAGGGCCATGCGGCCCAGCAGCACCGTCAGGCCGGCGAAGAACAGCAGGGACACGGCGCCCGCGGCCAGGGCGAAGCGCCGCCGCCGTTCGGGGCTGCCGCCGTCGGCCAGCAGCTCGATGCGGATGTGCAGCAGGCGGACGAAGGCCGAGGAACTGGCGCTCATGGTGAGAACGATCAGCAGGAAGATGGAGATTTCCTCGGTCCAGGCGAAGGATTCGGAGGTGAGGTAGCGGACGATCACGTTGGCCAGGGTGATGCAGGCCAGGGCGCCCAGGGTCAGCACGGTCAGCCAGTCCTCGAATCGCAGGGAAACGCGCAGGGGTGGATCGGTGGGCGGCGCGTAGGCAAGCGGGTCGGCGGAATCGGCGGCGTGGTCGTCGGGCATGGGACGGGCAAGGCAGGTGTCGGGCCGGATGGCAACACTGAATCCTACAGCGAAACGGCGTACTTGCCAGTTGGTATGAGTACGGACACCGGCTCAGGATGCGTCCGGCAGCGCCAGCATCGTGCCGCGGCATGCGGGCGCACCGCAGCGGCAGCGGTAGTGGCGCTTCAGCGTCCGTGTGAGCGGCTCGTCGATCACCAGGCCGTAGTCGTAGAGCAATTCCGTGCCCGCCGGAATGTCCTGCAGTGCGTAGATCGCCACCCGGGTGCCCGTCTCGTTCTCGCGCGCCTCGCAGTTGGGAGCGCAGCCGTGATTGATCCAGCGGGCGTCGTTGCCACGCTGGCCGCCGTCGATCACCATGCCGCTGCTGAGCGCGAAATAGAAGGTGTGGTAGGGGTCGTCCGGGTTGACCGGCCAGCGTGCATCGGCCTGCTCCGCCGTCAGGCGGCGCCCTGCATAGTCCAGGATCCGGGTGCCGGCGGGGATGTCGCGCGCGGCGAAGACACCGGTGCCGTGCAGGGACGAGACGCGCACGGCATGCCAGGGCGAGCGGGGGTTGGCCATGGGATGCAGTCGAAAAGGGATAAACTGGGGTCCATTATCCTTGGGATGCTTTGCTCACGTCCACTCGTCCCGGCGGCGATCCCGCCGGGTGCCGCCGCGCGCGAGGGGCCGGTGCGGCATCCGCCACCCTTCCGTCCAGGTGAATGCCCGTGAATGCCCCCACCGCCGCCCATGCCGCCGTACCCGCGCCCGTCCTCGACCGCAACGGCGCCGAGGTCCTGCTGGACACCCTGATCGCCCTGGGGGTGGATACGGTGTTCGGTTATCCGGGCGGTGCGGTGCTGCCGCTGTACGACGCCCTGTACGCCGAGCCGCGCATCCGTCATGTGCTGGTGCGTCACGAGCAGGCGGCCATGCACGCCGCCGAGGGCTACGCGCGGTCCACGGGCCGCCCCGGCGTGGTCTTCGTGACTTCGGGGCCGGGCATGGCCAACACCACCACCGGCCTGCTCGACGCGCTCTGCGACTCGATTCCGGTGCTGTGCGTCAGCGGCCAGGTGGCAACCGGCGCCATCGGCACCGACGCCTTCCAGGAATGCGACGCGGTCGGCATTTCGCGCCCGGTCACGAAATGGAATGCCCAGGTGCGCCGCTCCGAGGACATCGCCGACCTGGCCGCCAAGGCCCTGCGCCTGACGCGCGCCGGCCGCCCCGGTCCGGTGCTGCTGGACTTCCCCAAGGATCTGCAGATTGCCCGCGTGCCACCCGAGCACGCCGCCGCCGCCCCCGAGCCCGAGGCCGCCGCCGAGCCGCTGGCGCCCGTGACCGAGGCCGCTCTCAAGCGCGCCGCCGCGCTGATCGCCCGCGCCCGCCGCCCCGTGTTCTACGGCGGAGGCGGGCTGATCAATTCGGGCATCGACGCCTGCCATGCATTCCGCAGCCTGGTGCAGGCCACCGGGGCGCCCTGCACCCTGACGCTGATGGGCCTGGGTGCCTACCCCGCGGGCGATGCGCAATTCCTGGGCATGCTGGGCATGCACGGCACGCTGCAGGCGAACCTGGCCATGCACCACGCGGACCTGATCATCTGCGTGGGCGCGCGTTTCGACGACCGCATCACCGGCCGCCTGTCGGATTTCTGCCCGCATGCCGACAAGATCCACCTGGACATCGATCCGGCCTCGATCGACAAGGTCGTGCGCGCCGATGTGGCGCTGGTGGGCGACTGCTACCCCCTGCTGCGGGCGCTGCACAAGGAACTGGGGCAGTATCCGCTGGAATCCGGGCGACTGGACGAATGGTGGCAGCGCATCGCAGTCTGGCAGGCGCGCGACTGCCTGAAATTCCCGCCTTCGGACGACACCATCCTGCCCCAGGACCTGATGCGCCGCATCGACCGGCTGCTGGCCGGGCGCGACGCCATTGTCTCCACCGACGTGGGCCAGCACCAGATGTGGGCAGCGCAGTACATCGGCATCGACCGGCCCAACCGCTGGCTGACGTCCGGCGGGGCGGGCACCATGGGCTACGGGCTGCCGGCCGCCATCGGCGCGCAGATCGCGCATCCGGACAAGCCGGTGGTCTGCGTCAGCGGCGATGCGTCCGTGCTGATGAACATCCAGGAACTGGCCACGGCCGCGCAGCATCGCGCGCCCGTCAAGCTGATCCTGTGCAACAACGGCCACATGGGCATGGTGCGCCAGTGGCAGGAACTGATCCACGAGGGCCGCTACAGCCACAGCTACAACGCTTCGATCCCGGATTTCGTGGCGCTGGCGGGCGCATTCGGCTGGGGCGCCGCACGGGTCGAGCATCCGCGCGACCTGGATGCGGCGCTGGCCGCCTGCATGGCGCACGATGGCCCGTATTTCCTGGACGTGGCGGTGGTGCCCCTGCAGAACTGCTTCCCGATGATGCCGGCCGGCTATGGGCACCAGCAGGTGATGCTGTCCGAAGACACCTGGTACGTGGAAGAGTGATCAGACACACCGGCCGCCGTCGACTTCCAGGCAGGCGCCGGTGATGAACGCGGCTTCGTCCGAAGCCAGGTACAGGCAGGCGTAGGCGACGTCGTCGGGGGTCGAGAACCGGCCCAGCGGGATGCCGGCGGTGAACTTGGCGCGGTTTTCGGGCGTGTCGGGCATGCCCATGAATTCCGTCAGCAGGCCGGTGGCGCCCACCACGGGATTGACGCAGTTGACGCGGATCCGGTCGGGGCCCAGTTCTGCCGCCATCGAGCGGCTGGTGGTCACCACCGCGCCCTTGGTGCCGTTGTACCAGGTCAGGCCGGGCCGCGGCCGGATGGCGGCCGTGGATGCGATGTTCACGAACACGCCCCCGCCCTGGCTGCGGAAATGCGGCACGAAGGCCTGGGCGCTGAGATAGATGCTCTTGACGTTGATGGCGTAAATGCGGTCGAACTCGTCTTCGGTGACTTCGAGCATGGGCCGGTTGCGGTGGGTGGCGCCGGCGTTGTTGACGACGATGTCCAGTCCGCCGAAGTGCTCCAGGGCCTGCGCCAGCAGGCCGCGCATGCTGGCCGCATCGGCGACGTCCACGTGCGCGAAGGCGGCCTGGCCGCCTTCTGCGCGGATCTGCGCGACGGTTTCGTGGCCGTGTTCGTCGTGGATGTCGGCCACGATCACCCGGGCGCCCTCGCGGGCGAAGACCGAAGCGATTCCCCGGCCGAACCCGGAGCCGGCCCCGGTGACGATGGCAGTCTTGTCGCGCAGGCGCATGGTGTGTGTCTCCTTTCAGGCTTGCTGGCCGTAGCGGATCGCCACGGTCTTCAGTGCGGTGAATCCCAGCAGGGCTTCGAAGCCTTTTTCGCGGCCGTGGCCGCTGGACTTGACCCCGCCGAAGGGCAGTTCGACGCCGCCGCCGGCGCCGTAGTTGTTGATGAAGACCTGGCCGCAGCGCAGGTGACGGGCCATGCGCAGCTGCCGCGCCCCGTCACGGGTCCAGACCCCGGCCACCAGGCCGTAGTCGGTGGCGTTGGCCAGGGCCAGGGCGTGCGCCTCGTCGCGGAAGGCCTGCGTGATCAGGACCGGCCCGAAGATTTCCTCGCGGGCAAGGACACTGCCGGCGGGCACGTCTCGGAACAGCACGGCTTCCTGGTAGTAGCCGTCCGGCGGCACGCCGTCCAGGATGCGGCCCCGGGCGGCCTCGGCCAGGCCTTCGTCGCGGGCTGCGTCCAGCAGCCCGCGCACGCGTTCGTACTGCTTGCGGTTCACCAGCGGTCCCAGGTCGGCGTCGGATGCGGGCGGGCCGGCGCGCAGGGCACGGAAGCGTTCGGCGACGCGTTCGACGAAGGCGTCGTGGATGCTTTCGTGGACCAGCAGCCGGCTGCCCGCCGAGCAGGTCTGGCCGCTGTTCTGGATGATGGCGTTGACGACCACCGGCAGGGCGGCATCCAGGTCGGCGTCCTCGAACACGATCTGCGGCGACTTGCCGCCCAGTTCGAGCACCACCGGGCAATGATGCCGCGCGGCGGCGGCGGCGACCTGCTGGCCGGTGGCGGTGGATCCGGTGAAGGAAATGTGCCGGACGCCCGGGTGGGCGCTCAGGGCGGCGCCGGCCTCGTGGCCGTATCCGGTGACGACGTTCAGCGCCCCGGGCGGAAAGCCCACGCGGGCGGCCATTTCAGCCAGGTACAGGGTGGACAGGCTGGCGTCTTCGGCGGGCTTGACCACGCAGGCGTTGCCGGCGGCTAGGGATGCGCCGACGCTGCGGCCGAAGATCTGGACCGGGTAGTTCCAGGGGATGATGTGACCCGTGACCCCGTGCGGCTCGCGCACCGTCATCACCAGGGTTCCGGTGTCGTAGGGCAGGGTCTCGCCGTGCAGCTTGTCGCAGGCGCCCGCATAGTATTCGAAGTAGCGCGCCAGGGCGGTGACGTCGTTGCGCGCGGTGCGCAGCGTCTTGCCGGTGTCGCGCGCCTCCAGGCGGGCCAGCTCGTCGGCCTCTGCCAGCACGGCGCGGCCCCAGGCCGCCAGCAGGCGTCCCCGGTCGCGGGCGCAGGTCATCGCCCAGGGGCCGTCGAACTGCGCCCCCATGGCCGCCTGGGCGGCCTGCACGGCGCGGTCGATGTCGTCGGGGGATCCGCGGGCGATGCGGTCGAAGGCCTGGCCGTCGGCCGGGTCGATGACCGGGATGGTGAGCGCGTCGGACACGGGCAGGCGGGTGTTGGCGATGAAGTGGTGCGCGGGCATGGCGTGCTCCTGGAAAGGCGCGGGCGGTGGGTGCGTGCGGTCGGCCCGTGGGTCAGCGGGCCTGGGCGACGTGGCTGGCGATCGCGCGGCCCATGTCGGCGGTGCGCGCCGTGCCACCCATGTCGGGCGTGCGGGGGCCTTCGGCCAGCACGGCCTCGATGGCTCGCAGGACGGCATCGGCCGCGTCCTGCCAGACGGAGACGTCCCGGCCGAGGTGCTGCAGCATCAAGGCGGCGGACCAGATCTGCCCGACCGGGTTGGCAATGCCCCGGCCGGCGATGTCCGGGGCGGAGCCGTGCACGGGCTCGAACAGGGACGGATAGCGGCGTTCCGGGTTCAGGTTGGCCGATGGGGCGATGCCGATCGTGCCGGTGCAGGCCGGGTCCAGGTCGGACAGGATGTCGCCGAACAGGTTCGATGCCACGATCACGTCGAAACGATCCGGATGCTGCACCAGATGGGCGCACAGGATGTCGATGTGGAACTTGTCCCAGGCGACCTCGGGATATTCGCCGGCAATGGCCTGCAGGCGCTCGTCCCAGTAGGGCATGGTGATGGAGATGCCGTTGGATTTGGTGGCCGCCGTCAGGTGCCGCCCCGGCCGGCGCGCGGCCAGCTCGAAGGCGAACCGCAGGACGCGGTCGACCCCGGTGCGGGTGAAGACGGATTCCTGGATCACGAATTCGCGTTCCGTGCCCGGGAACATGCGCCCGCCCAGGCTGGAATATTCGCCTTCGGTGTTCTCGCGCACCACCAGGAAGTCGATGTCGCCGGGGCGCCGGTTGGCCAGCGGGCTGGGCACGCCGGGCATCAGCCGCGCCGGGCGCAGGTTGACGTACTGGTCGAATTCGCGGCGGATGGTGATGATGGAATCCCAGATGGCGATGTGATCCGGCACCCGGTCGGGCGCGCCCACGGCGCCGAACAGGATGGCGTCGTGGCCGCCGATGCGTTCTTTCCAGTCGGCCGGCATCATGCGGCCTTCGCGCAGGTAGTGGCCGCAGCCCCAGTCGAAGGATTCGAAGTCCAGGTCCAGGCCGAACCGGGTGGCGGCGGCTTCCAGGACCCGCAGGCCTTCGGGCATGACTTCCGTGCCGATGCCGTCGCCGGGGATCACTGCGATTCTTTGTGTCATGTGCGCTCCGTGGGTGCCCCGGGTGGTGTGGCCGGGGCGGTTCGCGGCTTCGGTGCGCCGCCGGGTCGAGGGTTCGAGCATACCGCCCGGGCCGATGGCGCACCAGTGGGTTTTGCCCCGCCGGACGGGCGCGGGCCGTACCCTGTGATAACCCGAATCCGTGAGCGGTTTCCATTGCGACCGGGCCGGACTTCATGTTAGAACACCAAGGCTTTGACGCTGCGTTGCGCGCGGCGCGGGCCGGACAACATTCATATCGGATTCGGGAGACGACACCATGTTCCAAGGTAAGAAACTCGCACGGTGGCTGGCGGCCGCGGCCCTGGTCGGCATGACGGCGTCCGCGCCGGCCCTGGCGCAGACCACGCTGAAGATGGCCTACGCGCTGTCCGAGAACTCGCACTATGGCGCGGGTGCCGCCGCCTTCGTGAAGACCCTGGAAAGCAGCCTGCCCGACTTCAAGATCCAGCAGTTCCCGAACAGCGCGCTGGGCGGCGAGCGCGAGGTCATCGAGGGCCTGCAGCTGGGCACCATCGACCTGGCCATCGTATCCACGGGCGCCACGCTGAATTTCGTGCCCCAGACCGGCGTGTTCGACATCCCCTTCCTGTTCCGCGACCTGGCCCATGCGCGCAAGGTCCTGGACGGCAAGATCGGCCAGGACATGCTGGCCGAATTCCCCAAGCGCGGCCTGGTGGCCCTGGCCTGGGGCGAGCAGGGCTTCCGGCACCTGACCAACAACGTCCGTCCGGTGAAGGAGCCCGCCGACATCAAGGGCCTGAAGATCCGCACGACCGAAAACCCGATCCACATCGCCGCCTTCCGCGAGCTGGGCGTGCTGGCCACCCCCATGGCCTGGCCGGAAGTCGCCACCGCGCTGCAGCAGGGCACCATCGACGGCCAGGAAAACCCGCTGTCGGTGATCGTGTCCGTGAAGATGTGGCAACTGCAGAAGTACCTGTCGCTGACGGCGCACGTCTATGGCCCGGCGCTGATCCTGATGTCGCCGTCCGTGTATGACGGCCTGGACGATGCCGGCAAGGCCAAGTTCAAGGAAGCCGCCGCCGCCGGCGCCAAGGCCATGCGCGCCTATGTCGACCAGGTCGAAAAGGACGGCATCGAGACCCTGAAGTCCAACGGCATGCAGGTCAATACGGTGGACCACGCAGCCTTCGTCAAGGCGGTCCAGCCGGTCTACCCGCAGTACTACAAGCAGTTCGGCCAGGACCTGGTCGACGCCATCCGCAACACCCAGTAGGCCCATGGGCGTGCTCGGCTCGATCGACCGGGGCCTGACCCGGCTGGTGTCCTGGATCGCCCAGGCCCTGCTGTGGTCCGCCGTCGCGGCGGGCTTCTACCAGGTCCTGGCGCGCTTCGTGCTCGAATCGCCTTCGGCCTGGTCCGAGGGCTGGACCCGGGCCGCCATCATCTGGACGGTGATGCTGGGGGTGGCCCTGGCCTTTCGCCAGGGCGCCATGCTGGGCGTCGACCTGCTGCACAACCTGCTGGCGCCGCGTCGGGCGCGCGTGCTGGAGCACGTCGTCCTGCTGATCGTCGTCGGTTTCCTGGGTTTTCTGGTCTGGATCGGGGCCGACATGACCTGGCGCGTCCGGTTCCAGACCACGCCCAGCATGGGCATCTCCATTTCGTGGATCTATCTGTCCATTCCCGTGGGGGCCACGCTGGCCCTGTTCGCCGCGCTGGCCTACTGGGCCGAAGGCCCGCGGCGGCCCCACATCGAAACCGTCTGACCGGGGAAGCGCCATGTCGCAGTTGATGGTCATTTCCATGCTGCTGTTCTTTGGCCTGACCGTGCCGGTCGCCGTCTCGATCGGCCTGGCCACCATGGCCGGGGTCGGCTTCGACGGCCACATGACCTGGCTGGTGATCGCGCAGCAGCTCTATGCCGCCCTGGACAAATACCCGCTGGTCGCCGTGCCTTTCTTCATTCTGGCCGGCAACCTGATGGAAGAAGGCGGCATTTCCGAGCGCATGGTCGAGTTCGCCAAGAGCGTGGTGGGCGGCGTGCAGGGCGGGCTGGCCTGCAGCTGCGTGCTGACCTGCATGATCTTCGCCGCGGTGGCCGGCTCCAGCGTGGCCACCACCTTCGCAGTGGGCGCGATCCTGATCCCCGCCATGGTCAAGCACGGCTATCCGGCGCCCTTCGCGGCCTCGCTGCAGGCCTGCGCGGCGGAACTGGGCGTCATCATCCCGCCGTCCATTCCCATGATCCTGTACGCCGTGTCCACCGATACGTCGGTGGGCGAGGTGTTCATCGCCGGCATCGGGCCCGGCCTGCTGATCGTCTTCGGGTTGATGGCCTACGTGTGGCTGTACGCGCGCCGCAACGGCCTGGGCAAGCGTGACGGCGACGGCCGCCTGCCGGTCTGGACCGCGTTCAGAAAGGCCTGGTGGGCGCTGCTGATGCCGGTCATCATCCTGGGGGGGATCTACGGCGGGATCTTCACGCCCACCGAGGCCTCGGCCGTGGCCGTGGTGTATGCGCTGTTCGTTGGCATCTTCGTCTATCGCCGGCTGAATTTCACCACGCTGGGGCGCACCTTCCACCGCTCCGTAGTGTCCACGGCGATCATCATGTTCATCATCGCCAACGCGGGCGTGTTCGGCTTCCTGCTGAACCGTGCCGGGGTGCCGATGATGCTGGGCGAATGGCTCAGCCACCTGTTCGGCAGCGAGATCTCATTCCTGCTGGGGGTGAACGTCGCGCTGTTCCTCATCGGCATGTTCATCGAGACCTCCGCGTCGATCGTGGTGCTGGCGCCCCTGCTGCTGCCGGTGGCGACGCAGTTCGGGGTCGATCCGGCGCACTTCGGCGTGATCATGGTGGTGAACCTCGCCCTGGGCATGGTGACGCCGCCCTTCGGCGTGAACCTGTTCGCCGCCTGCACGGTCGCCAAGGTGCCCATCGAGCGCCTGATCCGGCCGTTGCTGCCCTTCGTCGGCGTGGTGGTGGTCTGCCTGATGGTGATCACCTACTGGCCCGACCTGTCGCTCTACTTCCGCGACCTGGTGTACCGCTGACCATCCGGCCGGCGGCACCGGGAACCTGGATGGAAAAAACCCCGGCCGGATCCGACCGGGCCGGGGTGCCTGCCTGATGGCGTGCCTGCGTTGCGGCCCATGGGCCGCAACGTGAAAGGGCCTCAGCCCTGCTTGCGGATTTCCTTCAGCTGGTCCTGCACCGCGTTCCACAGATCGGACCCGACCGCCTTCTCGATCTGCGCATTGACCGGGGCGATGGTCTCGCGCATCTTCTGCACGGCTTCCGGGGAGACGGTGTTGATCTGCATGCCGTCGGCCTTCAGCTGCGCCAGGGCCTTGTCGGCTTCCTGGCGGGTGTCTTTGCGCTCGAAGTCGCGGCTCACGGCGGCGGCCTTGAGCAGCACGTCGCGCTCGTCGGCGCTCAGGCCGTCCCACCACTTCTTGCTGGCCGTGACGATCCAGGGGCTGTAGACGTGGTTGGTGATGCTCAGGTATTTCTGGACTTCATAGAACTTGCTCGACAGGATGGTGTTGTAGGGGTTTTCCTGCCCGTCCACCGTCTTCGTTTCCAGGGCGGTGAACAGTTCCGAGAACGGCAGCGGCACGGCGTTGGCACCCAGGCGCTGGAATGTGTCCAGGAACACATTGTTCTGCATGACCCGCAGCTTCAGGCCGCTGAAGTCTTCCACGCTGGTCACGGGCTTCTGGCTGTTGGTCAGGTTGCGGAAGCCGTTTTCCCAGTAGACCAGGCCCACCAGGCCCTTGTCTTCCAGTTTGTGCATGATCGCCTGGCCGGTCTTGCCGTCGAGCACCTGGTCGGCTTCCTCGCCGGAATTGAACAGGAAAGGCGTATCCCACAGGGCCATTTCGGGCGTGATGCCGACCAGGGTGGCGGTGGAGCCCACCATCATCTCCTGGGCGCCGCCGATCAGCGCCTGCTGCATCTGGACGTCCGAGCCCAGCGCGGCGGCGCCGACGGCGCGGATCTTCATCTTCCCGCCGGAGAGCTTGGCGACCTCGTCGGCAAACACCTGCACGGCGCGCCCCTGGTTGGAATCCTGGTTCAGGCCGTAGCCGAAGCGGATCAGGCGGGTCTGGATGTCGGCGGCATGGGCCGCGGGGAGGACCATCGTGCCGGCTGCCAGCGTGGCAGCCAGGAACAGGGCTTTCAGTTTCATGGGGATTCTCCTTGGTGGAAAGTTCCGCCGTACGGGGCGGTGTTGTTTGCCTCAGCCCAGCCAGTGGACCGGGGCGGTGACGATCTGGGGAAAGGCCACCAGCAGGACCAGCAGCGCGGCGTAGACCAGCAGGAAGGGCGCGACGCCCCTGATCACGGATTCCATGCGCACGCCGCCCACGCCGGCGGCGACGTTGAGCACCGTGCCCACCGGCGGCGTGATCAGACCCAGGCAGCCGGTGAACACGAACATGAAGCCGAAATAGACCGGATCGATGTGTGCCTTCAGCGCCAGGGGCAGGCAGACGGGGGCGAAGATCAGGATGATGGGCGTCAGGTCCATGGACGTGCCCACCAGCAGAAGGAAGATCACCATGCAGGCCATGAACAGCGTCGGATGCGCCAGGATGGGCTGGAACAGCTGGGCCAGCTGATTGGGCAGGTCGGCAAGCGTGATCATGTAGGCGGCCACGGTCGCGGCGCCGCACAGGAACATCACCACCGCCGTGGTGATGCTGGAGGCCACCAGCACATCGTAGGCGGCCTTCCAGGACAGCGCCCGGTAGATGAAGCGCGACACCACGAAGGCGTAGACGGCGGCCACCACGGCGGCCTCGGTGGGCGTGAAGACACCGAAGCGGATCCCGCCCAGGATGATGACCGGCATGAAGATGGCCCAGATGCTGTCGGCCACTGCGCGGCGACGTTCGGCCGGTGAAGTGCGGGGCGCCGTGGGCAGCTGCCGGCGGCGCGCGACCACGCGCCAGGCCAGCAGCAGCGCGCCGCCCATCAGGATGCCGGGGACCACGCCGCTGATGAACAGCTTGCTGATGGACGTGTTGGTGGTCACGCCGTAGATGATGAAGGGCAGCGATGGCGGGATGATGGGGCCGATGATGCCGCCCGAGGCCAGCAGGCCCGTGCTGTAGTCCATGGGATAGTGCTGCTGGCGCATCATGGGCAGCAGGATGGTGGCCAGTGCGGCGGTGTCGGCGATGGCCGAGCCGCTCATCGAGGCCAGCAGCACCGAGGCGAACACGGCGACGTAGCCCAGGCCGCCCGGAATGTGGCCGACGAAGGCGCGCGCCATGTCGATGATCCGCTGGCTCAGGCCGCCCACGTTCATCAGCTCGCCGGCCAGGATGAAGAAGGGCACGGCCAGCAGGGGAAAGCTGTCGAAGCCGGCCTGCAGGTTCTGCGCCAGCAGCTGGGTGTTGAAGAAGTCCAGATGCCACATCAGGGCCACGCCCGATACCAGCAGGGAAACGGCGATGGGAATGCCGATCGCCATGGAGGCGAACAGGACTGCGAGGAAGATCAGCGTGGTGTCCATGCGGGCACTCCTAGGTTCGATCGCGGCGGCGGTCCAGGACCACCTGCTTGAACAGCAGGATTTCCATGGCGGCGGCCATGAACAGGGTGGCGCCCGCAGCGATCGCCAGGGGGTAGCCGATGACGGGGCTGTAGCTGTGCAGGCCGGCGATCACCTGGTCCCAGGCGCCCTTGACGACCATGCCCAGGACGATCGCGCTGATCAGGGCGGCCAGCGCGCCCATCGCCGCCCGTGTGCGCGGCCCCACCCGATCCACCAGCAGGTCGAAGCTCAGGTGGCGCCTGTCGTAGGCGGTGACGACCGTGCCCATGCAGACCAGCCAGATGAACAGCAGGCGGGACAGTTCTTCGTAGATCACCAGGCCCGTGCCGAATGCGTAGCGCAGCACGACATTGCTGAATACGGCGATCACCATGAGCGCCAGGGTGGCGGCCATGAAAGCCTCGGCGGCCTTGCGGATCGGCGGCTTGCGCGGTGCGCTGGCCGGTGCGTCAGGGGTGTGCATGGGGATTCCTTCGCAGCCATTCGGCGGCGTGTTCGAGGATTTCTTCCAGGGGCCGCTCGCTGTCCAGGTGCAGCAGGCCGGCTTCGTCGTGGGGCGGTTCCAGCGTGGCGAACTGGCTGTCGATCAGGGTGGCGGGGAAGAAGTGGCGGTCGCCGCGGCCGGCGACGCGCCGGTGGGCCGCATCGCGGCCGACTTCCAGCCAGATGAACGCCAGGCCATCCACGTGGGCGCGCAGCCGCCGGCGGTAGGCCCGCTTCAGGGCCGAGCAACTGAGGACGACGCCGCCGGCGGCATGGCGCGCCAGTTCGCATCCCAGGGCCTCCAGCCAGGATTCCCTGTCTTCATCGGTCAGGGGGATGCCGGCCCGCATCTTCGCGTGGTTCCCTTCGCTGTGGAAGGCGTCGCCTTCGACGAAGGCCCAGCCCTGCCGCCGGGCCAGCATTTCGCCGACGGTGGATTTGCCGCTGCCGGAGACGCCCATCACGACCACCGCACGCGGCGGACAGACCGTGGCGCCGAGTGCCCCGGCGGGAGAAGATAGCGCTATCTTTTGCATTGAAAAAAAATGGCCCTTACGTACAATGGTGCCCGGAGCGTCGGGCCGGGCCAGTGCCGACCGATCTTCCCGAAGGCGGTGAGACGCAAAGATAGCGCTATCTTATTCCGGCCGACATTAGGGAATTCCTGTATGAATGATTCTTCCTCCGACGGCGGGTCCGGCTCCCGGACGGCCGTGGCCCGGGGCCGCCGCCGCGCCACCGGGCGGGCGACGCTGGCCGACGTGGCAGCCCTGGCCGGCGTCAGTCCCATCACGGCCTCGCGCGTGGTGGCGGGCAAGACGACCGTGCGCCCCGAACTGGCCGAGCGGGTGCGAGCCGCCGTGGAGCAGCTCGGCTATCGGCCCGACCCGTCGGCGCGCGCGCTGGCTTCGGCCAAGAGCAGCCATGTCGTGGTGCTGATCCCGCTTCTGTCGAACACGCTGTTCACAGAGCTGCTGGAAGCCGTCCAGGATGTGATGTGGGAGGCAGGCTACCCGATCTTCGTGGGGATCACCCAGTACCGGCCCGAGCGTGAAGCCGCCCTGCTGGACAGCTATCTTTCCCATCGGCCGGCGGGGCTGATCCTGACCGGCTTCGATCGCAGCGAGGCCCAGCGCCGCCTGATCGAGGCCAGCCGCACGCCGTGCGTGCACGTGATGGAATTGAGCGACGATCCGGGCGTGTACTGCGTCGGCTTTTCCCAGACCGTGGCTGCGCAGACGGTGGCCCGCCACCTGCTGGACAAGGGGCGGCGGCGCATCGCCTTCGTCGGCGCCCAGCTGGATCCGCGCACGCTGGAGCGCGCCGAAGGCTTTCGCGGCGCCCTGCGCGCGGCGGGCTGCCACGACCCGCGGCTCGAAATCCTCGACCCCAGGCCTTCGTCGGCCGCCCTGGGGGCGGAAGCCTTCCGCCGCCTGGTGCAGGCGCATCCCGACCTGGACGCCGTATTCTTCTGCAACGACGACCTGGCCCACGGTGGCCTGCTGGAAGCGCTGCGCCTGGGAATCTCGGTGCCCGACCGGGTCAGCGTGGTGGGGTTCAACGATTTGCCGGGCAACACGCAGATGCTGCCCGCGCTGACGAGCCTGCGCACGCCGCGCCGGGAAGTGGGCGATGCCGCGGCGCGCATGCTGCTGCGGCTGATGCGCGGCGAGCCGGTGGACGAGCCCGCGATCGACCTGGGCTTCGAGCTGAAGATCCGCGCCAGCAGCTAGCATGCCCACCGGGCGGCGGTGCCGCCCGGGTGCGGTCAGAAGGCCGGGCCGTCGTCCTCTTCCGTCTTGGCCGCCGTTTTGCGGACGGCCTTTTTCGCCGCCGCCTTTTTAGCGGGGGCTTTCCTGGCCGTTGTCTTCGTGGCGGACTTTGCCGCCGTCTTGGCGCCCGCCTTGGGCGCGCGCGGCTCGAATTCGAAGCCGACCTTGCCGTCGGCCTGGCGCACCAGGAAGGCCTTGAACTTGCGGTTGGTGCGGCTGGACACGAAACCATCGAGCAGGTCGGTCTTGCCGGTGGCCAGCAGCTTGCTCATTTGCGCAGCGGGGATTTCCTGCTGCAGGATGACCTTGCCGCTGCGGAAGTCGCAGGTCTTTTCGGGACCCACGGCGCGTTCGCAGACGTAGTTCATGCCATGCTCGAAGACGTGGCCGCCGCATTTCGGGCAGGCGCCCAGCGGGGTATGGCCGGAGAAGTCCACGGATTCGGCGTCTTCGTCCTCGCGCTGGCCGAAGTCGAATTCCAGCTTGTATTCGTCGGTGATGCGCAGCACGGCGGCGAAGGGGCGGCCCATCTTGCTGATGAAGCCGGTCAGCGGGCCCAGTTCGCGCCTGGCCAGCAGTTCCTCGACTTCGGCGATCTCGAAGGTGCGCCCGCCCGGATGCTTGCCGATGGAGAAGTCGCAGGCCGTGCAGGCGTAGCGGCGGTAGTTTTCCTTGACCACGCCACCGCATTTCGGGCAGGGCGTCTGCAGGGTGGCGTAGTCGCCGGGCACGGTGTCGCGTTCGTATTCCTTGGCTCGCTTGACGATCACCTGGGTCATCTGGGCGATCTCGCGCATGAAGGATTCGCGGTCGAGCTTGCGCTGTTCGATGAGCTTGAGCTGGTGTTCCCATTCGCCGGTGAGTTCGGGCGATGTGAGCTCGTTGACGCCCAGGCCGGAGAGCAGCGTCATCAGCTGGCGCGCCTTGGCGCTGGGGATCAGGTCGCGGCCTTCGCGGCGCAGGTAGCCTTCGTTGAGCAGGCCTTCGATGATGGCCGCACGGGTGGCAGGCGTGCCCAGGCCGCGCTCGGACATGGCCTCGCGCAGGGCCTCGTCGTCCACGAGCTTGCCGGCGCCTTCCATGGCCGACAGCAGCGTGGCTTCGTTGAATCGGGCCGGAGGCTTGGTGGTCAGGCCGCGCGCCTCGATGTCTTCGGTGCGCACGCGCTCGCCTTCGGCCACGGGGACTAGGGATGCGTCCTCGCCCTGGGACTCGCGGCCGTAGATGGCCAGCCAGCCCGGGTTGACCAGCACCTTGCCTTCGGTCTTGAAATGGTGGCCCGAGACCTGGGTGATGCGGGTCGTGACGCGGAATTCGGCCGCCGGGAAGAACACCGCCAGGAAGCGGCGCGCCACCAGTTCGTAGATCTTGAATTCGGCGTCGCTCAGCTCGCGCGGCACCTGCAGGGTCGGGATGATGGCGAAGTGGTCGGAGATCTTCTTGTCGTCGAAGATGCGCCGGTTGGGCTTGACCCAATCCTTCTGCACGACCTGGGCGGCGTAGGGGCGCACGGAACGGGCCGCGCCCGATTCGCTGTCGGCCAGGACGCGCATGGTCTGCTGCACGGTGCCGACGTAGTCCTGGGGCAGGTAGCGCGAATCGGTACGCGGATAGGTCAGGGCCTTGTGGCGTTCGTACAGCGTCTGGGCCAGCGCCAGCGTGGTCTTGGCGGAAAAGCCGAAGCGCGAGTTGGCCTCGCGCTGCAGGGTGGTCAGGTCGAACAGGGCCGGGGACAGCTGCGTGCTGGGCTTGGATTCCTCGGTCACGCTGCCGGGCTGCTCGCGGCAGGCGGCCACGATGGTCTGGGCGGCCGAGGCGGACCACAGGCGCGAGTCGCGGACGTCGGGGTCCTGTTCGTTTTTCTTGAAGTCCGGATCGAACCAGCGCCCCTCGTACAGGCCGGCGGCGGCGACGAAGGTGGCGTGGACTTCCCAGTAATCGCGCGGCACGAAGCGGCGGATGCGGTCCTCGCGTTCCATGACGATGGCCAGGGTGGGCGTCTGCACGCGGCCCACCGGGGTCTTGAAGAAGCCCCCGTCCTTGCTGTTGAACGCCGTCATGGCGCGGGTGCCGTTGATGCCGACCAGCCAGTCGGCCTCGGCGCGGGACCGGGCGGCGGCTTCCAGCGGCTTCATGGTTTCGTCGTCGCGCAGGTTGGCGAAGGCCTCGCGGATGGAGGCCTGGGTCATGGACCGCAGCCAGAGGCGCTGGATGGGCTTCTTCACCCCCGAATACTGGATGATGTAGCGGAAGATCAGTTCGCCTTCGCGGCCCGCGTCGCAGGCGTTGATGACGGCGCCGACATCCTTGCGCTTGAGCAGCTTGACCAGCAGCTTGAGCCGTTCGGCCGAGCGCTTGTCGGTGGGGCCCAACTCGAACTGGGGCGGGATGACCGGCAGGTGGGTGAAGCTCCATTTGCCGCGAACCGGATCGTTCGGCGCAACGAGGCTGAGCAGATGGCCGACGCTGGAGGACAGCACGTACTGCTCGCTTTCGAAGTAGTCTCCTTCCCGGGTGAAGCCGCCCAAGGCCCGGGAGATGTCCAGTGCGACCGAGGGTTTTTCGGCAATGATCAGGGTTTTGGTCATGAGGTTCCAGTTGGGGCCGTTTTGCGACCACGATAGCGCGGATCATACGAGGGGGGACCACGGCACGCAAGTCGCCCCGTCCGGTGAGCAGCCGGCATGCCCATCCTTTGGCGCCGGATTTCCGTCCCTCCGAAAGGCCGGCGCGATGCGCTGGCGCCTTCTCTTCTCATTAGGGTAAGCCATGAGTCTGCGTGTCCGGTAAAGATACGGTCATGTCCTTGATCGATCTGTAATGGAACAGGCACGGTCTCTAACATGCCTTCAACCGGTGCATGTGGATGCGCGGTTGACCGCTCTCATGGAGGAGACCCTCATGAAATCACATTCCGTCCTGAATATGGCGCTGTTGCCCGGCCTGCTGTGCGTTTCGGCACTGGCGGCGGCCGCCCCCGTCAAGATCGCCCTCGTGGAGACGTTGTCCGGCCCGCAGGCGTCGACGGGACTGACCTACCGGTCTGCCGTGCGCTATGCGGTGGATCGCATCAACGCCGACGGCGGCTGGCATGGGCAGCCGCTCGAACTGCTGGAATACGACAACCAGGGCGGGCCGGCCGGTGCCGCCGACAAGCTGAAGGCGGCCATCTCCGATGGCGCGCAGCTCGTCGTCCAGGGCGCCTCATCGGCCATCGGCGGCCAGATCACCGAGGACGTCCGCAAGTGGAACCTGCGCAACCCCGGTCGCGAACTGATCTACCTGAACGTGGGCGCCGAGGCGCAGTCGCTGACGGGCGAGAAATGCCAGTTCTACCATTTCCGCGTCGCCGGCAACGCTCCGATGCGGGTCAAGGCCCTGGTGGCGGGCATGAAGCAGGACGGCGCACTGGGTTCCCGCGTCTATGCGATCAACCAGAACTATTCCTGGGGCCAGGACATGGAGCAGGCCATCGTGGATGCGGCCGCCTCCGGCGGCTACCAGGTGGTCGAGAAGACGCTGCACGATGTCGGCAAGATCCAGGATTTCTCGCCCTACGTGAACAAGATCGCGGCCGCCCGGGCGGATACCGTGATGACGGGCAACTGGGGCAGCGACCTGCTGCTGCTCATGAAGGCCGCCAGGGCGTCCGGCCTCAAGGCACGCTTCGGCACGGTCTACCTGGACCAGCCCGGCAACATCGCCAATGCGGGCGACGTCGCGCTGGGGGGGTATGTCGCCCAGGCTTTCAATGCCGAGGCAGCGGGCGAGGCGGGCGCGGCGTTCGTGCTGGACTACCAGGCCAAGATGGGCCATGCGCCCACCTTCATCGAGCCGCAGACGGTGTTCGGGGTGCTGCTGGTGGGCGAGGCGCTGAAGCACGTGCCGGCCGGCGACGGGAAGCTGGATGTGCGCAAGCTGGCGCTGCAGCTGGAGCAGGCCTCGCTCGAAACGCCCATGGGAACGCTCAGCATGCGGGCGCAGGATCACCAGGCCCTGCTGCCGCTGGCCGTATCGGTCGTGTCCCGCGATGCCCGCTACAAGGCCGACGGCACGGACCTGGGATTCAAGCCGGTGAAGCGGTTCACGGCACCGGAAGCCGCCGTGCCCGCGCAGGGCACATGCCGGATGCAGCGGCCCGATTGATCGGGTCCGGAACCAGGGAGACGTCATGGAACATCTCGCAATCCCCCTGCTGAATGGCGTCGTCTACGGCCTGCTCCTGTTCATGGTGTCGGCGGGATTGACGCTCATCTTCGGCATGATGGGCATTCTCAATTTCGCCCATGCCTCGTTCTACATGCTGGGGGCCTATTTCGCCTATGCGCTGCAGGGGGCGGTCGGCTTCTGGGTGGCGGTCGCCGTGTCGCCCCTGCTGGTCGGGGCCATCGGCGTCCTGGTCGAGCGGCATGTACTGCGGCGCGTGCATCGGTACGGGCATGCCCACGAACTCCTGGTCACCTTCGGCCTGTCGTTCATCATCGTGGAACTGGTCAAGCTGTTCTTCGGCAACTATCCGGTCAACTACCGGGTGCCGGCGGACCTGGATTTCGCGGCCTTCACGCTGGGCGGTCTGGATTATCCGGCCTACCGTCTGTTCATGGGCATCGTGGCCATCGGCATGTTCGTGGCGATCTACCTGCTGCTGTCGCGCACGCGGGTGGGGATCATCGTGCGGTCCGCCATCCACAGGCCCGAGATGGCCGAGGCGCTGGGCCACAACGTGCCGCGCGTCTTCATGGGCGTCTTCGGCGTGGGCGCCGCCATGGCCGGGCTGGCGGGCGCGGTGGCCGGCGCGTTCTACACCACCAGCCCGAACATGGCGCTGGAACTGGGCGTGCTGGTGTTCGTGGTGGTGGTGATCGGCGGCCTCGGCTCGCTGGAAGGCGCGATGCTGGCATCGCTGCTCATCGGGGTGGTGACCTCCGTGGCGGTGGGCATCGACGCCACGCCGGCCGACCTGCTGGTCTGGCTGGGTGCCGGAGACCTGGCGCAGGATGCCGCCGGCATCCTTTCCCTGAAGATCTCCAGCCTGGCCGCCAGCCTTCCGTTTGCGCTCATGCTGCTGGTGCTCCTCGTGCGGCCCAGCGGGCTGATGGGCGAAAAGGAGTAGCGCCATGAAGACACGCGCGATCCTGCTGGCCGCCGGCGTGGCCGTCCTGGCCACCGTTCCGCTGATGCTTCCGGACGGCCTGGTGAATGCGGCGATCTCGATGCTGATCGCCGCGCTGTTCGCCTGCGCCTACAACCTGCTGTGCGGCTATGCCGGCATGCTGTCCTTCGGCCATTCCGCCTATTTCGGCGTGGGGGCCTTCGCCACCATCCATGCCATGAATGCGCTGGGTGGCGCGGGGCTGCTGCCCACGCCCTGGATGCCGCTCGTCGGCGCGGCGGGCGGTCTGCTTGCAGGCCTGGTGGCGGGGTGGTTCTCGACCCAGCGCACGGGGGCGTATTTCGCCATGATCACCCTGGCGATCGCCGAGCTGCTGCACGCCATGGCCCCGCAGCTGAAAAGCGTCTTCGGCGGCGAGGCCGGCATTTCGTCGATGCGCATGCCGGCCTGGGGCCTGACGTTCGGCTCGACCGTGGAGGTCTACTACCTGACGCTGGCCTGGGTGCTGGCGAGCCTGGTGCTGCTGTACCTGCTGACCCGCACGCCGCTCGGACGCCTGGCGCTGGGCCTGCGCGAGAACAGCCAGCGCCTGCGGTTCCTGGGCTACGACGTGCACCGCATCAGCGTCCTGATCTTCGCGCTGTCGGGCATGTTTTCCGGCATCGCCGGCGGCCTGCAGGTCCTGAGCAACGAGTCGGCCAACTATGTCGTGTTCGACACCTCGCTGTCCGCCGCCGTCGTGCTGAACACCTACATCGGCGGCGTCCATGCCTTTCTGGGGCCCGCCCTGGGCGCGGCCCTGGTGACCTTCTTCGGCTACGCGGTCTCGGATCTGACGCAGTCCTGGCTGCTCTACCAGGGGGCACTGTTCGTGCTCGTCATCATCTTCATGCCAACGGGGCTGGCGGGTCTGCTGGCGCTGGCCGGCCGCTTCGTGCAGCGCCACGGCCTGCGGGCGGCGGCGCCCGGTGCGGGCCTCTATCTGCTGGCCGGGGCGTGCTACGCCGCCGCCGCGATATTCCTGACGGAGCTGCTGCAGCGGCTGTTTTCGCAGGACTACCGCAGCCTGGCCCATGCGGCGGGCGCCTGGGAATGGCCGGCGGTCTCCCTGTTCGGCCGGGAATGGCCGCCCCTGGGCGTGACGACCTGGCTGGTGCCGGCGACGCTGGCGGTGCTGGGCTGGCTCTTCTGGAAGATGGCCGCGGCTGCAGTCGGCCGCCTGCGCGATGCGGCGCCGGCGGACCATGCACCGGCGGCCGGCGCAATGACCGAAAGGAGGCTGACGTGAATGCTCCAGTCCTTTCCCTGCACGATGTCCGCAAATCCTTCGGCCCGGTGGACATCATCCGGGGCGTGAGCCTGGACGTGGGTGGGAACGAGCGGCATGCCGTCATCGGGCCCAATGGGGCCAGGAAATCGACGCTGTTCCATCTCGTTTCCGGCCAGCTGCGCCCGAGCGCCGGCGAGATCCGCCTGGGGGGGCGCCCCATCGCCGGCTGCAGTCCACAGGCTATCAACCGGCTCGGCCTGGCGCGGTCGTTCCAGATCACCAATCTCTTTCCCCGGCTGACGGTCTTCGAGAACATCCGCCTGGCCGTGATGAGACCGCGCGGCCTGCAGTACTGCTTCTGGCGCCTGGCCGACCGGGACGAACGCGTGCGCGATCGCGGCATGGCCCTGCTGGAGAACGTCCGCCTGTCCCATCGGGCATCGGCCGTGGCGGGCGAGCTGTCCTATTCGGAACAGCGTTCGCTGGAAATCGCCATGACGCTGGCGTCGGATCCCCGGATCATCCTGCTCGACGAGCCCATGGCCGGCATGTCGCGCGAGGAAACCCGCTACACCACGGAACTCATCCGCGAAGTCACGCAGGGGCGCGCCCTGCTGATCGTGGAGCACGACATGGAAGTCGTGTTCACGCTGAGCGACCGCATCAGCGTGCTGGTCTATGGCGAACTGATCGCCAGCGGGACGCCGGAAGAGATCCGCGCGAACCCCAGGGTCAGGGAAGCCTATCTGGGCGAGGAGGCCACGGCATGAACACGGAAACTCCGATCCTGCGCGTCCGGGATCTGCATGCGCACTACGGCAAGAGCCATGTCCTGCGCGGGGTGAGCTTAGACGTGAAGCCGCGCGAAGTCGTCGGGCTCGTCGGACGCAATGGCTCCGGCCGATCCACTTTGCTCAAGGCCGTCATGGGGCTGGTGCCGCCTTCGTCCGGAGACATCGTGCTCGCGGACCGTTCCCTGGCCGGCCGGCGGCCGTACGAGATCGCGCGCGCCGGGATCGCCTACGTGCCGGAAGCACGCGAGGTATTCGCCAACCTGACAGTCGACGAGAACCTGCGCATGGGAGAACAGCCGTGCCCGGAAGGCGTGCCCGCGTGGACGGTGGCGCAGATGTTCGACTATTTCCCCCGGCTGAAGGAACGGCGCGGCACGCTGGCGGGCAGCCTGTCGGGCGGCGAGCAGCAGATGCTGACGATCTGCAGGTCGCTGCTGGGAAACCCGCGCGTGCTGTTGATCGACGAGCCCACCGAAGGCCTGGCGCCGCAGATCGTGGCCGCGGTCAGTGACTGCATCGAGGACATCCACCGGCGGGGCGTGTCGGTCGTCCTGGTGGAGCAGAAACTGACCATCGCGCTGCGCGTGTCCACGCGCATGTGCGTGATGGGCCATGGCCGGATCGTCCGCGAGGGCGCGCCGCAGGAAATCGCGGGCAACGACGAACTGCTCGCGCAATGGCTGGCGGTTTGAACCTTGCGGCCCACGGGCCGCGCAGATGCATGGAAACGGAAACATGAAACGCAAGAATGACAAGGTCATCATCACCTGCGCCATCACGGGTGGCATCCACACGCCGTCGATGTCGCCCTATCTGCCGCTGACGCCGGAGCAGATCGAGGAGCAGGCCGTCGCGGCCGCCGAGGCGGGCGCCGCCATCCTGCACCTGCATGCCCGCGATCCGGTCGACGGTCGGCCCACGCCCGATCCGGAAATCTTCGGCCGCTTCGTGCCGCGGATCAAGGCGGCCACCGATGCCGTCATCAACATCACGACCGGGGGCACGACGCGCATGAGCCTGGCCGAGCGGCTGGCCTACCCGCTGCTGGCCAGGCCGGAGATGTGCTCGTTGAACATGGGATCGATGAATTTTTCCATCCATCCGGTCGCACGCCGCATGACCGAGTGGAAGCACGACTGGGAGAAGCCCTACGTCGAAGGCATGGAAGACCAGATATTCCGCAACTCGTTCAAGGACATCGCCTATATCCTGAAGTCCCTGGGGCAGGCCCACGGCACGCGTTTCGAGTTCGAGTGCTACGACGTGGGGCATCTCTACAACCTGGCCCATTTCGTGGACGAAGGGCTGGTGCAGGCGCCGCTGTTCATCCAGTTCATCTTCGGCGTGCTGGGCGGCATCGGACCGGATCCGGCCAACCTGACGCACATGCGGGACGTCGCCGACCATTTGTTCGGCCGGGACGGCTACCGGTTTTCCGTCCTGGGGGCGGGCAGGCACCAGATGGCCCTGTCGACGATGGCGGCTGTCATGGGCGGGAATGTCCGCGTGGGGCTGGAGGACAGCCTGTTCCTGTCGCGGGGCGAACTGGCCCCATCGAATGCGGACCAGGTTCGCAAGATCCGGCGCATCCTGGAGGACTTGTCCCTGGAGATCGCGACGCCCCGGGAAGCCCGCGACATGCTGGGCCTGAAGGGGGCCGATGCCGTGGGCTTCTAGCCCGCGCGGGCGGGCTACAGGTATTCGACGTTGCCGTCCACGCTGATGGCCTGCCCCGAGATGTTCGAGGCAGCCGGGGTGGACAGGAACAGGGCCATTGCGGCGATGTCTTCGGCCGAGACCATGCGGCGCAGGGAAATCTTGCCGAGATACTGCGCCCGCATGGCTTCGTCGTCCAGCCCCAGCGCCTGGGCGCGCGCCGCGATGACGCGGTCCATCCGGGGGCCGGCGACGACGCCCGGCAGGATGGCATTGACGCGCACGCCTTCGGGGCCGAGTTCCGCCGCCAGGGATTTCATCAGGCCGACGATGGCCCATTTCGTCGCGGCGTAGGGGGTGCGGAAAGGGTAGCCCAGGCGGCCCGCCACGGAGGACATGGCGACGATGTGCGGATTGTGTGCGGAGCGTTTCAGGTGGGGGACGGCATGGCGCAGGAAGTAGAACTGGCTGTTCAGGTTGGTGCCGATCGTCCGCTCCCAGTCGGGGGCGGACAAGGTATCGATGCCGCCCGTGGGACCGGCGATGCCGGCGTTGTTCACCAGCACGTCCAGGCCGTCCAGCGCCTGCGCCGCGTCTTCCACGGCGTGCGCGGCGGCGTCTTCGCGGCCGACGTCCGCGACGGTTCCCCGGGCGCCGGGATGGCGCCGCCGGAAGTCTTCCAGCGCCTGTGCGTCGATGTCGCAGACATAGACGCGGGCGCCCGCCTCCAGGAAGCCCGCCGCGATGGAGGCGCCGATGCCGGCCGCGCCCCCGGTGATCAGGACTTTCAGGCCCGCAGGCACGAGCAACCGTTGGGTGATCGACATGTCAGATCCTCAGGCCGCCGGTGACTTCGATCACGGCGCCGTTGATGTAGCTGGCCTCGTCGCTGGCCAGGAAAGCGTAGAGATTGGCGACTTCCTCGGGTTGCCCGAGGCGGCGCAGCGGGACCTGGTCGCTCATGCGCGTCAGCACGGTATCCGGCACGCTGTCGAGCATGGGGGTCTGGATGAAGCCGGGCGCCACGGCGTTGACCCGGATGCCCTTCGGGCCCAGTTCGCGGCACCAGGTCAGGGTGAAGCCGATGACGCCGGATTTGGCGGCCACGTAGTTGGTCTGGCCGAAGTTGCCGTAGAGGCCGACCACGGAACTGGCGTTCAGGATGACGCCGCAACCCTGTCCGATCATGCTGGGAACGACGGCCTGGGCGGCATTGAAGACGCCCTTCAGGTTCACGTTGATCACCGCGTCGAATTGCGCCTCGGTCATTTTCTCGAAGCGGGCATCGCGGGTGATGCCTGCGTTGTTCACCAGGATGTCGACGCGTCCGAACCGGTCCAAGATGGATTCGACGGCCCGATCCATGCCGGACCGGTCCGTGACGTCGGCCGCGATGCCGATGGCGGTTGCGCCGGCGGCGCGGCAGTCGTGGAGCGTCTGCTGCACGGCGTCTTCGTGTATGTCGCAGGCGACGATCGTTGCGCCTTCCTGCGCGAACTTGATGGCGGTCGCTGCGCCGATTCCGCGGCCGGCGCCTGTGATCAGTGCGACCTTGTCTTGTAGCTTCATGCCGATTCCTGTCTCCCTGGCGGGTTGTCTGTTCTGTTGCGGGCCGGGCATGGCCCCGGGGAAAGAGTAATGGAGTCCCGCATGGATGATAAGATCGATTCCGGACGTCCGCATATCATCATCGGAAATACCATTCCCCATGCGAAGCCGCCCTCCCCGCTATAACGAGCGCATCTATGCGCCCTACAAGATCGCCGCCCTGGTCGAAGTGCTGGCCGAGCAGGGGATCCCGCCGTCGCTGAGCCTGCAGGGCACCGGGGTGGACGAAACACGCATCTACGATGCCACGGCGCTGACTTCGATCCGGCAGTACGTGGACGTCTGCGGCAATGCCCTGGCCCTGTCGGCCGATCCCGCCACGCCATTCCTGACAGGCTCGCGGCTGCATCTTTCCGCCTATGGCATGTACGGCTATGCGCTCATGTCGTGCCTGGAAATGCGCGACTATTTCCTGCTGGGCGTGAAGTACCACTCGCTGGCGACCCCGACCCTGACCATCGAGTGGTCGGAACGGGACGACAAGGCGGTCTGGACCTTTCCCGATGCGATCGTGAGCTACGACTCGCCGGACATCCGGCGCTTCCTGATCGAGCAGCAGTACACACAGCACGTGACGCACCTGCAGGACGTGTTCGGCCGCCCCTGCTTTCCCGTCAGGGCCTGTTTCTCGTATGCGGCGCCGCTCCATGCCGCGATCTACGAGCGCTTCCTGGGCTGTCCCTGCGAGTTCGGCCATCCGCAGTGCGAGCTGCACTATGACGCGGCCATCCTGGATCAGCGTCCCCGGCTGGCGCACCGGCTGACGGCCACCGTGCTGCAGCAGACCTGCGAAGGTCTGATCAGCAACGCCAGTACCCTGACGGGCATGGCGGGCGAGGTCTACCAGCGCCTGCTGAGGCGGCCCGGCGAATTCCCCGACATGGAGGCGATCGCGGCCCAGCTGGGCATGACATCGCGCAACCTGCGCCGGCATCTGCAGGCCGAGGGCACGTCGTTCTCGGCGATCCTGGACGACGTGCGCTCGTCCCTGGCGGTGGAATACGTACGGACCACCCACATGAACGGCGACGACATCGCACTGCTGCTGGGTTTCTCGGAATCGACCAATTTCCGCCGGGCCTTCAAGCGCTGGACGGGCAAGACGACGCGGGAATACCGGCAGGCCGCGCAGGAACGCGCGCGATAAGATGCGGTGAACGTTTCCGTCTGCCCACAGGACTCCGCATGATGCAATCCGACCCACCCGTTTCCCAGGCCGACGCCGCGGGTCCGTGGCGCCGCCGCCTGGCCGGGGGCGCTGCGCTGCTGGCCGTCATCCTGGCCGCCGCTGCCCTGGTCTTCTGGGTGGCGTCGCAGTGGGGCGGATGGGCGCCGGACGCCCGGCTGTGGCTGGCGCGCGGTGCGCTGGCCGGGTCCAGCCTGGCGGCGTCGGCCCTGGCCTGGCGCGCGGGCCGGTGGGTGGATCTGCCTGCCGGGCTGGCGGCGGCCTGCACCGGCGCCCTGCTGGCGCTCGTGGGCCAGGCGTACCAGACCGGCGCGGATGCCTGGCCCCTGTTCCTGCTCTGGGCCGGCCTGAGTCTGCCCTGGCTGCTCCTGCTGCGCACGGTATTTCCCTGGCTGCTGTGCGCCGCCCTGCTGAACCTGGCGCTCGGGCTTTATCTTTCGTCCGGGGCCGCATCCTGGCTGGACTGGGACGATTCCCGGACGTTCCTCGGGCTGGCGGCCCTGAATGCCTGCCTGCTGGTCCTGGCCGAATGGGCGGGAGCCCGGCTCGACGACCCATGGCGCCTGGCCAGACGGCTGGCCGCGGCCGCGCTGTTGTGGGGGCTGTGGATGGCCGGTTTTCCGGCGGCCCTGGACATGGGCGCCGGGCCGGCGCCGTGGCTGCCCGTGCTGTCGGTGGCCGTGCTGGCGGCGCTGTACTGGGTATATGCCCGCCGGCGCCGCGACCTGGCCGTGGGCGCATTGGCGCTGCTGACCGGCCTGGGGCTGGTCTGGCTGTGGCTCTGGCCCCATGCGGACGACATGCTGACGATGCTGGGGCTCATCCTGCTGCTGCTGGCGCTGGGGCTGGCTGCCCTGGCGCATGTGCGCCGGCTCTGGCGCGCGGTGTCGCCGGCCCGGGCGCCCGGGGAGCCCTGGTTCCTGGCCGGCCTGCGGGTGGGGATCCTGGGATCCGTCGTCCTGCTGCTGGTGGCCTGGGTGGCGGCGATGGCGGATATCGAGACCGGCGCGCAGGCCCTGCTGCTGGGGGTGATTCTGCTGGTGCCGGGCCTGTGGCTGGCGCGCCGCGGCCGCCCGGGTGCGCTTGCCGGCCAGCTGGGCGAAGTGCTGGCCGGCGTGGGCCTGGTCCTGGCGACTGGCGGCGCCCTGTTCCTCGATACCGACCGGGGCCTTCCGGCGCTGCCGCTGGGCGCGGTCCTGGCCCTGGGGGCGGCGGTCTTCCTGGCCAGTGCACGGCAGGCTCTGCGCTTTGCCGCCGCGCTGGCGGTGCTGGCTGCGGTTCTCTGGCTGACCTGGCCGGCAACGCCGGCCGATCGGGGGCTGCTCGATGCCGCCCCCGCGGACTGGCCGCAGGGCCTGATGCTGCGCCTGTGGTGGTGCCAGGCGGGGGCGGTGCTGGCCTGGACTCTGTCGCTGCGGGCGGATCGCCGGCCATTGTGGCGGCCGGTGGCCTGGGCCTTGCTGCTGGTCGCACCACCCCTGGCGTGGCTGGCGGCGGCGTTCGGCGGTGGTTACGCCTGGGGCCTGCCGCTGCCTGACCGGCTGGCGGGCCTGGCGGTTGCCCTGCTGCCCGGACTGGTCCTGGGCGCCTGGCTGGCGTCGCGCCGTGCGCTGCCGCCGGCCGCCTGCTGGACGGCCGCGGCCGTCCTGTCCATGGCTGGCCTGGGATGGGTGGACGCCCCGGGGGTTTCGGTGGCCTTGACCGGGTTCCTGCTGGGCCGCCTGGCCGGGCACCGCCTTCTTTCGTGCCTGGGAGTAGCCATTGCCCCGCCCGGCCTGTATGTCTTCTACCTGGATCCCGCTGTGACGCTGGCGCACAAGGCCGGAAGCCTGGGGCTGGCCGCGCTCTGGCTGCTGGCGGCGGCCGGACTGGCCGGCCGGCCGGCCCTGGGAGCGGCCCTGGGCCTTGCTGCGCGGCGTGCGCCCTGGCGGCGGCCGGCCGGGATGCTGGCCGCCGGTGCGCTGGCGCTGGCTGTGGCTCAGATCCAGATCCATCATTACCGGACGATCCTGGCCGAGGGGCGGCCGGTGGTCCTGGCCCTGGCGCCAGTGGACCCGCGCTCCCTGATGCAGGGAGACTACATGGACCTGGACTACGCTGTGCGCCGTCAGGCGCGGGACTGGCTGGGCGAGCGGACTTCGGTGCGGGACGCGTTGCAGGCTTCCGGGCGGGGCTGGCTGCTGCTGCGGTCCGACGACCGGGGCATCTGGCAACTGGCGGGGGTGACGGCCGAGACACCCATGGCCGCGGCGGACGTCGTGGCGCTGGCCTTTCGCTGGCGTGCCGGCGAGATGGATTGGGGCGCTCGCAGCTGGTTCTTTCCCGAGGGGCAGGCCGAACGCTACGCCAGGGCGCGCTATGGGGTGCTGCGGGTGGCGGTCGACGGCACCGCCTTGCTGTCCGGGCTGCTGGACGAAGAACAGGCGCCGCTCTAGGTGCCCCCGGGTTGCGTGCGCATGACCCGCGCACGGTGCCGCGCCGGCCTCAGCCCGGGCGCGGCGCGTCCACCCCGAACCGTTGCGCCCAGCGGGCGGTGGCTTCAGGCCAGAATGCCTGCGGCGTGGCCGCCGCCAGATCGGAGAATCCCAGGTCGCGCCAGGCGGCGCGCAGGCAGTCCAGGGGGCGCGATACGTCCAGCGCGGGCGCGTGGTTCTGCTTGGACAGCTTGTGGCCGGCGGCGTCCAGGACCAGCGGCACGTGCAGTACGCGCGGCGGAACCAGCCCCAGGGCGCGGGCCAGCTGCCGCTGGCGCGCGGTGGAGTCCAGCAGGTCGGCGCCGCGCACCACGTCGGTGACGCCCTGGTCGCCGTCGTCCACGACCACGACCAACTGGTAGGCCCACAGGCCGTCGGCCCGGCGGATGATGAAGTCGCCGACCTCGGCCGACACGTCCTGGGACTGGGGGCCCAGCCAGCGGTCGCGGAAAGTTTCGATGCCGGGTGCGGCCAGGAAGCGCCAGCTGCGGACGGGACGCCGTGCGGTGGGCGGGGTCGTGTCCGGGCCGGCTCC
Organism: Castellaniella daejeonensis; assembly: GCF_039523555.1. Lineage (NCBI taxonomy): Bacteria > Pseudomonadati > Pseudomonadota > Betaproteobacteria > Burkholderiales > Alcaligenaceae > Castellaniella > Castellaniella daejeonensis. The sequence goes on from NZ_BAAAFN010000015.1 coordinate 80,103, forward strand.
GCGCGAGGCCGCGGGCGGGCGGCAGGTGCCGGGATACGGGCCGGGCGGCAGTTCGCGCCGGGTGCAGGCGCAGCCGTAGACGCGCCCGGCATCCCGCAGCCGGGCGAATGCCCGTTCATACAGGGGGTGCCGCTGCGTCTGCCAGACCGGTTCCTCGTCCCAGCGCAGGCCCAGCGTTTCCAGCTGTTGCAGGATGATGCGGTCGGCCCCGGGCACGGTGCGGGGTTCGTCGATGTCCTCGATGCGCAGCAGCCAGCGCCCGCGATGCGCGCGAGCATCCAGGTAGCTGGCCAGGGCGGCTACCAGCGAGCCCGCGTGCAGGGGGCCGCTGGGGCTGGGCGCGAAGCGGCCCACATAGGCGGGGCTGTCCGCAGCCCCGGCCGCCGGCGATGCGCCCTGGTGGCCGGCGGAAGGGTTCTGGGGCATCGGCATCGTGGCTGGGGGGCGGCTGATCCCGCCGCCCGGGGTGGACGGGTGCTAGTGCGACAGGCGGCCTTCGTCGTCGGCCAGCAGTTCCTCGAATACCAGGTGGTCGACTTCGGCTTCCTGGCTCCAGAGGACCATCAGCGCCAGGACCTTGATCTCGGCCAGGGTCAGGGGCGAATGATCCGCCGCCTGGGCGGCTTCGATCAGGATTTCGCGCAAGACCGGGGGCAGGCTGCCCGAAGTTTCCAGGAAGCTGATGAAGCCGATGGCCTCGGTGCCCAGCGCCGCGTATTCCTCGTCGGTGTAGATGCGCGCGGCGTCGCGCCGGGCGTCGCGCATGACGGCCAGCGGCAGGCAGCGCTCGGTGGTGTTGGCCAGGTCGCGCAGCCAGTTCAGCGCGTCGTCGATGTCTTCGTGCTCGAACCCGGCGGCCGCCAGCTTGCTTGCCAGAACTTCGGCGCGCGGGCAGGCCTGGGGCGTGTAGTAGTTTTCGAACAGATAAACCAGGATGTCGTACATGGCGGTCATGAAGCGGTTGCCATTCCAGTTTACCGGATTCCTCCGGAAGCGCACCCGGCCCGCGCCGCCGGATGGCGGGTGCGGGCCGGAAACTGGAGCAGGAGGGCTGCCGGGGTCAGCCGGCCGCGGCGGATTCCAGGTCGATCAGGGTGACGCCTTCCGCCACCTGGTCTCCAACCGCGTAGAAGATTTCCTTGACCGTGCCGTCGTGGGGCGCCTCGATGGTGTGTTCCATCTTCATGGCTTCCATGACGATCAGGGGCGTGCCGCGTGTCACGGAATCGCCCGCTGCGACGGCGACCGACAGGATCTTGCCCGGCATGGGTGCGGTCAGCCCGCCGGCCGCGTCGTCGGCGGCCGCAGCCGCCAGGGTCAGCGGGTCGCGCCATTCCAGGGCATGCCGCCGGCCGTCGGCGAAGACATCCAGGTGGAAGCCGTTGCGGTGGATGTCGCCGCGCGTTTCCGCTTCGCCCAGGCGGACGCGGGCGCGGACCGGATGGCGTCCTTCGGCGCGCCAGCTAAAGGCCTGTGCGGGCCGGTCGTCCACGGCCAGGGTCCAGTCCGTGCCGTCGCGGCACAGGCGCACGGTGCGTTCGTCCCGGGCGTCTTTCAGCGTCAGCACGCGCTCGTAGCGGCCACCCACGCGCCAGCCGTCGGCCTGGAGCCAGGGGCCTGCATCGGCCGCCGGCGCGCCGGGCCGGGGCAGTCCGTCGCCGTGCAGCAAGGCCGCGGCCGCCAGGGCCAGGGTGGTGTCCTCGCAATCCTGGGGCGCGGGAAACAGGCGCTCATGCTCGCGCTCGATCAGCCCGGTGTCCAGGTCGGCGGCGGCGAAGGCCGGGTCGTCCATCAGGCGGCCCAGGAAGGCGATGTTGGTCTGCACGCCGGTGCAGCGCACCGCGCCCAGCGCGCGCAGCATCCGCTGCCGGGCCTGCTCCCTGTCCTGGCCGTGGACGATCAGCTTGGCGATCATCGGATCGTAGTGCGGAGAGATCGTGTCGCCTTCCTGCACGCCGCCGTCCACACGGACCGGACCGGTCTGGAACACCACGTGCGGCGGCCATTGCAGGGCGCTCAGGTGGCCGATGCTGGGCAGGAAATCCTTGTCCGGGTTCTCGGCGTAGATGCGCGCCTCGATGGCATGGCCCTGGATGCGCAACTGGTCCTGCCGCAGCGGCAGCGGCTGGCCGGCGGCGACGCGCAGCTGCCATTCCACCAGGTCCTGGCCGGTGATGGCCTCGGTGACCGGATGTTCGACCTGCAGCCGGGTGTTCATTTCCATGAAGTAGAAGCGTCCGTCGGGCTCGGCGATGAATTCCACCGTCCCGGCGCCGACGTAGCCGACGGCCTGCGCGGCGGCCACGGCCGCGCGGCCCATGGCCTCGCGCCGCTCGGGCGTCATGCCGGGCGCGGGGGCTTCCTCGATGACCTTCTGGTGGCGCCGCTGCACCGAGCAGTCGCGCTCGAACAGGTACACGCACTGGCCGTGCGTGTCGGCGAAGACCTGGATCTCGATGTGGCGCGGCTTGGTCAGGTAGCGCTCGATCAGGACCTGCGCGTTGCCGAAGCTGCTGGCCGCCTCGCGCTGGCAGGAAGCCAGGGCCGCCTGGAAATCGGTGTCGTCCTGGACGATGCGCATGCCCTTGCCGCCGCCGCCGGCGCTGGCCTTGATCAGCACCGGGTAGCCGATGGCGCGGGCCTGTTCCTGGAGGAAATCGGCTTCCTGGCGCTCGCCGTGGTAGCCCGGCACCAGCGGCACGTCTGCGCCGGACATCAGGGTCTTGGCGGCGGACTTGCTGCCCATGGCGGCGATCGCGTCCGCGGGCGGGCCGACGAAGATCAGGCCGGCATCCGCGCAGGCGCGGGCGAAGCCGGCGTTTTCCGACAGGAAGCCGTAGCCCGGGTGGATGGCCTGGGCGCCGGTGCGGCGGGCGGCATCCAGGATGGCGTCGGCCCGCAGGTAGCTGGCGGCGGGCTCGGGGCCGCCGATGTGGACGGCCCGGTCGCAGGCCTGGACGTGCCGGGCGTCGGCGTCGGCGTCGGAATACACGGCGACGGTGCGGATGCCCATGCGGCGGGCCGTGGCGGCGATGCGGCAGGCGATCTCGCCCCGGTTGGCGATCAGGAGGGTGTCGAACACGGGAAGGTCCTCACATTCTGAAGACGCCGAAGCGGGTGGGCTCGGCGGGTGCATGGCGGGCCGCCGCCAGGCCCAGGCCCAGCACGCGGCGGGTGTCGGCGGGGGCGATGATGCCATCGTCCCACAGCCGCGCAGTGGAATAGTAGGGATGGCCTTCGCGCTCGTACTGGGCGCGGATGGGTTCCTTGAAGGCTTCTTCCTCGGCGGCGGACCAGGCGCCGCCCTTGCGCTCGATGCTGTCGCGCCGCACCGTGGCCAGGACGCTGGCGGCCTGTTCGCCGCCCATGACCGAGATGCGCGCGTTGGGCCACAGGAACAGCAGGCGCGGGCCGAAGGCGCGGCCGCACATGCCGTAGTTTCCGGCGCCGAAGGAGCCGCCGATCAGCACCGTGAATTTCGGTACCGATGCGGTGGACACTGCCGTGACCATCTTCGCGCCGTGGCGGGCGATGCCCTCGTTTTCGTACTTGCGGCCCACCATGAAGCCGCTGATGTTCTGCAGGAAGATCAGGGGAATGTTGCGCTGGCAGCAGAGTTCGATGAAGTGCGTGCCTTTCTGGGCCGCCTCGGAGAACAGGATGCCGTTGTTGGCGATGATGCCCACCGGCATGCCGTAGATGCGTGCGAAGCCCGTGACCAGGGTGGCGCCGAAGCGCGCCTTGAATTCCTCGAAGTCGGAACCGTCCACGATGCGGGCGATGACTTCGCGCACGTCGTAGGGCTTGCGCGTGTCCTGGGGGATGATGCCATCCAGCTCGGCAGGATCGTACAGGGGTTCGGCCCAGGGGCCGGGCGCGGGCGGCGCCGGGCGGTTCAGCCGGGCCACCGCGTCGCGCGCCAGGCGCAGCGCATGCGTGTCGTTCTCGGCCAGGTGGTCGGCCACGCCCGACAGGCGGGTATGTACGTCGCCGCCGCCCAGGTCCTCGGCCGAGACTTCCTCGCCCGTGGCGGCCTTGACCAGCGGCGGGCCCCCCAGGAAGATCGTGCCCTGGTTGCGCACGATGATGGACTCGTCGCTCATGGCGGGCACGTAGGCGCCCCCGGCGGTGCAGGAGCCCATCACCACGGCCAGCTGGGCGATGCCCATCGAGGACATGACGGCCTGGTTGTAGAAGATGCGCCCGAAGTGGTCGCGGTCGGGAAAGACCTCGTCCTGGTTGGGCAGGTTGGCGCCGCCCGAGTCGACCAGGTAGATGCAGGGCAGGTGGTTCTGCTGGGCGATTTCCTGGGCGCGCAGGTGTTTCTTGACCGTCAGCGGGTAGTAGGTGCCGCCCTTGACCGTGGCGTCGTTGCAGACGATCACGCATTCGGTGCCGCCGACCCGGCCGATGCCGGTGATCAGGCCGGCGCCGGGAGATGCGTTGTCGTAGACGTCGAGCGCAGCCAGCGGCGACAGCTCCAGGAATGGCGTGCCGGGATCGAGCAGGCGCTCGACCCGTTCGCGGGGCAGCAGCTTGCCGCGCGCCAGGTGCCTGGCGCGGGCCGTTTCGCCGCCGCCCTGCGCCGTGCGGGCGATGCGCTCGCGCAGATCGTCGACCAGCGTGCGCATGACGCGCGCGTTGTCCTGGAATTCCTGGGATCGTGGGTTGATGCGGGACTCGATGACCGGCATGTCGGTTCCTGTTCCTGGAAAGAGCGGGCCGGCCGCTTGCGACGGCCGGCCCCTGCGGGCTGCGGGATGCTTACAGCATTTCGATGGCCAGGGCCACGGCTTCGCCGCCGCCGATGCACAGCGAAGCGATGCCGCGCTTGCCGCCGGTCTTGCGCAAGGCGCCGATCAGCGTGGTCAGCAGGCGCGCTCCGGAAGCGCCGATGGGGTGGCCCAGGGCCGTGGCGCCGCCGTGCAGGTTGACCTTGTCATGCGGCAGGTTCAGGTCGGCCATGGCCGCCATGGTGACCACGGCGAAGGCTTCGTTGATTTCGTACAGGTCGACGTCGCCGGCCTTCCAGCCGGTCTTGTCCAGCAGTTTCTGGATGGCGCCGACCGGGGCCGTGGTGAACCATTGCGGTTCCTGCGCATGCTGGGAATGCGCGACGATGCGCGCGAGCGGCCGGGCGCCGAGCGCCTGGGCCCTGGAGGCCGTCATGACCACCAGGGCGGCAGCGCCGTCGGAGATCGAGGAAGCGTTGGCCGCCGTGATCGTGCCGTCCTTCTTGAAGGCGGGCTTGAGCGTCGGGATCTTTTCCGGCATGGCCTTGGTGGGCGACTCGTCGGTGTCGATCACCGTGTCGCCCTTGCGGCCCTTGACCGTGACCGGCGCGATTTCCCACTTGAAGCTGCCGTCTTCGGTGGCCTGGCGGGCGCGGCGCAGCGATTCCAGGGAGAAGGCGTCCTGCTGCTCGCGGGTGAAGCTGTATTTCGAGGCGCAGTCTTCGGCGAACACGCCCATGGCCGTGCCGCGCTGGTAGGCGTCTTCCAGGCCGTCCAGCGCCATGTGATCGTAGACCGTGGAATGGCCGTAGCGGTAGCCCTGGCGGCCGCGCAGCAGCAGGTAGGGCGCGTTGCTCATGCTTTCCTGGCCGCCGGCCACCACGACTTCGGCCGATTCGGCCTTGATGATGTCATGGGCCAGCATCACGGCCTTCAGGCCCGAGCCGCAGACCTTGTGCAGGGTGCTGCAGGCGACGCCCTTGGGCAGGCCCGCGCCCAGCGCGGCCTGGCGGGCCGGCGCCTGGCCCTGGCCGGCCTGCAGCACGTTGCCCATGATGACTTCCTGGATGGCGTCGCCCGCGATGCCGGCGCGCTCGACTGCTGCGCGGATCGCGATGGCGCCCAGCTCGTGCGCGGCCAGGCCGGACAGGCTGCCCATCATGCTTCCCATGGGGGTGCGGGCGGCGGATACGATGACGATGGATTCGGACATGGTGTTGCTCCTATTTCAGGGGGTGTCCCGGGATGCGCTGTGGGCGGGCCGTGAATGGCCGTCCGGCGGCTGCAGCCTGCGCGATTGGTCGTAGGGGAAGATGTCTTCGATGCGGCCCTGGGCGGCGCGGGCGCGGCAGTCCTGCCACCATTGTGCATCCAAAAGCGGCGCGTGGTATTTGAGGAAGGCGGCGCGCACCCGGGGGTCGCCCAGCAGGAATCGCTCGAATTCTTCGGGGAACACGTCGTTGGCGCCCACCGGGTACCAGGGCTCGCCGGACAACTCGGCTTCTTCGTTGGGCGCGGGCGGAATGCGGCGGAACTGCATTTCCGTCATGCGCTGGATTTCGTCGTAGTCGTAGAAGACCACGCGGCCCAGGCGGGTGACGCCGAAGTTCTTGTACAGCATGTCGCCCGGGAAGATGTTGGCGGCGGCCAGTTCGCGGATGGCCTGCCCGTATTGCTGGACGGCGGCCTCGAGTGCCGCGTCCGAGGCGCTGGCCAGGTAGATGTTCAGCGGTGTCATGCGGCGTTCGATGTAGACGTGGCGCAGCACCACCAGGTCGTCGGTCTCTTCGAGGAGGCTGGGGACTTCGCGGCGCAGTCCTTCCAGCAGGCGGGGCGAGAACCGGTTGCGCGGCAGGGCGACCTGCGAATATTCCCAGGTGTCGGCCATGCGTCCGACGCGGTCGTGTTTCTTCACCATCTGGTATTTGCGCCGGACCGTGGCCTCGTCCATGCCATCCTTGGCGATGCGGTCGCGGATCAGCTTGAACACGTAGGGGTAGGACGGCAGCGTGAACACCGTCATGACCATGCCCTGGATGCCAGGCGCATAATCGAAGAGATCCCGCGAATGCGACAGATGGTGCAGGAAGTCGCGGTAGAACAGGGTCTTGCCCTGTTTCTGCAGGCCGATGGTGGTGTAGATCTCGGCCTTGGGCTTGCGCGGGAACAGCGACGACAGGAAATCGACGTAGGCCGCCGAGGCTTCCATGTCGACCAGGAAATAGGCGCGCGTGAAGCTGAACAGCGTGCTCAGGTCGTCGCTGGTGTGCAGCAGGGCGTCGAACTGGATGTGGCCCGATGGTGTGTGCAGCAGCGCCACGGCAAACGGGTGGATGGCGGTCTGGTTGATCAGGCGACCCACGATGTAGGCCCCCTTGTTGCGGAAGAACAGGGTGTTGAGCACCTGGATCTGGCAGTCGGGCGCCAGCCGCTTGCCCAGGCCGCGCGGCAGTGTGCGGCGCAGGTGGCGCAGGCCCATCCGCGCCATGCGCCGCACATCCGCCGGCAGGTCGTGGTAGGGGGCAGCCAGGCCGAAGTCGGCGGCCATGCGGGTCAGACTGGGCAGCAGGCCTTCGGTCAGCGGGTAGTAGGCCCGATAGGACGGGTGCGCGCCGTCGATGTAGTCGGTCGCCACCGCCGGGCGCACGAACAGGAAGTCGTTGTTGAAGTAGCTGCGGTGCAGGATGCGGCAGGACACCGAATTGAAGAAGGTCTCCGCGCACTCGGGCTGGCGGTGCCCGGCCAGCAGCGCGATGTAGCTGCTCTTGACCGCCTGCCAGAATTCGACCTGCTCGTCGGTCAGGGCCGTGTCCGGCGCGGTATGGGCGCGGGCGGTGCCGCGCAACGCCTGGCCCAGGGCGGTCGCGCATTCCCGCACGCGCGTGTCGTAGTATTCGATGCGCTCGCGCGAGAGCTGCTGGATGCCGTGCCAGTCGCCCGATTCGAACAGGGCCTTGGCCCGCTGCGCGCTGTAGCGGAACAGCGAATAGTGACGATCGAACCCGGCCAGGATCATGCGCGCCACGGCCTCCGGGGGCTGGCCCCGGGTCGCGACGGGCTCGATGCGGCGGTGGTCGCCAGTCTCGTCCATGGCGCTTTTCAGGCGGTCTCGCCGAAGAGCTCGCGGCCGATCAGCATGCGGCGGATCTCGCTGGTGCCGGCGCCGATCTCGTAGAGCTTGGCGTCTCGCCACAGGCGGCCGGTGGGGTAGTCGTTGATGTAGCCGTTGCCGCCCAGGATCTGGATGCCCTCGCCCGCCATCCAGGTGGCTTTCTCGGCGCAGTACAGAATGACGCCGGCGCAGTCCTTGCGCACCTGGCGCACGTGCTCAGCGCCCAGGTTGTCCAGGTTCTTGCCGACCGTGTAGCAGAAGGCGCGGCAGGCCTGCAGGGTGGTGTACAGGTCGGCCAGCTTGCCCTGGATCAGCTGGAATTCGCCGATGGCCTGGCCGAACTGCTTGCGTTCGTGCACGTAGGGCACGACCACGTCCATGACCGCCTGCATGATGCCCAGGGGCCCGGCCGCGAGCACGGCGCGCTCGTAGTCCAGGCCGCTCATCAGCACCTTGACCCCGCCGTCGACCTGGCCCAGCACGTTCTCGGCGGGCACCTCGCAGTCCTGGAACACCAGTTCGCCCGTGTGCGAACCGCGCATGCCCAGCTTGTCGAGCTTCTGCGCCACGGAAAAGCCGGGGAAGGTCTTTTCGACGATGAAGGCGGTGATGCCGCGCTGGTGCGCCTCGGGGGTGGTCTTGGCGTAGACCACCAGGGTGTCGGCGTCGGGACCGTTGGTGATCCACATCTTGGTGCCGTTCAGTACGTAGCGGTCGCCGCGCTTCTCGGCGCGCAGCCGCATGCTGACGACATCGGAGCCCGCGCCCGGCTCGCTCATGGCCAGTGCGCCGATCTGTTCGCCGGATATCAGGCCCGGCAGGTACTTGCGCTTCTGGGCTTCGGTGCCGTTGCGGTGGATCTGGTTGACGCACAGGTTGGAATGGGCGCCGTAGGACAGCGCGATCGATGCGCTGGCGCGCGAGATTTCTTCCATGGCGATCATGTGCGCCAGGTAGCCCAGGTTGGCGCCGCCATAGGCGTCCGACACCGTGACGCCCAGCAGCCCCAGGTCGCCGAACTTGCGCCACAGGTCCATGGGGAACTGGTCGTCGCGGTCGGCCGCGGCCGCGCGCGGGGCGATTTCGGCTTGGGCGAAGTCGCGGACGGCCTCGCGCAGCATGTCGAGGTCGGAGCCGAGGTCGAAGTTCAGGCCGGGCAGGTTCATGGCAGTCTCCTAGGAATGACGGGCCAGCAGCAGCGCCTCGCACTCGGCCTGCTGGTGGCGGATTTCTTTCAGGGTTTCGTCCAGGTCGCGCCGCTGCTGTTCGAGCTTTGCGCGGTGGTTGGCGAGGACTTCGGCGTAGTGCCGCAACTGCGCCTCGCTGCTGGCGCCACCCTGGTCGTACAGGTTGATCAGCGTGACGATTTCGGACAACTGCAGCCCCAGGCGCCGTCCGCGCAGGGCGAGCTTGAGCCGCGTGCGGTCGCGCGGCGCGTAGACGCGATTGCGGCCTTCGCGCGCCGGGCTGACGATGCCCTGATCCTCGTAGAAACGGATCGTGCGCGGCGTGACGCCGAATTCGCGGGCAAGCTCGGAAATTGTCCAGGTGGCTTGGCTCATGGGGCGGTCGTGATGCGGAACGAGGGGTGGAACCGGTGCCTATTATGTATTACGTTTACGTCAACGTAAAGAAGGAATTCTGACATAATGATGAGAGAAAACCCGAACCGTCATGGAGACACGGCATGAATCCGCTGGAAAACGAACTGGACTATCCCTGGGGCGATACCCTGCCCGGGCCCGGCCGTGCGCTGGAAGTGGCGGCGGACGTGCGCTGGATCCGCATGCCGCTGCCCTTCGCCCTGGATCACATCAACCTCTGGCTGCTGCGTGACCGCATCGGCGACCGCGAGGGCTGGACGGTGGTCGATTGCGGCATCGACCGGACCGAAGTGCGCGACTGCTGGGAAGCCGTGTTCGAGCAGGCGCTGGATGGGCTGCCGGTGTTGCGCGTGCTGGTCACCCACATGCATCCGGACCATGTCGGGCTGGCGCATTGGCTGTGCGCGCGCTGGCAGGCTCCGCTGTGGATGTCCATGACGGACTACGCAGTGGCCCGGCTGTGGGCGGGGTCGTCGGTGGCGGATTCGTCGGTCGAAGGCAGCGGCCCGTCCGGCGAGGGCGCGGCGCGGCATTTCGCCCGTCACGGGCTGGTCGATCCGCAGGCGCTGGACATGATCCGCGCCCGTCACGACTACTACACCCGCCTGGTGCCCGACATGCCGCCCCGTTTCCACCGCCTGATGCATGGCCAGGAAGTGTCCATCGGCGGGCGCGGCTGGCAGGTCATCGTGGGCCACGGCCATGCGCCCGAGCATGTCTCGCTGTGGTGTCCCGACCTGGGCACGCTGATCTCGGGCGACATGGTGCTGCCGCGCATTTCCACCAACGTCAGCGTGTTCGACCTGGAGCCCGAGTCCGACCCCCTGCGCCTGTACCTGGATTCGCTGGTCGCCTACGAGCGCCTGCCGGAAGACGCCCTGGTGCTGCCGTCGCACGGCCGGCCCTTCCGGGGCCTGCACCGGCGCATCGCCCAGCAGCGGACGCACCACGCCGAGCGCCTGGCCGAAGTCCTGGCCGCCTGCGAGCAGCCCGGCAGCGCCTACGACCTGCTGCCGGTGCTGTTCCATCGCAAGCTCGACATGCACCAGCTGTCCTTTGCCATGGGCGAAGCCATCGCCCACCTGCACGCCCTATACTTCCAGGGATCCCTGCGGCGCATCCTCGGCGAGGACGGGGTGTACCGGTTCCAGAGCATCCGACCTCAATGACAACCATCATGGCAACGCACGATCCCGATCGCATCGACACCCTGCTGCAGCATACCGGCCAGGCTCCCCTGGACCCCGTCACCGGCTCCGGGCCGGTGGCGCTACCCTCGTACCGGACCAGCACGGTGCGCTTCGCCTCCATGGATGTCCTGGACCGGGCCCAGGCCGCCAAGCAGCGCGGCGAGCGCGTGCCCACCTACGGCCGGGTCGGGCTGCAGACCCACGAAGCCCTGGAAACCCTGCTGTGCCGTCTGGAAGGCGGCGAGCGGGCGTTCCTCGCGCCTTCGGGCATGGCGGCCATCAGCATGGCGCTCATGGCCTTGCTGGGGCAGGGCGATCATGCCCTGGTCGTGGACTGCGTCTACGGGCCGGTGCGCTACCTGCACAAGACCGTCCTGTCGCGCATGGGGGTATCCATGGATTTCGTGCGCGGCAATCTGGCCGCGCTGCAGGCGGCCCTGCGCCCCGAAACGCGGGTGCTCTACCTGGAATCCCCGGGTTCGCTGCTGATGGAAATGCTGGACTTGCCGGCCCTGGCGCGCTGGGCGCACGAGCGCGGCCTGACCGTGGTGGCCGACAACACCTGGGGCTCGGGCTACATCTACCGTCCGCTGGCCCTGGGGGCCGACGTCTCGGTGGTCGCGGCCACCAAGTACGTCGGCGGGCATTCCGACCTGATGCTGGGCGCGGCCGTGGCGCGCGATCCGGCATTGGTCGGCAAGCTGCACGAAACCCACTATGCCCTGGGCAGCACCGTCAGCGCCGACGACGCCTGGCTGGCCCTGCGCGGGGCACGCACGCTGGGGGTGCGCCTGCGCGCCTGCGCCGAAAATGCGATGGCAGTCTGCCGCTGGCTCGACGCCCAGCCGCAGGTGTCGCGGATCTTCTTTCCCGCGTGGCCCGACGACGCCGGCCACGCCCTGTGGCGGCGCGACGCGACGGGCGCCAACGGCCTGCTGGCCGTGGCCGTGGATTTCACAGAGGCCCAGGTGCGCCGCCTGATCGACAGCCTGCGGCTGTTCGGGATCGGCTATTCATGGGGCGGATACGAAAGCCTGGTCACGCAGGTCGAGCCCGGCGCCCTGGCCTCGCACGGCTATTGGGCGGAAATGGCCGACGCCCGCATGCAGGCCGGCACGGTGCTGCGCCTGCACATCGGCCTGGAAGACCCCGCCGACCTGATCGCGGACCTGGCTCAGGCATTCGCGGCGGCGCGCGCGTGACGCACCGGCCGGGTCCCCCACCACTGCCGGGGCCCGCGGGTGCGCCGTGGCGCGGATCGGGGCGGAGCAAGGCATGGATTCCCTGACGCAGGTCGTCCTGGGCAGCAGCGTGGCCGCACTGGTGGTGCCCGAAAGGCACCGGCGCGTCGCGCTGGTCGCCGGGGGCATCCTGGGCACGTTGCCGGACCTGGACGTGTTCTGGTTCGGCCTGGCGGGCAGCGATGTCGTCACCCAGGTGACGTGGCATCGCGGCCCCTCGCACTCGTTGCCGGTGCTGGCGGTGGCCGGATGGCTGCTGTGGCTGTGGCTGAAGCGCAGGAGCGCCCTGGTCGGCGAATCACCGCGGCGCTGGTTGTGGGCGATCTGGCTGGCCCTGCTGACGCATCCGCTGCTCGATGCCTTCACGGTCTATGGAACCCAGCTGCTGTGGCCCCTGCAGATGCCGCCCGTGATGTGGTCGTCGATCTTCATCATCGATCCCGCCTACACGCTGCCGCTGCTGTTCGGCGTGATCCTGGCCTGGTGGCTGTCCCCCGGCGGGGCCGGGGCCGGGGCCGGTCCGGGTGCCGTGCGGCGCAGCCGGTCGGCGCACCGGTGGCTGGTCATCGGCCTGTCACTCAGCTCGCTTTATCTGGCCTGGAGCATGGCGGCCAAATGCACGGTGGACCGTATTGCCGCGCAAAGCCTGGCCACCATGGGATTGCAGGATGCTCCCCGCTTTTCCACACCGCTGCCCTTCAATACGCTGTTGTGGCGCGTGATCGTGATGGCGCCCGATGGCTATTGGATCGGAGACCGTTCGCTGATTGCCGATCGCGGGCGCATGCGGTTCATCTTCCGGCCCAGCGACACCCGGGCATTGGCGCAGCTGGCGGCCACGCCGCAGCTGCGGCGCCTGCTGTGGTTCACGCACGGCTTCGTCGGCGTGCAGGCACGGCAGCGCGGCGATGGCGCGCGGCGGCTGATCCTGTCGGATCTGCGGATGGGCCTGGAGCCGGACTATTTCTTCCGTTATGACATCGCCGGCCAGGATGCGGAAGGTCGCTGGCTTGCCGCCCCCGAGATCACGCGCATTCCTGCGCCCGGCAACCGCCTGTCGGGCCTGGCCTGGGTCTGGCGCCGGCTGCTTGGCCGCGAAGCGCAGCAGTGAGGCCGCCGGCGCGGCCGGCATTGCTACTGGGCCAGCAGCTGCTTGACCAGCTTGTCGGCCTCGTCGACGGCGCCCTGGTAGGTGCCGGTCTGCGCGGGCGAGGTCAGGTAGCGGCCGCCGATGGCGAGTGTCGGCGTGCCTTCCACGTGGTAGGACTTGGTCAGTTCGTCCGCGCGCGAGATCTTGGTCTGCACGCCGAATGAGTTGAACGCGTCGGTGAAGGCCTGGCGATCCAGGCCCTGGGCTACGGCCCAGTCGATGATTTCCTTGGCCTGGGTCAGGTCCTTGTGCTCTTCATGGATGGCCTTGAAGACTTGCGGATGCAGATCCAGGCGGTCCAGCGCTTCCAGTGTGTAGTACAGCCGCTGCATGTCGCGCATGCTGGCGTTGAAAGCGACCGGAACGCTCTTGAAGACCACCCCGTCGGGCAGGGTCTTGCGCCATTTTTCGACCAGGGGCTCGATGGCGTTGCAGTGCGGGCAGGTGTAGAAGAAGAATTCCAGCACCTCGACCTTGCCCGGAGTGTCGGACGGCTGGACCGGATCCAGCGTGTCGTAGGGCGCCGCCTGTGCGGGCGCCATGGCCAGCGCGGCCAGGCCCAGGACCAGGCCCGACAGCAGACGGGAAAACAGGGCGTTCTTCATGGGTGCTCCTTGGTACGTCGGTTCAGGGGCGTACGACCGTCGATTCGATCTTGTCGTCGCCCAGGCGGGTCCGGGCGCGATTCATTTCGTCGATGCCCTTGAAGGGGCCGACGCGCACGCGGTTGATGGGGGCGCCGTTGGATTCGCCGGTCTCGATGCGCACCGGCAGGCCCAGCAGGACGACCCGGGCCAGCATGGCCTGGGCTTCCTTTTCCGAGCGGAAGGCGCCGGTCTGCAGGTAATAGGTGGTTTGCGTGCCGGGCGCCGGCCGGGCTGCGGGCGGCGGGGGCGGAGGCGGCGGAATCGGCTGGCCCGTTTGCGCGGCGGCCTGGGTCTGGCCCGGCGCAGGTTTGGCGTCTGGCTTGTCGAGCCCGGCGATGATCTGGCCGATGGCGTCGGACAGGGGGTTTTCCGGCGGAGCGCCGGGTTCCGGCGCCGGAGCGGGCGGATTGATGGCGCTGCCGCCCTGCGAGGTCGAGCGGGTGCCGGCCGGACCGTCCTTGCCGTACAGGGCGATGTTCGGGTCCGGCGCATTCTTCACGTCCGGCAGCAGGGTGGTGGGGGCGTCGCGGCTGGCCTTGTCCTTGAAGGGCATGGGCGCCTTGGTGACGAACAGCGCCACGGCCACGGCCGCGGCCACGCCGAGCACCATGCCCAGGACCAGGCCGAACCAGGCGCCGCCGGACCGCGAGGATTTCTTGCGCGCAGCCATGGCGTTACATGCGCTCGGGGGCGCTGACCCCCAGGAGGCCCAGGCCGTTGGCGATCACCTGGGCGGTGGCGCGGGCCAGGCGCAGGCGGGCGGCGCCCAGCGCGGGGTCGTCCACCAGGATGCGTTCGGCGTTGTACCAGGCGTGGAAGTCGGCGGCGCAGTCGCGCAGCCAGAACGCCAGCTGGTGCGGGGCCAGTTCGCGGGCAGCCTGGGTCAGCACGCCGGGATATTCGGCCAGGCGCTTGAGCAGCGCGATTTCCGTGGGTGCCGTCAGCAGGGACGGATCGGCTGCGGCGCCCTGGCCGCTGGCGTCGTGCTGGCGCAGCAGCGAATGGATGCGGGCGTGCGCGTACTGGATGTAGTAGACCGGGTTTTCTTCGCTGTGCGACAGGGCCAGGTCGATGTCGAAGACGAATTCGGAATCGGCGCGACGCTGGGCCAGGAAGAAGCGCACCGCATCGCGCCCGACCCAGTCGATCAGGTCGCGCAGGGTGACGTAGCTGCCTGCGCGCTTGGAGATCTTGACCTCGGTGCCGTCGCGCATGACGCGCACCATCTTGTGCAGCACGTAGGCCGGGTAGTCGGCCGGGATGCCCAGGCCCAGGCCCTGCAGGCCGGCGCGCACGCGGGCGATGGTGCCGTGGTGGTCGGTGCCCTGGATGTTGATGGCATGGTGAAAGCCGCGTTCCCACTTGGCCACGTGGTAGGCCACGTCAGGCACGAAGTAGGTGTAACCGCCCTCGGACTTGCGCATGACGCGGTCCTTGTCGTCGCCAGTGCCCAGTTCGGTCGTGCGCAGCCACAGCGCGCCGTCCTGCTCGTAGGTGTGGCCGGCGTCTATCAGGGCCTGGACGGTGCGCTCGACGCGGCCACTGGTGTAGAGCGAGCTTTCCAGGTAGTAGTTGTCGAAGCGCAGGTCGAAGGCCTGCAGGTCCAGATCCTGCTCGCGGCGCAGATAGGCCAC
This sequence comes from Castellaniella daejeonensis, assembly GCF_039523555.1. Lineage (NCBI taxonomy): Bacteria > Pseudomonadati > Pseudomonadota > Betaproteobacteria > Burkholderiales > Alcaligenaceae > Castellaniella > Castellaniella daejeonensis. The sequence goes on from NZ_BAAAFN010000015.1 coordinate 95,414, forward strand.
GGAGAAGCGCCGGATGGCGTCCAGGTCGTCGAGGTCGCCCGATGCCTGGACGGGCTCGCCGTCGCTGGCCTGGACGGTGGCGCGGGCCAGATAGTCGCGCGCGATGTCCTGGATGTATTCGCCCCGGTAGCCGTCGGCGGGGAAGGCCGGGTCGTCGGGCTCGATGCCGCGCGCCCGCGCCTGGACGCTGATCGCCAGGTTGTGGATCTGGTTGCCGGCGTCGTTGTAGTAGAACTCGCGCGAGACCTGGGCGCCCTGGGTGGCGAACAGGCGGCAGATGGAGTCGCCGAGGGCGGCCTGGCGGGCATGCCCCACGTGCAGCGGGCCGGTCGGGTTGGCGGAGACGAATTCCACCAGCACGCGCTCGTCGGTGGCGGGGCGGTGGCCGTAATGCTCGCCCTGGGCCTGGATGGCGTCCAGGACGGCCTGATGGGCGGCGGCCGACAGGCGGAAATTGATGAAGCCCGGTCCTGCGACTTCGGCCGAATCGATCAGGCCGGCTGCGTCCGGGTGGGCCAGGACGCCTTCCACGACGGCCTGGGCGAGTTCGCGCGGGTTGCGGCGAGCCGCGCGGGCAGCCTGCATGGCGACGTTGCTGGCCACGTCGCCGTGAGCGGCGATCTTGGGGCGTTCGAGGGTGACGTCCGGCACCTGGCCGGGTATCAGGGAGTCCAGGACGGAGCGGAGGATGGCGGTGAGCCGGGTGTGTTGCTCTGGTAGCATGGTGTCCGTATCTGAGGGTATCCCGAAATGATAGCCCGATTTCAGGGCCGCCGTGCCGGCGGCGCCATTCCGGGCAGGCCCAGCGCCGTCTCCAGCCAGGCGCCATAGGTGGCCATGTCCACGTGGCCGGCCACGGACGCCGGATCCCCGCCCGTGCCGTCCGCCCGGCGGATGAATGCCTCGACGATGCGCCGCTGTTCGTCGCCCAGGCGCGCGTCGGCGCCCTGGAGCCCGATCGTTCGCGCCGTGGCGTCCTGCAGCGCCCGGTCGCCCGGCGGCAGGCCGCGCAAGGCGGGGGTACGCTCGTCGTGCAGCAGCGGGCGCGACACCGTCCGGTCTGCCGGCGCCAGCTCTGCCAGGGGCACCAGGGCGGCCAGGGCCTGCCAGCGCATCCAGTTCAGGGCGACGTCCGACAGGTCGCCGTCGGGAATGGGCTGCATCCGCTCATCCAGCAGCAGGCCGCCGCCGATGTCGGCGTGGGCGCCAATGAAGGGCGCCTCGACCGTGTTGCCGGTGTCGCCGGCCGCCGAGACCAGGGGAAACAGTGCCCGCAGTTCGTGCAGCGCCACTGCGTGGGCCACCCAATGCCAGGCGCCGGCGATGCCCAGATCGAAACCGGCATTGGCGGCGCCCAGCAGCCCGAATTGCGCCACGGTATCGAACAGGCCCAGGAAGCGCAGGTCGACGCACAGGCCGATGCTGCCCCGCAACGGGTCGTCGTAGGAGAACCAGCCGTCGCGGGTGTGCCGTGCGATGCGGTTGGCGAAGTCGCGAGCCAGGGCCGCCCCGCGCGAATAGCCCAGGATGTCGATGGGCACCGGCGCGGCGGCGCCCTGGGCCCGGTCCAGGGCGTTCAGCAGGGACTGCCACTGATTCTGCAGGATCTGGCGGCTGCCGGCGGCGGTGATGGCGTCCCAGTCGGTGTAGTAGGCGTTGCCCGGTCCGGCGTGATAGTAGGCCGGGCCGTCTTCGTAGGATTGCGCGAGCTTCCAGACGTTGCCCTGGTTGCGCGGCCCGTAGCGCGTGCCGTCGAAGGCCAGCAGGATCAGGCCCAGGGGGTCGGCGTGGCGCAGGGGCTGCTGGGCGGCGTATCCCAGGGCCTGCTGGCCGGGCAGCGGCCCCAGGGGGTCGGGTTCCAGGTAATGGCCGCGTTCCGGCAGGAAGGTGCGAAAGACATTGTCGTGCCAGCCTGTCGCCGGGTCTTCGTCCTGGCCCGGCCGCCGCAGGGGCAGGTCCAGGTCGCCGCGCAGGCGGGTCGCGCGGCCCAGCGCATCGTAGCGGGCCGCCCAACGCACGGCGCGGTCCGCGTCGGTGGCCAGGACGGGAGCGCCCAGCAGGTCGGCGTGCAGGTAATACAGGCGGGTGCGGCCATCGGCTTCCGTGTGCAGCAGGCCGACGGGGACTTCGCCGGCGTACAGGTAGCGCTGGGTGATGCCGAAGGCCTGTGGGTGCCCCGGATGCGGGGCCGGCCGCCGCCAGATGGCCGCCAGGCGGTTGTCCAGGTAGTAGCGTTCGGTTTCCTGGCCATCCAGGATGGCGCGGATCCGCTGGCCCCGGGCATTGTGGGCGTAGCGGGCCAGGACCCGGCCGGCTTCCCGCACTTCGGCAGGCCTGCCCTGGGCCTGGTAGCGCACGCCGCGGCCGCCGACCGCCAGGGGCAGCCCGCCGGCATCGCGGGTGATCGGTGGCGTGAAGGGCTGGTCTCCGGGCAGGGACGGTGCTGGCGCGGGCCGGGGCGCGTCGTGCGGCGCAGCCGGCGTGCCGCCCCTGCGCGTGGCATCCGGTGCAAAGGTGTGCCGGTCGAGTCGGGCCGCCAGGCGGCCGTCCTCGCCCCAGGCCAGCCAGGTCCGGGTGGCCGCGTCCTGGATGCCGGCCAGCCGGTCCCGGTCGTCGTAGGCCAGGAGCAGGTGGTGCCAGTGGCTGGCGGGCGGCGAAGCCGCGGCCGCCGGGGGCGGCGAGCTTCCGGCGGCCGCGGGCATCGCGCCGGGCGTTTCTGCCGGACCGGGCGCCAGGAACGTGCTCAGGCGCACGACCCGGCCGCGTGCGTCGTGGCGCCTTCGCTCGCCCCACATGATGCGCGGCCCGTCGGACACGACCAGAGTTTCGGCCTGCCCGCCCGGCCCGGCGGCCGTGCGCAGCCACAGCCCGTTGCCGTAGCGGTAGCCGGCGAGGCCCGGGATGGATTCGATGACGGTATGGAGCGTGCCGTCGGCGGCTTCCCAGTCCAGGCGGTGCAGGCGGCCCGTTTCGGACCAGGCATAGCGCAGCGCCCCGCCTTCGGGCAGGTCGTGGCGCGCCAGGCGCCCCCGCTCGTCGTAGGCGAAGCGTTCCCGGTAGGCCACATCTCCGCCGGGACGGGGTCGATGGACGGCGCGCGCCGTCACCCGGCCGTGCGTATCGTGCTGCAGGTATTCGGTTTCCTCGGGGTGCGACAGGCGGATCGGCCGGTCGCCCCGCCAGCGCAGGCCGACCTCCAGCGTCGGCAGTCCGGGCGCCGCATGCAGCAGCCGCACGGGGCGGCCGATGGCATCGCGGCGGATGTCCGTGCGCCTGCCGCCGGCCCGTTCCTGGCCGGACAGCCGGCCCTGCGGATCATAGGCAAGCCGGGTCGTGCCCGTCAGCCGGCTGGACCAACGCACCAGCCGGCCTTCGGGGGCATAGTCCAGGCGCAGTCCGGGCCAGCCGCCGTGCGCCTCGGCCAGTGCCCGGATCCGGTCGTCCGGCGTGTGCCGGATGCGCAGCCCGCCGATGGCGGCCAGCCGGCCCCGGGCGTCGTGGTCGATGCCCAGGACGGTTTCCGGGCAGGCCGCGCAGGCAGACGTGCGCATCGAGCGTGGCACGAGCCTGCCGCCTTGCAGGGCATGGCGCACTTCCGCCCAGCCGTGGGCCGATGCCACCCGGGTCGGGCCACTGTCCGGCCGGCCGGGCGGATAGTGCAGTTGCAGGCGCCCGGTCGTTGTACCGGGAGGGCCCGGAATCGCCTGGATGACGCGGCCGCGCGTGTCGTAGATCCAGCTGCGCACGCGCGAGCGCCGGCCATCGGCCGCTTCGAGTGTGACACCGGTCAGGGCGGCGGGGTGCCCGGCCTGCCGTTCGGGCTCGTAGTGATAGCGGCGGCGCATGCCGTCCGGGCGCTGCACGGCGCGCAGCAGGATCGGGGCCGGACCGGGTGCATGCCCGGGGGAAACAGTGTCAGTGGACGATGCCGGCGCAGGCGCCGCGGCTTCTTCGGTACGGGCATGCTCGTAGCGGAAGACGCCCAGGGGGGTGTCCAGCGTGTGCAGGCGGGGGTTCGGCCCCGATGCATCGTAGCCGAGCCGCAGCGCGTGGTCGCCGCGCCGGATCGTCCGCATCAGGCCGTCCAGGGGGCCGCCGGTGTGGCGTTCGACGACGATGTCGGGCCGGCCGGGTGTGCCGATCGTTTGCAGCCGGCCCTGCGCGTCGAAGTCCAGCCGCCTGCCGCCGGGGCCCTGCCAGGTTGCGGCAGGCGGTTCCGGCGACAGGATGCGGCCATCGGCGTGCGAGGCGCCCTGGCCCCGGGCGCTGAAGCGCACGTTGCGGCCGTCGGGCAGTTCGAGCCGCCAGCCGCCGGGGTGCGCCCGCAACCGGATGTCGTATTCGCTGGTCCAGCCGGGGCCCAGGGGGCCGTCCGCCCCGGAGCCGGAGCGGTACAGGCGGACGAAGGACGGGTGTTCCGCCCGAAGCGGTTCGGGCAGGTCGGCTTCCCGCAGGAATTTCTCGCCGGTGGCCAGGTGCACGGGATTGGCGATGCCCGGATCGGGGGCGGGCTCGGCCGCCGGCCCGTGCGCGGACGCCGCGCCGCAGGGCACCCGCATCTGCGGCGCGGGACAGCTCAGGGTGGCGTGCGCGGGGGTGGGCGCCGGCCCGCAGGCGAGCGCCAGCGGCAGGCCGGCGAGCCAGGGCGGAAAGCGGCGTCGGACAAGGGTTTCGGGCATGGGGAACCTGCTGTCGGAGCGCCCATTGTGCTGCTTGGCAGGGGGTTGAAGTTCGGGTAGTGTATGGATGTGTCCATTGCAGGAAATCCACCATGCTCGTTTTGTTCCAATCGAAATCTGCGGCGGAAGTCCTGATGTTCGCCCAGCATGCCCGGCCCATCCTGGTGGCCGCCGGCAAGACCTTCGACACGCCCGGCCTGCCGGAACGCGGCGTCATCACCCGGGCGCAGCTGGACACGGCCATCGCGGGCATCGAAGCGCTGGTGGCCGCCGATCCCGGCCACGACGACGCCTCCGGCGATCACGACGACACGGTCGAGCACCCCATCGCCCAGCCGGTCGGCATGCGACGCCGGGCATGGCCGCTCTTGACCATGCTGCGGCTGGCCCGCGAAAAGGGCGAAGACGTCACCTGGGAACCCGCGCCGTCCTGGTAAATTCACGCATTTCGCACGGAGAAGCACCCATGCAGGGTCATGTAATCGTGATTTTCGATGCCCACCTCTCGCTGGAACTGCCTGTCGATGCCCCGGTAGACCCGGATCGCGCACGCGCCGCCCGCGAATGGTTCGAACAGACCTGGGAATCCCTGGGATGCGAGCCCTTGCGGGTCAGCGGCAAGGTGCTGCTGCTGGACAAGATCCTGGGGGTGGCCGATGCCCTGGGCTACAGCCGCCTGTCCGCGCAACCCGACCTGGCGAACGAATTCGCCGGCCATGCCGTCCAGGCGCTGGAAAAGCCGCGCGTGACGGTCGACCTGCCGGGTCTGGCCATCGTGTACTGATCGGCCGGCGCCATCTCCTGCGCAAGCAAAAACCCCGTCCTGTGGGACGGGGCTGAACGAGACGGGCGCTTGTGGTGCCGGATGAACCCCGGGATGCGGGGACGGCGCCTGCCCGATGGGCGCTGTGGTTCCTGATGGCGGGCGGCCCTTTTCGCAGGGCCGCCCCTGTGTTTCCTAGGCCGCGACCGATGCGTGCGGCCGGATGTCCCCGCCAGCTGCCGCGTGGCGGTTGACGGCGCTCAGGATCGCCAGGAAGGACGAGGTCACGATGTCCTCGTGGATGCCGACGCCGTAACCGCTGGGGGCGTCCTGGATGCGCATCTCGATGTAGGACGCCGCACGGGTATCGGTGCCGGTGCCGATGGCGTGTTCCTGGTAGTCCATCACGCGGGCCTCGATACCCAGCGCGTCCACAAAGGCCGAGATCGCGCCGTCGCCCTGGCCCGAAAGATGGCGGACCTGGCCGTCGATTTCCAACTCGACCTCGATCATGAACTGCTTCTGGCCGGTGGTCTTGGGGCTGCCGGTGATGCGGTGCCGGATCAGCTTCATCGGCGCTTCGCGGTCCAGGTATTCGCTGGAGAAGATCTCGAACACGTCCTTGGGCGTGACTTCGCGGCCCGTCTCGTCGGTGACGCGCTGGATGGCGCGGCTGAATTCGATCTGCAGGCGGCGCGGCAGGATCAGGCCGTGTTCCTGTTCGAGCAGGAAGGACACGCCGCCCTTGCCGGACTGGCTGTTGACGCGGATGACGGCGTCGTAGCTGCGGCCCAGGTCGGCCGGGTCGATGGGCAGGTACGGTACTTCCCACGGCGCGTCGGCCTGCTGCACCGCGAAGCCCTTCTTGATGGCATCCTGGTGCGAGCCGGAAAAAGCCGTGAAGACCAGGTCGCCGGCGTAGGGGTGGCGCGGGTGCACGGGCAACTGGTTGCAGTATTCCACGCAGCGGCGGACTTCGTCGATGTCGGAGAAATCCAGGCCCGGGTGGATGCCCTGGGTGTACAGGTTCAGCGCCAGGGTGACCAGGTCCACATTGCCGGTGCGCTCGCCGTTGCCGAACAGGCACCCTTCGATGCGGTCGGCCCCGGCCATGACGGCGAATTCGGCGGCGGCCACGGCCGTGCCCCGGTCGTTGTGGGGGTGAACGCTGAGGACGATCTTGTCGCGCTGGGCCAGATGGGTGTGCATCCATTCGATCTGGTCGGCGTACAGGTTCGGCGTGGTGGCCTCGATCGTGGCCGGCAGGTTCAGGATGATCTTGTCCTGGACGGTCGGCTGCCAGGTGTCGACCACGGCGTTGCAGACTTCCAGCGCGAAATCGGGCTCGGTCGTGCTGAAGACTTCCGGCGAATATTCGTAGCGCCAGTGGGTTTCGGGGTGCTTGGCGACTTCGGCCTTGACCATCCTGGTGCCTTCGACGGCGATGGCGCGGACCTCGTCGCGGCTCATGCGGAAGACGATCTTGCGGAAGGCCGGCGCGCACGCGTTGTACATGTGGACGATGGCGTGCCTTGCGCCTGCGCATGCCTCGACGGTGCGCTGGATCAGGTCTTCACGGGCCTGGGTCAGGGCGATGATGGTGACGTCATCGGGGATGCGGTTTTCGTCGACCAGCTTGCGCACGAAATCGAAATCGGTCTGGGATGCGGACGGGAAACCAACCTCGATTTCCTTGAAGCCGATCTTGATCAGTTGCTCGAAGAAGCGCAGCTTGCGCTCGACGCTCATGGGTTCGATCAGCGCCTGGTTGCCGTCGCGCAGGTCGGTGCTCATCCAGATCGGGGGGGTGGCGATGCGGCGGCTGGGCCAGGTGCGTTCGGCGAAGTCGCGTGCAAACGGGGCGAACGGGATGTATTTGTCGGCGGGGTTCTTGATCATGTCATTACCTGTCAGGGCGTGTGCGCCCGGATCGCGGACGCGGGAATGCGAGGGTGTGGCGAAACAGGCTGCCGAACTGCCACGCGGCGCTAGGCCCGGCAACCGATCGCTAGCAGCAGTAGGCCCGACAGGGAGAGGAGAGGCAACGGACGCGCGCAACCCGCAGCGGGGCGCTGCTGGGCATCGTGAAAAGAAGTGCGCGTGACGTTCATGTATGGAAGTCAAACATAATTCCGGCCGCTTGGCAAGCGCCGCATGCGCCGTCCCCTGGGTGGCTGGGCGCCGGAACCGCGCAGGCGCCCCGGAGTGCGGCGCCTGCGCAACGGCAAGCCGGGCGGACGGCGGTGCCGCCGTCCCGGCCTGCGCTCGTCGGCCTACTGCCGCTGGCGGGCGTTTTCCAGGATGGCGAGCTGTTCGGCCGCCCGGTGCAGGCGGCTGGCGCGGCCGGCGGAGAGCTCGTCCCGGGTGAGCAGCAGGTCGCCCACGCGCAGAGGTTCGTCACGGGTCTGCCAGGCCCACAGCAGGACATCGAGCGCGGCGCCGGACAGCTGGTCGGCCAGTTGCTGGAACGAGGCGGGATCCACGGGACGCAGGCGGGCTCGTGCCAGGATCGCGCGCACCGCCAGCCAGGTCAGGTAGGCCAGCAGCAGGGAGCCGAGCGTGACCAGCGCGCCCCAGAAGTATGGGTTGTAGCGCTGCAGCAGGGCGGTGGCTTCCGCCCCCACGATGCGGTTTCCGGCATAATCGATGCCGTTGCCGAAAGCCAGCAGGCGGTTCAGCGCGTCATACCAGAGCAGGACGACCACCACGACGAGGGCGGACGCAAGAATCTTGGACGTGGCCGTGAGCTTGAGCAGGATCTTGCGCAGCAGGGCATGATCCCGACGGCTGGAGGATTCGTTTCGTTCCGGTTTCATGGCCGTATTTTAGATTGAACATGCCTTAGATAGAACATGCGCGCGCAACCGTCCCTGGAACTGGGCCAGCATCAGCACCTGACGCTGACGCCACAGTTGCGCCAGGCGCTGGCCCTGCTGCAATGCTCGTCCCAAGAGCTGGAGCAGGAAATCGCCCAGGCACTGGCCGACAATCCGCTGCTCGAGACTGTCGATCCGGAACCGGAATCGGCGGCCCAGGCCGAGCGGCTGGACCGCCTGTGGTCGCAGTCCGCGCGCGCCGCCTTGCCCGACGACCTGCCCGAACCGGGCCAGCCTGCCAGCCTGATCGATCACCTGCTGCAGCAATTGCATGCGACCCGTGCCACGGAGCGCGACTGCTTCCTGGTGATTCGGCTGATGGGCGAACTCGACGAGCGTGGCTATCTGGAATTCGATCCGGCCGCGCTGTCCGCGGACCTGCCGCCGGAACTGGACGTCGAGGACGAGGAATGGACCACGGCGTTGCGCCTGCTGCAGTCCTTCGATCCCGCGGGGGTGGGCGCGCGCGATCTGCCCGAATGCCTGCGGCTGCAGTTGCGGGCGCGCGCCGGCGAATGGCCTGCGGACGTGCTGGCCTGTGCCCACCGCCTGACCGGCCATCTGGAAGACCTGGGTGCCGGACGATGGGGGCGCCTGTGCGAGGCGCTGGGCTGCGACCGCGCGATGCTGGACGCCGCCCACAGGGTCCTGCGGCGCCTGGATCCCCGGCCAGCGGGCGCCTGGCAGGCCGATCCCGTTCATTACATCGTGCCCGACGTGCTGTTCCATCGGGCGGCGGACGGCTGGCGGGTCAGCCTCAATCCTGCCATCGAGCCGCGCGTGCGCCTGAATCCTGAACTGGCGGACAGCCTGGCGGACCAGGATCTGTCTCCCGACCTGAGGGACCGGATGCGCCAGGCGCGCAGCCTGATCCACAACCTGGACCAGCGCCGGCAGACGATCCTGCGCGTGGCCGAATACATCGCGAAGCACCAGCAGGCGTTCCTGGAATCGGGCGTCGCGGCGCTGCGGCCGCTTACCCTGCGGGAAGTCGCGCAGGCGCTGGATCTTCACGAATCCACGATTTCGCGCGCCACGCGCCTCAAGTATGCGCAGACGCCCTGGGGCGTGCACGAGCTGAAATTCTTCTTCGGCACGGTGGTGCAGACCCGCTCCGGCGAGGATACCTCGGCGCTGGCGGTGCAGGCGCTGATGCGCGAGCTGCTGGCGTCGGAGCCGGCCGGCAAGCCCCTGTCCGACATGCGGCTGGCACAGATGCTGGCCGACCGGAACGTCGTGATCGCGCGGCGGACCGTGGCCAAGTACCGCGAAGCCATGGGCGTGCCGCCTGCCGGCGTGCGCAAGGTGCGCGGACCCGCGGGCGCCTAGGGTCGTGCGCCCGGTTCCGGTAAAACTCGGTATCATCTTGTTTTCATCCGCCCGTTTCCCCATGCGGAACCGCCCGCCCACCGCCGCTCCCCACCCCGCCGGCCCGCTGCTCCAGTATTGGCAGGCCGAGGCCGTGCGTCTGCGAGAGGCGCACTGGGGGCCACTGGAAGACCGCGCCGCCTGCCAGGCCGCCCTGCGCGCGCCCGCCGACCTGGGGGTCCGCATCCTGGCGCGGGCAGCCTGGCTGGCCGAACACGGCGAGCTGCACGACCGCCTGGTCCAATGGTCCGTCGGCGCCCGCTGGGCGCTGGCGGTGCTCTGGCTGTGCGCCTGCCTGGCGGGCATCGGCACGGCCGCCGCCGTCCTGGGCCAGAGCCAGGTCAACCTGGCATTGGCGCTGCTGGGACTGCTGGGGCTGCATGCGCTCACCTTCCTGATCTGGCTGGCCGGCTGGCTGCCGGGATTGCCCGATTCGACCGCCCTGTCGCGCCTGTGGCTCTGGCTGACCCGGCGCCTGGTCCGGGGGCCGGATGCCGCCCTCGCGGCCCAGGCATTCCTGTCCCTGCTCGGCCGTGCGCGGGCCTGGAAGACCGCGATCGGCCTGATCAGCCACGGAGCCTGGACGGCGGCTTTCCTGGGGGCCCTGGCCACGCTGCTCCTGCTGTTGAGCGCGCGCCACTATACGTTCCATTGGGAAACCACCCTGCTGTCGCCGGATGTGTTCGTCGGCATGACCCGGATACTGGGCAGCGTGCCCGGCCTGCTGGGCTTCGAGGCGCCCAGCGATGCCCTGATCGCCGCCAGCCTGGGCCCGCAGCCGCTGGCCGCCGGTGTCCAGGCCGAATGGTCCCTGTGGCTGATCGGATGCGTGCTCGTCTGGGGCCTGCTGCCGCGGCTGCTGGCATTGGCCGCCTGCATCCTGCACCTGCGCCGGCGCCTGGCCAGACTGACCGTGGACCCCGGCCTGCCGGGCTGGCTGGATTTGCGCGAGCGGCTGCTGCCCACGCACGCCAACCTGGGCATCGACCGCCCCGCGCCGGCGATCGACGGCGCAATCGGTCCCGCCGCCCCGGTGGCGGCTGCCGGCGGACGGGCCGCGGTGCTGGCCTACGAGCTGGGGCACGGCCTGGACTGGCCGCCGGCCCAGCTGCCGGACGACGTGGTGGATTTCGGCCGCTGCGACAGCCGGGAAGACCGCGCCCGCATCCGCGCGCTCCTGCGCACGCCGCCTGCGCACCTGCTTTTCGTCTGCGACGCGCGCCTGACGCCCGACCGCGGCGCCGCCGCCTGGCTGGACGAATTGCGCCGTTCCTGCCCCGATCTGCGCGCCCTGTGCCTGGGCGGCACGCCCGAACGCCTGCAGGCCTGGCAGGACGCCCTGTCGCACCAGGCCGTTCCCCGGATTTCCAGCCTGGACGGCTGGCTCGAACACATCGGAAGTGTCCCCCATGACTGACGCCCCGAAACCCATCGACCTGGCGGTCGTCGGCCACACCAATACCGGCAAGACCTCGCTGTTGCGCACGCTGCTGCGCGACGAATCCTTCGGCGAGGTCGCGGACCGGCCCGGCACCACCCGCCACGTCGAGAGCGCCCAGTTGCTGACCGAGACCGGCCAGGCCATTCTGGTGCTGCGCGACACGCCGGGCCTGGAAGACGCCATGGGCGTCCTGGACTACCTGGACCAGCTGTCTCCGCCTCAGGAAAGGCACGATGGGCCGGACCGCATCCGCAAGCTGCTCGACAGCCCCGAGGCCGCCGGCCGCTTCGAGCAGGAATGCCGGGTGCTGGCCACGGTGCTGGAAACCGACGCCGCGCTGTACGTCATCGATACCCGCGATCCCGTCCTGCCCAAGCATCGCGACGAACTGATGCTGCTGGCCGCTTGCGGCCGTCCCATCCTGCCGGTGCTGAACTTCACCCGCACGGCGCACGCGGACACGACCGCCTGGCGCGACGCGCTGGCCCGGCTGGGGCTGCATGCCACGGTGGATTTCGATACCGTGGCGCCCGCCCTGGATGGCGAAGGCCAGCTGCTGGAACGCCTGGCACTGATGCTGGACCAGCATGCGGCCGCCCTGCAGACCCTGCGCGTCGACCTGGGCCAGCAGCGCCTGCGCCGGCTGCAGGACGCCACGCGCCTGATCGCCGAACTGCTGGTGGATGCCGCCGCGCTGCGGTTGCCCTGTTCCCAGGATCCGACGGACATGGCCTCGATCACCCTGGGGCTGCGCAAGCGCACCCGCGACCGCGAACAGGACTGCGTGCACGCGCTGCTGAAGCGCTACCGCTTCAGCAAGGCGACCTTTCCCCATCACCCCCTGCCGCTGGAAGGCGAGCGCTGGGGCATGGACCTGTTCAATCCCCAGACCTTGCGGACTTTCGGCATCCAGGTCGGCAAGGGCATGGCCACCGGTGCCATGGCGGGGGCCACCATCGATGTGCTGACCGGGGGGCTGAGCCTGGGGGCCGCTGCGTTGCTGGGGGCTGCCATCGGCGGCGCCTGGCAGGGGGCCAGCCAGTGGGGCAAGCGCCTGGTGGGCCGGCTGGCGGGCAATACGGAAATGACCGTGGACGACCCTGTGCTGCACTTGCTGGGGTTACGCCAGCTGGCCCTGGTGCGGGCGCTGGAATGCCGGGGGCACGCGGCCATGCGGCCCATCGACGGCGACCTGCTGGCGCAGGTGGCGCCGCCCGAGCCGGATCCCGCCGAACCGGCGGCGGCCCCTTCGCCGGAGGACGAGGACGCGGTACCCGGGACCGGTCAGGAACCCGGCACGCCGCCCGAGCCGTTGCGCCGTCTGCCGCCCGACGTGCAGCGCATGCTGGACGAGGCGCGCGGCCATCCCGAATGGTCCATGATCGGCGAGGAGCCCGCGCCCGATGCCCGGCGCGAGGCGCTGGTCGGCGCCATGGCACAGGCGCTGTTCGCCGCGTTGTAGCCGGGGTCCCGGCGTCCGCTTCGATCGGGCGGGCGCCTGACATGAATGGCCGGCAGCCCGGCCTGCTACCAGCTGCCGGATGCGCCCCCGCCGCCGCCCCGGCCGCCGCCTCCGCCACCCGAGGATCCACCGCCGAATCCGCCACCGCCGAACCCGCCGCCTCCGCCGAAGCCGCCACCGAAACCGCCTCCGCCCCCACGGCCGCCGCCCCGGCCGCCGCGCCCGCGGGCGAGCTTGTCGGGGATGTGCAGGATTCGGCCCAGGATGCCGAGCGCCAGTCCCGCCAGTGCCGCGACGGCGGTCCAGAGCAGGCTTTCGGTCAGCACGAACACGAAGCCGCCCAGCAACAGGGCCCCGATGGGCGGCGTCATGATCAGGGCGAAGAACGTCAGGGGCAGGAACATCACGCGTTCGTCGAGCCCTTCGTCATCGTCGGTGGACTCCGGAGGCGGCAGGGGTTCGCCCTGGATCAGGCCCGTCAGGGCCGAGACCCCGGCTTCCACCCCGCCGAAGAGGTCGCCCGCTGCGAAGCGTGGCGTGATCCGCTCGCGGATGATCCGCCCGGCGTCCACGTCGGTGACGGCGCCTTCGAGCCCGTAGCCGACCTCGATGCGCAGGCGGCGGTCCTGCACGGCCACCAGCAGCAGCACGCCGTCGTCGATGTTCTTGCGCCCCACGGCCCACTGGTCGAAGACCCGGCGTGCGTACTGTTCGATGGACTCGTTGCCGGTGGTGGGCACCAGCAGCACGAACAGCTGCGAGCCGTGCTGCCGTTCCAGCGCCTGGACCTGGGCGGTGAGCGTGCGGACCTGATCGGCCGTCAGGGCGCCGGCCTCGTCCATGACCGGCCCGGTCCAGGCCGGCACCGCGACCTGGCCGGCCGTATCCGGTGCGGCGGCGGATGCCGGAGCGGGTGCGGCGGCCGCCGCAGGCGCCGGGACCGCGCCCGCCAGCATCCCCAGCGCCAGCACGGCTTGCGCCAGCATGCGGCGAAAATTCATTTGCCCTGCCCCTGAGGCAGGTCGAACTTCACCTCGGGGTCCTGCATGACGGTGTCGGCCTTGTCCAGGCCGTACTGGGCCTTGGGCTGATAGCCGAACACGCGCGCTGTGATCAGGGTGGGAAACTGGCGGATCGTGAGGTTGTAGGACTGCACCGCGCCGACATAGCGCTCGCGCGCCACCGCGATGCGGTTTTCCGTGCCCTCGAGCTGGGTCATCAGGTCGCGAAACAGGCCGTCGCTCTTGAGCTGAGGGTAGTTCTCCGACACCGCCAGCAGGCGCGACAGGCTGGAGGACAGGGCGCCCTGCGCCTGCTCGAAGCGGGCCATCAGGGCCGGATCGTCCAGGTCGTCGGCACTGACGCGGATCTGCCCGACCCGGGCACGCGCGTCCGTGACCTGCTGCAGCACGGTGCGCTCGTTCACCATGTAGGCGTTGACCGAGGACACCAGCTTGGGCACCAGGTCGGCGCGGCGTTCGTACTGGTTCAGGACCTGGGACCAGGCCGCCTTGACTTGCTCGTCCTGGCGCTGGATTTCGTTGTAGCCGCAGCCCGAGAGCAGCAGCGTCAGGGCTGCCAGCGCAGCCAGGTTCAGGTAACGTCGGAACATCCGGGCCTCTCGTGTGGCGCCCCCGGCAGGGAGCGAATGGCGTATTTTAAAGGGCGACCGGTCAGTCAGGGCCGACTGCCGCGCGGCGTTGCAGTCACGCTATAATGCAATGCTTCGCACGGCCAACCAGTCGCCGTGCGGCTTCTTTTCAGCCCCGGCGCCAGGCGCTCCGGCGGCACCTCTCCTGACATTCTTCATACGTCGGCCTCGATTGGTATCACTCGGCTCGAGCGATAGGCGGTCGCTGGAGTCAATTTTCTTGGATACTTCGATTACCTTTGCCTCGCTCGGCTTGGCGGAACCTTTGCTGCGCGCCGTCGGCGACGCCGGCTATGACCATCCCACCCCGATCCAGGCCCAGGCCATCCCCCGCGTTCTGGAAGGCGGCGACCTGCTGGCCGCCGCCCAGACCGGAACGGGAAAGACCGCCGGTTTCACCCTGCCGATCCTGCATTACCTGCTGGGCCACCCCGCCACGGACCGCCGTCCGGGTCGCCCGCGCGTGCTGGTCCTGACCCCGACGCGCGAACTCACCGCCCAGGTCGAGGAATCCGTGCGCCTCTACGGCAAATACACCTCCGTGCGCTCCATGGTGATGTTCGGCGGGGTCAACATCAATCCCCAGATCGCGGCCCTGAAAAAGCCCCTGGACATCCTGGTGGCCACGCCCGGCCGCCTGCTGGATCACGCGCAGCAAAAGACGCTGGATCTTTCGGGCGTCGAGATCCTGGTGCTGGACGAAGCCGACCGCATGCTGGACATGGGCTTCATCCACGACATCCGCCGGGTGCTGAAGCTGCTGCCGGCCAAGCGCCAGAACCTGCTGTTTTCCGCCACATTCTCCGACGAGATCCGCGGCCTGGCGCAGGGCATCCTGAGCAATCCGGTCGAAGTCTCCGTCGCCCGGCGCAATACCGCGTCCGAGCTGGTCAGCCAGCGCGTGGTGATGACCGACCAGGCGCACAAGCGCGACCTGCTCAGCCACATCATCCGCGAGAGCGGCTGGCACCAGGTGCTGGTGTTCACGCGCACCAAGCACGGCGCCAACCGCCTGGCCGAAAAACTGTCGAAGGACGGCCTGTCCGCCGCTGCCATCCACGGCAACAAGAGCCAGGCGGCGCGCACCAAGGCGCTGGCGGGTTTCAAGGATGGCAAGGTGGCCGTGCTGGTGGCCACCGACATCGCCGCCCGCGGCCTGGACATCGACCAGCTGCCGCAAGTGGTCAATTTCGAGCTGCCGAACGTGCCCGAAGACTACGTGCACCGCATCGGCCGCACGGGCCGTGCCGGCAGCACCGGTTCCGCCCTGTCCCTGGTGGATGCGTCCGAGATCAAGCTGCTGCGCGCCATCGAACGCCTGATCAAGCAGACCATCGAACCGATCGCGGTGGAAGGATGGAATCCCTCCGCCATGGTGACTGCCGATTCGGCACCGGATGCCCGGGAAAAGCGGGCGCTCGCCCGCCTGCAGAGCGGCTTTGCCGGCCGCGGCGACGGCAACCGGCGCAATGACGGCGGCCGGCGCGAATCATCCGGCCGTGACGGCCGCCGGCCAGCCGGCCCGTCCGATCGCCATCCCGGTCAGGATGCCCGCCGCAGCGGCGGCGGCCGCACCCCGGGTGCGCGCCCGGCCCGCGAGGGCGGTGCGGCCCCCGCCGCGCGCCGGGACGCACGCCCCGCTTCGTCCGGGCGGCCCGCGCTGCTGCGCAAGGCCGACTGATCCGCCGGGCCGGCGCACTGGAGACCGAGGATGGCACTGTCCACCTGGCTGGCTTTCTTCGCTGCGGCCTGGGCGATCTCGTTCTCGCCCGGGCCCGGCGCCATCTGTTCGATGGCCTCGGGCCTGAAATACGGTTTCCGCCATGGCGCCTGGACCATCTTCGGGCTCCAGGCCGGCATTATCTGCCAGCTGATCATCGTGGCCCTGGGCGTGGGCGCGCTGCTGGCCACGTCCGAAGTGGCCTTCACGATCGTCAAGTGGATCGGCGCCGTCTACCTGGTGTACCTGGGGGTGCGGCAGTTCCGCACCGACGCGGCGCCGGTGGCGGTCGAGGCGCAGCCGCCGAAAAGCGCCCATCCGATCCGCGACCAGCTGCTGCGCGGCTACCTGGTGAACGTCACCAACCCCAAGGGCACCATGTTCCTGCTGGCCGTGGTGCCGCAGTTCCTGGACCTGGGCCGGCCGCTGCCGCTGCAGTATTTCCTGATCGGCGCCACGCTGTGCTTCACCGACCTGGTCGCCATGAGTTGCTATACTTCGCTGGCTTCGCGGATCCTGCGGATGCTGCGCAAGCCGGGCCATATCCGCTGGCTGAACCGAGGCTTCGGTTCGATGTTCATCCTGGCCGGCACCGTCCTGGCCTCCTTCAGTCACAAGCACTGAAGCCTCACGCCCTGAAGCTCCACGACCTTTCCATGAGCCTGACCGACGAAGTCGCCCGCCGACGCACTTTTGCCATCATTTCCCACCCCGACGCCGGGAAGACGACCCTGACCGAAAAGCTGCTGCTGTTCGCGGGCGCCATCCAGATCGCCGGTAGCGTCAAGGCGCGCAAGGCCAGCCGCCATGCGGCGTCCGACTGGATGGAAATCGAAAAGCAGCGCGGCATTTCGGTGGCGTCCTCGGTGATGCAGATGGAATACCGCGACTGCGTCATCAATCTGCTGGACACTCCGGGCCACCAGGATTTTTCCGAGGATACCTACCGGGTGCTGACCGCCGTGGACGCCGCGCTGATGGTGATCGACGCCGGCAACGGTGTCGAGCCCCAGACCATCCGCCTGCTGCAGGTGTGCCGCGCCCGCAATACGCCCATCATCACGTTCATCAACAAGCTCGACCGCGAGGTGCGCGAGCCCCTGGACCTGCTTTCCGAGATCGAGGGCCACCTGGGCATGGATGCGATTCCGTTTTCCTGGCCGGTGGGCATGGGCCGCCATTTCGGCGGGGTCTTCGACCTGCGCCACGACCGGATGCGGGTCTTCCGCCCCGGCTCGGAGCGCCATCGGGACGACGACGAGACCATCGACGGGCTGAACAATCCCGAACTGTCGGCGCGGTTCGGCGACGCCCACGCCAAGGCCAGCGAGGAGATCGAGCTGATCACCGGCGCGGTCCCGGCCTTCGATCACGACGCCTTCCTGGCAGGCCGCCAGACGCCGGTGTTCTTCGGTTCGGCGATCAACAATTTCGGTGTGCGCGAGGTCCTGGACGCCCTGGTGGAGCTGGCTCCCCCGCCCGGCCCGCGCGCCGCGCTGGAGCGCAGCGTGCTGCCGTCCGAACCCAAGTTCACCGGTGTGGTGTTCAAGGTGCAGGCGAACATGGATCCGGCGCACCGCGACCGCGTGGCCTTCGTGCGCGTCAGTTCCGGCCGGTTCGAACGCGGCATGCGCCTGAAGGTCGCCCGCAACGGCAAGGAAATCCGGCCCAACAACGTGGTGTCCTTCCTGTCGCAGCGGCGCGAGATCATCGATGAGGCCTATGCCGGCGACATCATCGGCATTCCCAATCACGGCATCCTGCAACTGGGCGACGTGCTGACCGAGGGCGAATCGCTGACTTTCACGGGCCTGCCGTTCTTCGCGCCGGAATTGTTCCAGGCGGTCGAGGTCAAGGACCCCCTGCGCACCAAGCAGCTGCGCACCGGCCTGACGCAGCTCGGCGAGGAAGGCGCCATCCAGGTGTTCCGCCCCGAAGCCGCCGGTGGCGCGCTGCTGCTGGGGGCCGTGGGCCAGCTTCAGTTCGAAGTGGTGGCCCACCGCCTGAAGACCGAGTACGGCGTCGAGGCTCGCCTGATGCCGTCGCGCTACAGCCTGGCGCGCTGGATCACCTGCCCCGACCCCAAGGCCCTGAAGAAATTCATGGATGCCAACGCGGCCAACATCGCCTACGACGTGGTGGATGCGGCCGCTTTCCTGGCCAGTTCGCCCGCCCAGCTGCGGGTCGCCCAGGAGCGCTACCCCGACATCGAATTCCACACCATGCGCGAACATGCCGGGCGGGTCTTTGCATAGCGTGCTGGCTGCCGCGGCGGTGGCTTCCTATACAATGCAGGGATCACCCGCTCCGATCGACGAGGCCCGTCGCCCATGTCCTGGCGTCTGATTTTTGCTTTTCTGCTGCTGGCCGCAGGCGCATCCGCCTGGGGCGGACTGCAGCTGGGCGACTGGCTGATCGCCCACGGGCCGGCACAGATCCAGATGCCGAAGCCGCACCCCGAGCTCGATGCGCAGGCCGGCATGCTCGATGCCAACGGCAAGCCCTATGTCGCCTCGGCTCCGCAGGTGCTGCCGGATGGCCGCCAGGGGGTGCCCGAACTGCAGCCTCCCGTCGATTGGAAGATCCAGCAGGATTCCCTGCTGGACGACGGCCGGCCGATCGCCCTGGCGACCACCACCATTTCCATGGACGAGGCCATCGCCCTGGCATCCCGCAACCAGCTGGGAGACGGCCTGCAGGGCATTGCCCAGTTCGGGGGATTGGGCGGCAGCCAGGTGGTCCAGCCCATCGACGTCACGACACCTCCGCCGCCGCCTTCGCCCGCGCCTGCCGCTGCCCGCGGCGGGCAGTGGCAGGCCGCCTTCCAGGCGGAGCTCAAGGCCTGCGAATCGCTGGGTTTCTTCTCGCGGCCCTCGTGCGCCTGGGCGGCCCGCAACAAATACTGCGAACCCAACAATGCCTGGGGCCGCGTCCCCGACTGCCCGGCGAAGAAATCGGGCTTCTGATTCCCGGCCTCCCGGCCGGGTGCCTGGGCCGGCGCCGAGGCGCCGCAGGGTCACATCTGAGATTGCAGGTAGTTCTGGAGACCAAGCTGCTCGACCAGGCCGATCTGCGTTTCCAGCCAGTCGATGTGTTCCTCGGTGTCTTTCAGGATGGTCAGGAACAGATCCCGCGAGGCGAAGTCCTGCACCGATTCGCAGTAGGCCATGGCTTCCTTGACCGTGGCCTGGGCAGCGGTTTCCAGCTTCAGGTCGCAGGCCAGGATCTCGGGCACGGTTTCCCCCACCAGCAGCTTGTGCAGATCCTGCAGATTCGGCAGGCCGTCCAGCATGAAGATGCGCTCGATCAGCAGATCGGCATGCTTCATCTCGCCGATGGATTCCTTGTATTCGTGCTCGCCCAGCGCCTCGAAGCCCCAGTGGCGCAGCATGCGCGCATGCAGGAAATACTGGTTGATGGCCGAAAGCTCGTTTTTCAGCTGCTGGTTCAGATAGCGGATGACGGTTTTGTCGCCTTTCATGACCTGTGCTCCCTGGTGCATGGCTCGTCCGGAATCGGACGGGCCCGGATCACAAGGCTAGCACGACCCGCGCGCCCCGGGAACCGGGGTGCGGGAAGCGGGACCTGCACGATGGTGGCGGGGCGGGCCTAGGCGACGCGGCGCGTGGCAACGCGGGACAGGACGGTGACCTCGACCTGCCCGGTCAGCCCGGCCGCGGCGGAGCCGACGTCGGCTGCGTAGCGACCGCCCGGCAGGTATTCCGTGGCGGTCTCGGCGCAATGGCCGCAGCAAGTCGCCACGCCCAGTTGGGCCTGGAGATCGCCCAGGTCGGCCGCGCCCTGGGCGATGGCATCCTGGACCTGGCGTTCGCTGATCGCGTTGCATACACAAATATACATGAGAATGATTATCATGTTTTTTCTTCGGGAAGACAAGTCCCGCGAGAAAATTTCATGCCCATCGCTTGTGCCGGAACAGGCGCACGCTTCCCGGGTCGTGCATCCACGGGTGGATAATCGCTCTCATCGATAGAAGCCCTCGTGAGTCCAGTCCCAGGAAAGAGCGTTTCGTGAGATCGGGGCTATCGGGGGGCGGTCCTGACCGGCGGTTGAGGCGCGCGGCAGGGCCGCAGCAGGGTCACGTCGCCATCGGTGGGCATGATGCCCACCATGGGTTCGCAGCGCCCGCCGACGCACCAGTCGTAGTCGGCGGTATAGGGCGAACGCGACAGGCGCAGTTCATGCAGCAGGCCGGTATGGGGCTGGTAGACGTACCAGCCGTCGGGGCGCAGCGTGGCGTCCGGGGGCGGTTCCATGCCCGCTCCCGAGCCCAGGATGCGGGCCTGGCCGGGCACCAGGATGGGCCGGCCGCCGGCGTCAGCACTGACGGTGTAGTCTTCTTCCCAGCGGATCTTCTCGATCGAGTGGGTCCAGGCCAGCGTGAATGCCTGGACCGGCACGAAGCGCGGCGGCACGCCGGGCGCCGCCGCCAGGGTCAGGCAGACTCCCAGTGCGGCCAGCATCAGGTCGCCGCCCCCACCGTGCGGGCACGGCGGCTGCGCACCACGTGCCACACCAGGAACAACCCCGTGGCTGCAAAGCCGATTTCGTCGGTCAGCGGGATCGCCGTCACCAGCAGGATGGCCGATGCGATGATGTACAGCCGCTCGAACCAGTTGAGAGACGACAACAGGAAGCCGGTGATGCCGGCGGCCCACAGCGTGATGGCGAGCAGGGCCTTGAAGACGATGTAGGCCGTATCCAGTGCGCTGCCGCCCTGCAGCATCAGGGCCGGCGCATAGACGGCCATGTAGGGAATCACGAAACCGGCCACGGCCACGCGCAGCGCCTGGATGCTGATCTTCAGGCCGTTTTCCCGGGCGATGGGCGCGGCGGCGAAGGCCGCCAGCGCCACCGGCGGGGTCAGGTCGGCCATGATGCCGAAATAGAACACGAACATGTGCGAGACGATCAGCGGCACGCCGAGCTTCAGCAGGATGGGAGCGGCCAGCGAACTGGTGATGATGTAGTTGGGGATCGTCGGGATCCCCATGCCCAGCACCAGGCAGGTGATCATGGTCAGGAACAGCGCCAGGAACAGGTTGCTTTCGCCGATGGCGATGACCTGGCCGCCGAACTCGGCGGCCACGCCGGTCAGGTTGATGATGCCGATGATCACCCCGACCAGCGCGCAGGCCGCCGCGACCGACAGCGCATTGCGCGCGCCTTCGGCCAGGGAATTGAGCGCCAGCCGCAGCGTGTCGCGGCCATGCCGGCGCACCATCAGGGCCAGCCCCAGCACGGCGATGATGACGAAGAAGTCAGTGACGCCGAACTGGATGAAGCCCGCGCAGGCGATGCCCAGCAGCAGCCAGAAGACGTAGCGCAGGATTGCCTGCGAAGTGCCCTGGATGACGGCGGCGCCGAAGATCAGGATCACCGTCAGGCCCAGGCCGATGGTGCCGGAAAACAGTGGCGTGTAGCCCGAGAACAGCAGCACCACCAGGCCGATCAGGGGCAGCAGCAGGTACCAGCGTGCACGCACGGCTTTCCAGGGATCGGGGCAGTCTTCCTTGGCCAGGCCGTGCAGGCCGCGCCGGCCGGCCTCGAGGTGGACGGAGATGAAGGCGGTCGTGAAGTAGAGGATGGCGGGGATGAGGGCCGCCTTGACGACTTCGACGTAGGGAATGTTGAGTGTTTCCGCCATGATGAAGGCGACCGCACCCATCACCGGCGGCATGATCTGCCCGCCCATGCTGGACGTGGCCTCGACGCCGCCCGCGAAGGCGGACGAATAGCCGAAGCGTTTCATCAGCGGGATGGTGAACTGGCCGGTGGTCACGACGTTGGCCACGCCCGAGCCGTTGATGGTCCCCATCAGGCCCGAGCTGACCACGGACACCTTGGCTGGCCCGCCGCGCGTGTGGCCGACCATGCCCATGGAAAAGTCGCTGAACAGCTGGATCATGCCCGCCTGTTCGAGGAACGCGCCGAACAGGATGAACAGGTAGATATAGGTGGACGACACGTAGGTCGGCGTGCCGTAGATGCCTTCGACCCCGAAGCTCAGGGTGCCGACGATCTGGTCGAAGCCGTAGCCGCGGTGCATGAAGGGCCCGGGGATGTACTGGCCGAACAGGCCGTAGGCCAGGAACAGGCCGCAGATGACCGGCAATGCCCACCCCATCATGCGGCGGGTGGCCTCGAAGACCAGCACGATGGTCACGATGCCCACCACCATGTCGGCATCGGTCATCTGGCCGGCGCGCGCCGTGAGGTCGGATTCGTAGACCCAGTGGTACAGGCTGAAGACGAAACCCAGGGTGCCCAGGCACCAGCCCAGCGTCCGGTTTGCGCGGCTGCCGCCGGAATACAGGGAAAAGACCATCAGCAGCACGAAGCCGACGTGGACTGCCCGGACCACCTGGCTGGACAGGGGGCTGTAGGCCGCGGTCCAGATCTGGAAGCAGGAAAAGACGACGGCAATCCAGAAGATGGTGCGCGGCAGGGGCTGGGCCGCGGTATCGTGGGGAGAACTCATGAGCGCAAACCTGGAGATTGAAAAGGCGGTTCAGACGCAGGTCGGAACCGCCCCGGAGGGAAGAGAGGGGGCACCGTGGCTTCCGGGGGAACCGGGGGCGGCGCGGTGCCCGTGTGTGATCACTTGATCAGGCCCACTTCCTTGTAGTAGCGCTCGGCGCCGGGATGCAGGGGCACGGGCATGCCCTTCAGGGCATTCTCGAGCTGGATCGACTTGGCGGCGTTGTGGGCGGACTTCAGGGTGTCGAGCTGTTCGTAGAACACCTTGGTCATCTGGTAGACCAGGTCGTCGGGCACCGTCGAGGCCGTCACCAGGAAGTTCGGCACCGCCGCCGTGGGCGTGTCCGCAGCCTGGCCCTCGTAGGTGCCGGCGGGGATGGTGGCCGGCTGGTAGGCGGCATTGCCGATCTTCTCGATGACGTCGGCCGGGATCGGCACGATGACGATCTTGACCGAGGTCGCCAGGTCGCGGATGGAAGACACACCCAGGCCGGCCGATTGCAGCGTCACGTCCAGCTGGCGGTTCTTCATCAGCTCGACCGACTCGCCGAAGGGCAGGTATTCGACCTTGGAGAAATCGTCGTAGGTCAGGCCGGCGGCCTTGAGGACGGCGCGTGCGTTGAGCTCGGTGCCGGAGCGGGCGGCGCCCACGGAAATGCGCTTGCCCTTCAGGTCGGCCAGCGTCTTGATGCCGGAATCGCCATTGGCGACGATCTGGATGTAGTTGTTGTAGGTGGCCGTCATGCCGCGCAGGTTCTTCAGCGGGGCCTTGAAGCCCGCATCGGCATTGCCTTTGTAGGCATCGGACACGGTGTCGGCCAGCGCGAACGCGAGCTCGCCGCGGCCTGCCTGCAGCAGATTCATGTTTTCGGCCGAGGCCTTGGAGACCTGGGCGGTGGACTTGGCATCGGGGATGTGCTTGTTGTAGATCTGGGACAGGGCCACACCCAGCGGGTAGTAGACGCCGCTCTGGCCTCCGGTCAGGATGTTGATGAACTTGGTGTCCGCCTGAGCGGGGGCGGCGGCGATGGCGGCGGTAACCGCCACGGCGCACGCGGCCAGCCATTTTTTGATGGGCATGGTGTGGTTCCTCTTCAGTTGCTATTGGGAAAGCTTGCATAGTAGCAAGGGCTGTTCCGCGAACCACTCCGTAATCACCCTAGAAAAAATAAGTTTCCCGACCCGGGCGGCCGATTCCGGGGCGCGTGGGATGTGGATGAACCGGCTGACCGCGGCCAGGGGCCAGGCGGGCTCGGCTATACTGCGGAGGGTCGGGCCCGCATCGGGCGCGCTTGCGCCTGACCCATGAAACTGCCTTCCCTTCCCCGTATCGACCTGCTGGAACCCGCCGTGATGCTGGCGACGGTGGTCCAATGGCTGATCCTGGCTTCTTTGACCGGGCTGGTGGTCGGCGTCGGCACCAGTCTGTTCCTGCATGCGCTGTTCTTCGCGACCGGCCGCACCCAGTCCATGCCCCTGTGGGCCTACTGGGCCCTGCTGCCGCTCGCGGGGCTGGCCAATGGCCTGCTGATGGGCCATGCGCGTCGCCGCCTGGACGCGTCGGGCCTGAAGGATTCCATTTTCGCCGCCGTGCACGAACAGGGCGGCCGCATGCCCTGGCGCACCCTGTGGATCAAGCCGGTGGCGGCCATCATCACCCTGGCCAGCGGCGGCTCGGCCGGCAAGGAAGGCCCCTGCTCGCACCTGGGGGCGTCCCTGGGCTCGGTGATCGGCCAGGTGTTCCGGCTGAATGCGGAACTGCGCCAGCGCATCGTGGCCTGCGGCGTCAGTGCGGGCTTTGCCAGCGTATTCGGCACGCCCCTCGCCGGCGCCCTGTACGGCGTGGAGATGCTGATCATCGGCCGCATCCGCCACGACTTCCTGTTTCCCGCCCTGATCGCGGGCATGACCTCGTACCAGGTCAGCAAGGCCCTGGGCATTCCCTACGAGCACTATGCGATCGATGTGCTGCCGGTTTTTTCCGAATGGCTGTTCCTGCGCACCATCCTGGTCGGCATGCTGTGCGGGCTGGTGGCGCGTGTGTTCGTGGACCTGATCTACGCCGTGCGCAATGCCTGCCACCGGCTGCAGGCCCGCTGGGCCGTGTGGCCGCCGCTGATGCCGCTGGCGGGCGGCATCGCGCTGGCGCTGCTGGTGACCTTTGCCATCCCCACGGACTACCTGGGCCTGAGCCTGCCGCTCATGGACCGGGCCCTGGCGGGCGAGGCCATGCCTTATGCGGGTTTCCTGTGGAAGACGATCCTGGTGGCCGTGACCCTGGGCTCGGGATTCTATGGCGGCATCGTCACGCCCCAGTTCGTCATCGGCGCCGTGGCGGGCAACGCCTTTGCGCACCTGTTCGGCATCAGCCCTTCCCTGGGCGCCGCCGTGGGGCTGGTGTCGGTGGTGGCTGCCGCCTCCAACACCCCGCTGGCCGCCATCCTGATGGGGGTGGAGCTCTTCGGTGGCACCGTGGGCACACTGTATGCGGCCGGATCGGCCATTGCCGCCTACCTGATCATCGGCCACCGCAGCGTCTATCCGGACCAGCGGCTGGGCTATGCCAAGTCTTCCTGGATGCGGGTGCGGCCGGACATTCCGGTGGGCCAGGAAAAGACGCATCTTTCCTACGGTCTGCTCAAGAGCTGGCGCCAGATGCGCAAGCGGGGGTGGCGAATCTGGCTGGAGCCTGCCGGTCGGCGCGCAGGCGGTGCGCCGCACGCGCGGGAAAGTGGACGCGACGATGCGCAGTCCTGAACTGATGCTGGCCGGGATCGGCCTGATTGCCATATCCGCCCAGTGGCTGGCCTGGCGCCTGCGGGTGCCGGCGATCCTGTTCCTGCTGCTGGCGGGCATCGCCGTGGGGCCGCTGGCCGGCTGGCTGGAACCGGACGCCCTGTTCGGCGACCTGTTGTTCCCCATTGTTTCCCTGTCGGTGGCCGTGATCCTGTTCGAGGGCAGCCTGACGCTGGAATTCCACCAGACGCGGGGCCTGGAGCAGGTGGTGCGGCGGCTGGTGACGGGGGGCACGCTGATCGCCTGGGTCGTGGCGGCCGTGGCGGTGCATGCCTTCCTTGAGTTCCCCTGGGACCTGGCGATCCTGTTCGGTGCCATCACGGCCGTCACCGGGCCGACGGTCATTGCGCCGCTGCTCAAGACCGTGCGTCCCGTGGCGCCGGTGGCCCACGCCCTGCGCTGGGAAGGCATTCTGATCGACCCGATCGGCGCCTTGCTGGCCGTCGTGGCCTACGACCTGATGGTGTCCCTGCGCATGACCCATGAGTGGGGCCATGCCCTGTGGGCCTTCGGCGCCACGCTGGCGACGGGCCTGTGCATCGGGGCGGCGGCCGGCTGGCTGCTGGGCACATTGCTGCGGCGCGGCTGGGTGCCGGACTCCCTGGTGAACCTGTCGGTGCTGGCGCTGGTGTTCGCCGCCTTCGCCCTGTCCAACGCGGTGCAGCACGAATCCGGGCTGCTGGCCGTCACCATCATGGGGATCTGGCTGGCAAACCAGCCCGGCGTGCCGGTGCGCGACATCCTGGAGTTCAAGGAAACCCTCAGCCAGATTCTGCTCTCGGCCCTGTTCATCCTGCTGGCCGCGCGCGTGGCGCCCGGCCAGCTGTACGACCTGGGCTGGCCCGCACTGGGCGTGCTGGCGGTGATGCTGTGGGTGGGGCGGCCGCTGAAAGTGATGTATTCCACCTGGGGTTCGGGGCTGAACTGGCGCGAACGCGGCCTGCTGGCCTGGATCGCGCCGCGCGGCATCGTGGCGGCGGCGGTGTCCGCCCTGTTCGCCCTGCGGCTGGAAAAGATGGACGTGCCCCATGCAGACCGGCTGCTGCCGATGACGTTCCTGCTGATCATCGGCACGGTGATCTGGCAGAGCCTGACGGCGCGGCCCGTGGCCCGCTTGCTGAAGGCGGCCGAGCCGGACCGGGTGGGCTTCCTGATCGCGGGCGCCAATCCGGTGGCGCGGTCCATCGGCCAGGCGCTGCATGAACAGGGCGTGCCGGTGCGCTTGTGCGACAGCGATTGGTACAGCCTGTCGCGGGCCCGGATGATGGGGCTCTCCACCTATCATGGCAGCCCGGTTTCCGAACACGCCCAGCGCAACCTGGACACCACCGGCCTGGGGCGTCTGCTGGCGCTGGGCATGCGCGACGACGTCAACCAGTTGATCACGGCGCGCGCCCGCGACGAGTTCGGCAGGCGCAAGGTCTTCAGCCTGCCCCGGTCCCAGGATGCCGGCCAGTCCGAGAAGCACCTGCTCGATGCCGCCTATCGCGGCCGCACCCTGTTTGCTCCGGACCTCGGCTACTGGAAGCTGTCCGCCCTGCTGGCTGCCGGTGCCCGGGTCAAGGCGACGCGGCTGTCGGACAGCTTCGGCTTTGCGCAATACCTGGCAGCCCGCCCGGACCACCCGGTGATCCCGCTGTTCGCCCTGAATCCCAAGGGGTATGCGCTGCCTTTCACCCCGGACGAGGAACTGCAGCCCGGGGCGGGCTGGACCGTCATCGGTCTGCACGAGGACGACGCGAACGGGGCGGAAACACCGGCCGCCGGGCGCGCGCCGGACGGATCATGACGGCCCGCGCGGACGGACCGCCGCGCCGGGACGCGGCCCATTCCCCGGGCGAGGACGGCCGGCGGGTGTTCTTTGCGCTGTGGCCGGATGCCGAGACTGCCGAGACCCTGTCCGGGTGGGCGCGCCGGGCGCACGCCGCGTTCGGCGGACGCGTCATGCGGCCCGAAACCCTGCATCTGACGCTGGCTTTCCTGGGCATGGTGCCCAATGACCGGATCGCGGAGCTGGCCTCCTTGCTGGACGAGGCGGTATTGATCGGCGGCGCGTTGCGCCTGGATCGCTACGGCCGTTTTCGTGGCCCGAGGATCGTCTGGGCCGGCCCGTCGGCTCCCGCGCCCTGGCTGGATGCGCTGCATGGCTGGTTGTGGCGGGCGCTGGCGCGCCGGGGCTTCCCGCGGCCGGACGAGCCTTTTCGCCCGCATGTGTCGCTGCTGCGCCGGGCGGAGCCGGGCGATCTGAGTCTGCTGCCGGTGCCCGAGCCCCTGGACTGGACGCCGCGCCGCTGCGTGCTGGTGGCCTCGGCGCCGAGACCGGAAGGATCCTTCTATGAAATCCTGGCGGAACGCACGCTCCGGATTCCCTGATACAGACCCCGTGGACCGGGGGCGGATCGCACAAGCCGGTCCGCCCTGCGCGGGCCCGCCCCGGAGGCGCAAAGGGAGTAGCCGCCCCGGAGCCGGCCCGTGCCGGCGGATCGGTTACTTCTGCGGCCCGGGGATGGCCGGAGTGCCCGGCGGCAGGTCTGCAGGTCTTTCCGGGACCGGGTGCGTCGCCAGGAGAATGGATGCGCGCGTTCTCATGGTGTTCCCCTTGTGGAACGGTTATATCCACAATGAAAACATGGACATTGTTTTCCCGTATTGATGGAGGTCAACAATCGCCCGTGCCCGCCCGCATGTCCGCGTTCAACGTCTCGGCATGCGGGCGGGGGGGCGGATGCCCACGCGGACGTCCAGTTTCAGGGTCCGGCCCTGGCGCAGCAATGCCAGCCGGGCCGTCGAGTCCGCCGGCAGGGGGGCCAGCCGGTTGACCAGGTCGTAGGCATCTTCCACGGGCTGGCCGTTCAGCGAGCGGATGACGTCGCCCACCCGCACCCCGGCGCGCGCTGCCGGACCGCCCGGCAGGATCCGGGCGACGATGGCGCCGCGCGTGTCTTTCAGGCCAAAGGCCTGTGCCAGATCGGGGGTGATGTCCTGCGGCTCCAGGCCCAGCCAGCCGCGCCGCACCCTGCCGTGTTCCAGGATTTCATCCAGGATGTGGTGGGCCGCGGCCGCCGGGATGGCGAAGCCGATGCCCAGCGACCCCCCCGTTTCGGAATAGATGGCCGTGTTGATGCCGACCAGTTCGCCCCGGGTGTCGATCAGCGCGCCGCCGGAATTGCCGGGGTTGATGGCGGCGTCGGTCTGGATGAAATCCTCGTAGGTGTTCAGCCCGAGGCGATTGCGCCCCACGGCGGAGACGATGCCCAGGGTCGTGGTCTGGCCGACGCCGAAGGGGTTGCCGATGGCCAGCACCACGTCGCCCACGCGCACCGATGGGTCGGGGTCGAAGGCGATCGCCGGCAGGTCGGGCAGGCCGATCTTGAGGACGGCGAGGTCGCTTTCGGGGTCGGCGCCGATCAATTTCGCCGCCGCCTGGCGCCCGTCGTGCAGACGCACTTCGATCGCGTCGGCGGCCTCGATCACGTGGTAGTTGGTCAGGATCGCGCCGTCGGCCCGCACGATCACGCCCGAGCCCAGGCTGGTCGTCGCCTCGCGCCGGGTGAATCCGGGCAGGCCGCGCAGGAATTGCTCCAGCCTGGGGTCCGCCGGCAACGGCACCAGCGGCACGTCGACGTGCTTGGTGGTGTAGATGTTGACCACGGATGGCGCGGCCCGCGCCACGGCTGCCGCGTAGCTGGACGGCGCGCCCGCGGCTGCCGGTGCCATGGGCACGGCCTTGTGTTCAGACGCGCCGCCCGGCAGCCATTGGGGCCGCAGGGTCGCGACCAGGAACAGGATGCCCAGACAGACCGTCACCGTCTGGGCGAAAATCAGCCACAATCGCCGCATCAACATGGAATCGCTCGACTCGTCTCGGGCTTGCCGTCCGTGGGACGGCGGAAAGACATGCTAAAGGACATCAACATGATCGCCAAAATATCACGTCAGGAACTGGCGGACTGGCTGAACGACGCGTTGCAGCCCGAACGCTTCCGTGATTATTGCCCGAACGGCCTGCAGGTTCAGGGCCGCGACGAAATCCGCCACATCGTCACCGGTGTCACGGCATCGCTGGCCCTGATCGAGGCTGCCGCCGCCCGGGGCGCCGATGCCGTCCTGGTGCACCACGGCTGGTTCTGGAAGAACGAAGACCCCTGCATCCGCGGCACCAAGCATCGCCGGCTGGCGGCCCTGATGGCGCGGGACATCAACTTGTATGCCTACCACCTGCCGCTGGACGCCCACCCCGAATGGGGCAACAACGCCCAGCTGGCGCGCGTCATGGACTGGATTCCGGAAACCGACCCCGACGGCGCCCCGCGGCGCTGCGGACCCGACGGACTGGTCTGGCTGGGCGCGCCCGCCCGGGACCTGACCGTGGGCGCGCTGGCGGCCGATATCGCCCGCCGGCTGCGGCGTGAGCCGCTGGTGATCGGCGATCCCGACCGTCCGGTGCGGCGGCTGGCCTGGTGCACCGGCGCCGCCCAGGGAATGATGGACGCCGCCCTGGCCGCCGGGGCCGATTGCTACGTCAGCGGAGAGATCTCGGAACCCACCGTGCACCTGGCGCGCGAAACGGGCGCGGCCTATATCGCCGCGGGCCATCATGCGACGGAGCGCTACGGGATCCAGGCCCTGGGCGCAGCCATCGAGGCCCGCTTCGGCGTGCCCTGCGAGTTCGTCGACATCGACAACCCGGTGTAGGGCGCGGCCTACTTCCCCGGGTTGCCGGCCTGCAGGGCGTCGCGGATCTCGCGCAGCAGCTGGATGTCTTCGGGAGGCGCGGCGGGAGCGGGAGCCGGCTCGGCCTCGAAGCGGCGCCGGGCGTTGTTCACCAGCTTCACCATCACGAAGACCACCAGGGCGAGCAGCAGGAAATTGACGAAGATGGTCAGGAAATGGCCCCAGGCGAACACGACCGCGCCCGCCTTGGTGAGCTCGGCCATCGTCATGGCGCCGGCATAGCCTTCGGGCAGGCGCAGCACCAGGAACAGGTTGTCGAAGTTGACGTTGCCGCCGACGATGAAGTTGATCAGCGGCATGAAGAGGTCGTTGACGACCGAATCGATGATCTTGCCGAAGGCACCGCCGATGATGACCCCGATCGCCAGGTCCATCATGTTGCCCTTGATGGCAAATTCTTGGAATTCTTTGATGAAACCCCGGGCTGTGCTCATTTCGGTCTTCCTCCATCCATTTACCCCACTGGGCGTAACGCTATAATACGCGGTTGAAGAACCTTGTGGGGCGACCTTTTCCAGCCTCCACGCACAGGCAGATCATATTCAAAAAACGCTCCGCCCCCGGGCGGCAACCAGGGATAACAGAATGAGTCAGCATCCGACACAGTCCGACGAGCAGGGCGCAGTCGACCCGAACCTGCCACCCGATCCTTCGCGCCGCTTCTGGGTTGCATCGGCCTGTACGCTTGGCGGAGTCGCGGGCGTCGCCACGGCCGTTCCCTTCGTGGGCTCGTTCGCCCCCTCCGAAAAGGCCAAGGCCGCCGGTGCGCCGGTCGAGGCCGACATCTCCGGCCTTGCCGAAGGCCAGATGATGACCGTCGAATGGCGCGGCAAGCCGGTCTGGATCGTGCGCCGCACGAAGGCCGAGGTCGATGCGCTGTCCAAGCACGACGCCGAACTCGCCGATCCCAATTCCGACCGTCCCGGCTTCACGCCGGAATGGGCAAAGAACGAATACCGCTCGCGCAAGCCGGAATACTTCGTCTGCATCGGCATCTGCACCCACCTGGGCTGCTCGCCGACCGCCCACTTCCAGACCGGTGCCCAGCCCGGCCTGCCCAGCGACTGGCCCGGTGGCTGGCTCTGCCCCTGCCACGGCTCCACGTTCGACCTGGCCGGCCGGGTGTTCGCCAACAAGCCCGCCCCAGACAATCTCGAAATTCCGCCCTACGTCTTCTCCGCCGACGGCACCCGCATCACGATCGGTGTCGACGAAGACAACAAGGCCTGATGGACGCTTCCGTCCATCTTTTGCGATATTGAATCTAGGAGCCTTTCATGGCCGATAAAAACGTCGAGACGACCGGGTTGCTGGGCTGGGTGGACCACCGCTTCCCGCTGACCAAAATGTTCAAGGAGCACATGTCCGAGTACTATGCTCCGAAGAACTTCAACTTCTGGTATTTCTTCGGCTCGCTGGCGCTGCTGGTGCTGGTGATCCAGGTCGTCACCGGGATCTTCCTGGTGATGAACTACAAGCCCGATGCGCGCTTTGCCTTCGAATCCGTCGAATACATCATGCGCGAAGTGCCTGGCGGCTGGTTCATCCGCTACATGCACTCGACCGGCGCTTCGATGTTCTTCGTCGTGGTCTACCTGCACATGCTGCGCGGCCTGTTCTACGGCTCCTACCGCAAGCCGCGCGAACTGGTCTGGATCTTCGGCGTCGGCATCTTCCTGTGCCTGATGGGCGAGGCCTTCTTCGGCTACCTGCTGCCCTGGGGCCAGATGTCCTACTGGGGCGCCCAGGTGATCGTCAACCTGTTCTCGGCCATCCCCTTCATCGGTCCCGAGCTGTCCCTGTGGATCCGTGGCGACTACGTCGTGTCCGATGCCACGTTGAACCGCTTCTTCGCCTTCCACGTGATCGCCATCCCCCTGGTGCTGATCGGCCTGGTCGTGGCGCACATCATCGCCCTGCACGAAGTGGGTTCCAACAACCCCGACGGCGTCGAGATCAAGCAAGGCCCGAAGGACAAATACGGCCGCCCCGTGGACGGCATCCCGTTCCATCCCTACTACTCGGTGCACGACGTGGTCGGCGTGGCCGGCTTCCTGATCGTGTTCGCCGCGATCATCTTCTTCGGCCCCGAAATGGGCGGCTACTTCCTGGAATACAACAACTTCCTCCCGGCCGATCCGCTGAAGACCCCGCCGCACATCGCCCCGGTCTGGTATTTCACGCCGTTCTACACCATGCTGCGCGCCACCACCAGCGACTTCACCTGGGTCATGGCCGCCGGCGCCCTGCTGGCCGCCGTGCTGCTGTTCGCCAAGGGCCGGCTCTCGGGCATCTGGCGCCTGGCCGTGCCCGGCATCCTGGTCCTGGTCGCCATCCTCATGAAAGTCCTGGACGCCAAGTTCTGGGGCGTGGTGTCCATGGGCGGCGCCGTCGTCATCCTGTTCTTCCTGCCGTGGCTCGACCATTCGCCGGTCAAGTCCATCCGCTACCGTCCCAACTGGCACAAGGTCCTGTACGCGATCTTCATCATCGACTTCCTGATCCTGGGCTGGCTGGGCACGCAGCCGGTCTCGCCGGCCTACACCGTTCTCGGGCAGATCGGCACGGTCATCTACCTGGCGTTCTTCCTGGCGATGCCCGTCTGGAGCCGCCTGGGCACCTTCAAGCCGGTTCCCGAACGCGTCACCTTCCGGGCCCACTGAAGGCCGAACCACTGACTGTCACGGAAAGATCATGCTGAAAAAACTGCTCGGTGCCCTGGCCCTGTCCCTGACCTGCACGCTGGCCCTCGCTGCCGAAGGCGGCGCGCACCTGGACCGCGCCCCCGATCGCATCACCGACCTTGCGGCCCTGCAAAACGGCGCCAAACTGTTCGTCAACTACTGTCTGAACTGCCACAGCGCCAATTCCATGCGCTACAACAAGCTCACGGACCTGGGCCTGTCGGAAGACGAGATCAAGAAGAACCTGCTCTTCACCCGCGAGAAGATCGGCGACCTGATGACGATCTCCATGACCCCCGAGGACGCGAAGAAGTGGTTCGGCGCCGCGCCCCCGGACCTGTCCGTGATCGCCCGCGCCAAGAGCACCAACTTCGGTCCGTCCGGCGTGGACTACATCTACACGTACCTGCGCACCTTCTACCGCGATTCTTCCAAGAAGACCGGCTGGAACAACGTCGTCTTCCCCAGCGTGGGCATGCCCAACGTGCTCTGGCAACTCGAAGGCCCGCGCAGCTTCACGGACATCGACGTCCACCAGGTGGCCGACGCCCAGGGCAACGAGCACTGGGAACGCACCACCACGGTCTATGACGCCGATGGCTTCCAGACCATCAAATCCGAGCCCCTGAAGGACTACACCGGCGAAGCCACCCGCGTGACGCGCTTCGAGTCCGCCGATGCCAAGACCTTCAGCAAGTTCGAAAGCGATGTCGCCGACCTCAGCAACTTCCTGGGCTGGATGGCGGAACCCGGCCAGCTGGAGCGCAAGCAGATCGGCGTCTGGGTCATGCTGTTCCTGTTCCTCTTCCTGTTTGTCGCCATCCGCATGAATGCGGCATACTGGAAGCACGTCCGCTAAGTTCGGGCGCGCCCCCGGGGGCGCATGACCCTCCGGCCGCGCGGGCCGGAATGCCAGCCAGGCGTTGCCACGCCTGGCTTGCGTTTTCAGGACCGCGCGCGTTCTTCGTCTTTTTTTGCATTGGAACCCACGACATGATGGTGCTCTATTCCGGGACGACCTGCCCCTTTTCGCAACGCTGCCGCTTCGTGCTGTTCGAAAAGGGCATGGATTTCGAGATCCGCGACATCGACCTGTACAACAAGCCGGAAGACATTGCGGTGATGAATCCCTACGGCCAGGTGCCCATCCTGGTCGAACGCGACCTGGTCCTGTACGAGTCGAACATCATCAACGAATACATCGACGAGCGCTTCCCGCATCCGCAGCTGATGCCGGCCGATCCGATCATGCGGGCGCGCACCCGGCTGTTCCTCTACAACTTCGAGAAGGAACTGTTCGTCCACGTGTCCACGCTCGAAAACCGCGGCATCACCGACGAAAAGGTCCGCGAAGCGGCCCGCGCCAACATCCGCGACCGCCTGGCCCAGCTTGCGCCGCTGCTGGTGAAGAACAAATACATGCTGGGCGAGGAATTCTCCATGCTGGACGTCGCCGTGGCGCCCCTGCTGTGGCGCCTGGGCCATTACGGCATCGAGCTGCCCAAGAGCGCCGCACCGATCCAGAAGTACGCCGAGCGCCTGTTCTCGCGCCCCGCCTACATCGAGGCTCTCACCCCGTCCGAAAAGGTCATGCGTCGCTGAAACATGCAGGAATCCTCGACCAAACCATACCTGATCCGCGCGTTGCACGAATGGTGCACCGACAACGGCTACACCCCCTACCTGGTGGTCACCGTCGACGAGAACACCGTGGTGCCCCGCGCCCATGTCCATGATGGCCAGATCACGCTGAACATCAGCCACCTGGCCACCAACCGCCTGACGCTGGGCAACGAGTACATCGAGTTCGAATCCCGCTTCAACGGCGTGGTCGAGCATCTGTTCATCCCGGTGGGCGCAGTTTCGGCGGTGTATGCCCGCGAGACCGGCGCCGGCATGGGCTTCGAAGTCGTGGCTTCGCGCCCCTACCCGGGTGGCGACGATCCGGAAGGGCCGCCGACTTCAGGGCCGGATACCCCGACGCCACCGGGCGATGGTCCGGACGCTCCCAAGCCGTCCCACCTGAAAATCGTCAAGTAGGCACGCCCGTCCTGTAGAATGACGGGCCTTGGCCGGCTTAGCTCAGTTGGTAGAGCAGCTCACTTGTAATGAGAAGGTCGGGGGTTCGATTCCTCTAGCCGGCACCACGATGATTCACACATAAACGCCGCCTGTTTTCCAGGCGGCGTTTATGTTTTTGTGCGCGGGGCTGCACCGCTTTCCCAGGGCGGATATCTGGAAATCCCGTATGGACGCGGATTGAACGTTGCTTAAACTTGATGTGCTCGCAACAAACGTTTCAATCCATCCATCCATGTGGGAGAGATGACATGATCAAACTGAACGTCCTGGCGGCAGCCGCCCTGTCCGCCGGCCTCGCCCTTGGTTCCCCGCCCGCATCATCGGCCCAGACCCAGTTCATCACGATCGGCACCGGCGGCGTGACCGGGGTCTATTACGCCGTCGGCGGGGCCGTTTGCCGCCTGATGAACAAGGACCGTGCCCAGACCGGCATTCGCTGCTCGGTGGAAAGCACGGGAGGATCCGTCTACAACGTCAATACCATCCGGGCCGGCGAACTGGACATTGGCGTGGTGCAGTCCGATGTCCAGTACAACGCTACCCGGGGCGAAAACCAGTTCAAGGACAAGGGCGCGATGGCGGGGCTGCGCGCAATCTTCTCCATCCACCCCGAGCCTCTCATGGTGGCTGCCCGCAAGGAATCGGGGGTCAAGCAATTCCAGGATTTCAAGGGCAAGCGTTTCAACATCGGCAATCCGGGATCGGGCCAGCGCGCCACGGTCGAACAGCTGCTGCCGGCGCTGGGCATGCAGAAGTCGGACTTTGCCCTGGCTTCCGAACTGAAGGCGGATGAACACGGCGCGGCTTTGTGCGACAACAAGATCGACGGTTTTGCCTATGTCGTGGGCAACCCGTCGGCCAACCTGCAGGATGTCACCACCACCTGCGCCGCGCAGCTGGTCAATGTCACGGGGCCGGCCATCGACAAGCTGGTTGCCGAGCATCCCTACTATGCCAGCGCGACCATCCCCGGCGGTACCTATGCCAACAATCCGGATGACGTCACGACCTATGGCGTAGTGGCCACGCTGGTGACATCGGACAAGGCCTCGCCCGATGTCGTCTATCAGTTGGTCAAGGCTGTCTTCGATCATTTCGACGAATTCAGGAAGCTGCATCCGGCGTTCGCCAATCTCGACCCCGCGCACATGATCAAGGACGGCCTGACCGCTCCTCTGCATGAAGGCGCCATCAGGTACTACAAGGAAAAGGGCTGGATGTAAGCCCGTATCGTATGTAGCCCCGGTGGCGGGATGCATGTGCATCCCGCCACCCGCCCCAGGAGAAGACGCGTGGTAGAAAACGAGCACGACACGGCCCCTGCGCACCTTTCCAGAGAACAACTCCAGCAGATGGTGGCCGAGGCCGATACCGGAGGACGCACGCCGCACGGCGCCGTCGGCCGTGGCATCGCGGCGGTTGCGCTGGCCTGGTCCCTGTTCCAGCTCTGGATCGCATCCCCCCTGCCGTTCCTGTTCGGCATCGGGATCCTGAACACCACCGAGGCGCGCTCCGTCCACCTGGCGTTTGCGGTTTTCCTGGGTTTCCTGTTGTTCCCGGCCTTCAAGCGCTCGTCGCGCCTGTACATTCCCGTTGCGGACTGGGTACTGGCGGCCGTGGGTGCCGCCTGCGCCGGCTATCTGTACGTGTTCTACGACGCCCTGTCCAGCCGGCCGGGGTTGCCGACCCACCAGGATCTGGCGGTGGCTGTCATCGGCCTGATCACCCTGCTGGAGGCCACGCGCCGCGCCCTGGGACTGCCCCTGGTGATCATGGCGGTGGTATTCATCGGCTACATTTTCCTCGGGCCGTACATGCCCGAGATGATTGCCCATCAGGCGATATCGCTGAACAAGGGCATGTCCCATCTCTGGTTGAGCACCGAAGGCGTCTACGGCGTGGCCCTGGGTGTTTCCACCAGCTTCATTTTCCTGTTCGTGCTGTTCGGCGCCCTGCTGGAGACCGCCGGGGCAGGCAACTACTTCATCCAGTCAGCCATTTCGCTGCTGGGCAGCCTGCGGGGCGGTCCGGCCAAGGCCGCCGTGCTGGCCTCGGCGGCCACCGGCGTCATTTCAGGCTCCTCGATCGCCAATGTGGTGACCACCGGCACCTTCACCATTCCGCTGATGAAGCGGGTCGGCTACCGGCCGGACAAGGCCGGCGCGGTCGAGTCGGCCGCTTCCGTGGATGGGCAGATCATGCCGCCCGTCATGGGGGCTGCCGCCTTCCTCATGGTGGAATACGTCGGCATCCCGTACGCCGAAGTCGTCAGGCACGCCATCCTGCCCGCCCTCATCTCCTACATTGCACTGTTCTATATCGTGCATCTCGAGGCGGTCAAGGCCGGCATCCATGGGATTCCGCGTGCGCATGCCACGTCCTGGGGGCGGCGCCTGGCTTCCATGGGCATGACGGTCAGCGGCCTGATCATCCTGGCCGCCATCGTGTATTACGGGTTCGGCTGGATCAAGACCATCGCCGGCGATGCTTCCTTCCTGATCGCCGGCCTGTTGCTGGGGCTTTCCTATGTCGGCCTGCTGAAATTCAGCACACGCTATCCCGAGCTGCGGATGGACGATCCGGATCAACCGCTGGAGACGCTGCCGGACGTCGGTCCGACCTTGAAATCCGGCCTGTATTTCCTGCTGCCGGTGGTGGCCCTGATCTGGAACCTGATGGTCGAGCAGCTCTCGCCCGCCACGTCGGCCTTCTGGGCCACGGTATTCCTGATCTTCATCCTCGTCACGCAGCGTCCCCTGCTTGCCTGGTTCAGGGGCAGCCGGGATCTGGCTGCCCCCTGGCGTCAGGGGGGCCGCGACTTGTTCACCGGATTGATCACCGGGGCGCGCAACATGATTGCCATCGGGCTCGCGACCGCGGCGGCCGGCATCATCGTCGGCACGGTCACGCTGACCGGGGTGGGGCTGGTCATGACCGAATTCGTCGAACTGGTTTCGGGAGGCAACCTGTTCATCATGCTGGTCATGGTCGCGGTCATCTGCCTGATCCTGGGCATGGGCCTGCCGACCACGGCCAACTACATCGTGGTGTCCACCCTGATGGCGCCCGTGGTGGTGGAGCTGGGGGCGCAAAACGGACTGCTGGTGCCCCTGATCGCCGTCCACTTGTTCGTGTTCTATTTCGGCCTGATGGCCGATGTCACGCCACCCGTGGGGCTGGCTTCGTACGCTGCGGCCGGCATCGCCCGCACCGACCCCATCAAGACGGGCGTGACGGCCTTTGGCTACAGCATCCGGACAGCCATCCTGCCCTTCATGTTCATCTTCAACACGCAGTTGCTGCTGATCGGCATCGGCGGTCCCCTGCAACTGGCCGTCACGGTGGCCTCTGCCGTCGCGGCCAATCTGATCTTCGTGGCGGCCACTCAGGGGTGGTTCCTGGCGCGCAACCGCTGGTATGAAACGCTGGCGCTGCTGCTCATCGCTTTCTCGCTGTTCCGGCCCGGGTTCTGGATGGATCTGCTGTTTCCGCCGTATTCCCTGGAACCCGCCAGCCGCGTTATGGAGGTCGTCGAGGCTGCGCCCCCGAACCATCCGATACGGTTCTGGATCGAGGGCGAGAATCTGGACGGGCGGCGGATTTCCAAAGGTGTCCTGCTGACGCTGGGTGAGCGGGGACCCGCGCCTGCGCGGCTGCAGGCAACGGGGCTGCGCACGCTGGCAAACGGAGACCGGCTGGACATCATCGCCGTGCGCTTCGGCAGCCAGGCCGACAAGATGGGGGTCGACCAGGGATTCGCGATCACCGGCATGGAAGTGCCCACCGACCGCCCGGCGACGGAATGGATGCTGCTGCCGCCGCTGCTGGTGCTGGGATTGCTGATGCTGGTCCAGGCGCGGCGGCGCGAAAAGGACTGAAGGGGAGCGGTGGCGGTCGATCCACTCGGCTGCCTGCGCGCGGGAAACCGGTTTCGCCTTGCCGTGCGTGCAGTTTCGATCACATCTGTGGTATTCGCGGGAATCGAAACCGGCTATCATGCACCGTTGCATTTGAGTCGAAGCTGTCGCGGCGCTGACGAAGAAGGCCGGCGGATGGCATTCGGACAGCGCACGGACAATGAGCCAGACCCTTCCCCTCGGTACGAATTTCTCGCGATCGATCGTGCAGGCGGCATGGATCGCGGCGGCGGCATTCCTGCTGGCGCACGCCAGCCTGCTTGCCCAGCCAGCGCTCGAGCGTGCGGCCCTGTGGCCGGCCAATGCGATCCTCGCAGGGGTGCTGCTGCGCCAGCAGGCGCCGATCCGGCCCCTGTCGTGGCTGCTGGCGGGCGCCGGCCTGGCCCTGGCCCGATGCAGTCTCGACGGTGTCTTGCCCCAGGCCGTGGCCGGCGGCCTGGCAGACCTGGCGGGTGTCTGGACGATCTGGCTCATCCTGGCCCGCTTCTGGCCCCTGGACAATCTGCGCACGCCCCGGGCCGTGGTCCGGATGCTGCTGGCCGGGCTGGCGGCGTCGGCAGTCACGGTTGCCGCCGGCCTGCTGCCGGGCTACTGGAACCCGGCCGCCGCGCCAACGCCCGAAACCGTGGCCAGCAGCCTGCTGGGCCAGTGGCTGGGCTATTGCATCTTCCTGCTGCCCGTCCTGTTGCTGCCCCGGATGGAAATCCCCGGGATCGATCGCCGCCGCAGGGATCACGGCCCATTGCGCCACCTGCGCAACTGGTCCGCGCGGATCCCGGGGGCGCTGCTGGTGTTCAGCCTGGTGCTGTGTTTTCTGCTGGGCGGGCCCGGCGCCCTGCTGCTGCCTTTCGCCGCGTTGGTGTATTGCGCGCATACCTACCAGCAGTGGACCTCGGCCTGGCTGGCACTGCTGGCCGCCGTCGGGGTCGTGCTCGGCCTTGACGCCGGCTGGTCCCTGGGGCCGGGTGAACTGCTGGCATCCCTGTCGGTCTGGACGCGCATCTCGCTGCAGCTGGGCATCCTGCTGCTGATGACCGTGCCGCTGCTCATGTCCAGCGCGCTGGCCGCGCGCGGCGACCTGATCGTGTCCCTGAACCGTGCGCTGGACCACGACGACCTGACCGAGGCCCTGTCCAGGCCGGCATTCACCCGGGGCGCTCAGGAATATCTGCGCCGGATTCCTCCCGCGCCGCACGGCAATGGATTGATGATGCTGGACATCGACCATTTCAAGCGCATCAACGATCGGCACGGCCACGCTGCGGGCGACAACGTGCTGTGCGAATTTTCCCGCACGATCCGGGAAGCCATCCGCCCCGAGGACTTGTTCGGGCGGCTGGGCGGCGAGGAATTCGGCCTTGTCCTGCCCGACTGCTCTCTCGAAGAAACCACCGAGATCGCCGAGCGGCTGAGGGGCTGCGTGGAAAAGATCCGCCTCTACCTGGACAGCGACGAGCCCCTGAGGATCACGGTCAGCATCGGCATCGCGCACGATGGCCAGGGGCTGCCGGCGGGCCTGGACAAACTGCTGTCACATGCGGATCAGGCGCTCTACCAGGCCAAGAGACAAGGCCGCAATCGCTGGTGCGCCCATGGGCTGGAGACGGCCGAGAGCCGGGCGGACGCGCCCCGGGCGCGCCGGCGGGCCTGAACGCAGGCCGCGTCCGGGCGGGGTCAGCCCCGGCTGCGCAGGATCCTGGCTGCGGCGATTGCGAAATACGTCAGGATGCCGTCGCCGCCGGCCCGCTTGAAGGCCAGCAGGGATTCCATCATGACCTTGTCGTGGTCCAGCCAGCCGTTGGCGGCGGCGGCCTTGATCATGGCGTATTCGCCGCTGACCTGGTAGGCATAGGTGGGCATGCCGAAGGCGTCCTTGACTTCCCGCAGGACGTCCAGGTAGGGCAGGCCGGGCTTGACCATCACCATGTCGGCGCCTTCGCGGATGTCGGCGGCCACCTCGCGCAGGGCTTCCAGGCGGTTGGCCGGGTCCATCTGGTAGGTGGCCTTGTCGGATTTCCCCAGGTTGGCGGCCGATCCCACCGCGTCGCGGAAGGGGCCGTAGAAGGCGCTGGCGTACTTGGCCGAATAGGCCATGATGCGGGTGTGGATGCGGTCCTGGGCATCCAGCGCCTGGCGCACCGCGCCGATGCGGCCGTCCATCATGTCGCTGGGTGCGACGATGTCCACGCCCGCCTGGGCGTGGGTCAGCGCCTGGCGCACCAGCATGGCGACCGTGGGTTCGTTCAGCAGCTGGCCGTCCGCGTCGATCAGGCCGTCCTGTCCGTGGCTGGTATAGGGGTCCAGCGCCACGTCGGTCAGCACGCCCAGCTCGGGGAATTTCGACTTCAGCAGCGCCACGGTGCGCGGGATCAGGCCGTCGGGATTGGCGGCTTCCTGGCCGTCCGGGGTCTTCAGGGCCGGATCGATGTGCGGAAACAGGGCCAGCACCGGGATGCCCAGTTCCAGGCATTGCTCGGCCGTGCGCAGCAGCACGTCGGGGGATTGCCGTGCCGCGTCCGGCATCGAGGCGACCGGATCGCTGACGTTGCTGCCCTCGCAGACGAACACCGGGTAGATCAGGTCGTCCGTCGACAGGCGGGTCTCGCGCACCAGGCGGCGCGAGAAATCGTCGCGCCGGTTGCGGCGCAGGCGCAGGGCGGGAAAATCGGCTTGGGGCAGGAAGGCAGTCATGCGGAACTCCGGAAAACACCCGCCGTGCGGGGCGGGGCGGTGACGGATTCGAAGGGGGCGGCGCTCAGGGCACGGCCTGGGGCGAGATCCAGTTTTCGATATGGGCGGCAGCTTCGTCCAGCCCGATGCGGTGGGTCGCGGAGAAAGGCAGCGCAGTCAGCGTGCCGATGTCCGCGAGATCCTTGCGCGCCCGCGCCGCGGCCTGGATGCGCTGGCCGTAGGGCAGCTTGTCCGCCTTGGTCAGCAGCGCCAGGGTGGGCAGGCCGCGCAGGGCGATCCAGCGGGCCAGGCGGCGATCCAGGTCGGTGACGCCGCGGCGGATGTCGATCAGCAGCACCACGCCCGCCAGGCTGGAGCGCTCGTGCAGGTAGCCGCCCAGGACTTCGGCCCATTCGTCGCGCGCCGCGCGGTCGACGGCGGCGTAGCCATAGCCGGGCAGGTCCACCAGGAAGCCGAGCCAGGCGTCCGGATCGAGCGGATCGGGGATGCCGAACAGGTTGATCAGGCGGGTGCGGCCCGGCGTCTTGCTGGAAAAGGCCAGCCGCCGCTGATTGGTCAGAACGTTGATGGCCGACGATTTGCCCGAGTTGGAGCGGCCGACGAAACAGACCTCGGCGGTGGTCGGTGCGGGCAGCTGGTCCAGCCGGGCGGCTGACACCGTGAACCGGGCGCGGTGGAGGAGAGACACGGGGGGCGGGCTCGAAGAGAAGGGCGGGTGAAGCCTATTGTATAATTTCATATTGAATGTTGCGCCGCGCATCGCGTGTCCCGGGCGGATACGGCGTCGGCCCTGTCAGGCGCCGGCCCCCGGCGTCGTGAACGAATCACCACCGAGGATCTCATGAAGCGTGCGCTTTCCAGTGTGTTCATGGCCAGCAGCCTGATTCTCGCCGGCGTCCTGCCCGGCCTTGCCCATGCCGAAGATGCGCAGAAACCCGATGCCAAGGCCGGCGAGCAGCTCTACCTGAATGGCGATATGTCGCGGGGCGTCCTGGCCTGTGTCACCTGCCACGGCGACGGCGGCAACAGCACCATCCCCATGAATCCCAACCTGGCCGCCATGCCGCACGAATACATCGCCAAGCAGTTGCGCGATTTCGTGCCGCAGGGCGACAAGCGCGCGGTGCGCACGGGCGCCGACGGGGCCCCCTCGATCATGTCCACCATCGCGCCCACCCTGACGCCCCAGGACGTCCAGAACGTCGCGCTGTACCTGTCGCACCAGAAGATGGATTGGGACAAGGCCGGCACGGCCACGCACGAAGCCACCATGGAACGCGGCCAGACGATCTGGCGCGCCGGCATCGCCGATCGCAAGGTCCCGGCCTGTGCGGCCTGCCACTCGGCCAACGGCGCCGGCCTGCCGGGCGAATTCCCGCGCCTTGCCGGCCAGCATCCCGAATACCTGCTCGAGCAGCTCAAGCTGTTCCGCTCGGGCGATCGGGCCAACGACATCATGCGCGACATCGCCGACCGCATGAACGACCAGGATCTGGCCGCCGTCGCCGACTACGCTGCCGGCTTGCGCTAGGAAGCCTCGGGCGCACCGGGCGCTGGTCCGGGGATGCCCCGGATTCCCCGGTCGCGCGCGGGGTCTTGGATGAATCCCGGCGCGTATCGGTGTATCGTTAAAACTTAAAATTTCTGGATCAAGGGGGCACGCGCGAGCGCACCCCCTGTTTTTTTGAGTCGAGCCGACGTGGCGTCTTCCACCCATTCCCGCGCCCTGGGCGCCGATGTCATCGAACTGCTGGGTTCGATGCGCTTTGCCATCAGCCTGCTGGTGTTCATCTGCGTGGCCAGCCTGATCGGCACCGTGCTGCCCCAGAATCAGGGGGCCAGCACCTACGTCGACCAGTTCGGGCCGTTCTGGTTCGCGGTCTTCGACCAGTTCTCCATCTGGCACGTCTACAACAGCGCGTGGTTCCTGCTCATCATGGCCTTCCTGGTGGTGTCCACCACGCTGTGCGTGCTGCGCAACACACCGAAGATGCTGCGCGACATGCGTTCGTTCCGGGAATACGTGCGCGGCTCCAGCCTCAAGGCCTTCCATCACCGGGTCGAGCTCGACAGCGGCCTGCCGCCCGACCAGGCCAGCGCCCAGGTCGGCGCGCTGCTGCAGGCCCACGGCTTTCGCTACCGCGTGCGCGAAGACGGCGACAGCCGCATGGTGGCCGCCAAGAAGGGCGCCGCCAACCGGATGGGCTACATCTTCGCGCACGTGGCCATTGTCGTGATCTGCCTGGGCGGGCTGCTGGACAGCGAGCTTCCTGTGCGGCTGCAGACCTGGCTGTTCGACAAGCAGCCGGTGACCGGCAACATGCTGATCTCCGATGTGCCCGAGTCCGGCCGCCTGTCCGCGCGCAATCCCAGTTTCCGGGCCAACATGCTGGTGCCCGATGGCAAGCAGAGCAGCGTCGGCATCGTGGCGGCTGGCCAGGGCGTCCTGCTGCAGCCGCTGCCCTTCACACTGAAGCTCAACAAGTTCCACATCGATTACTACGACACCGGCATGCCCAGCGATTTCCGCAGCGACGTGACGGTGACCGACCTGGCAACCGGCGAGTCGTTCGACCGCACGATCCAGGTGAACGAACCGCTGCATTATCGTGGCGTCACCGTCTACCAGTCCAGCTTCGACGACGGCGGCAGCAAGCTGCAGCTGAAGGCCTGGCCCCTGCGGGGCGCCGCGGCGCAGCCCGTGGACGTTTCCGGCACGGTCGGGCGCGAGGCCAGGCTGCCCGCCAGCCTGGGCGGGCTGACGGTGGATTACACCGGACTGCGTGTGATCAACGTCGAGGACATGGGCAGCGGCCAGGATCCGCAGCCGTCCGATGTGGTCGCGCACGTGGCGGCCGTGACCGGCAGTGCGGCCCGCCCGCGCAACGACAACCTGCGCAACGTCGGCCCCAGCGTGCAATACCGGCTGATCGGTGCCGACGGGCAGGCGCACGAATTCAACCAGTACCTGCTGCCGGTCAGGCTCGACGATGCGCCGGTGTTCCTGCTGGGCGTGCGCGACAACGCCTCGCAGCCGTATCGCTACCTGCGCATCCCGGCGGACAGCCAGGGCACGATGGCAGAATTCATGCGGCTGCGCGCCGCGCTCGACGATGCCGGCCTGCGCGAGCAGGCCGCGCAGCGGTTCGCGGACGGCAACGCGCCCCAGGGCGAACAGCGCGAGCTGATGTTCCAGGCCGCACGCGGGGCGCTGCGTACCTTTGCACGCGACGGTTTCAACGGCATCATCGACGCCGCGCCGCCCGATCAGCGGGAAAAGATCCTGAATTTCGCCGTGCCCATGATCCAGCTCAGCCTGACCGAACTGCGCAACCTGGACCGGGCCAGGCGCGGCGAACCCGCGCCGGATCTCCAGGGGCCTGACGCGGAACGCGAACGCCAGTGGATGCGCATGGCCGTGCTGGCGCTGGCGGCGCTGCCGGATTATCCTGCCACTGTGGCCCTGCAGCTGACCGGCTTCGAGCAGGTCCAGGCAAGCGTCTTCCAGGTGGCCCGCAGCCCCGGCAAGACCATCGTCTATATCGGCT
Organism: Castellaniella daejeonensis; assembly: GCF_039523555.1. Classification (NCBI taxonomy): domain Bacteria; kingdom Pseudomonadati; phylum Pseudomonadota; class Betaproteobacteria; order Burkholderiales; family Alcaligenaceae; genus Castellaniella; species Castellaniella daejeonensis. Next base: position 140,327 of record NZ_BAAAFN010000015.1, read on the forward strand.
GCCTGTTGCTGGTGCTCGGCGTGTTCTCGATGTTCTACATCCGCGAACGCCGCGTCTGGGTGTGGATCCGGCCGCAGGACAAGGGCAGCGCCTGGCTGGCGGCCATGACCACCCAGCGGCGCACCCTGGATTTCAACCACGAATTCGAGCGGCTGCGAGATGCCTTGCGCCGCCTGTCCGGAGGACACGATCATGACGTCTGATTCCCTTGCTGCGCGCGCTTCGGCGGCCTGGCCCCACGACATGAATGCCAGCGGCGACCGCCGCGGGCGCCGGGGGCGGCCCGATTGGACCGACTTCGGTTTCTTCCTGCTGCTGGCAGTGGGCGCCGGGCACGTGCTGACGGAATACGGCGCGTTCATGGATTACTACGAGAAGCTGATCCTGATCGGTGCGGTCGGCCTGTTCAGCTGGATGGGCTGGCTGTGGCGGCCGTTGCGCGCCCTGATGCTGGCCAGCGGTCTGACGGCGCTGCTGGCGATCTGGCTCTACAGCCCCACCGGCGAGCTGCTGCAGGGCGACCTGTCGCGGGTCGACAGCGTCTTCCTGCTGAAATACCTGATTTCCTCGCAATCGGCCATCCTGTGGATGTGCGCCCTGTTCGCCCTGGCGACGGTCTGCTACTGGGTCGGCTTCGCCAGCCGCACGGCGGCCTGGCTGGGCAGCATCCTGACCTGGGCGGCCGTCTACGCGGGGGTGACCGGATTGCTGGTGCGCTGGCGCGAAGGCCACCTGCTGGGCCCCGACATCGGCCATATCCCCGTCAGCAATCTCTACGAGGTCTTTGTCCTGCTGTGCCTGGTGACGGCGCTGTTCTATCTGTACTACGAGCGCCGCTACGCCACGCGCGCCCTGGGGGGATTCGTGCTGCTGGTCATCAGTTCGCTGGTGGTGTTCCTGCTGTGGTATTCCTTCACCCGTGATGCCTACCAGATCCAGCCCCTGGTCCCGGCCCTGAAGAGCTGGTGGATGAAGCTGCATGTTCCCGCGAACTTCATCGGCTACGGCACCTTCAGCCTGGCGGCCATGGTGGGTTTTGCCTACCTGGTCAAGTCGCACGGCGAGACCCGCAACTGGAAGCCACTGGTGCCGGTGTTCGTCCTGGGCGCCGTCCTGTGTGCCGAGCCGCTGATCTTCGGCTCGCGCGAGCTGTCGGCCACCTGGATGCTGTATTTCGGCATCGGCGCCCTGGTCGTGGGCGGGATCCTCACCTTCCGCGCGCCGATCGCCCGCCGGCTGCCTTCGCTGGAAATCCTCGACGACATCATGTATCGGGCGATCGCAGTGGGCTTCGCCTTCTTCACCGTGGCCACGATCCTGGGGGCGCTCTGGGCTGCCGACGCGTGGGGCACCTACTGGCAGTGGGATCCCAAGGAAACCTGGGCGCTGATCGTCTGGCTGAATTACGCCGCCTGGCTGCACATGCGCCTGATGAAGGGCCTGCGCGGGGCCATGTCCGCCTACTGGGCGCTGTCGGGCCTGCTGGTCACCAGCTTCGCCTTCCTGGGCGTCAATATGTTCCTGTCGGGCCTGCACTCGTACGGCGAACTCTGATCCAGCCCTTGCCGGGCCGGCCGCCTTGCCGGGGCGGCCCGGCAAGCAGGACTCCAGGCATCTGCTGCCTGCTCCTCGCCGCTACGGCATGCGCCGTCCGCTGATTTCCTCGATGTAGGCACGCGCCGCCGGGTCTGCGACCAGCGGCATGATGTTCTCGCAGGCCAGGATATCCAGCGGCGGCCGCGATTTCGAGATCACGTAGCCCTGGACATAGTCCACCCCCATGTCGGCCAGTGCGCGCAGGGTGGCGACGTCCTCGACCCATTCGGCGATGCATTCCATGCCCAGGTTGTGGGCCAGGTCCACGATGCTGTTGACGATGGCGATGTTGGCTTCGCTCGCCAGCATGTCGCGAATCAGGGTGCCGTCGATCTTGATCATGTCGGCCGGCAGCTCCTTCAGGTAGGAGAACGATGTATAGCCGGCGCCGAAGTCGTCCAGGGCGACGCGGGCGCCCATGCGCTGCAGCCGGCGCATGAACTGGCGGGTGCGCTCCAGATCCTGCAGAGCCACGCCTTCGGTGATTTCCACGCACAGGCGCCGGGTGAATTGCGGCTGCTGGTTGAGGATGCCGAACAGGGCGTCGATGAAGCGGTCGTCGTTCAGCGAGACGCCGCTGAGGTTGACGTTGACCTGGCGGGTCTGCCCGAGCTTCAGGTGGTGTCTGGACATCCAGTCGAGCAGGGTCGTGAACACCCATTTGTCGATGGCGGTGACCATGCCGCTGTCTTCCGCCGCCTGGATGATCTTGCCTGTCTGCAGCGGCCGCGCGCCGGTGTTGCGCACCCGCAGCAGCGCTTCGAAATTGAGGGTCTGCAGGGGATGGCGCAGCGACATGATGGGCTGCATTTCGAGGAAGATGTCTTCGGACGTGCCGGTGCTTTCAAGCTGCTCGAACAGGTGCATCTCGTCGATGTGGTCGAACAGCTCGCGCGCGTTTTCCTCGTACAGGACGACGTCCTGGTGCTGCTTGCGCGCGTCGCGGCAGGCGCGGCTGGCGGCGGCGATGGCGTCCTTGGGCGTCATGGTGCGATCGATGTCGATCAGCCCCATGGCGCTCTTCAGCTGGAAGGCCCGCTCGCCGACATACAGCGCCGAGCCGTTCAGGCTCTCGATCATGTCCTGGGCCGTGCGGCGGACCTCTCCGGCCCGCTTGCCGGGGAACAGGATGATGAACTCGTCGTTGCCGATGCGGCCCAGGGGCTGGTTGTCGGACAGCGAGTATTTCAGCCGCTCGCACACCATTTGCAGCAGGGTGTCGCCCATCGAGTGGCCGAACAGGTCGTTGACGCGCTTGAGGTGGTCCAGATCCAGGAAGGCCAGGGCGCAGGGCGTGTTGACCTGCTGCAGGTCTTCGATGGCCTTCTGCATGGATTTTTCGATCCCGCGGCGATTGAGCGTATCGGTCAGGGGGTCGTTGTCGGCCATCAGGCGCAGCTTGCGGATGGTTTCGGTGCGGGCGCTGATGTCCTGCAGGGAGCCTTCGATGCGGCTGCCCACCAGGGTGGCGCGTAGCAGGAAGTTTCGGGCCGGCGCATCCGGCGAGGCCTGGATGCGCTGGATCTCGGTGTCGCAGCCCTGTTCGGTGGCCACGGAGATTTCCAGCCAGTCGACCTTGGGAAAGAAATCGCTCCAGGCCAGCGCATGCAGATCCGCATCGGGGGCGATGTCGAGGATGTCGCGCGCGTTCGGGTTGAGGTGCTCGAAATGCCGGGTGGCGCCCAGGGTGAACAGGCCCAGCGGCGTGAGCGTGTCGCGGGCGATCAGGTCGTTGCGCTGGCGCAGCCGCAGCTGGCGCTCTTCGCGCATCTTGTCGGCCGCTGCGAGGGCGACCAGCACGTTGCAGAGCAGCAGCGCCGCCACGCCGGCGAAGGGCGCGATCAGGTGTTCGCGCCCCAGGCCGATCAGGACCAGGCCCGTCAGCAGCAGCGCCAGAGCCAGGCAGACGCCGATCGTGTGCCAGAGCTGGGAGCGCGTATTGAAACGGAACAGGCCATGGACCACGGCCACCGCGACCAGGGCGCTTGCCAGCCAGGCGGTGAGGAAGATGGTGAAGGGGAACCATTCGCCGGGCAAGACCAGCAGGGCCACCAGCAGGCAGGCCGCGCTCGTGCGGCCGACCAGGCGCAGGCGGCGCAGGGTGGCGGCATCCAGGCTGGGCTGGAACAGCGTGGTGAACAGCTGGACCGTCAGCACGTAATGGACCAGGACGGTCAGCTTGCGGATCCAGATCAGGGGCGCGGGCGGGATGATGACGCCCAGGAACTGATGATCCCAGCCCAGCGCCCAGGCGCCCAGGCGCAGATTGCACAGGATCCAGCATGCCAGCACCGTGTAGGGCTGCTCGCGCATGGTCAGGGAAATGACGATCAGGAAGGCGGCGAGGGTCAGCAGCCCGCCTTCGAGCAGGCCGCTCGCCTGGGCTGTGTACGCCGTGGCGCCGGCTAGTTCGTGGCTCTGCCATTCCTCGATGGAGAGCCTGGCGGGGGCGCTCATGTCCAGGCGGCACAGGACCTGGTCGGCCGTCGGGGCGTTCGGCAGCCGCATTTCCTGCCCGAGCAGGCCGTCCCGGACTTCGAGTTCTTCCAGGGGCGCGGACGAGGATGCATCATCGCCGGCGTGCAGGCTCGGGGTCAGCCAGCACTGGGGCGCGCCGGCGGGATGGGCGGGAACCAGCAGCGCGAGCCGGGTGCCCGGGTCGGTGCTGCTGCCGGCAGGCAGGTCGGCCAGCAGCCAGGCCTGGCCGGCGTCGGCGTGCTGTGCGAGGCGAGTGGGCCGTTGCCGCAACTGCTGCAGGGCCGCAGTCGGTTCGAGCCAGGCGTCGGCGTGCAGGAAGCGGGTCGTCAATGGCTGGCCCGAGCCGCTGGAATAGCGGGGCTGCAGCAGCAGGGAGGCGGCCAGTCCCAGCGCCAGCAGGGCGGGAATGCCGAAATACAGCAGAAACGACCAGACGCGCCCGGCGGCGGAGTGGGGGGGGGAGGCAGGCGGGCTGGAAAGAAGCGTCTTGATCGCCATGAAACGGAGATGTGGGCAACGTTCCGGTTTCGTGAGGCACAAACCGAGACTATGGAAGGTTGACGTCCGGAAAGAGCGAAAATTTAGGGGCGGTGTCTCCGGTCAGTGTTTTTGTCGTGGGCCGTCGGGGGCGGGTTCATGCCTTCGCGGGCCGGTGGGGAATGCGTTCCAGCGCGTACAGCTCCTGGAGGGTCTCGCGGGGGCGGACCAGCCAGGAGTCCTGGCCATCCACCAGGACCTCGGCTGCCCGGGGGCGGGTATTGTATTGGCTGGACATCGAGAAAGCATAGGCGCCGGCCGACTGGATGGCCAGCAGGTCGCCCTGTTCCAGCGGCAGCGCGCGGCCGCGCGCCAGCCAGTCGCCGCTTTCGCAGATCGGCCCGACGATGTCGTAGGTTTCGGTCAGGGTGCCGGCGCGCGGCGCGACCGGCACGACGCCATGCCAGGCATCGTACAACGCGGGGCGCATCAGGTCGTTCATGGCGGCGTCGACGATGGCGAAATTGCGCGCTTCTGTCCGTTTCAGGTATTCGACCCGGGTCAGCAGCACGCCGGCATTGCCGACCAGGGACCGGCCAGGCTCCAGGATGAGCTGCAGGTGGTCCAGCCCGCGGGCGGTCAGCGCGGCGAAGACCGGCTCCAGCAGTTCGGCGGGATCGGGCGGGGTCTCGTCGACATAGCGGATGCCCAGGCCGCCGCCCAGGTCCAGGTGGCGCAGGGCGATGCCATCGGCCGCCAGGGTGTCGATCAGGTCCAGCAGCTTGTCGAGCGCGTCCAGATAAGGCGCGATCTGGGTGATCTGGGAGCCGATGTGGCAATCCACGCCGACGATCTCCAGGCCCGGATGCTGCAGCGCCTGGCGGTACAGCTCGGGCGCCTTGCGGATGTCGACGCCGAACTTGTTTTCCTTCAGGCCGGTGGAAATGTAGGGGTGGGTGAGCGCATCGACATCCGGGTTGACGCGCAGCGATACCGGGGCGCGCACGCCCAGTTCCTGGGCGATGTCGGCCAGGCGTTCGAGTTCGGCGGCCGACTCGACGTTGAAGCACTTGATGCCGGCGGCCAGCGCCTTGCGGATTTCCCAGCCTTGCTTGCCCACGCCGGAGAACACGACGCGGTCGGGCCTGGCGCCGGCCGCCAGGATGCGTTCGAGTTCGCCGCCCGAGACGATGTCGAATCCTGCGCCCAGTTGCTGGAATTCGTGCAGGATCGCCAGGTTCGAGTTGGCCTTGACGCCGTAGCAGATCAGCGCGTCGTGCCCGGCAATGGCCTGCTCGTAGCGGCGCCAGGCGGCATGCAGCGCCGCGCGGGAATAGACATACAGGGGCGTGCCGTAGCGGTCGGCGAGCTCGGGCAGCGGGATGTCTTCGGCATGCAGGATGCCGTCCCGGAGGGGGAACAGGGAGTCTGCGGTCATGAAGGTGAGGGGGGCGAATCGGGACGCGTGTCCGGCGCGGGCGCCGGCGCCAGGGTGGGCGGGGCCGCCAGCGCGGCGTTGGCCGGCGGCGGGTCGGGCAGGCGCAAGGGGCCTTTCATGCCGCAACCGGCCAGCGCGAGGGCCAGGCCGGCGCCGGCCAGGAGGTGGGCGGCATGCGGTAGGGGTGAGGCAATCTTCATCAGAAAGGCACGCGGACGGGTTGGGGGACGGCACCGCCTGAATCGGAACCGGAATCGTTGCCGGCATCGCCATGCAGCTGGTCCAGCAGTGTGCCGATGCCGTCCAGGCCGTCGGCGGGCGCGCCCGGGACCGGGTCGCCCGGCGCGGGCAGGCCGACGCGGGCAATGGCCGTGCCCGGCGGGAATTCGGAAAAATAGAAATCGCCGTTGACACGCGTCAGGCCGCTGGGCATGGGGCCGGGCGGGATTTCCGGCTGGCCCGCCAGGGCCGTGCGCATGTAGTCGACCCAGATGGGCAGTGCGGCCCCGCCGCCGGTCTCGCCCTGGCCCATGGATCTGGGCTGGTCGAAGCCCATCCAGGCCACGGCGACCAGCTTGGGCGTGAAGCCGGCGAACCAGGCGTCCTGGGAATCGTTGGTGGTGCCGGTCTTGCCGCCGATGTCGTTGCGCTTGAGCTCGCGGTGGGCGCGCGCGCCGGTGCCGTAGGTGGCCACGCCGCGCAGCATGTCGTCCATGACGTAGGCCGTGCGCGGGTCGATCACGCGCGCCAGTGTGTCGCCGGCCACGGTGGGCCTGGAGCGCATGATGACCTTGCCCGCGCTGTCCGTGACGTAGTCGATCAGGTAGGGCGGCACGCGGTAGCCGCCGTTGGCGAAGACCGAGTAGCCGCCGGCCAGTTGCAGCGGCGTCACGCTGCCGGCGCCCAGGGCCAGCGGCAGCACCGCCGGCTGGCGCGAGCGGTCGAAGCCGAAGCGGGTGACGTAGTCCTGCACATATTGGGGCCCCACGGCCTGCATGATGCGGATCGAGACCATGTTCTTGGACTTGTACAGGCCCTGGCGCATGGTCAGCATGGGTTCGTAGGAGCGCCCGTAGTTCTTGGGGTTCCAGGCCTTGGAGCCGGTCTGCTCGGCCGTCAGGGAGAAGGGCTCGTCCGAGATCTGCGTGGCGGGCGTCAGGCCGCGTTCCAGGGCAGAGGCGTAGATGAACGGCTTGAACGAGGATCCCGGCTGGCGCCAGGCCTGCGTGACGCGGTTGAACTTGCCTTCGTCGAAATCGAAGCCGCCCACCATGGCCTTGATGGCACCGTCCTGCGGGCTGAGCGAGACCAGGGCAGCCTGGATGGACGGCTTGTTGATGAGTTCCCAGTAGTCTCCCGTGTCGTGGATGTAGACGACGGAACCGCGCCGGATGCGCACGGAATCCTTGGCGTTGGGCGTCAGGCCGCGCGCCACGACGCGCAGGGCGCGCTTGTCGGTGATGTCGATGATCCGGGACGCGCTGCGCGCCACGCGGACTTCGGTCGGGCTGGCCGACAGGACGATGCCGATGAGCAGGTCGCCGTTGTCGGGGTGCTTGTCCTGCTGCTCGTCGAGCAGGTCGTTGAGCGCCTCGGGGTCGGATTCGATGCCCTTGGGCAGGTCGATGTTCTCTTCGGGGCCGGTGTAGGGCGCGCGGCGGGTGTAGTCCAGGATGCCTTCGCGCACGGCCTGGTAGGCGGCTTCCTGGTCCTTGGAGTTGATGGTGGTGTAGATATTGAAGCCGCGCGAGTAGATGTCGTCCTGGTAGACGCCGTACAGCAGCTGGCGCGCCAGTTCGGCCGGGTAGTCGCCATGAATGCCGTAGCGTCCGCCCGGGGAATTGGCCGCCGAGCGGATCACGATGGGCTGCTCCATGGCCTGCCGGTATTCGGCGTCGGTCAGGTAGCCCAGGCTGCGCATGCGGCCAAGGACGTAGGCCTGGCGGGCCTTGGCACGCTCGAAGTTGGAGATCGGGTTGAAGCGGGACGGGGCCTTCGGGATGCCGGCCAGCATGGCGGCCTCGGCCGGGGTGATTTCGGACAGCGGTTTGCCGAAATAGGTGCGGCTGGCGGCGGCGAAGCCGTAGGCGCGATGCCCCAGGAAGATCTGGTTCATGTAGAGATCGAGGATCTGGTCCTTGGTGAGGGTGGCCTCGATCTTGAAGGTGAGCAGCAGTTCGTAGAACTTGCGCGTGTAGGTCTTTTCCGACGACAGGTAGAAATTGCGCGCCACCTGCATGGTGATGGTGCTGGCGCCCTGCGTCTTGGACATGTGGATGGTGTTGGCCAGGGCGGCGCGCAGCACACCTGCCCAGTCGATGCCGCCGTGCTGGTAGAAGCGGTCGTCCTCGGCCGCCAGGATGGCGGACTTCATGACGTCCGGGATTTCATCGAAGCGCAGGACGTTGCGGCGTTCTTCGCCGAATTCGCCGATCAGGACCTTGTCGGCGGTATAGATGCGCAGCGGCACACGGGGCCGGTAGTCGATCATCGCCGTCAGGTCCGGCAGATTGGGCCAGGCCAGCGCCAGCGCCAGACTCATGAGCAGCGCCCCGCACAGGCCGAGGCCGGTGAAAAGCACGATCGCCTTGAGGACCAACCGCGTGAACCAGGATCGGGCCGCCGGGGCCTTCTGCTTGGAGGAGGTTTTGGTGGATTTCATCAGAGGCGATTGTAAGCCCTTGTCGAATCGGGCCAGAAGGCGGGGAACGGGTCTGTGTAACAGGATGATGCGCGTGGCGCGCGCGTGCGAGGCCGGCCGCCTGGCCGGCTGATGCGATAATACACGCAAACGACCTGCCCGATGCCCTGCCATGACGATGGAATGCGCCACCGATCCGACCCGCACCCCTCCCCAGGAGCGGGACGGCGCGCGGCCGATATTCCTGGTCGGCATGATGGGGGTGGGCAAGACCACGATCGGCCGGCAGCTGGCGGCGGCGCTGGGGCGGGAATTCATCGACCTGGACCACGCCATCGAGGCGCGCTGCGGCGTGCGCATCGCCACCATCTTCGATATCGAGGGCGAGGCGGGTTTCCGCCGCCGCGAGACGGCCACCCTGGATGAATACACGCGCCGGCCCGGCCTGGTCCTGGCGACGGGCGGGGGCGCCGTGCTGTCCGGGGAAAACCGCCGCATGCTGGACGAGCGCGGCTGCGTCGTCTATCTCAGGGCGGGGGTCGATGAACTCTACCGGCGCGTGGCCCGCGACCGCAACCGGCCGCTGCTGCGCACCGCCGACCCGCGCCAGCGCATCGCCGACCTGCTGGCCCAGCGCGAGCCGCTCTATGAAAGCGTGGCCGACGTCACGCTGGATACGGGCGATCAGCCGGTCGCCCAGGTGCTGCGCGCCTTGCTGCCGCTGCTGGACGCCCAGGCCGCGGGCCAGACACACACCACTTCATAGGAAGCCATGCATACTGTCCAGGTCGAGACGCCCGGCGGGCACTATCCCATCCACATCGGTGCGGGCCGGCTGGATGCCGTCGCGGACAGCATCCCCGCCGATGCCACGGCGATCGCGATCGTCACCAACACCACGGTGGGCGCCCTGTACGGCGCGCGGTTGCGTGCGGCCCTGGAAGCCGCCGGCAAGCCGCTGCTGACCATCGAGCTGCCCGACGGCGAGCAGTACAAGACCTGGGAATCCCTGGACCGCATCTTCGACGCGCTGCTGGCGGCGGCCCTGGATCGCAAGGCCGTGCTGGTGGCCTTGGGCGGCGGCGTGGTGGGAGACATCTGCGGCTTCGCGGCCTCGTGCTACATGCGCGGCATCCGTTTCGTCCAGGTGCCCACCACACTGCTGGCCCAGGTGGATTCGTCGGTGGGCGGCAAGACGGCCATCAACCATCCGCGCGGCAAGAACATGATCGGGGCGTTCTACCAGCCGCTGGCCGTCGAGATCGACCCGCATGTCCTGGCGACGCTGCCGGCCCGCGAGATTTCCGCCGGCCTGGCCGAGATCATCAAGTACGGCATGATTGCCGATGCCGGTTTCTTCGACTGGTGTGAAGCCCACGTCGATGCGCTGCGCGCGCTCGACGACCAGGCCATCCGGCATGCGGTGCGCCGTTCCTGCGAGCTCAAGGCCTGGGTCGTGTCCCAGGATGAGCGCGAATCCGGCCTGCGCGCCATCCTCAACTTCGGCCACACTTTCGGCCATGCCATCGAATCCGGCCTGGGCTACGGCCAGTGGCTGCATGGCGAGGCCGTGGGCTGCGGCATGGTCATGGCGGCCGAGCTGTCCGCCCGTGCCGGAAGCCTGGATGCTGCGGCCGTGGACCGCATCCGGGCGCTGGTAAGCGCCATCGGCTGCCCGGTGGATCCCCCGGGCCTGGGCGCGGACCGCTGGCTGGACCTGATGCGGGTGGACAAGAAGAACGAAGGCCGGCGGATCCGCTACGTGCTGCTGCCGGCCCTCGGGCAGGCCGAGGTCCGGGCGGTCGACGACGACGTGGTCCGCCCGCTGCTGCCCGGCACGGCGCAGTCCTAGGTTCCCTCTGTCAAAGGAGTCGTGAAGGCATGAACCATCGGATCGATCCGGCTCCATACGCCTGCCACCCGGAAGCCACCCGGGGGCGGCGCCACCCCGAGCCGCCTCCGGCCGGACGCACCGACTTCCAGCGCGACCGCGACCGCATCATTCATTGTTCCGCTTTCCGCAGGCTGGAATACAAGACCCAGGTCTTTCTCAACCACGAAGGCGACTTGTTCCGGACCCGGCTGACGCACAGCATCGAGGTGGCGCAGATCGCGCGCACGCTGGCGCGCAACCTGGGCGTCAACGAAGACCTGACCGAAGCCATCGCCCTGGCGCACGACCTGGGGCATACGCCTTTCGGTCACGCCGGCCAGGACGAGCTCAACGCCTGCCTGCGCGAATTCGCACCCGAGGCCGGGGGGTTCGAGCACAATCTCCAGAGCCTCAGGGTGGTCGACGAGCTCGAAGAGCGCTACGCGGCCTTCAACGGCCTGAACCTGTGCTTCGAGACCCGCGAGGGGATCCTCAAGCATTGTTCGCGCTCGCATGCGCGGCAGCTGGGCGACGTGGGCGCGCGTTTCCTGGAAGGCACCCAGCCTTCGCTGGAAGCGCAGCTGACCAACCTGGCCGACGAGATCGCCTACAACAACCATGATGTGGACGACGGCTTGCGCTCGGGCCTGATCACCCTGCCGCAACTGCTGGACCTGGACATCTTCGCGGCGCATCATGAGCAGGTGCTGCGCCATTACCCGGATGCCGAGCCCAAGCGCCTGGTGTCCGAGATCATCCGCGCGATGATCAATACGCTGGTGCTCGACCTCACGCGCACGACGGCCGAACGCATCGCCCGGCTGCGCCCGCAATCGGCGGATGATGTCCGCGCCGGGCCACCCCTGGCGGCCTTCTCCGACGAAACCCGCGCCCAGGCCGATGCGCTCAAGCAGTTTCTGCTGAAGAATCTGTACCGCCATTGCCAGGTGATGCGCATGACGGGCAAGGCCCGGCGCGTGGTGCGCGAACTGTTCCGGGCATTCCTGGACGATCCCCGGCTGCTGGCGGACGAGTATCGGCGCGACGACCCCGTGGCGCAGGCACGGGCGATCGCGGACTACATCGCGGGCATGACGGACCGCTACGCCATCCGAGAACACCGAGCCATCTACAGGATGGATTAGCCAGGACACGAAACAGTCCCCTGCGGACTGTTTCGTGCCTGGCTGATCCGAGCGGCATGCAGGCCGCGAGGTGGAGAGCTGCCACGGCTTGGGACAGTCCCCTGCGGACTGTTTCGTGCCTGGCTGATCCGAGCGGCATGCAGGCCGCGAGGTGGAGAGCTGCCACGGCTTGGGACAGTCCCCTGCGGACTGTTTCGTGCCTGGCTAATCCGAGCGGCATGCAGGCCGCGAGGTGGAAACATGATGACGCACGACAGTTCCTCTTCGGACCACGCCTGGATGTTGCGGCAGATGCTGGCCGCGCTGGATGCGGATGCGCCGCCCGGCATGCTGCATGTGGCAGGCCGGGCCGGGCTGGCGTCCCGCTATCCGGTCAGCGGCCTGGCCTGTGCCGGAATCGGCTCGGCCGCACTGATGCTGGCGCGGTGGGCGCGGCCCGGCGATTGCCGGCCGGTCCGGCTCGACCGGGCGCTGGCCTCGTGGTGGTTCGGCTTCAGCATCCGGCCCCTGGGCTGGAAACGGCCCGACGTGCGCGACGCCGTCACGGGCGATTATCCCGCCCGGGACGGCTGGATCCGCCTGCATGCCAATGCGGTTCATCATCGCCGGCGGGCGCTGGCGGTGCTGGGCTTGCCCGAAGACGCCACGCACGAGGCCGTTGCCGAACGGATCCGGCGCGAGTCCGCAGGGGACCTGGAGGACGCCATCGTGGAGCGGGGCGGCTGCGCGGCCGCCCTGCGCCCGCCCGCGGCCTGGCGCGATCATCCCCAGGGCCGCGCGGTCGCGGCCGAGCCGCTCGTCCATCGCCTGCCCGGCTCGACCGGGACGTCCGGCGCCGGGTGGCAGGATGAACCGGTCCCCGCGCGACCGCTGGCGGGGATCCGCGTGCTGGACCTGACGCGCGTGCTGGCCGGGCCCGCGGCCACGCGCTTCCTGGCCGCCTATGGCGCCCAGGTCCTGCGCCTGGATCCTGAGGTGTGGGACGAGCCCGGCCTGGTGCCCGAGGTGACCGTGGGCAAGCGTTGCGCCGCCCTGGACTTGCGCAGCCCCGAGGGGCAGGACCGGTTCAGGCGGCTGCTGGCACGGGCCGACGTGCTGGTCCATGGCTATCGGCCCGGGGCCCTGGACGCGCTGGGCCTGGATGCAGCAACCCGCCAGGCTATCCGGCCCGGCCTGGTGGACGTCTGCCTGGATGCCTGGGGCTGGACCGGTCCCTGGCGCGGGCGCCGGGGATTCGACAGCCTGGTGCAGATGAGCGCCGGCATTGCCTGGGCGGGCGAGGATGCCGTCCCGGATCCCCTGCCGGTCCAGGCGCTGGACCAGTCGGCGGGATGCCTGATGGCGGCCTGTGCGTTGCGGGGGCTGGCGTTATGCCGCGAGACCGGCCTGGGCAGCGGCTGGCGCGTGTCGCTGGCGCGGATGGCACGGCTGTTGCAGGAAGCGGCCGACGCCGGATGCGGGACTGCGTCGGAAACCCTGCCGGCGCTGGGGCCGGCGCCCGATTCAGCCTACGACCCGGCGATCGAGCCGACTGCCTGGGGGCCTGCGCACAGACTGCGGGCGCCCTGCCTGGTGACGGGCGCCCGCTGGGGCTGGGACCTGCCGGCGGGGCCGCTGCGCAGCAGCCCGCCGGAGTGGTGGTGAGCGCGTCCGGACGCGCGGCTCGTCCTCAGTCGTCGGACGCGATGAGGTCGGGGGCGACGGTGTCGCCCTTGCGGCGCCGCTGCGCGCGGCGCCAGCGCATCAGGGGCGGGACGACGACGATGAGCAGGGAGACGATCCACAGGCCCAGGGCGATGGGGCTGTCCCACAGGATGTGCAGCTCGCCGTTGGTGATCGACAGCGCGCGCCGCAGGTTCTGCTCCATCATGTCGCCCAGCACGACGCCGAGCACCATCGGCGCCATGGGCACGCCGGCCTTGCGCAGCAGGTAGCCGATCAGGCCCAGGAAGGCCGCCATGGTCAGGTCGAACGTGCCGGCGTTGATCGCGTACACGCCGATGTAGCTGATGCACAGGATGCCGGGCACCAGCAGCCAGTTCGGCAGCGACAGCACCTTCGAGAAGACGCGCACCATGGGAATGTTCATCAGGAACAGCAGCACGTTGGCGATGAACAGCGACGCGACCAGGCCCCAGACCAGTTCCGGCTTGGTGTCGAACAGCACCGGGCCGGGGGTGATGTTGTACAGGGTCAGCGCGCCCATCATCACGGCCGTGGTTCCCGAGCCGGGCACGCCCAGGGTCAGCATGGGCACGAAGGAACCGACGGCCGACGCGGTCGAGGCTGCTTCGGGCGCGGTCACGCCACGCAGGTCGCCTTTGCCGAAGCAGGCATCGGGGTCGCGGCCTTCCTGGTAGCGCTTCTCGTTGGAGTAGGCCACGGCGGACGCCACGCTGGCGCCGGCGCCCGGCAGCACACCGATGAAGAAGCCCAGGACGGCGCTGCGCAGCACGGTCCATTTCGTGAACAGCAGTTCCTTCAGGTTGAAGAGCTTGCGCTCGTTGGCCGGGACTTCCGGCGATTCGCCGCGGATGGCGGATTCCAGCAGTTCCAGCAGTTCGGCGATGGCGAACAGCGCGATCACCACGACCACGAAATCGATGCCGTCGAACAGGTGGACGGAATCGAAGGTGTAGCGGTAGACACCCGAATTGGCGTCCACGCCCACGGTGGCGATCGCCAGGCCCAGCATGGCCGACAGCGTGCCCTTGACCGGCTGGTTGCCCAGCAGGCTGGTCAGGCAGCAGAAGGCGAAGACGATCAGCACGAAGTATTCGGCCGGGCCGAAGGCCAGGGCCCAGCGGGCCAGCAGGGGGGCCAGCACGATCACCCCGATGGTGGATACCAGCGCGCCGCAGAAGGCCGACCATCCCGATAGCGACAGGGCCACGTTGGACAGGCCCTTGCGCGCCAGCGGGTAGCCGTCCAGCGTGGTCATGATGGCGCTGGCTTCGCCCGGCACGTTGATCAGGATGGCGCTGATGCGTCCTCCGTATTCGGCTCCCACGTAGACCGCGGCCAGCAGGATCAGCGCGGTTTCGGGGGGCAGGTTGAGGGCGTAGGCGATGGGGATGAGCATGGCCACGCCATTGATCGGCCCCAGACCGGGCAGCACGCCGACCAGGGTGCCCAGGAAGGCGCCCAGGGCCGCAACCAGCAGGTTCATCCACGAAAAAGCGACATCGAAACCGATGCCCAGATGGTCGATGATCTGGCTCATGACAGGAACTCCAGGGGGCCCAGCGGCAGCACGACGTCCAGCGCCCGGTCGAACAGCAGGAAGAAGAGCACGCCCATTGCGATGCCGCTGATGATCATCTTGCCCCAGCTGCCGCCGAACAGGCGGCCGATCAGCACGGTGACGGCGGCGGTGGCGATGATGAAGCCCAGGGTTTCGAAGAGCAGGGCGTAGCCGAAGACGTAGACCACCATCAGCAGCAGGCGCGGCCAGTCGATCGGCTCGCCGGCGCGGCGGTCGCGCCAGTGCTTGAGCACCAGCCAGGCACCGCACAGGGCAATGATCAGGGCGACCAGCATCGGAAAGGCGCGCGGGCCCACCGGTTCATAGGAAAAGGGGGCCTGCAGGTCGTGGCCGAACCACGCCATCAGGCCGGCGAAGATCAGGGCGCAGAAGCCCAGGGTGCGATCACTCATGGCGAGGTCCGGACATGGGTTTATTGACGGATCAGGCCGAATTCATTGGCCAGCTTGGTGTAGTCGGCGACGCGCGCCTTGACGTATTTGTCCAGCTCGGCGCCCGATTTGTTGAAGGGGAACAGGCCCTGCTTGTCGCGGATGGCGGCAAAGGACGCGTCTGCCTGGGTCTTGTCGAATGCATCCACCCACCACTGGTAGTCGGCGTCCGAGACTTTCGGGCCGACGTAGAAGCCGCGGATGATCGGCCACTGGATGTCGAAGCCTTCTTCCTGGGCGGTGGGCACGGAGGACAGCTTGCCCGGCAGGCGCTCGTCGCTGAACACGGCCAGCACGCGGATCGGGGCGCCGCCTTCGAGCATGGTGAAGGCCTCGGCAGCGTCCCCCATGTAGGCCTGGATGTGGCCGCCGCGCAGGGCGGTGATCGCATCGCCGCCGCCTTCGAAGGCCACGAAGCGCATCTTGCGGTAGTCCACGCCCGCCGCGCGCGCGGTCAGGGCGGCCTTCATCCAGTCCTGGCTGCCGACCGTGCCGCCGGCGCCCAGGACGATCTTGCTCGGATCCTGCTTGAAGGCGGCCATCAGGTCCTTCAGGTTCTTGTACGGCGAGTCGTTGCGCACCACGGCCACGCCGTAATCGGCGCCCACGGCAGCGAGCCAGCGCACGTCGTCCACGTTGTAGCGGCCGAACTTCTTCTGGGCCAGGTTCAGCAGCGAGCCGCCGGAGAAGGCCACGATGGAATTGGCATCGTCGGGTTTCTGGGCGATGACATGGTTGTAGGCCACGGCGCCGATGCCCCCGGGCATGTAGACGATGCGCATCGGATCGGCCAGGGCGCCGGAGGCCTTCAGACCTTCCTGGGCCAGGCGGCAGGTCAGGTCGAAGCCGCCGCCGGGGTTGGCCGGGGCGATGCATTCGGGCTTGGACGGGGCGGCCTGGGCCGCCAGGCCCAGGGAAAGCAGGGCGCCGCCCAACAGCAGCGACAGGGAACGGGATTTCATGACGGGTCTCCTCGATGGTCGGATGGCACGCCGTCGCCTTGGATGGCGTGCATGGGCGCAACCTTAGGACCGCCAAGCTTTCCGCCGGCTTTCAGGCAGGCGATTTCCCGGGAAAACCCTGATCGCCGGGGAAGACAAGCGAGACCCGGACGCCCGGAGAGGCGGGCTCGATGCGCAGGGCGCCGCCGTGACGCTGCATGATGGTGTGGACGATGGCCAGGCCCAGTCCCGCGCCGTGGCCGCGCTTGCCGGCCTGGCCCCGGCGGAAGCGCCGCCCCGCCTTGCGGATGTCGGTCTCGGTCATGCCCGGCCCGGTGTCGCGCACGCTGAGGACCATGCCGCCTGGCGTGCGCTCGATCCTCAGGGTGATGGCGCCTTCCTCGGGCGTGTACTTGATGGCGTTGTCCATCAGGTTGACGAGTGCTTCCCGCAGCAGCCACTCGACTCCGGTCACCGTGGCGTCGAGCTCGCCGCCCTCCAGGGCAATGGTCTGGCGCTTCTGGCGCGCCAGGCCGTAGAGCTGGCGGATGACGTCCTGGGCCAGCGGGGTGAGCGCGACGGGCCGCAGCGATCCGGCGGGGGTGTCGGCACCGCGTGCGCGGGCCAGCGCCAGCATCTGCGCGGCCGTGCGCTGCGCCTGGTCCAGGCCGCCGCGCATGGCCAGCAGGGCGGCGCGCGCCTCGGCGGGGTCGGATTCGCGCAAGGCATAGTCCAGCTGGGTACGCAGGACGGCCAGCGGCGTGCGCAACTGGTGCGAGGCATCGTCCAGGAACTGGCGCTGCCTGCGCGCCTGGCGGGCGTGCCGGGCGACGTGCTGGTTGACGGCGTCCACCAGCGGCTGGACCTCGCGGGGAAGCTCCGGCGCCGAGATCGGGCTGAGGTCGTCGGGCGCGCGGCGCTTCAGCCTGCGGTACAGGCGGGTCAGGGGCCGGAGGCCGATCAGCACGCCGACGACGATCAGGCCGGTGGAGGCCAGCACCTCGACCAGGTCGCGCACGACGTTGCGGATCATCAGGTCGCGGATCACCCGGTCGCGGCCAGCGCGGTCCTCGCCCACCATCACGACGATGCGGCCGTCCTGCTGGCCGTAGAGCGGCGGGGACATGGGCCGGGCCAGGGCGGCGATGCGGATGGTGGCGCCCAGGTAGTCGCGGTCGTAGAACACCGGGGTGTTCGAAGGCAGCCGGGCGCCGGGCAGCGGCAGATCCTGGTTCCCGATGTCGGCCAGGCCGTCCTCGGTGAGGATCCGGTAGTAGACCGAGTCGTTCGCGGTCAGCTCGAAGAACTCCAGCATCAGGTAGGGCAGCTCCACGGCCAGGCCGCCGCTGGCGGTGGAGATGTTGTGGTCGATGGCGCGCAGGGCTCCGGCCAGCGACCGGTCGTAGGCCAGGTCGACCTGCTGGTGCAGCTGCCGGCTGGAGAACCACAGCGCCAGGCTCAGGACCACGATCTGGGCGGGCACCAGGATCCACAGCAGCAGGGAACGCAGGCTGCCGGGCCGGCGTTCAGTCCGGGGCGCCATGCGTGGGCTCCAGGCAGTAACCCATGCCGCGCAGCGTGACGATCTGCACGTCGACGCCCGCAAGCTTCTTGCGCAGCCGGTGCACCAGGACCTCGATGGCTTCCAGGTTGATGGCCGTGTCGTCCGGGCTGATGCGGTCCAGGATCTGCTGCTTGGTCACCGGCTCTCCGGCTTTCTGCATCAGGACCTTGAGGGCCGCGTATTCGCGGGGCGACAGGTTCAGCGGCTCGTCCCGATGCAGGAATCTCTGGCTGCCGATGTCCAGCACCAGGTCGCCCAGGATCCAGCGGGGATGTTCGCGGCCCCTGCTGCGCCGGATCAGGGCGTTGAGCCGGGCTTCGAGTTCCCCGATCGCGAAGGGCTTGTGCATGAAATCGTCGGCGCCTTCGTGCAGCGTGCCGATGCGTTCGGTCAGCGAATCGCGCGCGGTCAGCACCAGCACCGGGCAGCGGTCGTCGCGCCCGCGCAGGCGGCGCAGGAATTCGTGGCCGTCCATGCCCGGCAGGCCCAGGTCGAGGATGATGGCGTCGAATTCCTCGACCGCCAGGCGGCGCTCGGCCAGTTCGGCGTCGTCGGCCCAGTCGACCATGAACCCGCCGTGGCGGGCCAGGCCGCGGGCCAGCCACGCGGCCAGTTCGGATTCGTCTTCGATCAGCAGGATGCGCATGCCGCCATCATAGAATCGGCGCCCCGGCTTTGCACAGTCCGTGGGCGCCAGGGGCCGGCACGGCTGCCCGGCGCGCGCGGCATGCCCGATTGCCCCATTGTTTCCCAGTGGCGCGAAATGTATGCAAATGCGAAACTTCAGTGAAAAGGGCTAGAGCACCGGAGGTCCGGGTTGAAGCGTACGCTATCCGTCGTGATCCTGCTGCTCCTGGGCATTGCCGCCGTGCTCGGCACGGAACGCTACGATCGATCTCGCAGCGAAGCGCGCATCGTGGCCGGCGTCCGCCAGCAGCTCAATGAAAGCGCAGGCCGTTTCCAGGACGACCTGCGAGTACTGCAGGGCCTGAACGAGCGCCTCGCCGGGGCATTGGCCGCCGTTCCCGGCGCCGAGGCGGATCCTTTCGGCTCGATCGCGCCCGGCATGGTGCGGGCCCGCCCCGATATCCGCAGCATCGTCTTCGTCCGCAAGCTGCGGATCGAACAGGTCTATCCGGTCGCCGGCAACGAGCCCGTCATCGGCCTGGACTACGGGCTGCAGCCCCAGTTCATGGCCAAGATCTCCTACATGATCCGGCGCCGCGTGCCGGTGATCGACGCCTCCACCCGCCTGGTGCAGACCGGGCGTACCGGCCTGATCTTCCGCGCACCGATCTTCGATGGGCCGGACAGCGCCGGCGGCGACGGCTACCGTGGCATGACGGCCCTGACGGTCGATCTGGAGCACACCCTCCGGCGCACCGGCCTGATCGGACCGGAGACGCTTTTCGATCTGGCGATCCGCAGCCGCGAAGAAGGCCGGCATACCTCCAGCCTGTTCGGCGATCCCGGTCTGTTCGAGCAGCCCCACGTCGCGGCGGCGATCACGCTGCCGGACGCCACCTGGGAACTGGCGGCCGTGCCGAAGAACGGCCTGGTCTACGATCCCGCACGCGCCTGGCTGATCCGGGGTGTGGGCGCCAGCGTGGTGCTGGCCCTGCTGCTGGCGGTGCTGTACCGGCGCGGCGCGTGGCGTTCCTGTCCCGGCGGCCATCCCGCCCGGGACGGCCTGGCATCGTTGCGCACGCTGCTGCTGGTTGCCACGCTGGCGCCGATGCCGCTGATGATCGGGCTGGCGGGCTGGCTGGTGTACACGGCCTCGATCCGGGCGGTCGAGGATCTCGAACGGCAGCAGGTCGATGAGCTGGCCGACCAGCTCAGGGACGAAGTCATCGGTTTCTTCGAGGTGCCGCGCGCCGCCGCGGTGTTCAACGCCAGCCAGTTTAAGAGCGGGCTGATCGGCCTGGATCGGCGGGAAGACCTGTTGCGCAGTTTCCTGCTGCAATTGCGCCAGCAGCCCCTGCTGACCCTGCTGGCGGTCGGTGCGGCCGATGGCGGCTACCTGGCGGCAGGCAGTCCCCCGGCCGAGGCCGAGCGCAGCCTGCGCATTTTGCAGGCCGATCCCCGCAGCGGTGGGGCGATGCACATCGACCGGGTGGACGACGACAACCGGCGCAGCACGTCGGCGGGGATCGGCAATCCGCGTTACGACGCGCGGGCCATGCCCTGGTTCGAGGCCGCCCGGCAGGCCGACAGCCTGCGCTGGTATCCGGCCTACCGCTATGCCATCCATGATCCGGGTGGCCTGTTCGAGGACATGGGCATGGGCATGTCGGTTGCACTGCGTGATGGCGACGGCCGCCTGGAGGGCGTGCTGACGGCCGATGTGGCCCTGTCCCAGATCGGCTGCTTCCTGCGCGCGGAGGTGGCCAGGACCGACGGCATCGCCTTCCTGGCCGAATCCGGCGGGGCGCTGCTTGCCAGTTCCAGCGGCGAGCCGATCTACCATCTCGAAGATGGCCAGGTCCGCCGGGTGCTGGCGGACCAGAGCGGTACGCCCGAGATCCGTCTGCTGGGCACGCGCATCCTGCATTTGGGGCGGCCCGCCGGCCGGCTGGCCCTGGATGTCGACGGCCGTCGGTACTCGGCACGCTGGCAGTCGATCCAGCTGCCGGACGGGCCCTTGCTGACCCTTGCCCTGGCCTTGCCGGAAAGCCGCTACGCCGAACCGGCCGAGCGGGCGCTGAACCGGATCGGACTGCTGATCCTGGGGTTCTGGGTGTTCGGTGTCGCGGTCGCCCTGCTGGTGGCCTGGTGGCTGTCGCGCCCCCTGCTGTCCATCAGCCGATGGGCGGAAGATCTTGCCGGGGGCGGCGACCGGCTCAGCCCTTCGGTTCGCAGCCCGGTCCGCGAGATCGCCGTGCTGGCGCATGCGCTGGAGCGCATGGCCGAGCGGCAGCGCAGCCATGCGCGCGACCTTGAACGCCAGGTTGCAGAGCGCACGCAGGCGCTCGTCCAGGCCAACCAGCGCCTGGTCGGCCTGTCGCTGACCGATGGCCTGACCGGCCTGGCGAACCGCCGTCATTTCGACGAAGTGCTGGCGCGGGAAGGCGACCGGGCCCGCCGCGACCGGCGACCGCTGAGCCTGCTGATGCTGGATGTGGACTGGTTCAAGCTCTACAACGACCAGTACGGGCACCCGGCGGGCGACGTCGTGCTGTGCCAGATCGCCCGGATCCTGCTCGAATCCGTGCGCCGCCCCGGAGACCTGGCGGCCCGGTACGGCGGCGAGGAGTTCGCCGTGATCCTGCCGGGGCTGGATGCGAGCGAGGCGGGGGTCATGGCCGAACATATCCGCGGCCGGATCGAGGCGTTGGCCATCGCGCATGTGCATGGCCTGGCGGGCCGGGTCACCATCAGCATCGGGGTCGCGGAAATGGACCTGGACGATGCCCACGCTGCCGCGACCCTGGTCGGCCAGGCCGATGCGGCGCTCTACCGGGCCAAGGCCGGGGGGCGCAATCGCGTCGAGATCGCCCGCCCGGAGGCCGGGCCCGGGGCCCCGCCGCACGCCCGGGCCTGAACGGGCCCTAGCCGCCGGAAGGCGCCAGCACGCTCCTGAGCCATTGGCCGGTATGGCTGCCGGGCGTGGCGGCCACGGTTTCCGGCGTGCCCTGGGCGATGATGCGGCCACCGCCTGCCCCGCCTTCCGGGCCCAGGTCGACGACCCAGTCGGCGGTCTTGATCACGTCCAGGTTGTGTTCGATCACCAGGACGGTGCTGCCCGTGTCCACCAGCCGGCGCAGCACGCCCAGCAGCACCTCGATGTCGTGGAAGTGCAGGCCGGTGGTGGGCTCGTCCAATACGTACAGGGTGCGCTCCGAGCCGCGCCGGGACAGCTCCTGCGACAGCTTGATGCGCTGCGCCTCGCCGCCCGACAGGGTGGTGGCGCTCTGGCCCAGGCGGATGTAGGACAGGCCGACGTCCATCAATGTCTGCAGCTTGCGGGCCACGGTGGGCACCGCCTGGAACAGGTCCAGGGCCTGGGCCACCGTCAGGTCCAGGACCTCGCTGATGGACAGGCCCCGGTAGCGGATGTCCAGGGTCTCGCGGTTGTAGCGGCGGCCTTCGCAGACCTCGCAGGGCACGTACATGTCGGGCAGGAAGTGCATTTCCACACGCACCACGCCGTCGCCCTGGCAGGCCTCGCAGCGGCCGCCCTTGACGTTGAACGAGAAGCGCCCGGGATCGTAGCCCCGCAGGCGGGCCTCGGGCACCCCGGCATACAGCTCGCGGATCGGGGTGAACAGGCCCGTGTAGGTGGCGGGGTTGCTGCGCGGCGTGCGGCCGATCGGATTCTGGTCGACGCTGATGATCTTGTCGAAGGCCTCCAGTCCTTCGATGCGGTCGTGCGGCGCGGGGTCTGTCTGGGCGTGGTTCAGCGTCTGGGCCAGGGCGGCCACCAGCGTGTCGTTGATCAGGGTGGACTTGCCCGATCCCGAGACACCGGTAATGCAGGTCAGGCGGCCCACCGGGACGGCCAGGTCGACGGCCTGCAGATTGTTGCCCCGGCACCCCAGGACGCGCAGCCAGGGCTGGCCGGACCCGACGGGGCGGCGTTCCGGCACGGCGATCCGCCGCGTGCCGGCCAGGTACTGGCCGGTCAGCGACTGGGGCTGTGCCATGATTTCCGCCGGGGATCCCTGGGCGACCACACTGCCGCCCTGTTCGCCCGCGCCCGGCCCCATGTCCAGCACGTGGTCGGCGGCGCGGATCATGTCTTCGTCGTGTTCGACGACGATCACGCTGTTGCCCAGGTCGCGCAGCTGCCGCAGGGTCTCGATCAGGCGGTGATTGTCGCGCTGGTGCAGGCCGATGGAGGGTTCGTCGAGCACGTACATGACGCCGGTCAGGCCCGAGCCGATCTGGCTGGCCAGGCGGATGCGCTGGGCCTCGCCGCCGGACAAGGTGTCGGCGCCCCGGTCCAGGGACAGGTAGCCCAGGCCCACGTTCACCAGGAAGTCCAGCCGGGCGCGGATTTCCTGGATGATGCGGTCGGCGACTTCGCGCCGGGCGCCATCGGGCGACCAGTCGAGGAACCATTGCCGGCAGTCGGCCAGCGACAGGGATTCGATTTCGTACAGGGCGCGGCCGCGGCGTTCGCCCTGGCCGGGATCCTGGCCGATGAGGACGTTGCGGGCATCGGAGCACAGGCGCGCCCCGCGGCAGTCGGGACAGACGACTAGGTGGCGCAGCCGGCCCAGTTCCTCGCGCACGGCGTTGGAGTGCGTTTCCCGCCAGCGCCGTTCCAGGTTGGGGATGATGCCCTCGAAGGCGTGGCGGCGGATGGCGGGCACGCCGTTCTCGCCCAGGTACTGGAAAGCGATCTCCTCGTCGCCCGAGCCGTGCAGGATGCGGTCGCGCACGGCCGGGTCCAGCGCCTGGAACGGCGTCTGCAGATCGAAGCCGTAGTGCTGCGCCAGGCTGGCCATCATGGCGTAGCTGAAGGCGTTGCGGCGGTCCCATCCGTGGATTGCGCCCGCAGCCAGGCTCAGTTCGGGAAAGGCGACGACGCGCGCCGGGTCGAAGGACTCGACCTGGCCCAGGCCGTTGCAGGTCGGGCAGGCGCCCGCCGGATTGTTGAAGCTGAACAGGCGGGGCTCCAGCGTGCCCATGCCGCGGGCGCAGACCGGGCAGGCATAGGCGGCGGAAAAAGCCTGTTCGTATTCCGTGTCCAGGTCCAGCGCCAGGGCGCGGCCCTGCGCCAGTTCCAGGGCCGTCTCGAAGCTTTCGGCCAGCCGCTGGCGGCTGTCGGGCCGCACGCGCAGCCGGTCCACGACCACATCCAGGTCCCAGGGGCCGCCGGTCGCGGCCGGCGGCGCACCGCCGTCGAGCGGCTGGATGACGCCGTTGAGCCGGACGCGCACGAAGCCCAGCGCCTGCAGGCGGCGGCATTCGGCCGTCAGGTCGTCCTTGCTGGCGCGGGCCACGGGGGCCAGGATGGCCACCCGGGTGTCCTCGGGGCGGGACAGGACCTGGTCCACCATCTGGCTGACGCTCTGCGCCTGCAGCGGCAGGTGGTGGTCCGGGCAGTAGGGGGTGCCGACACGGGCGTACAGCAGGCGCAGGTAGTCGTGGATCTCGGTGACCGTGCCCACGGTCGAGCGCGGGTTGTGACCGGCGGTCTTCTGCTCGATGGCGATGGCGGGCGACAGGCCGGTGATCACGTCCACGTCGGGCTTGTCCATCATCTGCAGGAACTGGCGCGCGTAGGCCGACAGGCTTTCCACGTAGCGGCGCTGGCCTTCCGCGTACAGCGTATCGAAGGCCAGGGACGATTTCCCCGAGCCGGACAGCCCCGTGAGCACGACCAGCTTCCGGCGGGGCAGGTCGACCGAAACATTCTTCAGGTTGTGGGTACGCGCGCCGCGGATGCAGATGGCGTCCATGCTAGTGTGCTTCGTGGCTGATTTGTTCATGCGTCCTTCGTCCTCGTGACCGGACTCGCATGCGGCCGGATCCGCCGGGAAAGCCGATCCTGATGGGAAGAAGAATCGAAGCCGGGTGATCCGCAGGGGAGTTCAGGTTTTTCAAAGGCCAACTTGATACTATAACGCGCAGCTTCTCTTCTATTGGCGCTTCCCATGTCCGCACCTTCCCGTCCGCGTTCGTCCGCGCTTCGGCTGACTCCCCTGGAACGGCGCAGCAGCATTGCGCTGGCGACCCTGTTTGCCGCCCGGATGCTGGGCCTGTTCCTGCTGACGCCGATCTTTGCCGTGGCCGCGCGCACCCTGGCCGGCGGCGACGATCCCGCGCGGGTGGGCCTGGCCCTGGGGGCGTACGGCCTGACCCAGGCGATCATGCAGATTCCGCTGGGCATGGCGTCCGACCGCTACGGACGCCGCCCGGTGATCGTGTTCGGCATGCTGCTGTTCGTGGTGGGCGGGGTGATCTGCGCCCTGACCAATGACGTGGACTGGGTCACGGTCGGGCGCGTGGTGCAGGGCCTGGGGGCCGTGTCGGCCGCCATCACGGCCTGGATCGCCGATGCCACCCGCCCCGAAGTCCGCACGCGCGCTATGGCCATGGTCGGCGGGTCGATCGGGATATCCTTTGCCCTGTCGCTGGTGCTCTCGCCCCTGCTGGTGGGCGAATTCGGTCTGTCCGGGCTGTTCTGGGCCATCAGCCTGCTGGGTTTCGCCTGCCTGCTGATTGCCATGTTCTTCGTGCCGGACGTGCCGCGCTCCGAAGCCGACATCGTCCAGGCCACGGCGCACGACGTGCTGGGGCACCGCGACCTGCTGCGGCTCAATTTCGGCGTCTTCTGCCTGCATTTCATCCTGATGTCGCTGTTCATGGTGGCGCCCGGGCTGCTGGGCCGCCTGGGCGGCTACGATTCCGCCAGCCTGTGGCAGGTCTACCTGCCGGTCATCCTGGCGTCCTTCGTCCTCATGGTGCCGGCCGTCTTCCACACGGAAAAACGCAAGGCCCACAAGCCCGCGCTCGAATGGGCGGTGCTGGGCCTGGCGGTGGTGCTGGGCCTGCTGCCCTGGCTGATGGATTCATTCTGGCTGGTGGTCTCGGCCTTCGTCGCCTTTTTCGTGGCCTTCAACATCCTGGAAGCCCTGCAGCCTTCGCTGGTCTCGCGCGTGGCGCCGCCCGCCTACAAGGGCCTGGCGCTGGGGTTCTACAACACTGCCCAGTCCCTGGGGGTGTTCGCCGGCGGCGTGCTGGGGGGCATCCTGGCGCGCACCGGTGGCGCGGCCATGGTGTTCTGGGCCGGCGCCGTGCTGGCGGCCGTCTGGCTGTACACGGCGCGCGGGTTCAAGGACCCGCGCTGATCCGGGCCTCGCGTCCGCGGCCCGACGTGGAGCCGGACCGCAGGGGCGGGCACCGCGCCTTCCCGGCGGCTTGTAGGTGATATCCCGCGTGGGCGATAATGATCATTTGATGCATTTCGATGTGCCCGGGGCGACGCAAGTCCCCGATAATGGCAGCCACATCGTTCACTACAGGATCCTGCACCATGGCCTCCGTCAACAAAGTCATTCTCGTCGGCAACCTGGGGCGTGACCCCGAAGTCCGTTACAGCCCCGATGGTGCGGCGATCTGCAACGTCTCCATCGCCACCACGTCCCAATGGAAGGACAAGGCCACGGGCGAGCGCCGCGAAGAAACCGAATGGCACCGCGTGGTGTTCTACAACCGCCTGGCCGAGATCGCGGGCGAATACCTGAAGAAGGGCCGTTCGGTCTACGTCGAGGGCCGCCTGAAGACCCGCAAGTGGCAAGACAAGGAAACCGGCGCCGACCGCTACAGCACCGAAATCGTTGCCGACCAGATGCAGATGCTGGGCGGGCGCGAAGGCGGTGGGGAAATGGGCGGCGGCGATGCGGGCGGCTTCTCGCAGCCCCCGGCCCGGCGTGCGCCGCAGCAGCAGCAACCGCGCCCGGCCGCTCCCGCGGCGGCGCCGGCCAGCAACCTGGCCGACATGGACGACGACATCCCGTTTTAAGCTTCACCTGCCGCGCCCGGGTTTTGCCGATGATGGCCCGCGCTCCTTCCCGGAGGCGGGCCTTTTCGTCGGGACGGCCGTTCAGGCCGCCGGCGGAAAATTCGAAGGGAACAGCGCCCGCCGGGTCTCTTCGTCGTTCACCTTCTTGAATTCGATGTCCGATCCGACCTTGCGCGCGCGTGCGGCGGCGGGCCGGGCATCGATGCCTTCGAACCAGCGCCGGATGTTCGGGTAGGACGCCCAGGGGTCGGTGGCGCCCTTCAGCACCTTGGGCGCCCTGTCCAGCCATCCCCAGGCGGACATGTCGGCGATGGTGTATTCGTCGCCGACGATGAAGGTCCGGCCGGCCAGGTGGCCGTCCAGGACCTGGTAGTGGCGCTCGGCCTCGCGGCGGTAGCGGTTGACGGCGTAGTCGAGGCCCGCGGGCGCCGCATACTGGAAATGCACTGCCTGCCCCGAAAACGGCCCCAGGCCGGTGCCCAGGAACAGCAGCCAGGACAGCAGCTGCGGGCGATCCTGGGGTCGGCCCAGGAAGCGCCCGGTCTTCTCTGCCAGGTAGATCAGGATCGCGGTCGAATCGAAGACCGTCGCCGCGCGGCCGTCCGGGCCGTCGAAATCCACGATCGCCGGCACCTTACCGTTCGGGTTGATCTTGCGGAATGCCGGGTCGTGCTGCTGGCCCTTGCTGGTGTCAACCGGCACGACTTCGTAGTCCAGGCCGGCCTCTTCCAGGAAGAGCGAGACCTTGGCCGGATTGGGTGTTGGGTGGAAGTAGAAATGGATCATGAGCAAAGGCTCCTGTCAGGGTGGGGCGGGCTGTGGCCGGTAAGGGCCGGATTGTGTTTTAAATCGATTGATCTAAAATAGTCAAGGGCAGGCCGGTATCATGACCGGCATGCACGGGGAAAGTCTGACTGATCGGCGATATGGGTAGGCCAAGAGAATTCGATGAGACCGAAGTCCTGGACGCGGCGGTCGATTGCTTCTGGGAGCACGGCTACGAGGCGACCTCGACCAGGGAACTGGCCGACAGGATGGGCCTGACCGGCGCCAGCCTGTACAACGCCTTCGGCGACAAGCGGACCCTGTACCGCAAGGCGCTCGATCATTACATCGAGACCAGCTTCGAGGAACGGGTGCGCCGGCTGGAAGGCCGGCTGCCGCCGCGGCAGGCCATCGGCGCCTTCTTTGCGGAAATCATCCAGCGCTCGCTGGACGATGACCGGCGCCGGGGATGCATGCTGGTGAATTCCGCGCTGGAAGTCGCGCCGCACGACCCGGAATGCCGGCAGATCGTGACTGGCGTCCTGGGGCACATCGAGGCCTTCTTCCGGCGGTGCGTCAAGGCCGGCCAGCAGGACGGCACGATCACGGCATCCCAATCCGCCACCGACCTGGCGCGGATGCTGCTGGGTGTCCATATCGGATTGCGCGTCGTGGCCAGGACGAGGCCCGAGCGCGCATTGCTCGAAGGCATGGTCCGTCCTGCGCTGGCGATGCTCGACCCCCTGGTGGGCCATGGCGGTGCGGCCGGCTCATGAACCGATTCGCACATGGCCGCGCACCTGGCGGCCCCGATGGAATTCCAACTCGACCGAGAGAATGAACGTGACGCTTGATCATCCGATTTTCGCCCGCTGGCCGGCCCGGCATCCGGACCGGCTTCAGCTCTTTTCCCTGCCGACGCCCAATGGCGTGAAAGCAGGCATCATGCTGGAGGAAACGGGCCTGGCCTACGAGCCCCACCGCATCGACATCTCGGCCGGCGAGAGCCATGATCCGGCCTTCCTGGCGCTGAATCCCAACGGCAAGATTCCGGCGATCTACGATCCGGACGGGCCGGGCGGGCGGCCGCTGGCCTTGTTCGAGTCGGGGGCGATCCTGATCTACCTTGCCGAAAAGACGGGGCAATTCCTTTCGGCCGACCCCGTCGCGCGCTACGAAACGATCCAGTGGCTGATGTGGCAGATGGGCGGGGTGGGGCCGATGTTCGGCCAGGTCGGCTTCTTCAACAAATTCGCCGGCAGGGACTACGAAGACAAGCGGCCGCGCGATCGCTATGCGGCCGAATCCGCCCGGCTGCTCGGCGTGCTCGATGACCGGCTCGCCGGCCGCGACTGGGTGATGGGCGCCGACTACAGCATCGCCGACATTTCATTGCTGGGCTGGGTGCGCAACCTGATCGGCTTCTACGAAGCACGCGAACTCGTGGGTTTCGACCGCTTTCATCACGTGCAGGCCTGGCTCGATCGCGGCCTAGCCCGCCCGGCGGTGCAGCGCGGTCTGGCCGTGACGACGGCATAGGGAGGCCGCCATGCGCGCATCGCCGGCCAGGATCGGACTGGCGCTGGGCAGCGGCTCGGCGCGTGGCTGGTCGCACATCGGGGTCATCCGCATGCTGGAAGAGGCCGGCATCGTGCCGGATGTCGTGTGCGGGACCTCGATCGGCGCGCTGGTCGGCGCGGCCTATGCCGACGGGCAACTGGAAAAATTCGAAACCTGGGTCCGGGGGTTGACCTGGCAGGGCGTGATGGGCCTGCTGGACTTCACCGTCAGCGGTGGCCTGATCCCGGGCGAAAAGCTGTTTTCCTTCCTGCGCTCTCATCTGGACGACAAAACGATCGGCAGCCTGCCCAAGGCCTACGGAGCGGTCGCCACCGAGCTGGCCACGGGCCGCGAGGTCTGGCTGCGCGAGGGTTCGGTGATCGATGCCGTGCGCGCGTCCGCCGCCTTGCCGGGCCTGTTCACTCCCGCGCGGCGCGATGGGCGCCTGCTGGTCGACGGTGCCCTGGTGAATCCGGTGCCCGTCTCCCTGTGCCGCGCCATGGGCGCGGACATCGTCATCGCGGTCGACCTGAACTCGGACCTGATCGGGCGCCGGCTCGGGCCGGATGCGGTGCCCGAAGCCGCCGTGCCGGCCTCGCCCGGGGCCCTCGGTTCGGTGCTGAGCAGGCTGCCGCTGGGGCTCGGGGGCGCCCGGACCCCGGCGCCGGAAGCCGTGGACATGCCGTCGATCTTCGACGTGCTGAGCATGAGCCTGAACATCATGCAGGTGCGCATCACGCGCAGCCGCCTGGCGGGCGAGCCGGCGGATGTGCTGATCCGCCCGCGCCTGGCGGATTTCGCCCTGATGGACTACCACCGTGCATCGATCGCGATCGACGAGGGCGAGCGGGCGGCGCGCAGGGCCTTGCCGGAATTGCGGGACGCGATCGGCCGGACCCAGGACGATCCGGCCGAATGACCGTGTCCACGCGGCCGGGGCGGCTGTATCCACAGGTTACAGCCGCCTCGGCCGCTTCTCTTTAGCATGTTGGTTTTTCGTTTCGGCCGGAGGCTGCCGTCGTGAATTCAATCGAGGGAGTGCGTGTACGCGGCGCTCTGGGCGGCATCGATGACGATGGCCTGCGGGCCTGGCTGTCCGATGACCGCTGGGCTTCCGGCATCGAGGAAACGCGCGGGATCGATGCCCAGGGTGCGTACCGGGATTTCAGGCTGGCCCGGGATGTGGCCGGACGCTGGGCGCCGGATGGCGACACGACGCAGCTTGCGCGGACCCTGGCCCTGGATCCCGAGGCGCACGCACTGGACCTGGAAAAGGAAATCTTCGTCGCTTTGCTGCTGTCGCCGTTGCGCTTCGATTTCCCCAGCGCTGGGGAACTGGCCGCGGCGGTGCGCGTGCGCCGCCGCATCGTGCAGGCCGCCCGGCGCACCGTGCTGGCCTTCGATACCGAGCAGGCCGAGCGCCCCGACTGCTGGTCCTGGAGCGAGGCAACCGGCTTCGTCCTGAAGCCGGGCCATGAACTGATCCCTTCGCTCGAACTCACGCTCTGGCCCGATCTGTCGGGCCGGCTGTTCTCCTTTTCATGCTACCGGGCAACGGAGTACGTGCTCCTGCTGGCGCTGGCCCAGGAGCTGGCCGAGAGCCATCCTGCCGCCCTGGCCGCATTGCAGCGTCAGTGGCGGACGCGGGCGATCCAGTCGGGTGCCTTCCACGACGTGTTTCTGCGGGAATACGGGTCGCTGCAGGCACCGCTGCCGTCCGGCTACTACGTCCCGGGCGACCGGCTGTGGTTCCGCAACCCCGACGCGGCATCGGCCGAAGTCGAAGGCTACGAGGGGTCCTGGGTGTTCTACCTGGGCGCGGGCCTTTTCACGAACTTCTGGAAGCCCGGCCAGCCGTACACCCTGGTCTCGAAATGCGTGGAGCTTCATCACTGGCGCGACGGCCTGCGCAAGGATGGCGCCCGTGCCTGGATCGATGAATCCGTGGTCGAGGCCCGCGTGGCCGAATCGCTGGCCGATCCGGAGCGGACGTCCCGTATCCTGGAACGCATGATGCGCCTGCGCGATCCGGGTGGCGTGTATGCCGAGGGTGGCTGCATCGACGCTTCGCGCGAGGCGCTGCGCTGTCTGCTGCCCGGTACCTGGGACCTGGGGCTGCCCAGCCTGGCTGCCGCCGGCTGAAGAGTCACCGCCGGCGGCCGGGCCGCCGTCCGGCGACATCTACAGGAAATGGTCCAGGATGCGGCGGCTGGCCTTGTCCAGCGCCGCCATGTCGCGCACCAGGAACTGCACCCCGTGGGCGTCGGTGATCAGTAGGGAAGCGGCCGGCAGGCGGCGGATGTCTTCCTCCGCCTTCAGGGTCAGGCGGGTCGGACCCCGGTCCGTTTCCACATCCCAGTGGCTGGGCGTCGCCCAGGTCGAGGCGTGGCGGATGCGCAGGATCTCCGGCCTGAATTCCCGCTGCCCCAGTTCCTCGTCCACCAGGCGGCGCGTTTCGGCAGGCAGCGCATCCAGGCGTTCGATCCAGGCCAGTTCCGTGCCCTGGGCGCCCATCAGCGCGATGCACTCGTCGGGGGCGGCAAAGGGAAAACCCCGGACGGGCGTGACCGGCGCGTCGGCCTGTCCGGGGCGCATCAGCACCAGCCGGCCGAAGGCGTCGCGCGCCAGCGACCAGTCCGGGCGCCCGGGCGCCGGAACGTCCGCCCGGGCGGACGGCAAGGGATGAGAGCCGGCATCCGCCGGCGCGTCGTCAGTGCGCATCGGAAGTTTCCTCGGCCTCATCTCCGGCCTCATCCCCATCCCAGCCAGTGGGATCCATCGGCGACTGGCCCTGCAATTGCGCGCGGTGGAGCCGTGCATACGCGCCGTCGCGGGCCAGCAGATCTTCGTGGCGGCCGATTTCCACGATCCGCCCGCGGTCCATGACGACCAGGCGGTCTGCCTCGCGCAGGGTGCTGAGGCGGTGGGCGATGGAAATCGTCGTGCGGCCGCGCACCAGGTTGTCCAGCGCCTTCTGGATCTCGTTTTCGGTGGTGGTGTCCACGGACGAGGTGGCCTCGTCCAGGATCAGGATGGGCGGGTCGATCAGCAGGGCGCGGGCGATCGAGATGCGCTGGCGTTCGCCGCCGGACAGCGCCTGGCCGCGCTCGCCGACCAGGGAGTCGTAGCCGTGCGGCAGGCGCAGGATGAATTCGTGGGCGTGGGCGGCGCGGGCGGCAGCGACGATCTCGGCGCGGCTGGCGTCGGGCCGGCCGTAGGCGATGTTCTCGGCCACCGTGCCGTAGAACAGGAAAGGCTCCTGCAGCACCAGGCCGATGTGCCGCCGGTAGTCGGCGATGGCGTATCGGCGGATGTCCGTGCCATCCAGGCGGATGGATCCGCCGGATACGTCGTAGAAGCGGCAGATCAGGTTGACGAGGGTGCTTTTGCCCGAACCGCTGTGCCCGACCAGGCCGACCATCTCGCCCGGGGCGATGTCCAGGCTCAGGTCGTGGATCACCGTGCGGCTGCCGTAGCGGAAGCTGACGTGGCTGAGATCGATGCGGCCCTGGATGCGCTCGGCGCGGTGGGGCGTGGCGGGCTCGGGCACGCTGGAGACGTGGTCCAGGATGTCGAAGATGCGCTTGGCGCCCGCCGCGGCCCGCTGGGTGGTCGAGACGATGCGGCTCATGGAATCCAGGCGCACGTAGAAGCGGCTGATGTAGGCCAGGAAGGCGGTCAGCACGCCGACGGAGATCGAATTCCTGGACACCAGCCAGATGCCGAAGACCCACACCACCAGCAGGCCCAGCTCCGTGAGCAGCGTGATCGTGGGGGTGAACAGGGCCCAGAGGGCGTTGACGCGGTCGTTGATGGCCAGGTTGCGGTCGTTGGCTTCGCGAAAGCGCGCGACTTCACGGCGTTCCTGGGCGAAGGCCTTGACCACGCGGATGCCGGGGATGGTGTCGGCCAGCACGTTGGTGATGTCCGACCAGACGCGGTCGGCTTTCTCGAAACCGTGGCGCAGGCGGTCGCGCACCCAATGGATCATCCACAGGATCAGCGGCAGCGGCGCCAGGGTCGCCAGCGCCAGCAGCGGGTCGATCGTCAGCAGCACGATCGCGGTCATCGCGATCATGAGCACGTCGGTGACGAAGTCCAGCAGATGCAGGGACAGGAACAGGCAGATGCGGTCGGATTCCGAGCCGATGCGGGCAATCAGGTCGCCGGTGCGCTTGCCGCCGAAATACTGCAGGGAAAGCTGCTGCAGGTGCTGGTAGGTGGCGGTGCGCAAGTCGGCGCCGATGCGCTCGCTGACCCAGGCCAGGATGGCGCTGCGCGCCCAGCCCAGCCCCCAGGCGAGGATCGACGAGGCGAGCAGGCCGCCCAGGTAGAACGACACCAGGCGATAGTCGATCGGCGTCCCGTTCTGGAAGGGAATCAGCACGTCGTCCATCAGCGGCATGGTGAGATAGGGCGGCACCAGCGAGGCCGCCGTGGCCGCCAGGGTGAGGGCCAGGCCGGCCGCCAGTTGCCGCCCGTAGGGTCGGGCGAAACGCCACAGGCGGAACAATGCGCTGGCCCGCGGCGCGGCCGGCGCGGGGACGGTGGGCGCTTCGGCTGCATCGGAGTGCGCCGGCTCGTGCAGGCCCTGCCAGGCGGCCACCAGGCGCTGGGCTTCGGGCTGGCGTTCCAGCGTGTAGCGCCAGCGCGCCAGCCGGGTGTGGCTGTCGGCCAGTTCGAGGCTGCCCACCCCGGCGTGGTCCTGCTGCCGTATCTCCAGATCGGGACGCAAAGGCCAGGACCGGCTGGCCTGGGGGTCGGATCCGCAGGCCAGCCAGCGGCGGTCGGTCAGGACGACCAGCCCTTCGCTGTAGCACAGGCGGTGATCCAGGTTGGTGCGCAGCCAGCCCAGGATGCGCTCGCCGGCAGCGAGCTGGGAAACGAGGGCCGTGCGCCACGGCTCGGGCAGGCCCGGCGGGCACGGAACGGCCAGCGAGGAATCGGGGGAAAGGCCCTGCATGAACGAGGATGGTCTGGAGGGGTGTTGTCGCGGATCGAAGCGGGGTGATCGGGGCGGTGTTCAGGGGCCTGTAAGCGTGTTTTCAGGGCATTTTCAGCGCAAGAAATCGCGTCACAATTTTCAACTCTTTTTCTATGCCGCGCAATAACGGCGAGATTAATATGTGTGCCGATGTTTCACGGCGGCCGCCAGGAAAGGCGGCCGTTTTCGCCGGCCCCGGCCCTTACGCATGGTTCGATCATGAGCAACAGGAATATTGAGTTTCTCAATATGGTGCATCTAAGGGGGCCGAACATCTGGGCCTACCGGCCCGTCATCGAGGCGCTGGTGGACATCCACGATCTCGAGGACTGCCCTTCCAATCTCATTCCCGGTTTCTACGAACGTCTGAGCGCCTGGCTGCCGTCGCTGGTCGAGCATCGCTGCAGCGTGGGCGAGCGGGGCGGGTTCCTGAAGCGGGTGCGCGAAGGCACGTGGCCGGCCCACATCCTGGAGCACGTCACCCTGGAATTGCAGAGCCTGGCCGGCATGCCGGGCGGACTGGGGCGTGCGCGGGAAACGCCGCTGCGTGGCGTCTACAAGGTGATCGTGCGCGCCTGGTACGAGCCGCTCACGCGCGAGGCGCTGCACGTCGCGCGCGACCTGGTCATGGCCGCGATCGAGGACCGGCCCTTCGACGTGGCCGGCGCGGTCGAACGGCTGAAGGATCTGGCCGACTCCCTGAGCCTGGGGCCCAGCACGGCATGCATCGTGGACGCCGCGGACGAACGGGACATCCCGGCGATCCGCCTGAACGACGCTAATCTGTTGCAACTGGGCTACGGCGCGCGCCAGCGCCGCATCTGGACGGCGGAAACCAGCCGCACCAGCGCCATCGCCGAAAGCATCTCGCGAGATAAGGACCTGACCCGCAGGCTGCTGCAGTCCTGCGGCGTGCCGGTGCCCGAGGGGCGCCTGGTGGACAGTGCCACGCAGGCCTGGGATGTGGCGCAGGAACTGGGCCTGCCCGTGGTCGTCAAGCCGTCTGACGGCAACCATGGGCGCGGCGTCTTCACCTGCCTGACCACGCGCGAACAGATCGAGGCGGCCTATGCCGTGGCGGTGGACGAGGGCAGCGGCGTCATGGTCGAGCGTTTCATCCAGGGCGACGAGCATCGCCTGCTGGTGGTGGGTGGCCGGGTGGTGGCCGCCGCGCGGGGCGAGGCTGCGATGGTGGTCGGCGACGGGACGTCAACCGTGCGGCAACTGATCGAAAGCCAGCTCAATTCCGATCCCCGCCGCGGCCGCGACGAGGACCATCCCCTGAACTTCATCCGCCTGGATTCCGCGGCACGCCTGGAGCTTGAGCGCCAGGGGCTGCATGGAGACGCGGTGCCCGAGCGGGGCCGTGCGGTGCTCGTCCAGCGCAGCGGCAACGTGTCCATCGATGTCACCGACGAGGTGCATCCGGACGTGGCCGCGCAGGTGGCGCTGGCGGCCCGCGTGGTCGGCCTGGACATCGCCGGTGTCGATCTGGTGGCGCGCGATATCTCGCGGCCCCTGGAAGAACAGCAGGCCGCCATTGTCGAAGTCAACGCGGGCCCGGGTCTGCTGATGCACCTGAAACCCGCCGTGGGCAAGCCGCGGCCGGTCGGCCGCGCCATCATCGACGACCTGTTCCCGGCGCCCGAAGACGGGCGCATTCCGGTGATCGGGATCAGCGGCAGCCGGCCCGCCGCGCCGGTCGCTC
The DNA here is from genome assembly GCF_039523555.1 of Castellaniella daejeonensis. Lineage (NCBI taxonomy): Bacteria > Pseudomonadati > Pseudomonadota > Betaproteobacteria > Burkholderiales > Alcaligenaceae > Castellaniella > Castellaniella daejeonensis. Next base: position 175,669 of record NZ_BAAAFN010000015.1, read on the forward strand.
ACCTGATTGCGCACTTGCTGCGCCTGGCCGGCCGCGTGGTGGGCCTGGCTTCGTCCGAAGGGTTGTTCATGGGGGCCGTCCAGGTGACGGCGCAGGATTCCGCGCACTGGGAGGCGGCGCGCCGCGTCCTGCTGAACCGGGCGGTCGAATACGCCGTGATCGAGAATGGCGGCCGCGCCATCCTGGGCGAAGGCCTGGCCTACGATCGCTGTCAGATCGGCGTGGTCACGGGCATCGATCCGGACGTGACCTGGCCGGAGTTCTACATGGAAACGCCCGAGCAGCTGGCGCGGATCTTCCGCACGCAGGTCGATGTCGTCCTGCCGGGCGGGGCCGCCGTCCTGAATGCGGACGATCCCCTGACGGTGGAATTGGCGCAATTGTGCGACGGCGTGGTGGTGTTCTATGGCCTGGATCCGGACGGCGCTGCCGTGCGTGCCCATTTGCGCGCCGGCGGCCGCGCCGTCACCGTGCACGGCGGCATGGCGGTGCTGTGCGAGGACGGGATCCAGATCCCCGTGATCGCCCTGGACGAACTCGCCCCGGCGATCGATGCGGCGGGGCCTGCGCCGGTGCTGGCGGCCCTGGCCGTGGCCTGGGTCCTGGGGCTGGACATCGAGCGCATGCGTGTCGGGCTGCGCACCTGGAACACTCCCCGGATACCCGACGAGCCGCCGCTCGCCGCCTGATTTCTTTCTGGCCAGGCGGGACGGCCGCCGGGCTTTCCCACGACCCTTCCAAGGACATTGGCCATCATGGAAGTCTCACGAGTGCGGGCCCTGCGCGGGCCCAATCTGTGGTCGCGCCAGACCGCGATCGAAGCCATCGTTGCATGTTCGGAAAGCGAACGCGCGATCGGCGACATGGATGTGTTCGAAACGCGCCTGCGGGCGCGTTTTCCCGACCTCGACCTGCCCCGGCCCCCGGGTCTGGAGGGCATCCATTCGCTGGCGCACATCCTGGCGGCCGCGGCCTTGCGGCTGCAGACCCAGGCGGGCTGCCCGGTGGCCTTCTGCCGCGTGGCGCAGACCCTGGAGCCCGGCATCTACCAGGTGGTGATCGAGTACGTCGAGGAAGCGGTCGGCCGCCTGGCATTCGACCGGGCACTGGAGCTGTGCATGGCCACGCTGAGCGACGCGCCCTTCGACACGGGCGCAGCGATCGCCGAACTGAAGGCCTTGTACGAGGACGTCCGGCTGGGCCCCAGCACCGGTGCGATCGTGCAGGCCGCCGTACGCCGGGGCATTCCGTACCGGCGCCTGACCGGGGGCAGCCTGGTGCAGTTCGGCTGGGGGCGCCGCCAACGCCGCATCCAGGCGGCCGAGAGCGACGCCAGCGGGGCCATTGCCGAGGCCATCGCCCAGGACAAGTCCCTGACCAAGGCGCTGCTCGCGTCGGCCGGCGTTTCGGTGCCTCAGGGCCGTTGCGTCGAGAGCGCCGAGGATGCCTGGGCCGCGGCCTGCGAAATCGGCGGACCGGTCGTGATCAAGCCGCTGGACGGCAACCAGGGCAAGGGCGTGGCGGTGAACGTGCAGGGGCGGGAGCCGGTGATGGCAGCCTATGCCGTGGCCCGCGCGCATGGCTCCGGCGTGCTGGTGGAGCGCTATTTTCCCGGCCATGATTTTCGCCTGCTGGTGGTGGGCGACCGCCTGGTCGCGGCGGCACGGCGCGATCCGCCCCAGGTGGTGGGCGACGGCAGCCGCACCATCGCGGAACTGGTCGAACAGGTCAACCAGGATCCGCAACGCGGCGAAGGGCACGGGACGTCCCTGACGCGCATCCGGCTCGACGAGATCGCCTTGAACACCCTGGCCGCACAAGGCTTCGATCCCGGATCGGTGCCGGCGCCCGGCGTCTGTGTGGTGCTGCGCAACAATGCCAATCTGAGCACCGGCGGGACCGCCACGGACGTGACCGACCATGTGCATCCCGACCTGGCGGCCAGCGCCGTCATGGCGGCGCGCATGGTGGGGCTGGACATCTGCGGCATCGACGTGGTGAGCCGGGATGTCTACCAGCCGCTGACGCCCGAGACCGGCTGCATCGTCGAGGTCAACGCGGCGCCCGGCCTGCGCATGCACCTGGATCCGTCGTTCGGCACGGGGCGCGACGTGGGCGGGGCCATCGCCGACATGCTGTTTCCCCCGGGCGAAACGGGCCGGATCCCGGTGGTGGCGGTGACGGGCACCAACGGCAAGACCACGACCGTGCGCCTGCTCGCGCACTTGTGCGCCGGGACGGGCGCCTGCGTGGGCATGACCAATTCCGACGGCGTCTACGTTGGCGGCCGGCGCATCGACAAGGGCGACTGCAGCGGGCCGCGCAGCGCGCGCAATGTGCTGCTGCATCCGGACGTGGACCTGGCGGTCTTCGAGACCGCGCGCGGAGGCATCCTGCGCGAAGGCCTGGCCTTCGACCGCTGCGACGTGGCCGTGGTGACCAACATCGGGATCGGGGATCACCTGGGGTTGAACTACATCAGTACGGTCGAGGACCTGGCCATCGTCAAGCGAGTCATCGTCGAGAACGTGGCGCCCACGGGCATGGCTGTCCTGAACGCCCAGGATCCCATCGTCGCCAGGATGGCGCCCGGTTGTCCCGGCCGTGTCACCTTCTTCGCCCGCGACGGCCATCATCCGGTGATCGAAACCCACCGGGCGCAGGGCGGGCGGGTGGTGTTCGTCGACCAGGGCGACCTGGTGTTCGCGCAGGCCGGTGTCGAGACGCGCATCGAACTGGCCGCGGTGCCCCTGACCCGTGCCGGGAGCATCGGCTTCCAGGTCGAGAACACCATGGCCGCCGCTGCCGCGGCCTGGGCGCTGGATGTGGACTGGATCCGCATCCAGGGGGGCCTGGCGACGTTCGTCAACGATGCCGGAACCGTGCCGGGCCGCTTCAATGTGTTCGACTATCGGGGCGCCACGCTGATCGCCGATTACGGCCACAACCCGGATGCGATCCTGGCGCTGGTGGAAGCGGTGGAGACCCTGCCCGCGCGGCGCCGCACCGTGGTGATCAGCGGGGCGGGGGACCGGCGCGACCAGGACATCCGCCGGCAGACGGAAATCCTGGGCAACGTGTTCGATACGGTCGTGCTGTACCAGGACCAGTGCCAGCGCGGGCGTGGCGACGGTGAGGTCCTGGCCCTGCTGCGCGAAGGCCTGCGGGCGGCCCGGCGCATGAGCCGGCTGGAAGAGATCCGCGGCGAATTCCTGGCCATCGATACCGCCCTGGACACCCTGGAGCCCGGCGACCTGTGCCTGGTCCTGATCGACCAGGTCGAAGAGGCGCTGGCCCATATCGCCCGGCGGCTGGAGTCCCGGGACGACGAGGCGGCTACAATGCCCGCCTCGGGAAAAACAGTGCAAGCGCATGCCTATCAGTAGTCCGAATCTGCGCCGCCTGGCCGGCGCCCTGGTGCTGCTGGGTGCGGCCCTGGCGGCCGCGCCAGCGGGGGCGCGTGGATACATCGGCCGCACGCTCGACATGCCCGTGCCGGGCGGCGTGGCGGTGGTTTCCCTGGGAACGGGCAGCCAGGTCCCGCGCGCCAGCTACGCGGGCCGGCGTGTAATGGTGATCCGCGACAGCGACGGCGAATGGATCGCCCTGGTGGGCATTCCCCTGGGTACCGCACCGGGGCGCCAGTCCCTGCTGGTGCAGGACGGGCCCGAGGCCGCATTCACCGTCCGGGCCAAGGAATACGCGGCCCAGCACATCCGCTTGAAAAACCGCCGGCAGGTCACGCCCGATCCCGACGATCTCAAGCGGATCGAGCGCGAGCTCGACCTGCAGCTGAACGCCTATCGCACATACCGGGACGGCGTCGTGCCGAGCAACGTCATCCTGGACCGTCCCGTCGCCGGCGGACGCCTGTCCAGCCCGTTCGGTCTGCGGCGCTTCTTCAACGGCGAAGAACGCAACCCGCATTCGGGCCTGGATTTCGCCGTGCCTGCCGGTACGCCCGTCAAGGCGCCGGCGGCCGGGCGGGTGACGCTGGTGGGGGATTATTTCTTCAACGGCAAGACCGTGTTCATCGATCATGGCCAGGGCTTCGTCAGCATGTTCTGCCATCTGTCGGCCATCGATGTGAAGGCGGGCGACGAGGTTGCGCGCGGTGCCGTGGTGGGCCGGGTGGGCGCGACCGGACGGGCCACGGGACCGCATCTGCACTGGAACGTCAGCCTGAACGATGCGCGGGTGGACCCCGCCCTCTTCATCGGCGCTGCGAAGCGGCCGTAGGCGGATCGGCTGCGCGCCGCCCCGGAGCCGGCAGCCCCATGGCTCCGCGGGCGTGCTTGATTTAATATACGAAGCTTCACCTGCGCCGCCCGCCCGCGGATCCGGGCTGACCGGCGATTTCCAGACGACCGGCCCACAAGGCAGGCCCTATTCGGAATCAATCCATGGACACGTCCGTTTCCCACACGATTTTCTCCCAGCGCGCCAACCAGCTCACCAGTTCGGCGATCCGCGAAATCCTCAAGATCACCGAGCGGCCCGAGGTCATCTCGTTCGCCGGCGGCCTGCCTTCGCCCGAAGGCTTCCCGATCCCCGAGCTGCGGGCGGCCTTCGACCGGGTGCTGTCCACCCAGGGGGCCACGGCATTGCAGTACGGCCGCACCGAAGGCTACACGCCGCTGCGCGAATGGGTCGCCCAGGATCTGTCGCGTCCGGGGCTGGACATCGACCCCGAGGAAGTCCTGATCGTATCGGGCTCGCAGCAGGCCCTGGACATGCTCGGCAAGCTGTTCATCGATGCGGGGTCGCGCGTGCTGGTGGAAGCCCCCAGCTATCTCGGGGCCCTGCAGTCGTTTTCCCAGTTCCAGCCGGAATACCGGACCGTGCCCACCGACGAGCGCGGCCTGGTGCCCGAGGCCCTGGACGGCGATCTCGCCCGGGGCGCCCGCTTCATCTACGTGCTGCCCAACTTCCAGAATCCCACCGGCCTGACGCTGGACCGCGCGCGCCGCCAGGCCCTGGTCGAGCGCTGCGCCCGGCTGGGCCTGCCCATCGTCGAAGACGATCCCTACGGCGAACTGCGCTATGCGGGCGAACCGCAGCCGGGCCTGCTCGAACTGGGCCGTCCGGTGGGCGCCACCGTGATCCGCCTGGGCACCTTTTCCAAGGTCCTGGCGCCCGGCATGCGCCTGGGCTACGTCGTGGCGCCGCGCCACATCATCTCCAAGCTGGTGCAGATCAAGCAGGCCACCGACCTGCACACTGCCACGGTCACCCAGATGGCGGTCTACGAGGCCGTGCGCGGCGGGTTCCTGCGCGAACACCTGCCCAAGGTACGCGAGCTCTATCGCCGCCAGTGCGGCTACATGCTCGACGCCCTGCAGGCCCATTTCCCGTCCGATGCGCGCTGGACCCGCCCCGAGGGCGGCATGTTCATCTGGGTCACCCTGCGCGAATCCATCGACACCACGCAGCTGCTGCAGGCGGCGATCCAGCGCAACGTGGCCTTCGTGCCGGGCGCGCCGTTCTACGCGAGCGCCGATGCGCCGGTGAACACCCTGCGCCTGAGCTTCGTCACCGTGCCCGAGGACCGCATCAGCGCCGGCGTGCGCACGCTGGGCGAACTCATCGGTCCGGCACCCGAACGCGCATGACGGCGGGCGGCCCCCCCAACGGCCCGGAGCGTGCGGGGCCCGATCTGTCGGACATGCGCTTCGACGATTGGGTGGCCCGCTGGCTGCCCGTGTCCTGGGGGCCCTATGCGCGCCTGTGCCGGCTGGACCGCCCCGTGGGCACCTGGCTGACCCTGCTGCCGGCCCTGGCCGCGCTGGTCCAGGCGGCCGACGGGCTGCCAACCCTGTGGCGTATCGCGGTGTTCTCGCTGGGGGCGCTGCTGATGCGCGGCCTGGGCTGCACCTTCAACGACATCTTCGACCGGGATTTCGATCACCGCGTGGAACGCACGCGCTTCCGCCCCCTGACCAGCGGCCAGCTCACCCTGCGCGCGGCGCTGTGGTTCGCGCTGGCGCAGATATTGGTCAGCGCCACGCTGCTGCTGGCGATCAATGCCTACAGCCGCTGGCTGGCGCTGGCGCTGCTGCCGCTGGTGGTGATCTATCCCCTGTGCAAGCGGTTCACCTACTGGCCCCAGGCGGTGCTGGGGGCGGCCTTCAACTGGGGCATGCTGATGGCCTGGTCCGATACGCGCGACGCGGTGCCCTGGTATGCCGTGGCCATGTGGCTGGGAGCCGTGTTGTGGCAGATCGGCTACGACGCCATCTATGCCTACATCGACTTGCGCGACGACCGCATGCTGGGCCTGAAGTCGGTCGCCATGCGTTTCGGCGACCGGGGCCGTGCCTGGATCGGCGGCATGTACGCCGCCACGGCCTTCCTGTGGACCGCTTCGGGCTGGGGAATGGGCATGGACTGGCCCTACTACCTGGTCATGGCCGTCATCGCCGGTCATTTCGTCTGGCAGGTGCGTGTCTTCGACGTGCGCCACCCCGAGCGCGGCCTGCGCCTGTTCCGCTCCAACATGCAGGTCGGCGTGCTGTTGATCGCTGCAGCCCTTGCGGGCACGGTGCTGCGGCCCTGGCTGTAGCGCGGCACCGCCTTCGGGCGGGCCGCCTTCTGGCGCTGCCCCGGCGTTGCGGATAGACTGGACCCCACCAGAAAAATGACGGGGTCGTCCGACGGCTCCGCAGGAGACAGCACACCATGACCACGGAAGCGCCGGACGCCGCCGCGCTGGAATTCGACTACGTCATCGTCGGGGCCGGCTCGGCCGGCTGCCTGCTGGCCAATCGCCTCTCGCGCGAACACCGCGTCCTGCTGCTCGAGGCGGGCGGCGCCGACGACTGGCGCTGGATCCACATCCCGGTGGGCTATCTGTATTGCATCGGCAATCCGCGCACGGACTGGTGCTACCACACCCAGCCGGACCCGGGGCTGAACTACCGTTCCCTGGGCTACCCGCGCGGCCGGGTGCTGGGCGGTTCGTCCTCGATCAACGGCATGCTCTACCTGCGCGGACAGGCTGCCGACTACGATGGCTGGAAAGCGCTCGGCAACCCCGGCTGGTCCTGGGCCGACGTGCTGCCGCTGTTCCGGGACGTCGAAGACCATCACGCCGGGGCCAGCGAATTCCACGGCGCCTCGGGCACCTGGCGGGTCGAACCCCAGCGCCTGCGCTGGGACGTGCTCGATGCGTTCCGCGATGCGGCGGCCCAGGCGGGCATCGAACGCACCGACGACTTCAACCGGGGCGACAACGCCGGCTGCAACTACTTCGAGGTCAACCAGCGCCGGGGCGTGCGCTGGAACGCGGCCAAGGCCTTTCTGCGCCCCGTCATGCACCGCGACACGCTGCGCGTGATGACCGGCGTGCGGGTGGAACGCATCCGCTTTTCCGGACGGCGCGCCACCGGCGTGGATTGCGTGGCGGACGGCGGCCGCCTGCGTGCCGTGGCGCGGCGGGAACTCATCCTGGCTGCCGGGGCGATCGGCTCGCCCCAGTTGCTTCAGGTGTCCGGCGTCGGCTCCGCCGAACGCCTGCGCAAGCTGGGCATCCCGATCGTGCTGGACCTGCCCGGCGTGGGCGAAAATCTCCAGGACCATCTCCAGCTGCGCATGATCTACCGCCTGAAAGGCGCCCGCACCTTGAACACCCTGGTCCATTCATGGCGGGGCAAGGTCGCGATGGGGCTGCAGTACGCCTTGTTTCGCAGCGGCCCGCTTGCCATGGCGCCCTCGCAGCTGGGCGCCTTCGCGCGTTCGGACCCTTCCCGGCCGCGGCCAAACCTGGAATACCATGTCCAGCCCCTCTCGCTGGACAAGTTCGGCGACCCGTTGCACGATTTCCCGGCCCTGACGGCTTCGGTCTGCAATCTGCAGCCCGGCAGCCGGGGCCATGTGCGCATCGTCTCGCCCAATGCCGCCGATGCGCCGGAAATCCTCTGCAACTACCTGCAGACTCCCGAAGACCGCGCCGTGGCGGCCGACGCCCTGCGCCTGACGCGGCGCATCATGGCCCAGCCCGCGATGGCGCGCTATCAGCCCAGTGAATACCTGCCGGGCGATGCGGTCCAGACCCAGGAAGAACTCGAGGCCGCGGCGGGCGATATTGGCACCACCATCTTCCATCCGGTGGGCACATGTAAAATGGGCGTCGATCCGTTGGCCGTGGTGGATCCGGAACTGCGCGTCCGGGGGGTGGAAAGCCTGCGTGTGATCGATGCATCCATCATGCCGGTCATCACATCGGGCAACACCAATTCGCCGACGATCATGATTGCCGAAAAGGGCGCACGCCTGATTCTGGGCAGCGCCTGAATCCCCTTTTAGTCTTTCACTCAGGACCCGGACATGGTCAGTCATACCGAGGTCGTGGCAAGCATTCTGTTTGCCATCGCCATCATCCACACGTTCTCAGTACCCGTCTTTGCCCGGCTGGCCAACAAGGGCGGACCGCATGCCGGTCTGTGGCACCTGTTGTCCGAAGTCGAGGCCGTGTTCGGCGTCTGGGCCTGTGTGCTGTTCATCTGGATGGGGCTGACCCTGGGTGTGCACGGTGCGGTCGAATACCTGGATACGCGCAATTTCACCGAGCCGGCCTTCGTCTTCGTGATCATGGTGGTGGCGGCCAGCCGGCCCATCATCGAGCTGGTCCGTCTGGTGGTCGACATGGTGTCGCGCCTGCTGCCGGTGGCCGGCGAGCTCTCGCGATTTTTCGTCATCATGACCCTGGTGCCGCTGTCGGGATCCCTGATCACCGAGCCGGCCGCCATGACCCTGGCGGCCCTGCTGCTGCGCCAGGCCTACTTCCGCAGGCCCGGCCAGGACGGCTTCAAGTACCTGACCGTCGGCGTGCTGTTCGTGAACGTGTCCATCGGCGGGGTGCTGACCGCCTACGCCGCGCCGCCGGTGCTGATGGTGGCGCACACCTTCGGCTGGGATTCGCTCTTCATGGCCACCCACTTCGGCTGGCGCGCCCTGCTCGCCGTGCTGATCAACGGCCTGGTCCTGACGCTGATCTGCCGGCCCTTCCTGCTCAACGGCAGCATCGGCGTCCAGGAGAACGAGGGCGAGCGCCGCCCGCCGGTGTCTCCCGTGGTCATGGGCGTGCACGTCCTGTTCCTGGTGGGCGTCGTGCTGTCGTCGCACCACATGCAGATCTTCATGGCCCTGCTGGTGCTGTTCATCGGCTATGCCCACGCCTACAAGCGGCACCAGTCGCCCCTGCTGCTGCGCGAAGGCCTGATGGTCGGTTTCTTCCTCGCGGGCCTGGTGGTGCTGGGCGGCCTGCAGCAATGGTGGCTGCAGGATCTGCTGGGGGGGCTGTCGCCCTATGTCCTGTACGTGGGCGCCACGGCCCTGACGGCGGTCACCGACAACGCGGCCCTGACCTACCTGGGGTCGCTGGTCGAGGGCACCGGCGAACTCTGGCGCTACATGCTGGTGGCCGGCGCGGTCACGGGCGGCGGCCTGACCGTGATCGCCAACGCTCCGAACCCGGCCGGATTTTCCATCCTGAAGGGCTGCTTCGGCGATGGCACCATCGCGCCGTTGCGCCTGCTGGCCGCGGCCGCCCTGCCGACGCTGGTGGCCGCGGTGATGTTCCTGCTGCCCAATTCGTTTGCCTGACGGCGTCCGGCCCACCCGGCCCCGCCTGGGGGCTGCCGGGTGGGCCCTTGCTGCAAAAGGATTAAAATCCAGGCCGTCGATCATTTCGGAATCATGTGCTGTGCCTATCTACGCCTATCGTTGCAGCCGCTGCGGCCATGAGCAGGACGTGCTGCGGAAACTCTCGGATCCCCCGCTGAAGACCTGCCCGGCCTGCGGCCAGGATACCTATGAAAAGCAAGTGACGGCGGCCGGCTTCCGCCTGAAGGGAACCGGCTGGTATGCGACCGACTTTCGCGGAGGCGGGCAATCCGCGCCGAAATCGGCCGACACGGCGGGGGGCGGATCCTCTTCGTCCGCGCCCGCCTCGACGTCGGGCTGACGCCCATCATCCATGCGCTTCCTCAAACGCTACTTCATCACGGGGCTGCTGATCTGGTTGCCGCTGGTCGCCACGGTCTGGGTTCTGGCCGTGCTGGCCAGCACGCTCGGTTCCCTGGTGCCGTCGTTCCTTTCGCCCGAAGCGCTGTTCGGGGTGGCGATTCCGGGATTCGAGCTGGTGCTGGTCCTGGCCGTGATCTTCATCACGGGGCTGTTCTGCGCCAATTTCATCGGCCGCGCCATTCTGTCGCGCTGGGAATCCCTGCTGGGACGCATCCCCCTGGTGCGCTCCATTTATAATTCGGTCAAGCAGGTCAGCGACACCGTGTTCGCGCCCAACGGCCAGGCCTTCCGCGAGGCCGTGCTGGTGCAGTATCCGCGCCGGGGCGCCTGGACCATCGGTTTCCTGACCGGCACCCCCTGCACCGAAATCGCCGCGCTGCTGGAAGGCGATTTCGTCAGCGTCTACGTGCCCACGACGCCCAATCCGACGTCGGGCTTCTTCCTGATGATGCCGCGCGCCGATGTCCAGGTGCTCGACATGTCGGTGGAGACGGCACTGAAATACATCGTGTCCATGGGTGTGGTGGCGCCGCCCGGCCTGCCGCCCCAGACACAGATGGATCTGCCAGCCGTGGAATCCCCCGGCGGGCAGGCCCATTGAAACCCGAACAATTCCTCAGACGGAGCCATTCTTGAACCGCACTTGCTACACCGGCGAGGTGTCCAAAGCCCACCTCGACCAGACCGTGACCCTGTTCGGCTGGGTACATCGCCGCCGCGACCATGGCGGCGTGATCTTCATCGACCTGCGCGACCGCGCGGGTCTGGCCCAGGTGGTGGTGGATCCGGACAACAAGGCCGCGTTCGAGACCGCCGAGCGGATCCGCAACGAATACTGCCTGCGGATCACCGGCCTGGTGCGCCTGCGCCCCGAAGGCACCACCAATCCCGACCTGCTCTCGGGCGAGGTCGAAATCCTCTGCCGCGAGATCGAGATCCTCAACGCCTCGGTCACGCCGCCGTTCCAGCTCGACGACGACAACCTGTCCGAGACCACGCGCCTGACGCACCGGGTGCTGGACCTGCGCCGTCCGCAGATGCAGCGCAACCTGATGCTGCGCTACCGCGTGTCGATGGTGGCGCGCAACTACCTGGACGCCCTGGGCTTCATCGACATCGAGACCCCGATGCTGACCCGCAGCACGCCGGAAGGCGCGCGCGACTACCTGGTGCCCTCGCGCGTGAATCCGGGCGAATTCTTCGCGCTGCCCCAGTCGCCGCAGCTGTTCAAGCAGATGCTGATGGTGTCCGGCTTCGACCGCTACTACCAGATCACCAAGTGCTTCCGCGACGAAGACCTGCGGGCCGACCGGCAGCCTGAATTCACCCAGATCGATTGCGAGACCTCCTTCCTGGACGAAGTCCAGATCCGGGAAATCTTCGAAGGCATGGTGCGCCAGATCTACCGGCAGGTGCTCGACGTGGCGTTGCCCGATCCCTTCCCCGTCATGAGCTGGGAAGAAGCCATGCGCCGCTTCGGCTCGGACAAGCCCGACCTGCGCGTGAAGCTGGAATTCGTCGACGTGGCCGACCTGATGCGCGACGTGGACTTCAAGGTCTTCGCCGGCCCGGCCAACGACCCGGCCAGCCGCGTGGTGGCCTTGCGCGTGCCCGGCGGCGCCAGCCTGCCTCGCAGCGAGATCGATGCCTACACCCAGTTCGTCGGCATTTATGGCGCGCGCGGCCTTGCCTACATCAAGGTCAACGATGCCGGCTCGATCCCCGACGGCCTGCAGTCGCCCATCGTCAAGAACATCCATGCCGACGCACTGCGCGCCCTGATCGAGCGCACCGGCGCGCAGGACGGCGACCTGATCTTCTTCGGCGCCGACCGGGCCAAGGTCGTTGCCGATGCCATCGGCGCCCTGCGCGTGAAGATCGGCCAGAGCGAGTTCGGCCGTGCCAACGGCCTGTTCGAGCCGGGCTGGAAGCCGCTCTGGGTAGTGGATTTCCCCATGTTCGAATACGACGAGGGCGAGGGCCGCTACACCGCCGCGCACCATCCGTTCACCTGCCCCAAGCCGGGCCACGAAGACTTGCTGGAATCCGATCCCGGCAAGGCGCTGGCACGGGCCTACGACATGGTCATGAACGGCTGGGAAATCGGTGGCGGCTCCGAGCGTATCCACCGTGCCGACGTCCAGCGCAAGGTCTTCAAGGCCCTGAAGATCGACGAGGAAGAAGCACGCCTGAAGTTCGGCTTCCTGCTCGACGCCCTGCAGTACGGCGCGCCGCCGCACGGTGGCCTGGCCTTCGGCCTGGATCGCCTGGTGACGCTGATGGCGGGGGCCGAATCCATCCGCGACGTGATCGCCTTCCCCAAGACGCAGCGTGCCCAGTGCCTGCTGACGCAGGCGCCGTCGGCCGTGGACGAAAAGCAGCTGCGCGAGCTGCATATCCGCCTGCGCCAGACGGAAGCCAATTAGGCGCGGAGACCGGCCATGCCCGTCTTGCGGGTCGTCAGCTACAACATCCACAAGGGCCGCTCGGCCACGGGTGGGCGGGAATCGCTGGCCGACCTGCGGCTGGGTCTGTACGGCCTGCGGCCCGACCTGCTGTTCCTGCAGGAAGTCCAGGGCCGCAATCAGGTGCGCGGCAGCCTGGACGCACAGCACGAGTCCCTGGCGGCGGCCCTGCACATGCAGGCGGCCTACGGCTGCAACGCCGTGCGCCAGGCGACCGACCACGGCAACGCGCTGCTGTCGCGCTACCCCATCCTGTACTACGAGAACCAGGATATTTCCGACCACCGCCTGGAACAGCGCGGCCTGCTGCACGGCGTCGTGCGGGTCGGCGACGTGCCGGTGCATTGCCTGGTGGTGCACCTGGGTCTGCTGGCCGGAGGACGGTTGCGCCAGGTCCAGGCCCTGGCGGACCGCATCCAGCGCCTGGTGCCCGCGCACGAGCCGCTGCTGATCGCGGGCGATTTCAACGACTGGACCAACCGCCTGGCGCCGCTGTTCGTCGAGCAATTGGGGCTGGTCGAGGTATTCGCCGCCGCTCCACAGGGGTCGGACGAGATCTACCGGCTGCGGCGCACCGTATCGCGCCTGCGCGAACGCCTGGCCTGGCTGCCGGGCCAGGCGCTGCGCCCGATGCCCGAGCTGTCCATGAACGGCCATGCGCGCCTGACGCCGCCGCCCCGGACGTTCCCGTCCGTATTTCCCTGGCTGCGGCTGGACCGCATCTACCAGCGCGGCTTTGCCGTGCGGCGCGCGCGTGTGCTGCACGGCCTGCCCTGGAAGAAACTGTCGGATCACGCGCCGCTGGTGGCCGAACTGGAATTGCCCTGAAGCGGGGGAACTTTCCTGACCGGGACCTGCCTAAACTTCGTTACCTTGGAATTAGCACTCTTCCACGGAGAGTGCTAACATCAGTACTATCCAGTACGAGGACTTGTCGCCCATGACCACATCTTCGTCCGCTCTGTCGCTCGCGCCTTCCCAGCTGTCCCTCGCGGTCGCCAATCCGGGCGCGCTCGGCACCATCGATGCCTACATCAGCGCCGTGAACCGGCTGCCGATGCTCACCGCCGAACAGGAAGCCGACCTGGGCCGCCGCCTGCGCGATCACAACGACCTCGACGCCGCGCGCGACCTGGTCCTGTCGCACTTGCGCCTGGTGGTCTCCATTGCCCGCCAGTACCTGGGCTACGGCCTGGCGCACGCGGATCTGATCCAGGAAGGCAACATCGGCCTGATGAAGGCCGTGCGCCGCTTCGATCCCGACCGGGGCGTGCGCCTGGTGTCGTTTGCCGTGCACTGGATCCGCGCCGAGATCCATGAATATGTGGTGCGCAACTGGCGCCTGGTCAAGATCGCCACCACCAAGGCGCAGCGCAAGCTGTTCTTCAACCTGCGCCGCATGCGCCCCGACGGCCGCAGCCTGGGGCCGGATCAGGTCGCCGACATCGCTCGCGAGCTCGACGTACGTCCCGAGGACGTCACCGAGATGGAAGTCCGCCTGTCGGGCAACGACTGCGCCCTGGATGCGCCGTCCGACGACGAAGAACGCTACGCACCGTCCGACTGGCTGGCCGACGAGGCCCAGGAACCCGTCCAGGTGCTGGCACGCCGCGGCATGGATGCATTGCAGGGCGAAGGCCTGGAACACGCCCTTTCGTCCCTGGACGCGCGTTCCCAGCACATCGTCCGCGCCCGCTGGCTGGCCGACGACGGCGGCGCCACGCTGCATGAGCTGGCCGACGAATATGGGATCTCCGCCGAACGGGTGCGCCAGATCGAATCGGCGGCGCTGAAAAAACTGCGCGTCGCCTTGAGCGACCGCCAGGCGGATTTCGAGGCCGCCTGATTCCTGCCGTGCGGACGGCGGCCTGTCTCGCGCCGCCGCGAGCGCGCTGGCACCGGCCAGCCCTGGCCGATGGGTACCCTGCCGGCCAGTCACACTCTCTTGCATCTTTGCCGCCCACGCCGTGAACTTTCCGCGCGTCCGGCGGACCAATCCTCCATGAACGCATGCCGGCCACGCCGGTTTCGCCGTTCTGTCGTCCGCTTCTGCTTCTCCTCTTCCCCTCCCTATCGAAGCGGATGTTCATGGGATGCCGCCCGGCATCCCTTTTTTTGCCTGCCGGCAACGGATCGCGCAACCGGATACATTTTTCTAGGGGGGCGGTCCTTCGGCCCTGTAACATAGCATCCGGACGATCTGGAGCATTTTTCCGTCATGAAAATCGGCCTTTTGGTGTTCGGCCTGGCTGGCCTCCTGGCCCTGGTATCTTTCATGCCTCCCCTGGCAGGGCGTCTGCGCCTGCCTTATTCCGTGTTGCTGGCCATCGTCGGCTTCGTTCTGGGCGTCATCATTCACGTGCATGGCTGGGCGCCCGGCGTTGTGGCCGACTTCCTGGACACCCTGCAGCACTTCGAGATCTCTTCCGAGACTTTCCTGTTCGTCTTCCTGCCCGTGCTGCTGTTCGAGACCGCACTGGCCACGAACATCCGGCGGCTGCTGGACGACATCAGCCCGATCCTGGTGATGGCCATCGTGGCCGTGGTGGTCTGCACGGTGATGGTCGGTTTCTCGCTGGCGGCGATCTCCACCTACGGCCTGGTGGTCTGCCTGATGCTGGGCGCCATCGTGGCCACCACCGATCCTGTGGCGGTCGTGGGCATCTTCCGTGAGGTCGGCGCGCCACGCCGCCTGACCAACCTGGTCGAAGGCGAGGCGCTGTTCAACGACGCGGCCTCGATCGCCCTGTATTCAGTGCTGCTCAGCGTCCTGTTCGGTGGCACCGCACCCGCCGTGACCGATATCTTCGGCGGCTTCGTGATCAGTTTCCTGGGGGGCGGCCTGGCGGGCCTGGTCATGGGCCGGCTGGCGATCGGGCTGTTCCGCTGGCTGCGAGGCTGGCCCGCAGCCGAGATCACGCTGACCGTGGCGCTGGCCTATCTCACCTTTTTTTCGGCGGAGCACTATCTCGGGGTATCGGGCGTGGTGGCCACCGTGATCGCCGGCCTGGTGGTGGGCTCCGGCGGCCGCACGCGCATGTCGCCCACGACCTTCGAGCAGCTGGAAGGCGCCTGGGCGCAATTCGGTTTCTGGGCCAATTCCCTGATTTTCCTGTTCGCCGCCATGCTGATCCCGCGCATGATGGCGGAAATCACCTGGATGGAAGTCCTGCTGATCCTGGTCGTGTTCATCGTCACGCTGTGCGCGCGCGCGGTGATCGTCTATGGCCTGCTGCCGCTGCTGGGCCGGCTGCGGCTCAGTACCGAGGTCAGCCCGTCCTACCGGGCCGTGATGCTGCTGGGCGGCCTGCGCGGTGCCGTTTCCCTGGCGCTGGCGCTGGCCGTCACGGAGCAGCCGGCGGTGCCCCACGAGGCGCGGCAGTTCATTGCCGTGGCCACGACCGGGTTCGTGCTCATGACGCTGTTCATCAACGGTCTGACCCTGCGGCCGCTGATCCACCGGCTCGGGTTGAACCAGCTCTCGCCGGTGGACCGGACCCTGCGCGACCAGGCCCAGGTGGTCGAGCTCGAGGCCCTGCGCCTGAAAATCGACGATATCGCCCATAACGAACACATCGGCAGCGAGGTGCTGGAACGCCTGCATGCGGTGTTCGACGCCAGCCAGGCCGGCGTGGACACGGCCCAGGTGCATCAGCTGTCCCTGGACCAGAAGGTCGCTGTCGGCATGGGCATGCTGGCGGGCCGCGAGGAAGAAATGTTCTTCGAGACCCTCAAGGCCCAGGTCGTGGACTGGCGCACGGCCGAATCGCTGCTGGCGCGCGCCGAGCGGCTGGGGGATGCGGTGCGCTCGGGCGGCCTGCGCGGCTTCGAGGCCGCCATCGATGGCGACCTGCGGTATTCGCAGGCCCTGCGGCTGGCGCTGCGCCTGCATCACCTGACCGGCTGGCAGGGCTGGCTGGTGCGCGAACTGGCCCAGCGGTTCACGAACCTGATGTGCAAGTGGTCCGTGGCCCGGCGCCTGATCCAGTTCGCCCGGACCGATGTGCAGCCGCTGCTGGGGCCGGAAGTCACGGAGATCATCGTGGCCGCGCATCAGCGCCGCCTGACGCTGCTGGAAGGCGCGCTGCAGGCCCTGGCGCTGCAGTACCCGAACTATGCGCAATATCTCCAGGAAGCCTATCTGGCGCGCATGGCGCGCGCCATGGAACGCATCCGTTACCGCGACATGCTGACGCACAACCTGATCAGCGGGGAGACCTACTCCGACCTGATCCAGCAGGCCGACGCCCGCTGGGGGAAACTGGAAACGAGCGGGGTGCTGGACATCACCATGAGCGCGGCGGCGCTGGTGCAAAGGGTGTCGATGTTCGAGGGCATGGACGAGCGCACCATGGCCGCCATCCGCCGCGTGCTCAAGCCCCGCCTGGTCGTGCCGGGCCAGGAAATCCCCACCCGCTTCGGCCGCAGCCGCGCCATGTATTTCGTCGCTTCGGGCGCGGTGGTCCTGGATCTGCCCGATGGCACCACGGCCGAACTGGGCAGTGGCCAGATCTTCGGGGAAATGGCGCTGGTCATGGACCAGGATTTCCAGGCGCGGGCGCGGTCGCTGGGGTACAGCCGCCTGCTGATGCTCCAGGAGCGCGACTTCAAGCGCCTGCTGCAGCAGTACCCGATGCTGCGCGAAAAGATCGACCAGATCGTGCGCCAGCGCCTGCGGGCCGTGGAAGTCTGGCAGCAGTTCGAGTCCGGAGAGCGCCAGCACGAGCCCCTGCCGGATCTCGGGCGGACCGCGGTGGAGCAGGCTCCGGCCGATGCCGCGCAGGCGCCGGAGCCGGCATCGGCACCGGCCGATGCCGGCGCCAGGGATCCCGGGCCGGATTCGCCGTCTACAGCAGCAACTTGATGTCGTGGGCCATGTCTTCGGGCGTGAGAGACGGCCCGAGCAGGGCGCGGGCCTCGCCCTCGCGGTCGAGCAGGTAGAAGGCCGACGAGTGGTTCATGGCGTAGTGCTCGGGCGTCGGGCCGGCTTCCTTGGCGTAGAAGGCCTTGAATGAGCGGGCGGTCTTTTCCAGTTGCTCGGGGGTGCCCGTCAGGCCGATGAAGGATGGGTCGAAGGCCTGCACGTAGGCGCCCAGGACCTCGGGCGTGTCGCGGGCCGGATCGACCGACACCATGATGACGCGCACGTCGCCGGCCTGGTCCCCCAGCAGCTGCATTGCCTGGGCGGCCTGCGCCATGGCGGTGGGGCAGACGTCGGGGCATTGCGTGTAGCCGAAGAACACCAGCAGGACCTTGCCCTGGAAGTCGGCCAGCGTGCGGCGCTGGCCCGTGGTGTCGGTCATGTCCAGGTCGCGGCCCAGGTGGGATCCGGTGATGTCGTTGCCCTCGAAGGGCAGCGGTTCGGCCTGCGAGGAGCAGCCCGGCAGGGCCAGGGCGAGAGGCAGGGCGGCAAGGGCGCCAGCCAGGAGGCGGCGGCGCGGAATCGAGAACGGCATGTCCATCATCCAGGTCTGTGGGCCGGCGCCGCGGCGCTGCCCGGGTCGGAGTCGCGACGGGTCAGTTCAGGGCCAGGAGGCCCACCCAGTGATCCAGCAGCAGCGCGGCAAACAGCAGCGACAGGTACAGGATTGAATAATGGAATAGTTTACGCGCCCTGGCGTCGGAGTAGTTTCGATATAGCGCAATGGATTGCCACACGAAGCGGCCGCTGAGCAGGCAGGCGGCGGCCAGGTAGGCCAGGCCGCTCATGCGCACCACGTAGGGCATCATGGACGCCGCGAACAGCGCGATGCTGTAGAGCAGGATATGCAGCTGGGTGAAGTTCTGCCCGTGCGTGACCGGCAGCATGGGCAGGCCGGATTCCTCGTAGTCGTGGTGGCGGTACAGGGCCAGCGCCCAGAAGTGGGGCGGGGTCCAGATGAAGATGATCAGCACCAGCAGCCAGGCTTCGGCCGGTACGGCATCGGCCATGGCGGCCCAGCCCAGGGCCGGCGGCATGGCGCCCGACAGGCCGCCGATGACGATGTTCTGTGGCGTGAGCGGCTTGAGGATGGCGGTGTAGATCAGGGCGTAGCCGACGAAGCTGGCGAAGGTCAGCCACATGGTCAGCGCGTTGACCTGGGTGTACAGGATCCACATGCCGGCGCCGCCCAGGATGCCGGCCATCAGCAGGACCTGGTGGCTGCCGATCTGGCCGGAAGCCGTGCCGCGCCATGCCGTGCGTTGCATGCGGGCATCGGTTTCGCGTTCGACCAAGCAGTTGATGGAAAAGGCCGCCGCCGACAGCAGCCAGATGCCCACCGTGGCGTTCAGCGCCAGCCAGGGATCGGGCAGGCCGGGGGTGGCCAGGAACATGCCGATCACCGCGCAGAACACGGCCAGCTGCGTGACGCGAGGCTTGGTGAGCGCCATGTACTGGCGCAGCAGGGAAGGAGGACGGCGGGCGGCGGTGGTGGTCATGTTGGCATTCTAGGCGCTTCGGGGCGCGCCGCGGCTAGTGGGTTTCCCTGCCCCGGTGCGTGTTTGCCGGCTCTGGACAGGCGCCACAGCAGCGTGACGCCCACCAGGACGAGCCCGGCCGCGCCGCCGTTGTGCATCACCGCGATCAGCAGCGGCCACTGGAAGAAGATTGTGGTCAGCCCGGTCAGCAGCTGCAGGGCCAGCAGGGCCAGCAGCAGGCGCGCCGGCCCGGCCAGGCCGGGGGTGCGGCGCCAGCGCCAGGCCAGGATTCCCAGCAGGGCGATGACGAGGAAGGCGAAATTGCGGTGGGTCCAGTGGATGGCGGTCAGCGCATCCTGCGAGATGAGCTCGCCGGACGAGAGCTGCCCCAGCCCGCGCAGCAGGGCATACCCCTCGCGGAAGTCCATGGGCGGCAGCCAGGCGCCGTGGCATGTGGGGAAATCCATGCAGGCCAGGGCCGCGTAGTTCGTGCTGACCCAGCCGCCCAGTGCGATCTGCAGGAACAGCACGGCCAGCCCCAGGATCATCCAGGCGCGGCCGGCGCCCGGGTCGACGAGGATGGGAGCGTGGGCCTTTTCGCGTACGGCCAGCCAGGTCATCAGGGCCAGCAGGCTCATGCCCAGCACCAGGTGCGTGGTCACCACCAGGGGCATCAGCCGGTGGGTGACGGTCCAGGCGCCGAAGGCGCCCTGGATGCACACCATGACCAGCACGGCGCAGGCCAGCACCGGGCTGCGCCCCGGCTGGTGGCGCAGGCGCCAGGCACACGCCGTGATGGCGATGATCATCATGCCCAGGATGGCGCCGGCGTAGCG
This sequence comes from Castellaniella daejeonensis, assembly GCF_039523555.1. NCBI lineage: Bacteria > Pseudomonadati > Pseudomonadota > Betaproteobacteria > Burkholderiales > Alcaligenaceae > Castellaniella > Castellaniella daejeonensis. Next base: position 195,395 of record NZ_BAAAFN010000015.1, read on the forward strand.
GTGGATCATCTCGATCCAGGCCTTGAAGGCGCTGACCGGGCCGTAGGGCATGGCCTCGAGGGCGGCGCGGATGTGGTCCCCGGCGCCCAGGGGGCTGAGGTGGCCGTAGCAGCCGGGCCAGTCGGGGCAGCCCAGGCCCGAATCGGTCAGGCGCACGAAGGCGCCGAACATGATCAGGTCCAGGGTCAGGAACCAGGTCAGGAACACCAGCTTGCGGTAGCGCGCGAGCAGGTGCGGCCGGGGCGGGTCCGTCCGGGCGGCGGACGGCGAGGCGGGGACGGTGGCGGGGCGGTTCATCAGCCGATCCGGGAGTTCTTCAGCAGCGTGCGGATGTCGTCGCGCACCGCTTCGGGTTGCTGGGCATCGGGAAAGCGCATCATCAGGTGTCCCAGGGGGTCGACGATCCAGAGGCCCCGGGCCAGTGCGGTTTCGGGATCCTGGGCGTCGGGAGCGAGCCACGCCGCCAGCCTGGCGGGATCCGCGCGCAGGATGTGCGTGCCGGCGTAGGCATCGCCGACCACGGGGGCGGCGGGCGCATCGTCGGTGATGAACCAGACCCGTTCCAGGCGGTCGACATCCTTGCCCTGGCTGGCGTGGGAATTGCGCAGCACGAACAATCCGCGGACGCAGGATTCCGGGCAGGCGCCGGGCCCCGCGCTGATCAGCAGCCACTGGCCCTTGAGCTGGTTCAGGTCGTAGGGCTGGCCCTGCGCGTCTGTCAGTGCCAGGTCGCCGGGGATGGGGCGCTGCGGCTCGATGAGCTGGCCGTAGTGCGTGCGCGTTTCGGGGCGCAATCCCAGGGCCGGCACGTAGTAGGCCAGCAGGGCGAACACCACCGGTGCCAGGCAGACCAGCAGGACGGCGATGAGGGGGCGGATGGATCGGGGGCGTGCGGGTGCGGTCGTCATGCGTTCCGGGAAGAAGTGGGACGGCGCAGGGTGCGCCAGGCCGTGAAGCCGGCCGCGATCAGCGCGATCGCGGCGAAGCTGAACCATTGCAGGGCGTAATTGTAGTTCTGCCCGGCGTTCGTCGAGGGGCCGGGCCAATCCTGGATCAGGTCCGCATCCTGCGTGGGCGCCTGCTGCAGCACCACCGGCAGCAGGTCCAGGCCGGTGGCCGCCGCCAGGGCGTCCAGCGGCAGGTTCTGCACCCGAGGCGGGACGCCGTCGGCGGCGGGAAAGGGCCGGGGCAGGACCTCGCCGCCGGCCCGCCCCGTCAGGCTGCCCAGGTCGAACAGGCGAGGCACCCGGTGCAGCAGCGTGCCCCGGACCAGGACGGTGCCGGGGGCTGCGCTCAGGTCGGGCAGCGCGGCGGGCGGCAGCGGGCGGGCCACCCAGCCGCGCAGCACCAGCACGGCGGTGCCCGGGCTGTCCTGCAGTTCCAGGGGCGTGGCGACCCAGAGACCGGGCAGGCCTTTGAGGTTGCGATTGTCGAGGAGTACAGTAAACGGATTCAGCCAGTGTCCGCGGGCGCTGGCCGGATGCCAGTCGGGGCCGTCGCGATGCTGTGCATCCAGCGTCTGGGCCGGTGCCCGCCGGCCCGCCTCGATGGCGGCCAGCAGCGCTTCGCGTTCATGGGCGCGGCGCAGTTGCCACTGGCCCGCTCCGATGCAGACCGCCCCCAGCAGCACCAGCAGGACCATGGCCAGGACGGCCTTCGTGCGGGTTGCGGGTTGCTGCGGGGTCATACGATGCTTACATCCTGATATTGCGGGGAAATCCCATGAAATTCGTGATCGTCGCGCTGTTCCTGGGGGTGCTGGTCAGCCTGGGGTCTGCCATGAAGTATCTCATGCAGGACCGCGGCCGTACCGACCGGATGGCCTGGGCCCTGACGTGGCGGGTGGGGTTGTCGATCCTGCTGTTTCTTTTCCTGCTGCTGGCGCATGCCCTGGGCTGGATCGACGCAACGGGGCTGCAGGTTCAATGAGCCCGTCGTGAGCCGGTCCGGACGGGCCGGCCCCTGACGGGCGGATCCGCGCGGCCCAGGGCCGCGCGGCGGTGGGCGGCCTGCCGGCCGGTAGCCAGCCTGCCGCCTGCGCGATCTACAGCCAGTACACGAAGATGTACAGGCCGAGCCAGACCACGTCCACGAAGTGCCAGTACCAGGCGGCGCCTTCGAACCCGAAGTGGTGGTCGGCGGTGAAATGCCCGCGCACCAGTCGCAGCCAGATCACGGTCAGCATGGTGGCGCCCAGGATCACGTGAAAGCCGTGGAAGCCGGTCAGCATGTAGAACAGCGCACCATAGGCGCCCGAGGTGAAGCGCAGGTTCAGCTCGGTGTAGGCGTGGTGGTATTCGTAGGCCTGGCAGGCGACGAAGGTGAAGCCCAGGATCACGGTCAGGGCCAGCCAGAAGATCGCCTTGGAACGGTGCGCCGCGCGCAAGGCGTGGTGGGCGATGGTCAGGGTCACGCCGGAAGACAGCAGCAGCGCGGTATTGATGGTGGGCAGCCAGAACGGCCCCACGGTCTGGAAGGGCGCGATGGTGCCGGCCGGCCCCTGGTTGGGCCAGGTGCCGCTGAATCCCGGCCACAGCAGCGTCTGCGTGTCCAGGCTGCTCAGCCACGGCGTGGTGACTTCGCGGGTGTACCACAGCGAGCCGAAGAAGGCCGAAAAGAACATGACCTCGGAAAAGATGAACCAGGCCATGCTCCAGCGGTAGGAATGGTCGATGCGCTGGCTGTTCAGGCCGCCTTCGGACTCGCGGATCGCGTCGCCGAACCAGCCGTAGAGCACGACGAACATGCTCAGGATGCCCAGCAGGCAGAGCCAGGGCCCGATCGCATAGCTGTTGACCCACAGCGCCGCGCCGACCAGCGTGGCCAGCATGCTCAGGCTGGCCCTGATCGGATGGACCGAATCGGGCGGGACGTAGTAGTAGGGTGCCTCGCCGGCATGGGCCATCTTGGCTGTCGTCATTGTTGTCTCTCCTCTGGATCTTCCGTCTTTTAGGCCGTCGCCAGGCGCACGGCCAGTATCAGCAGCAATACGAACACCGCCCCGCTGATCAGGCCCGCCACGATCAGGTGCGACGGGCGCAGGTGCGACAGGTCCTCGTCGTGTCCGGAGCGCTTGCGCAGCCCCAGGAACGCCCAGGCGACCGTGCGCATCGAGCGCAGGAAGGTGTTGCGCGGTTCCGTCATGACACGACCCCGTACAGGTTGGCGCGCACGAAGGTCCACACCAGGATGGCCACGGCGAACAGGGCCAGGATCCATCCGGTGCGGCGATTGCGGCGGCGTTGCTCGGGCGTCATGTCGGGTCTCTCGGTGGCCTCAGTGGCTGGTTTCGAGGTTGGGCGGCGTGACGAAGGTATGGTGGGGCGCCGGCGAGGGCACCGTCCATTCGAGACCCTCGGCACCTTCCCACGGGTTGGCGGCCGCCTTGGCGCCGTGGCCGCGGAAGGCCTTGATCACGACGTAGGCGAACAGCAGCTGCGACAGCCCGAACCAGAAGGCGCCGATGGTGGCGACCTGGTGGAAGTCGGTGAACTGCGCGGCGTAGTCCGCGTAGCGGCGCGGCATGCCGGCCAGGCCCAGGAAGTGCATCGGGAAGAAAGTGATGTTGAACGAGATCATCGTCATCCAGAAGTGCCACTTGCCCAGGCGCTCGTCGTACATGTGGCCGCACCATTTCGGCAGCCAGTAGTAGGTGGCGCCGAACAGGGCGAACAGCGAGCCGGCCACCAGCACGTAGTGGAAGTGCGCCACCACGTAGTAGGTGTCCTGCACCTGGATGTCGATCGGCGCGACCGCCAGCACCAGTCCGGTGAAGCCGCCGATGGTGAACACGAAGATGAAGCCGATGGCGAACAGCATCGGGGTTTCGAAGGTCATGGATCCGCGCCACATGGTGGCTGTCCAGTTGAAGACCTTGACCCCCGTGGGGATGGAAATCAGCATCGTGCCGTACATGAAGAACAGCTGGGCGGTGACCGGCATGCCGGTGGTGAACATGTGGTGCGCCCACACCAGGAACGACAGGATGGCGATGGCGCAGATGGCGTACACCATCGACGCGTAGCCGAACAGCCGCTTGCGCGCGAACGTCGGCACGATCTGCGACACGATCCCGAAGGCCGGCAGGATCATGATGTAGACCTCGGGGTGGCCGAAGAACCAGAACACGTGCTGGTACAGCACGGGGTCGCCGCCGCCGGCGGCATTGAAGAAGTGGGTGCCGAAGTGGCGGTCGGTCAGCAGCATGGTGACCGCGGCGGCCAGCACCGGCATCACGGCCAGCAGCAGGTAGGCCGTGACCAGCCAGGACCAGCAGAACAGCGGCATCTTCATCAGGGACATGCCCGGCGCGCGCATGTTCAGGATGGTGACGATGATGTTGATCGCGCCCATGATGGACGACGCGCCCAGGATGTGCACGGCGAAGATCGCGAAGTCCATGCCCGGGCCCATCTGCAGCGACAGCGGCGCGTACATGGTCCAGCCCGAGGCATTGGCCCCGCCCGGCACGAAGAACGACGTCGTCAGCAGGATCGCGCCCACCGGCAGCAGCCAGAAGCTGAAGTTGTTCATGCGCGCGAACGCCATGTCGGACGCGCCGATCTGCAGCGGGATCATCCAGTTGGCGAAGCCCACGAAGGCGGGCATGATCGCGCCGAAGATCATGATCAGCCCGTGCATGGTGGTGAACTGGTTGAACAGCTCGGGCTGGAAGAACTGGATGCCGGGCTCGAACAGTTCCGTGCGCAGCAGCAGGGCAAGCGTACCGCCCTCCAGCAGCATGCAGAACGAAAAGATCAGGTACATCGTGCCGATGTCCTTGTGGTTCGTGGCGAACACCCAGCGCCGCCAGCCGCTCGGGACGTGGTGGGCGTGTTCGTCATGCCCGGTGTGGGGCGGAATGTGATCGACCGTGACGCTGCTCATTGGATGCCTCCTTCCTTGGGCGCGCCGCCGTCCGGGCGGCGCGAGGAAATTTCGTGTGAATTCGCGATGCGGGTTGCGTTCCGGATCAGCGCAGGGCCTTGACGTCCGAGGGCTGGACGACGGGGTCCTGGCCCTTGCCGGCGTTGTCCCAGGCGTTGCGCGTATAGGTGATGACCGAGGCGATCTGGGTGTCGCTGAGCTGGTCGCGGAAGGCGGCCATCGCCGTGCCCGGATGCCCGTTCAGGACCGTGAGGATCTGGTCCTTCATCGGTCCCAGCACGAATTTGTCGCCGTTCAGGGCGGGGAAGGTGCCGGGGATGCCCTCGCCGTTGGCCTGGTGGCAGGCCACGCAGTTGGCGGCGAACACCTGCTTGCCCTTGTCGGCCAGCTCGTCCTTGGACCAGGTCTTGTTCGGATCCTCGGACGCCGCCGCCATGGCCGTCTTTTGCTGAGCGGCCCATTGGGCGTAGTCTTCCTGCGATTTCACTTCGACCACGATCGGCATGTAGGCGTGGTTCTTGCCGCAGAGTTCGGCGCATTGGCCGCGGTAGACGCCGGGCTTCTCGGCGCGGAACCAGGTGTCGCGCAGGAAGCCGGGGATGGCGTCCTGCTTGACGCCCAGCTCGGGCACCATCCAGGCGTGGATGACGTCGGCGGCCGTCAGCACGACGCGCACTTTCTGGTTGACCGGCACCACCAGGGGCTGGTCGACTTCCATCAGGTAGGTGTCGCTGGCCGGTGCCTTGCCTTCGATCTGGTCCTGCGGCGTGGAAAGGTTGGAAAGGAAGTGCACCCCGGTCGCCGGCCCGTCGAGGTATTCGTACCCCCACTTCCATTGGTAGCCGGTGGCCTTGATGGTGAGATCGGCGCTGGTGGTGTCCTTCATGGCGACCACGGTGCGCGTGGCCGGGATGGCCATGCCGACGATGATCAGGAAGGGGATCACCGTCCAGGTGAGCTCCAGGCCGAGGTGTTCCTCGAATTTGGCGGCCTTGTGGCCCTTGTCCTTGCGGTGGCGGATGATGGAATACAGCATCACGCCGAACACGCCGATGAAGATCAGCGTACAGATGACCAGCATCATCCAGTGTAGAGAGTAGATTTCCCTGGCGATGGGAGTGACCCCGGTGTGGAGGTTCAGCTGGTTGACCGCCGGCCCCCCCGGCATGTCCTGAACCTGTGCTCCTGCAGCTGTCGCCCATGACAGCGCAACCATGCCCAACGTCCCTCTGACCATCTTCATGTTGTCCCTTTGTTGGCGTGTATTTTTTAGGGCCAGGTTGACTTTCGTCAAAAAAGAACGAGAGAACAACCGGGCCTGCACACATGGATGGATCGCCAGACCGTACAATGAATCGCGGCAGCTGCAGCCTGGGTATCCTTATAAACCTGAAGGGATTATAGCCACTGGCCACGGCTTGTGCAGACCGGGTCACGCGCCGTTCATCGGCTTTGCGGGTTTCCACCAATCCCCGAATCCTGCGGATATCGGGCGGATTCGCCCGGCACGGGGCCGTCCGGCGGGGCTGCCCCGCGTCCGGACTCATCCACTACAATGCCCGGATGGATGCCACTTCAGCGGCCTTTACCTTGGATGACCTGCAGGCGCGCAATGCGCGCCTGGTTCGCCGCGCCCAACAGTTGCCGCCCGCAGGCGCGCGCCCGACCACCATCGCGGGCCGGGTCGGGGGGTGGATCGGTCCGGCTGCGCTGTCCGCCGTCGCCGGGTTGCCGGGTGTCCATGTCGAACCCGAAGCCGTGCATTTCACCGCCGCACCGGCCGCGCGGCTGAACCTCGATGCCGTGCTGCGCAGCGTGGCGCTGGCCTTGCGGGATGCGGGCTGCATCCGGTCCTGGCGCGACGAACTGCTGGACGTCATGGCCGAAGGCCGGTCGCTTGGCTGCATAGAGCGCGGTGCCGTGCGGCCCCTGGGCCTGCTGACGCAGGCTGTTCATCTGAACGGCTGGACTCCTGACGGGCGCCTCTGGGTGGCACGCCGCGCCCTGAACAAATCCACCGATCCCGGCCTGTGGGATACCCTGGCGGGCGGGCTGGTCGCCGCGGGCGAAGACACGGAATCCGCGTTGTTGCGCGAAACCCAGGAAGAGGCCGGCCTGCCGGCCGTGGCGCTGGCCGCCCACGGTCCGCTGCGCACGGTGCTGCGCATGCACCGCCGTCTGGAAGACGGCTACCAGGTCGAAAACGTGCTGCTCAGCGATTGCGTCCTGGACGCCGGGGCCGTGCCGCAGAACCAGGATGGCGAGGTCTTGGAATTCCGTTGCCTGGCGATGCAGGATCTGTGGGATATGATCGTCCATGGCGCCTTCACGCTGGAAGCCGAGCTGGCCATCCTGGATTCACTGCGGCATCGCGCGCAGGGCGCATCCGGCGGGGCGACCCCCTAATTCAATCCCGGCATGGTGCCGGCGGAGGCAATCCATCATGGCGCAAGACTCCACCAATCCCTTCGTGTTTCCCGGGTTCGGTCAGCAGGGCGAGGCGGCGCGCAATCCGCTGTTCGCGGGCCTGGACATGATGCGCCAGGCCTGGCAGAACATGGCGGGCGCCGGCGGCCTGGATCAGGCGCCATTGACGCCGATGTCGCTCGAAGACCTCGACCGGCGCATCCGCGAACTGCAGACGGTGCAGAACTGGCTGCAGCTGAACGCCACGATGCTGTCCAACACCATCCAGGGTCTGGAAATCCAGCGCAGCACACTGAAGACCCTGAAATCCTTCGCGGGCGGTGCTTTCCAGGGCGCTGGTGCGGGCGCGGAGTCCGCCGGCGGGGCGGATGCGGCCGGTACGGAATACGCCCGTGCGGCCGGCGAATGGTGGAACATGGTGCAGCAGCAGTTCGAGCAGCTGGCCACCGCAACCGCCGCCGGCCTGCAGGGCATGGCCGAAACCGCCGGGCAGGCGGCCGACCCTGCCGCCAGGCGCGCAGCCCCCGCCCGCAAGAAGCCGGCCGCCGCCCGCAAGCAACCGGCCGGCAAGCCCGCGGCCAAGAAAACCGCACGGCGATCCCGTACCTAGGTCTCGCCGCCCTCATTCCCCGGCCCGGCCGGCTGGCCGGGCCTTTCGATTCCAAACCACGCGTCATTTCATGCTGAACATCATCATTCTGGCCGCCGGCCTGGGCAAGCGCATGCAATCCGACCTGCCCAAGGTCCTGCATCCGATCGCCGGCAAGCCCATGCTGGCCCATGTCCTGGATACGGCGCACGCCCTGTCTCCCGACCGGATCGTGGTCGTCACCGGCCACGGAGCCGAACGGGTCCAGGCGGCATTCGCGGGACAGGACCTGTGCTTTGCGTTGCAGCAGCCCCAGCTGGGCACAGGCCACGCCGTGATGCAGGCGCTGCCCCATCTGCTGGAAGGCGGTGCGGATGACGTCAGCCTGGTGCTGTACGGCGATGTGCCGCTGGTGCGTGCGGACACGCTGCGGGCGTTGCTCCAGGCGCGTGGCGACGGCCTGGCGCTGCTGACCGAGACCCTGGACGATCCCACCGGCTACGGGCGCATCGTGCGCGACGCTGCGGGCCGGATCCGCCGCATCGTCGAGCACAAGGACGCCAGCCCCGAAGAGCTCGCCATCCGCGAAGTCAACACCGGCATCCTGGCTGCGCCCACGGCGGCGCTGCGGGATTGGCTGGGGCGGATCGACAACCGCAACGCCCAGGGCGAGTACTACCTGACCGACGTCGTCGGCCTGGCCGTCGCCGACGCCATGCCGGTGTCGCATGCGCAGCCGTCGGCTGGCTGGGAAACGCTGGGCGTCAACAGCCGCGTCCAGCAGGCCCAGCTGGAGCGCATCTGGCAGGGCGAACAGGCCCGCCAGCTGCTGGAACAAGGCGTCACGCTGGCGGATCCCGCGCGTTTCGACCTGCGCGGCACGCTGGCCTGCGGGCGCGACGTCTTCATCGACGTGGGCTGCGTCTTCGAGGGCGAAGTCCGGCTGGCCGACGGCGTGCGCATCGGGCCGCATTGCGTGATCCGCGACGCGCACATCGGCGCGGGCACGATGCTGGAAGCCTACACCCACGTCGAAGGCGCCCGGGTGGGCGAGGCGGCCCGGATCGGCCCCTATGCCCGCCTGCGGCCCGGGGCCGACATCGGCCCGGATGCGCATGTGGGCAATTTCGTCGAGCTGAAAAAGACCCGTCTGGGCAGGGGATCCAAGGCCAATCACCTGGCCTACCTGGGCGATGCCGAGATCGGCGAGCGCGTCAACGTCGGCGCGGGCACCATCACCTGCAATTACGATGGCGTCAACAAGTTCCAGACCGTGATCGAGGACGATGCCTTCATCGGGTCGGATACCCAGCTGGTCGCGCCTGTGCGCGTGGGCAAGGGCGCCACGCTGGGCGCGGGCACGACGCTGACGCGGGATGCGCCCGCGGGCGAACTCACCCTGTCGCGGGTGCGGCAGCAGTCCGTGCCGGGCTGGAAACGGCCGACGCGCAAGTCGTGACGCCGCCGGAGGCGTCGTGCGCATCCTGCACCTGAACCTGGAAAAGGGCTGGCGGGGCGGCGAGCGCCAGACCCTGCTGACGCTGCGCGGTCTGCGCGCGGGCGGCCACGAGGTCGCCCTGGCCGCCCGCGCGGGCGGGCCGCTGGCCGAACGCGCCGCCGCCGAAGGCATCCGGGTGTTCGGCTGCGGTGGCGCCCTGGGGTTGGCGCGCGTCCTGCTGATGGCGGGCTGGCGCTACGACGTGCTGCATGCGCAGACGGCCCAGGCCATGAGCCTGCTGGCGGTGTTGCGGCCATTGCTGAGGCCCGCGCTGGTGTTCACGCGCCGCACGGCGTTCGACGCCCCCGGCGCGGCCGATCGCCACCGCTGGAAATGGTCGCGGGCCGATGCGCTGGTGGCGATCAGCGAAGCGGCTGCGGCGGCGCCCCGGGCGCTGGGCCTACCCGTCACCGTCATCCCCAGCGCGGTCGAGTCCGTGCAGGCCGATCCCGAAGGGGTGCGCGGGCTGCAGACGCGCTTTGGCCTGGCGGGGCGGCGCGTGCTGGTCACGGCGGCGGCGCTCAGCCCCGAAAAGGATCCCCTGACCCTGATCGAGGCGATTGCGATCCTGCGCCGCGACCACCCCGACGTGGCGTGCCTGCATTGCGGCGCGGACGGTGCGGCGGCAGGCGCGGCACGGGCGCGCGTGGCCGAGCTGGGCCTGCAGGATCACTATCGGTTCGCGGGCTTCCTGCCCCAGGTGGCCGATGCCCTGGCGCTGGCCGAAGCCTACGTCAGCAGTTCGCGTTTCGAGGCCCTGGGCACCAGCGTGCTGGACGCCTGCCTGGCCGGTCTGCCGGTGGTGGCCACGGATGTCGGCGGGCACCGTGAAATCCTGGCGCCCGACCGGGGGCTGCTGGTGCCGGCGGGCGATGCCGCAACCCTGGCGCGCCGCATTTCCTGGGTGCTGGATCATCCCCAGGCGGCGCGGGCCATGGGCGACCGGGCGCGTGAAACGGCGGCACGGGAATATGCCGTGCCGGCCATGGTGGCGCGCTACGAGAGCCTGTATCGCGGCCTGCAGCGGGCCTAGCGCCGAGCGCCGCAGACCGGCCGGCGCGGCGCCGGCGGAATCGCTCGGGTCACGGCAGCGGGCGCAGCGTCTCGCGGTACCGCTGGCCGTGCTCGACATAGTGGCGGGCGCTGGCTTCGAGACCAGCCACTTCTTCGTCGGAGAGGGTGCGGACCGCCTTGGCGGGCGATCCCAGGATCAGGGATCGTTCCGGAAAGGTCTTGCCTTCGGTGACCAGCGCGCCCGCGCCGACCAGGCAATGGCGGCCGATCACGGCGCCGTTCAGGACGATGGCCTGGATGCCGATCAGCGCGCCGTCTTCCACCGTGCAGCCGTGCAGCATGGCCTGGTGGCCCACGGTGACGTTGCGGCCGATGCGCAGCGGCCTGCCGGCATCCACGTGCAGCACGGCGCCTTCCTGGATGCTGGTGTTCTCGCCCACGGCGATTGGTTCGTTGTCGGCCCGGATCACGGCGCCGGGCCAGACGCTGGCGCCGGCCCCCAGCGTGACGGCGCCGATCAGGGTGGCCTCGGCCGCCACGAAGGCGGACGGGTCGATGTTCGGGGTCAGGTCCCCCAGGGCGTAGCAGGTCATTGGCGGTCTCCGGACGGGCCGCGCGCCGGCTGTCCGGAAAGCCGGCCGGCGCAGGCGGCATATGTGTGCAGGGATCGTAGCACGTGCCGGCGGCACGCCCGCCCGGCGCCATGCGCGGCCCTATAATCGCGCCATGACGACCCGCATCCTCATCGTACGCACGTCCTCGCTCGGGGATCTGGTGCACATGCTGCCCGCCATCAGCGACATCGCCCGGCACGTGCCGGGCGCATCGATCGACTGGCTGGCCGAGGAAGCCTTCGCCGAGATTCCTTCCTGGCATCCTGCCGTGCATGAGGTCATACCGGTCGCGCACAGGCGCTGGCGCCGGCACTGGTGGTCGGCCGACACGCGCCGCGAGCGTGCCGCCCTGCGCGCCACCCTGGGCGCGCGCCGCTACGACGTCATCCTGGACATGCAGGCGCTGATGAAATCCATCTGGCTGGTCCGCCAGGCAAGCGGCGTGCGCCACGGCCTGGACTGGAAGTCGGCGCGCGAACCGCTGGCCTCGCTGTTCTACGACGTGCGCCACCGGGTGGAATTCTGGCAGCCGGCCATCATCCGTCAGCGAACCCTGGCGGCGGCGGCATTCGGCTACACGGTCGATGGCCCGCCGGACTTCGGCCTGGACGCCCTGACCCAAGGGGTGGCGATCGAGCCGGCCGCCCTGATCATGCCCTCGGCCAGCCGCGACGACAAGCTCTGGCCGGACGCCGATTGGCAGCAGGTCTTCGACGATCTGCAGGCGCGCGGCCTGGCGCTGCGGCTGCTGGCCGGCAACGAGGCCGAGCAGGCGCGCGCGCGGGAATTGATCCGCGGCCGCACGGACGCGACCGTCCTGCCGCGCATGGGGCTGCGCCAGGTCGCGGAACAGCTCGCCCGGGCCCGGATCATGGTGGGCCTGGACAGCGGCCTGACGCATCTGAGTGCCGGCCTGGGGCGTCCCACCATCGGCATTTACAAGGCGTCGACTCCGGTGCGCACGCCGCTGCAGGGGCCGGCCTACACCGCAAGTCTGGGCGAACGCGGCCAGGCGCCCGACGCGGGCCGCGTGCGGGCGGCCATCGCCGAAGCCCTGGACGAGGCCCGTGCCGGGGCGTCCCGGACGGATTTCGCCGTCCCCGCGGACGGTGCCTGAAATGGGCGGCGTACCGGGTTCCGCCCGGGGGCCCGGAGGGGCATGATGCGCATACTCTATTCCTGGCTGCTGCGGCTCCTGTCCCCCCTGTTGCTGGGCTGGATGGCCCTGCGCGCGCGGCGCGCGGGCGGCAAGTGGTCCGTGCTGGGGGCGGCGCGCTTCGGCTTCTATCGGCAGGACGAGGGCGATCCCGGCGCGGTCTGGATCCACGCGGTCAGTCTGGGCGAAACCCGGGCCGCGCATCCGCTGATCCGGCTCCTGCTGGATCGGGGGCATCGGGTGTTGCTGACGCACCTGACGGCCACCGGGCGGGCCGAAGGGCAACGTGTCTATGCGGCGGAGCTGGCCTCGGGGCAATTGCGCCAGGACTGGCTGCCATACGACTTTCCGGGGGCGACGCGCCGTTTCATGCGCCATCACCGGCCGGCGGTCGGGGTCCTGATCGAACGCGAGGTCTGGCCCAATCTGGTGCACGCCGCCGTGCGCGCCCGGGTGCCGCTGGTGCTGGCCAGCGCCCGCATGTCCGAGGCTTCGCTGCGCGTCACACTGAGGCTGGGCGCGTTGCTGCGGCCGGCCTATGGGGCGCTGTCACGAACCTATGCCCAGTCGCTGGCGGACGCCGGGCGGCTGGAGCGCGCCGGTGCGCGGCAGGTTGCCGTATCGGGCAATTTCAAATTCGACCTGTGGCCCGACCAAGAGCGGATGGACCGGGGCGCCGGGTTTGCCGCCCGGCTGAGCCGGCGGATCGTGGTCATCGCCAGCACCCGCGAAGGCGAGGATGCCCCCTTCGTCGAAGCCATCCGCCGCGAACTCGAGCAGCGGCGCACGCGGGGCGATGATTCCGACCGGCCGTTGCTGTTCATCCTGGTGCCGCGCCATCCCGAGCGTTTCGATGCCGCCGCCGACCTGTTGCGGGCCGCCGGCCTGCCCCATGTGCGCCGCACCCGCCTGCTGGAGCTGGGCGGCGACGGCAGTACGGCGATCGAGGCGTGTCGCGATGTCACGGTGATCCTGGGCGATACGTTGGGCGAAATGGCCTGGTACTACGCCTGCGCGCAGGTGGCGATCGTGGGCGGCAGCTTTGCGCCGCTGGGGGGGCAGAACTTCATCGAGGCCAGCGCCCAGGGGCGTCCGGTGCTGGTGGGGCCGCATACGGCCAATTTCGAGCAGGCGGTCGGCGATGCCCTGGCTGCCGGCGCCGTTGCCCGTGCCGCCGACCCGGCCCAGGCCGTGCGACAGGCCTTGCGGTGGCTGGATGATCCTGCCGGCCTGGGCCGCATGGGCGAGGCCGCGCGCGACTGGGTGCGGCAGCATGCCGGCGCCGTGACGCGCGTGGCCGATGGCATCGAAGACCTGCTGGCGCGCACGCCGCGGCAGCAGCCCGGCGCCTGAGGCCCTGCGATCAGGCCGGTTCCAGCCCGTGGTATTTCTTGCCCAGCGCGATCGTCGCCTGGAAGAAGCCTTCCTTGCTGCCGCAGTCGTAGCGGATTCCGTCGTAGCGGTGGCCCAGCACGCGGCGCTGTTTCAGCAGACTGGCGATGGCGTCCGTGAGCTGGATTTCGCTGCCGACCCCGGCCTGGGTGCGGCGCAGGTGATCGAAGATTTCGGGTTCCAGGATGTACCGGCCCACGACCGCCTGGTTCGAGGGCGCGTCCAGGGGGTCGGGTTTTTCCACGATCCGGTCCACCCGCGTGTTGCGCGCGTCGATGGCCGTGCCGGCGATGATGCCGTATTTGCGGGAATCGGCCGGGTCGATGGTCTGGATGGCGAGCACGCTGCCATCGTGCTGGTGGGCGGCATCCACCAGCTGGCGCGTGACGGATGTGTCGGCGTCCAGCAGGTCGTCGGCCAGCAGCACGGCAAAGGGTTCGTTGCCCACGATGGGCTCGGCGCACAGGACCGCATGGCCCAGGCCCAGGGGCTGGGCCTGGCGGGTGTAGATGCAATGGACGTGCGGCGGCAGGATCTCGCTGACCATGTCCAGCAGGGCCCGCTTGCCCTTGGATTCCAGTTCGGCCTCGAGTTCGGGCATGCGGTCGAAATGGTCCTCGATGGCGCGCTTGTGGCGTCCCGTGACGAAGACCAGTTCCGTGATGCCCGCGGCCAGGGCCTCTTCGACGGCGTACTGGATCAGCGGTTTGTCGATGACCGGCAGCATTTCCTTGGGCATGGCCTTGGTGGCCGGCAGGAAACGGGTGCCCAGGCCTGCGACGGGGAATACGGCTTTGCGGATTGGTTTCATCGGACGGTGGCGTCGGCGGGAGGAACAGGCACGCCCAGGGTCAGGGCCTGCTGGTTGCGTTGCGACAGCGGTCGGGGCGTTCGCCCCTGCTCCGCCGGCGGCGGGCCGAAGAAGCCCTGGCCGTAGGCCAGCAGCGCCAGGTTGGCGATGACGGCAAGGGTCAGCAGGAAACGCATGCGTCGACCGGTGGAAAATAGACAATGCCTGCCAGTATATCAGCGGGTTCCGGGCACGCGGCGGGGCCTGTTTCAGGCGGATACGTTCGGGGTCGGGCCGGCGCAGCGCGATACCATGGCATGGTTGCAGGGCGGCCGGCCCCGCCACAAGCCGCCGTGAACGCACGCAATGAAAGGGAACCACATCATGCATCCGGATTTTTCGATCGATGGCCGCCACAAGGGCTTTCCCCTTGCGGCCGGGCCAGTGCGGGCCTCGCAGCTCGCCGAACGCGGCTGGAACGTGCTCGCGGATGACCTGGCCTATCCGCTGGCGGTGATCCGCCGGTCGGCTCTGGAACACAATGTGCGCTGGATGCAGGCGTATGCCCGGGACCGGCGCATCGTCCTTGCGCCGCACGGCAAGACCACCATGTCGCCCCAGTTGTTCGACCTGCAGCTGCGCGGTGGCGCCTGGGGGCTGACCTTCGCGACGATCCACCAGCTTTCCGTCGGGCTGGAGGCGGGCCTGCGGCGGGCCATCATCGCCAATCAGGTGGTGGCGCCCGCCGATCTGGATGGGCTCGATGTCTTGCTCGACCGGCATCAGGACCTGCGCGTGTGGTTCCTGGTCGATTCCATCGCTCAACTGCACTGCATCGAAGACTGGGCGCGCATGCGCGGCAGCCGGCGGGTCTTCGACGTGTTGCTGGAGGTCGGCATCCCGGGCCAGCGGACCGGCGTGCGGACGCGGGATGATGCGCTGGCCTTGGCGCGGGCCATCGGTGCCAGCGCGTCGGTGCGCCTGGGCGGCATCGAATGCTACGAAGGCGGGCTGGCGCAATGCGACAGCGCGCATGACGTGCCTGCCGTGACCGAGCTCGTGCGCCGTGTGATCAGGATCGCCGCGGAGTGCGATGCGCTGGGGTTGCTGCCCGCGGAAGATCCGATCCTCAGCGCCGGCGGCTCGGCCATTTTCGATCTGGTGGTGCCGTTGCTGCAGGGGGCGGGCCTGAAGCGGCCGTTCCTGGGCGTGCTGCGTTCGGGCTGCTACGTGACGCACGACCAGGGCAATTATCGGCGCCTGCTCAGGCTGATCGAGCAGCGGGCGGGCCTGCGGGATTCATTGCAGGCCGCGCTCGAGGTCTGGGCCATGGTGCAATCCGTGCCCGAGCCAGGCCTGGCACTGCTGACGTGCGGCCGGCGCGATATTTCCCATGACCAGGAAATGCCCTCCGTCCAGCGCTGGGCGCCGCGCGGCGTGCAAGCGGCGCAGGATGCGCCCGCATCCTGGAAGATCGACGCCCTGAACGACCAGCACGCCTACCTGCGTTTCGATCCGGCGCGGGACGGTCCGGCGGTGGGCGACCGGGTCGCGCTGGGCATTTCCCACCCCTGCACGACCTTCGACAAGTGGCGCTGGATGGCGGTGGTGGATGATGCCTGGATGGTCGTCGATGCGATCGAGACGCGGTTCTGACCCGGGCTGCCGACTCAGCCCCGGTTGCCGTCGATACGGTTCAGGCCGCCGTCCTGTGCGCGCGGTGCCGGGCCGGCCTGGAGTTCCGGGGCCGCCAGGCTGGCCAGTCCGTCCAGGACGGGGCTGTCCAGCCAATGCGGCAGGGGCGCGGCCCCGCCGGGGCAGGCGCGCGACAGCGCCGATTGCAGTTCTCCCTGGACGCGCGGCCAGTCGCCACCGCTGACGAACAACAGCGGCGATGTGCCGGGATAGGCGTCGGCGGCTAGCCGCCACTGGCGCAGCAGCGCGCCTGCCTGGGCTGCCGCGATGCCGCTGGCGATGGCGGTATCGGTATCGGCGGGGAAATCGGCGGGTTCGCCCCGGGCCAGGGGCAGTCCGGCCGTGCCCTGTGAAAGGCTGCGGGCCATCAGGGCCGCCCCGGGCAGGATCAGTCCGCCGATGAAGGCGGCCCGGTGCGTGCCGTCGGGCTGCGCCTGCCAGGCCAGGGTATCGACCGTGGTGGCGGTGCCGAAGCTGGCCAGGATGCAGGGCGCGCCTGCCTGCCAGGCCGGCTCGCCCCGGACGTGGCGCAGCAGGCCCAGCAGGCCCAGCCAGCGGTCGATGCCCAGTTGGGCCGGCTGCCGGTAGCCGTTCAGCAGCAGGTCGTGCCCGTCCCGGGTGTCATGCCAGCGCACCGGCAGCCCCCAGGCGTCGTGGCAGGCGCGTTCCAGGGTGTCGCGCACCGCGTGGCCGGCGACGTTGGAACCCAGGATGCGTGCGGGGATGAAATCCAGGCGCGCGGCCAGCCCGGGCAGTTCCGCATGATCCAGGGTCAGGGGTGGGGTGCAGGGCCGGGAGATGCCGGCGGCCAGCCAGGCGATCTTGACCCGGGTGTTGCCGGCGTCGATCAGCAGGATCATCGCTGCAGCCGCACGGAGATTTCACCGACCGAGATGGCCTGGACGCCGTCGGCGTTGCGCAACAGCAGGCGGCCGTCGGTATCGACACCGCAGGCCACGCCCGTGTGCCGCAGATGGCCGTCGTCGAGCACGTCCACCATGCGGCCCGCCAGTCCGTCGACTTCCGCGTAGCGGGCAGGCAGGTCGGCGAAACCCCGCGCGGTGGCCTGGTTCAGGGCTTCGTACCAGGACCGGGCGGCGCAGGCCGCCAGGTCGGCGGCCGTGGCGCGTGCCGCGACCGGATCGTCGGCTGCGATCTCGGCCCAGTCGGCGATGCGCCGATCCAGCGACTGCGACAGTGCCCGGGCATCTTCCAGGTTCAGGCCCATGCCGATGATGATCAGGTGGTGGTCGGAAGCCTGGGCGGTGCCCGAGCGGGTGGACTCGATCAGGATCCCGGCGAGCTTGGCCTGGTCCCAGAGCAGGTCGTTGGGCCACTTCATGGTCAGGCGCGTGCGCAGGCCGGCCCCGAGGCGCGTGCGCAGCGCCGCGCAGGTCGCCATGCCGATCAGGGGCGCCAGCGTCGGCAGCTGGCGGGTCGGCAGGAAGACGTCGAAGGCGCAGGAAAACATCAGGTTGGCGCCGACGCGGTTCTGCCAGGTGCGTCCGGCGCGCCCGCGGCCCCTGGACTGCAGGTGCGTGCCCAGCAGCCAGGGGCGGTCGGGCGGCCCTCCGGGGCGGCGCGCGCGTTCCAGCAGGTCGGCGTTCGTCGAGCCGGTGTGTTCGACCCAGTCCACCTGGCGGAATTGGGGCAGGGCTTCGCGCAGGGCATCGGCCATGGCATCCGGGCACGGCAGGACGCAGTCGGGATCGGGGGGAAGGCCGGCCATATGGGTAGAATGAGATCTGAAGCAGACAGGAGCATCCGCGCAGCCATGAGTTTACGCACAGAACAAGCCACATGCCAGGGTCCGGCGGGTCTGATCGAATACACCGTGGACCACCCGGAGGACGAACCTTCCGGCTGGGCCCTGGTGCTGCATCCGCATCCCCTGCATGGCGGCACCCGCGACAACAAGATCGTCACCACGGTGTCGCGCGCCTGCGTGCAGCACGGCCTGCTGGCCATCCGGCCCAATTTCCGGGGCGTGGGCGCCTCGCAGGGCACGTTCGACCGGGCGGTCGGCGAAACGGCCGACATGGCCGCCGTCGTCGAGCATGTCTTCCAGGCCTGGCCGCAGGCGGCCGCGGGGCCCTGGGTGCTGGCGGGCTTTTCCTTCGGGTCGGCCGTGGCCGCGCAGCTGCATGCCGACCTGGCCGATCGCGGCCTGCCGCTGCCGGCCCGTCTGATGCTGATCGGTTGCGCGGTCGAGCGCTTTCGTCATCGCCCCTTGTCCATGCCGCCCGATACGCTCATGATCCATGGCGAGCACGACGAAGTGGTGCCGCTTGCCGAAGGCATGGATTTCGCCCGGTCGCATCAGCTGCCCATGACGGTCGTGCCCGACGCGGGCCACTTCTTCCACGGCAAGCTGCTGATCCTGCGCCAGATCGTCAAGTCCGGGCTGTGTGGGCTCTGAGCAAGCCGCGGCCGGGAAGGCCGGCGGCGGGGGCATGTCGTTTCAGTTGCTTGCTTTTTGTCTCGAATTGCACCAGCCAAGCAGCCGTAAGGCATTTTCACGCTGCCTATAATGGGCGCTTGTCGCTCATTACCCAATCTTTCAGCCGCCTATGCCCATGAATGCCCTTTTGCCGCTCCTTCGTCGTTCCCGTCTGGCGCCCCTGGCGCTGGCCTGCTCGCTGCTGGTGTCCGGTGCGGCCTGGTCCCAGGCGGCTCCCGCGCCCGCGTCCGCCGAAGCGGCCGCGGCCCAGGCTCCGGCCGGGGTCGACATGGTCAGCAGCCTGTCCAGCATTCCCGCGCCCACCCTGGGCGCCAAGGCCTGGCTGACCCTGGATGCCACCAGCGGGCAGATCATCGCCGCCCAGAATCCCCAGGAAGCCGTCGAGCCTGCATCCCTGACCAAGCTGATGTCCGCCTACGTGGTCTTCGAGGCCCTGGAAAGCGGCCGCCTGAAGCTCGACCAGATGGTGCGCATCTCGGAAAAGGCCTGGAAGACCGAGGGCTCGCGCATGTTCGTCAACCCGAACACGGACGTGTCGGTGGATGATTTGCTGCAGGGCATGCTGGTGCAGTCGGGCAACGACGCCACCGTGGCGCTGGCCGAGGCTGTGGCCGGAAGCGAGTCGGCCTTCGTCGCGCTCATGAACCAGCAGGCCAAGGAACTGGGCATGAAGCACACCCACTTCACCAATGCACCCGGCCTGCCCGACCCCGACCACATGACCACGGTCGAGGACCTGGCCATCCTGGCGCGGGCCCTGGTCCAGCGGTTCCCGCAATACCGGCACTACGACAGCCAGAAGGAATTCACCTACAACAACATCAAGCAGAGCAACCGCAACCGCCTGCTGTGGGCCGACTCCACCGTCGATGGCCTGAAGACCGGCCATACCCAGTCCGCGGGCTACTGCCTGGTGGCCACGGCGCTGCGCGACGGCCGGCGTGTGGTCTCGGTGCTGGTGGGTGCGGCCAGCGATGCCGCCCGCACCGAAAGCAGCCTGAAGCTGCTGAACTGGAGCTTCAAGAACTTCGACACCGTCAAGCTGCTGGACAAGGGCAAGCCGGCCGTGTCGGCGCGGGTCTGGGAAGGCGCGACCGAGACCGCCGAGCTGGGCCTGTCCGACGCCCTGTGGGTCACCGTGCCGCGCGGACGCGCCGACGACATCAAGACCGAAGCCCGCTACACCCAGCCGCTGATGGCGCCCCTGACCGAGGGCGCCCGGGCCGGCACCCTGCTGGTCAGCCTGGACGGCAAGGAACTGGACCAGCGGCCGCTGGTGGTGCTGCATTCGGTGGAAGAAGCCGGTTTCTTCGGCAGGCTGCTGGACAAGATCCGCCTGTTGTTCGAATAATGGCGACATGAAGCCGATCCGCCCCGAAGATTCCCTGATCACCTACCCCTGCGACTTTCCGATCAAGGTCATGGGGCGTGCCCACGACGATTTCGCCCGCGCCATGGCCGAGGTGGCGCGCGGCTTCGATCCCGCCTTCGATCCCGACACCATCGAAATCCGCCCCAGCTCCAGCGGCAATTACCTGGGCCTGACCCTGACGGTGCGGGTTGTTTCGCGCGAGCAGCTGGACGACCTGTACCGCGCACTGCACGGGCACGCGATGGTGTCCGTGGTGCTGTAGGCGCGGGCCGGACATGGCCGTGCAGACGCGCTGGCTGGACCGTCCCGCTCCCTACCTGCCGGTCTGGCGGGCGATGCAGGATTTCACCGAACTTCGCCACGAAGACACGCCCGACGAACTCTGGCTGGTGGAACACGAGCCGGTCTATACCCTGGGCCAGGCCGGCAAGCCGGAACACATCCTCAATCCCCACGGCATCCCGGTGGTGCACTGCAATCGCGGCGGCCAGGTCACCTACCATGGGCCGGGCCAGGTCGTGCTCTACACCCTGGTCGACCTGCGCCGCCAGGGGGTCTTCGTGCGGGATTTCGTCGCCATGCTCGAGCAGGCCGTGCTGGACCTGCTGGCGGAGCTGGGCGTGCGGGGCGCCTGCCGCAAGCCCGGCGCTCCCGGCATCTACGTGCCCCAGTCGGCGCTGCGCCAGTCCCGGGGAGACGCACTGGCCAAGATCGCCGCGCTGGGGGTCAAGATCCGCAACGGGCGCGCCTATCATGGCGTGGCCCTGAACGTGGCCATGGACCTCGATCCTTTCCTGGGCATCAATCCCTGCGGATACGAGGGGCTGCAGACGGTCGACCTGAAAACCTGCGGCATCGAGGCCGACCTGGTCAAGACCGGCGACCGGCTGGCGGATCTTTTTGCCGGGGCCTGGGCGGCCGCCGGCCACCAAGGAGACGAACATGACGCAAGTTTCTGCCGATCTGGTGCTGGATGAACGCCGCGACGGCGTCCTGACGCTGACGCTGAACCGGCCCGACCAGTTCAATGCGCTGTCCGAAGAGATGCTGCAGGCGCTGCAGGCGCGCTTCGACGCCTGCATGGACGATCCCGGTCTGCGAGTCGTGGTGCTGGCCGCCAATGGCCGCGCATTCTGCGCCGGCCACGACCTGAAGCAGATGCGCGGTCATGCGGGCGACCGGGAATACTACCGCGACCTGTTCGGCCGCTGCGGTCTGCTGATGCAGTCCATCGCGCGCTGCCCCGTGCCGGTCATCGCGCGGGTCCACGGCACCGCGACCGCCGCCGGTTGCCAGCTTGTGGCCAGCTGCGACCTGGCGGTGGCCGCCGAAAGCGCGCGGCTGGCCGTTTCCGGCATCAACGTCGGCCTGTTCTGCGCCACGCCGTCGGTCGCGCTGACGCGCAACGTGCCCTTGAAGAACGCCTTCGAGATGCTGGTGACGGGCCAGTTCATCAGCGCCCGCCAGGCCGCCGAGCGGGGGCTGGTCAATCACGCCGTGCCCGACGCCGACCTGGACCGGGCCGTGCAGGGGCTGGTCGATGCCATCCTGTCCAAGAGCCCGGTGGCGGTGCGCACGGGCAAGGCCATGGTCTACCGGCAGCTGGGCCTGCCGCTGGATCAGGCCTACGACTATGCGGCCGGCATCATGGCGGAAAACATGCTGGCCGAGGACGTGGGCGAGGGCATCGACGCCTTCATGCAGAAGCGCCCGCCGCAGTGGCGGGGCCGCTGACCACGCGGCGGGCCGTCCGCTTTGCTTCTCAGCGTGCGCCCGCGCCGGCTTGCCGGGAACTCAGCCAGAGACTGCCGGCGATCACGGCCACTCCGGCTGCTTGCGGCAGCGTCAGGGATTGGCCCAGGAAAAGCCAGCCCAGCAGCACGGCCGTCAGCGGGCTGAGAAACAGCAGCGAGGACACGAGGACCGGGCTCAGCCTGCCGATGCCCCGGAACCAGAGCGCGTAGGTCAGCGCCGCGCCGACAAGGCTCAGCCAGGCCAGCCCCAGGCCGTTGGCCGCCGTCGGAGCGGGCGGCATCGGGTCGAATGCCAGGGCCAGGGGAATCAGCAGCAGGCCGCCCAGGCTGAGCTGCCAGGCCGTCATCGTCAGCATCGGCACGGAAGCCTTCCAGCGGCGGGCCAGGATGTTGCCCAGAGCCATGGATGCCGCGCCGGCCAGGCCCGCCGCGATACCCAGGCCATCGAGCGCCGCGTCCGGGGTCAGCACCAGCAGGCCCACGCCGCCGATGCCGGCCAGCGCGGAGACCAGGGCGGCCGGACGCAGCGGGCTGCCCAGCAGCGCGGGGGCCAGCAGCGCCACCAGCAGCGGCTGGATGGCGCCCACGGTGGCGGCGACTCCGCCGGGCAGCCGGTAGGCCGCCACGAACAGCAGGCTCAGGAAGATCGAGATGTTCAGCGCCCCCAGCACGAGGCTGCGCAGCCACCAGATGCCCGCGGGAAGCCGCCGCACGATCAGGAGCAGCAGCAGCCCGGCGGGCAGGGCGCGCAGCAGGGCGACGGTCATGGGGGAAAAGCCCGGCAGCAGTTCGGTGGTGACGATGTAGGTGCTTCCCCAGATGGCGGGCGCGCTGGCGGTCAGCAGCAGATCGGAGCGGGCGGTCGTCATGCGATTTCCAGGACTTCGGCCAGGGGGCGGCGGGGTTTTTGCGGCCAGTTGCCCGGCGCGGCGCGGCCCACCGGCACCAGCATCACGGGCAGCTCGTGCCCGGCCAGGCCGAAGGCGCGTGCCACGCCCGCCGCGTCGAAACCGGACATGGGGCTGGATGCCAGGCCCAGGGCGCTGGCCGCATGGATCAGTGTCGCGGTGCCCAGGGATGCCGAGCGGATGGCCTCGTCGCGCGCGGCTCGCGCGTCGGCGTATTTCGCCTGCGCATCTTCCTGCCAGGCCGCCGCCAGAGAAGCGGGCATGTGCCCTGCCTCGACGAAGGGACGCAACCGGTCCGCGAGCGCGTGCGGGTCGGGCAGCAGGCCGCAGACGATGAAGGTGGCCGCCGCCTCGGAAACCTTGGCCTGGCCGTAGGCCAGCGCGCGCAGCGTGCGTTTGGCTTCGGGCGTGCATACGGCGATGAAGCGCCAGTTCTGCAGGTTGTAGGCAGTGGGCGCCCGGGTCGCAAGCTGGACCAGGCGCTGGATTTCGCTGGTCTCGAACCGGTGCGACGGGTCGAAATGGTTGGTCGAGGCTCGCTGCTCGATCAGGTCGAGGGCTGGGTGGTTCATGCTTTTTTCCGTGCGGCTGGAGTTCATGCCGCCAGTGTATTTAATTCACTATTGATTGATAATCCGTTAATTCGTAAATGGATAATCAACCATCAGTGGATGATAGGATCATGGATCTCCATATCGCCCTGCGCGTGTTCCGGGAAGCGGCGGAACAGGACAGCTTCGCCGAGGCGGGCCGGCGGATCGGGCTGTCGCCGGCGGCGGTCAGCAAGAACATCGCCGAACTCGAAGCGCATCTCGGGACGCGGCTCTTCCATCGCACGACACGCAGCAAGACGCTGACCGAGGAAGGCCGGATCTATCTGGAGCACGTGGCGCGCAGCCTGGATGCCCTGGCCGATGCCGACGAAGCCCTGGGTCTGGCGCGGGCCGACCCCGGCGGCGTCCTGCGGGTCAGCGCGCCCGTGACGGTCACCATGACCTGGCTGTCCACGCGCATCCCGGATTTCCTGGCCCGCCATCCCGGACTGCACCTCGACTTGCGGCTCGACGACCGGCGGGTCGATCTCGTCCGGGAAGGCTACGACCTGGCGATCCGTGGCAGCGACCACCTTGAAGACACCAGCCTGGTAGCCCGCCGCCTGGCCGAGATGCCACATGTGCTGTGCGCCGCCCCGGCATACCTCCGGAGCCGGGGCGCACCCGCTTCGCCGGCCGCCCTGAAGACGCACGAGTGCGTGCGCTTCAGCCTGTCGGGGCACGCGGACACCTGGACCTTCAGGAAGGACGGGCGCATCGAACGGGTCACCGTCCAGTCCCGGTATTCGGTGTCGTCCAGCCTGGCCGTGTGCGATGCGCTGCGGGCGGGCTTCGGCCTGAGCCTGGTGCCCCGTCCCTACGTCGAGCGGGACCTGCGGGAAAGCAGGCTCCAGGCCGTGCTGGAGGACTGGAGCACCGTCACCACCACGCTCTATGCCGTCTACCCGTCGCGCCGCCACCTGGCGCCCAAGATCCGCGCGTTCCTGGAGTTCCTGGCAGAGACATTCGAAGCGACGAAGATTTGAGCCTGGACAAGGCGCCGCGCCGCGTCCGCGTGTCCAATGAAAGGCATCCCGCAACGGAGCCTTTTACATGACCACGAACCCTGGCGCGTACCGCGCCCCGGCGCCTGTCCTGAAACGCCTTGCCGCCTGCCTGCTGGTGGCCGGTGCCTGGATGGCGCCGGCTGCCGCAGCGCCGGCCGGCATCGATGTCGTCGCCATTCCGGGCGGTGAATTCACCTACCAGGCGGCCGGCGAATTCCTCGATCAGGGCCGGCCCGTGGATGCACCCCGGGTCCAGGGGCGGGTCGGGGACGGCCTGCTCATCATGCGCCGCCAGGTCAGCCAGGCCGAATACGCACGCTGTGTGCAGGCGGGCGCCTGCAAGCGGCTGGACAAGGGCTTCCGCGACCTGGATTCGCCCGATCTGCCGGCCGTGGGCGTGAGCTGGGCCGATGCCACCGATTATGCGGCGTGGCTGTCGCGGGAAACCGGCCAGCGCTGGCGGCTGCCCGTCTACGCCGAATGGGTGCGCGCCGCCGCCGACCGCTACCGCGAAGAAGGCGCCCTGCCGTCGGACCCCGCCGACCCTTCCGTGCGCTGGCTGGCGGAATACGACCGCGAGGTCGCCCGCAGCAGGGGACGGATCAAGCCCGCGCAGCCCTTCGGGCATTTCGGCGTCAACGCCCTGGGCATCAGCGACATGGGCGGCAATGTCTGGGAATGGACCGATACCTGTTTCGCCAGCCACAGCGTGGGCGCATTGCCGCTGGCCCCGCGCGAGAACTGCGGCGTGCGCATTCTGGCCGGCGCCCACATCGCCGCCATGGCCGATTTCATCCGTGATCCCCGCAACGGGGCCTGCTCCGTCGGGCTGCCGCCGGCCAACCTGGGGTTCCGCCTGGTGCGCGAGCACTGACCACACCGGGCCGCACGGCAGCCTTGCCGTGCGGTTCGCGCCACGCGCTGTGCGTGAAAGTTTGCGGCACATCAACACTTTCCACAAAGTCTGAATGTTGCCTGAACGGGTTTGATCCAGCGCAATGGGGGTTAACCCCGGCCGTGACAAGATGGAAGCGTCGAAACAAGACGACACATTAAATCAGGGAGTTGAACATGAAGGTATTTCGTCTGTGTATGGCTGCTACCGCTCTGGCGTCTTTGCTGGCCGGGGGTGTTGCGGTGGCGGATCCCGCCGACCAGCTGGAGCACATCAAGCCCGTGCTCGTGGCGCCGCCCCATGTGATGGAGCACGAGCAGGCGACCAAGGCCAAGCCGCGCGTGGTCGAATTCACGATGACCATCGAAGAAAAGAAGATCGTCATCGATGAAGAGAACGGCACGACGATGCAGGCCATGACCTTCAACGGCTCCATGCCCGGCCCCACGATGGTCGTGCACGAAGGCGATTACGTTCAGCTCACCCTGATCAATCCGGCCACCAACGCGCTGGAGCACAACATCGACTTCCACGCCTCCACCGGGGCGCTGGGCGGCGGTGCGCTGACCAAGATCAAGCCGGGCGAACAGACCGTGCTGCGCTTCAAGGCAGACCGCACCGGCACGTTCATCTACCACTGCGCGCCCGAAGGCATGGTGCCCTGGCACGTGGTGTCCGGCATGAGCGGTACCCTGATGGTGCTGCCGCGCGACGGCCTGAAGGACGAGAACGGCAAGCCGCTGCACTACGACAAGGTCTACACCATCGGTGAGTTCGACCTGTACATCCCGAAGGATGAGAACGGCAATTACAAGGAATACGACACTGCCCTGGAAAGCTACGGCGATACCACCGAAGTGATGCGCGGCCTGATCCCGTCGCACATCGTGTTCAACGGCAAGAAGGGCGCGCTCACCGGTGAAGGCGCCCTGACGGCCAAGGTGGGCGAGACCGTGCTGTTCATCCATTCCACGGCCAACCGCGACACCCGGCCCCACCTGATCGGCGGCCATGGCGACTACGTCTGGGCCACGGGCAAGTTCATCAACAGGCCCGAACGCAATCTGGAAACCTGGTTCATCCCGGGCGGTACGGCCGGTGCGGCGCTCTACACCTTCAAGCAGCCCGGCGTCTACGCCTACGTCAACCACAACCTCATCGAGGCCTTTGAACTGGGCGCTGCCGGTCACGTGAAGGTCGAAGGCAAGTGGAACGACGACCTGATGAAGCAGGTTGCCGCCCCCGGCCCCACCAAGAAATAAACCACGATAACCGGGATGGCCCAGGAGGCCATCCCGACTCAGGAGATAGAAAAATGTTGAAGATCGTGAGCGTGACCGCTCTGTCCCTGGCCCTGCTGCCCGCCCTGTCGATGGCCACCGATGCCGGGACCCTGAAGACCGGCGAAAAGCTCTACAAGAGCGCCTGTATCGCGTGCCACAGCACCGGTGCGGCCAATGCGCCCAAGCTCGGCAACAAGGCGGCCTGGGAGCCGCTGATCGCCAAGGGCATGGACGAAATGATGAACGTGGCCATGCACGGCAAGGGCGCCATGCCCGCGCGCGGCGGCACCAAGGCGGATGACGCCACCCTGCGCGCTGCCGTGGAATACATGGTCAGCCGCGTGAAGTAAGTTCCGCTCCGTGGCTGTGCCTGCCGGCGCCGGGATGCGCCGGCAGCACGCCCAAAGGCGCATTCACAGGCGCCGCAGCCCGTCGAGGCGATGATGGGGGGTTGCCGCCCCCGGTGCGTAGACCGCCCAGCGGGCGGTGGGGCCCGACAGGTCGATGTCGGCGGTGGCCAGGGTGTTTTCCTGGTCGGTGTCGGAAGAAGACCGCCGCAGGATGGGTTCCGCGGCATCGCCTGCATCGGCCAGGATCGTCAGTGCCGGGGTCCCTTGCTCCAGCAGGTCTTCGCCGCGCTCCTGGCGATGCGCCGACGAGGCCGTGATCACCTGAGGCAGTTCGGCCTGTGCTTCGTGCACGGCATGGTTGGCATGCAACAGCGGTGTACGTGCCACGATCCTGACGGACACGGCCGCCCGGCTGAACTCCACGCTCCAGGTCTGCGATGCGCCGGCTTGACCCAGGCCCAGGTGGAACGCCCCCATGCGCGGGTGCGATTGCAGGATCGATACCGCTGCATGGGCCGAATCGGCAGCCAGCAGCGCCCGGGTCAGGACCATGCGCGGCATGCCGGCGCCGGCCCGGCGTGCCCGGATGTTGTTGACCGTCATCGCCAGACCGGTTTCGTTGACGGCGAAGGTGTGACCGGGCAGAGAGCCCGGATAGACGAAGGACACGAAGGCGGGTGCACCGGCAGGCCGCACCTCGGCCAGGCCGCAGGCGCCGGCGAAGCCCGGGTCGCCGTCCTCGTTGTGGCTCAATCGTGTCGGCGCCAGCACCGTGGTGCAACCATCGGGCGCCAACGCCCAGAGGTCGCCCCGGCAATTCCACAGGAAGACATCGTCCGGCGGCAGGTCCAGGCCCGCGGCCAGGCCCGCCAGTTCTTCCTCGATCCAGGGGAAAGCCTGGCGCAACAATGCCCGCATGGCCGGGATCTCCGGCCGGTCGCGGCAGGCCATGATCTGTGCCCAGGCTTCGGAATGAACCAGGTGGCGGTGGCAGGCATCGGCCCCCCAGCGCCCCAGGGCGTGGCCGATGTCGCGGTGTGAGCCGCGGGCCTCGGTCCATTCGAGTTCAAGCGGGCGGGGATCGTTCGGCATGGAAGACGTGTTGCTCATGGGGTGTTCAGCGGTAGGCGCCGGTCGCCTGGAGCCTGGCCTCGGTGCGGCTCAGTTCGGCCAGCGCCGGTTCTCCGTGATGAACCAGCAATTGCCGGGCCAGCATTTCGACCAGGGCCTGGATCGCCACGGTGGTCGGGAAGAATGAGTGCCCCTGGGTGGAGAAGGTCAGCACGCAGTCGGCATGCAGTGCCATCGGCGCGAGCTGGCTGTCGCACAGGACCAGCATGCGGCAGCCCTGGGGCTGGATCGCTTCGGCCAGTTCGATGATCTCGCGGGAATACGGCGCATAGCCGATCAGCACCGCCACATCCCCGGGGCGCAGGTGGTGCGTGTCCTGGCTCATCGTGCCGCCGGTGCTGTGCAGCAGATGGACATCCGGGCGGAACAGGCTGCACAGATAGCGCAGGCTGAAAGCGGCCGGATAGCAGGAGCGGAATCCGGCGATCACGATGCGCTCGGCGCCGGCCAGCAGGGCCACGGCGCGGGCCATGGCGGCCTGGTTGGCGGGCTCCAGCGCCTGCAGGTCGAGGATTTGCTGCTGGATGGTGGCCTGCCAGGCGGCCTGGTCGGATTGCGGGTGATGAAGCAGGGACTGGGCGCGCGCTGCATAGGCGCCCGGCGGATGGAGTGCCTGCATGAAGACGGCCTTCAGGGCATCCCAGCCTGCATAGCCCAGGTGCTGTGCCAGGCGGACCAGCGTGGCGGGCTGGACGCCGGCCAGTACGGCCAGCTTGCGCGCGGACAGCGTGGAGACCTGGGTCGGATGATCGATCAGGTAGCGTGCCCCGACCTGGAATTGGGGGCTGAGGTCCGGGTATTGGGCCTGGATGCAGCGGGTGAGTTCGTCCAGTGAGTGTGGTGCCGACATGACAGGTTTGAAAAACGGATTGGGCCAGGGCTTGAATTATATGTTTCCTGATCTATGATAGTAGAAACATTTGTTGAATCAAGCCATGACGCATGTATTCCATCGCAATCCGCAGCATACGCTGAAGCGCGCCGTGCGCGGCCAGGGGATTTCCCTGTTTGACCAGGATGGCCGCCAGTACCTGGATGCTTCGGGCGGGGCGGCCGTATCCTGCCTGGGGCACGGGCATCCCGACGTGATCGCCGCCATCAAGGCGCAGGTCGATCAGGTGGCCTACGCCCATTCTTCCTTCTTCACCACCCAGGCCTGCGAGGATCTGGCGGATTTCCTGGCTGCCAGGGCGCCGGGCGACCTGGATCATGTGTATTTCGTGTCTGGCGGGTCCGAGGCGATCGAGGCGGCGCTGAAGCTTGCCCGGCAGTACTTCGTCGAGCGGGGCGAAACCGGCCGCAGCCAGTTCATCGCCCGTCGCCAGAGCTACCACGGCAACACCCTGGGGGCGCTGGCCATCGGCGGCAACGCCTGGCGGCGCCAGCCTTTCCTGCCCTTGCTGGTACCGGCGCACCACGTATCGCCCTGCTACGCCTACCGTGACCAGCAGCCCGACGAGACCGAGGAGCAATACGCCGCCCGTCTGGCCGACGAGCTGGAACAGAAGATCCTGGAAATCGGCGCGGACCGGGTGGCGGCCTTCGTGGCGGAAACGGTGGTCGGCGCCACGGCAGGCGCCCTGCCGCCGGTGCGCACCTACCTGCGCCGCATCCGCGAGGTCTGCGACCGGCATGGCGTGTTGCTGATCCTGGACGAGGTCATGTCCGGCATGGGGCGTACCGGCCACCTGTATGCCTGCGAGGAAGATGGCGTGGCGCCGGACATCCTGGCGATTGCCAAGGGCCTGGGGGCGGGTTATCAGCCCATCGGTGCCATGCTGGCCAGCCGCCGCATCTACGACACCATCGTGGGCGGCAGCGGGTTCTTCCAGCACGGCCATACCTACATGGGCCACGCCACGGCCTGTGCCGCCGCGCTGGCGGTGCAGCGGGTGATCGAGCGCGACGGACTGCTGGCCAATGTCCTGGCGCGCGGCGAGCAGCTGCGGGCGCGCTTGCGCGAGGCCTTCGCCGATCATCCCAATGTGGGTGATGTGCGCGGCCGCGGACTGTTCGTCGGTGTGGAATTCGTGCGCGACCGGGCCGACAAGTCCGTCCTGGATCCGGCCCTGAAGACGCACGCGCGCCTGAAGCGCCAGGCTATGGAAAACGGCCTGATGATGTATCCCATGGGCGGCACCATCGATGGCGTCCATGGGGATCATGTGCTGCTGGCGCCGCCCTTCATCTGCACGGCGGCCGACATCGACGAGATCGTCGCCCGGCTGGATCGTTCGGTGCGCCAGGTCCTGCCCGGCTGATCACGGAGATTTTCATGGCCCGAATCGAGTATGCCGACCTGAGCCAGGGCGAAGCCGCCGTCCTGGCCGACCGCATCGTCGCCGAGCGCGGCAGCGTGCTGCATCTGTACCAGATGCTGCTGCACAGCCCTCCGGCGGCGGAAGGCTGGCTGACCTACCTGACCGCCATCCGCCACCGCTGCAGCCTGGACGGCGCGATCCGCGAGCTGGTCATCATGCGCATCGCCCACCTGAACCGCGCGCCCTACGAGGCCGACCAGCACGCGCCGATCGCCTTGCGCGAAGGGCTGCGGCAGGACCAGCTGGATGCCCTGGCCCTGGATGACGTGCCGTCGGATCTGTTCGATGCGCGCGAACGGGCGGTGCTGGCCTACGCGGATGCGATGACGCGGTCCGTGCAGGTGCCCGATCCCGTGTTCCAGGCCGTGCGGCGCCATTTCCCCGACCGCGAATTGGTCGAGCTGACGGCCACCATCGCGGCCTACAACATGGTCTCGCGCTTTCTCGAGGCGCTGCAGGTGCATTCCGCCGATCGGCGGTAACGTTTCCCGTCGGCAGGCTGCCCGGATTCCTCGGGCACGGATCAGTCCGCGGGGGGCTGGTCCGTATCCTGTCTCATCCACAGCGTATCCCGCACGCCGGCAGCGCGGTTCAGGAAGCGCGCCAGCACGAAGCACAGGTCCGACAGGCGGTTCAGGTAGTGCAGCACCGGCGGGTTCACGGTGTCCTGGCGGGACAGCGTCACCACGGACCGTTCCGCCCGGCGGGCGATGGTGCGCGCCATATGGGCGTGGGCGGCAGCCGGGCAACCGCCGGGCAGGATGAATTCCTGCAGGGGGCCCAGTTCGGCGTTGTAGTGCTTCAGGGCTTCGTCCAGGCGCAGCACGTGATCGTTCTTGAGCGCCGTCCAGCCCGGGATGCAGAGTTCGCCGCCCAGGTCGAACAGGTCGTGCTGGATGCGGTTCAGCAGGGTGTCGACTTCGGCCGGCAGGGACGTCGTCCGCCACAGTCCGATGGCGCTGTTCAGTTCATCCACGTCGCCCAGCGCGGTGATGCGCGGCGCGTCTTTGGGCACGCGGGTCTTGTTGCCCAGGCCGGTGGTGCCGTCATCGCCGGTGCGGGTGGATACGATGGAGACGCGGATCGACATGGAAGACTCCCGGTGCGGATGCAAGAAGGCAGTGGGGCTCAGGCCTGGCCGGCAAGCCGCAACAGGGCGTCGCCGGTGACGCGCACGACGCGCCAGTCGTCCAGGATCTCGCCGCCGTGGTGCTTGTAGAACTCGATGGCGTTTTCGTTCCAGTCCAGCACCACCCATTCGAAGCGGCCGCAGCCCAGTTCCACGGCCAGCGCCGCCAGGTGTTTCAGAACCCAGCCGCCCAGGCCGCGCCCGCGGTGGGCCGGCGTGATGTACACGTCTTCCAGGTACAGGCCGCGCCGGTCCAGGAAGCTGGAATAGTTGTGGAACCACATGATGTAGGCGATGGCCGTGGACGGGTCCCCGGTGGTCGTGATGACCAGGCAGCGGGCGGCAGGCTCGGGGCCGAAGAAGCTTTGCTTCAGGCTTTCGTGCGTGGCCTGGAAGATGTCGGTCAGTTTCTCGAATTCCGCCATTTCCAGCATCAGGGCGTGGATGGCGGGAATATCGGATTCGGTGGCGGGCCTCAGGTCGTAGCCCGGGACGGAAGCGGGGGTCGGCAAGGGATTTTCTCGGTTTCGCGGTATGCTGGAGATGCTCCGGCGGCGGACCGCCGGGGATGCAGACAGGAGTTTAGCCCATGCCTTTTCATGTCCTGCGGTCGGGCGTTCTGGCGGCCGCGCTGGCAGTGCCGGCGATCGTGTCGGCGGCGCCGCCCGTCCAGGCGCAGGCCAGCGGCCAGGTGGTGCGGGTGGATGCCCGGGCCGGCAAGATCGCCATCCGCCATGGCGCCATCGGCAAGCTGGACCTGCCCGCCATGACCCTGGTCTACCACGTCGATCCGGCGCTGCTTGCAGGGATCTCGGTTGGCGACAAGGTGGCGTTCACGGCCGAGCGCGCCGAAGGCCGGTACCGGATCGTCGAACTGAAGAAGGACTAGGCGGCGGCCCGGAGGCCGCCGCGCCCCGCTACAGCACGTAGCGCGCCAGGTCCTGGCTGCCGGCGGCCTCGGACAGCTTGTCGTTCACGTAGGCGGCATCGATCACCACGGTCTCCGCCCCCGGGCTGGCAGCCTCGAACGACAAGTCTTCCAGCAGCTTTTCCATGACCGTATACAGGCGCCGGGCACCGATGTTTTCCGTGCGCTCGTTCACCTCGAAGGCCAGCTCGGCCAGGCGCCGCACGCCATCCTCGGTGAATTCCAGCGTCACGTCCTCGGTGGCCAGCAGGGCGCTGTATTGCTTGGTGAGCGATGCATCGGTCTCGACGAGGATGCGCACGAAGTCTTCGGCCGTCAGGGAATCCAGTTCCACCCGGATCGGGAAGCGGCCCTGCAGTTCCGGGATCAGGTCGGACGGGCGGGACAGGTGGAAGGCGCCGGAGGCGATGAACAGGATGTGATCGGTGCGCACCATGCCGTACTTGGTGTTGACGGTGGTGCCCTCGACCAGCGGCAGCAGGTCGCGCTGCACGCCCTGGCGCGAGACGTCCGCGCCGCCCTGTTCCTGGCGTGCGGCGATCTTGTCGATCTCGTCCAGGAAGACGATGCCGTGCTGCTCGGCCAGGGCGACCGCGTGGGTGCGCAGTTCCTCTTCGTTGATGCGGCGGGCGGCTTCTTCCTCGACCAGCAGGCGGAAGGCTTCCTTGACGGACAGCTTGCGCGCCTTGGTCTTGCCCTGGGCCAGCCCGGCGAACATGCCACGCAGCTGCTCGGTCATTTCCTCCATGCCGGGGGGCGCCATGATTTCCATGTGGGGCGGCGTCTGGGCGACCTCGATGTCGATCTGCGTGTCGTCCAGCTTGCCTTCGCGCAGGCGCTTGCGGAAGATCTGCCGGGTGTTGTTTTCCTCGCGTTCCGGTTCGCCGCGGGCGTTGCGCGGCGGCGGCAGCAGGGCGTCCAGGATGCGGTCCTCGGCGGCGTCTTCCGCCTGGGTGCGCACGCGGCGCATCTCGGCCTCTCGCGTCTGCTTGACGGCGACCTCGACCAGGTCGCGCACGATGGTGTCCACGTCGCGGCCCACGTAGCCCACCTCGGTGAACTTGGTGGCCTCGATCTTGATGAAGGGCGCGTTGGCCAGACGGGCCAGGCGGCGGGCGATCTCGGTCTTGCCCACGCCGGTGGGGCCGATCATCAGGATGTTCTTGGGGACGATTTCATGGCGCAGGGGCTCGGGCACCTGCTGGCGGCGCCAGCGGTTGCGCAGCGCCACCGCCACCGACCGCTTGGCTTTTTCCTGGCCGACGATGTGCTTGTCCAGTTCCGAGACGATTTCCTTGGGGGTCATGGGGGTGGCATCAGACATGGGCGGGCCTAGAGCGTTTCGACGATGTGGTTCTGGTTGGTGTAGATGCAGAGCTCCCCGGCGATCTCCAGGGATTTCTTGACGATGTCGGCGGGGGAAAAATCGGTGGCCTCCAGCAGGGCGCGTGCCGCAGACTGGGCGTAGGCGCCGCCCGAACCGATGGCGGCGATGCCGTGTTCGGGCTCCAGGACGTCGCCGTTGCCCGTCAGGATCAGGGTGTGCTCGCGGTCGGCCACGATCAGCATGGCTTCCAGCCGGCGCAGCACGCGGTCGGTGCGCCAGTCGCGCGTGAGCTCGACGGCGGCGCGCATCAGGTGGCCCTGGTGCTTTTCCAGCTTGGCCTCGAAGCGTTCCTGCAGGGTGAAGGCATCTGCGGTGGCGCCGGCGAACCCGGCCAGAACCTTGTCATGGTAGAGCCGCCGGATCTTGCGGGCCGTGCCCTTGATGACGATGTTTCCCAGCGTGACCTGTCCGTCGCCGCCCAGGGCGACTTCTTCGCCGCGCCGGACGCAGACGATGGTGGTGGCGTGAAATTGTTCCATGTGGTTCTCTCGGGTAGAGACAACCACATGGGGGCGAACATGCGGAACTCAAGCCCCCGGATCAGTCTCCGTAGAGCTTCTGGCGCATTTCGCGGCGTTCCTGGGCTTCCAGCGACAGGGTGGCCGTGGGGCGGGCGAGCAGGCGGGGGATGCCGATGGGCTCGCCGGTTTCCTCGCACCAGCCGTATTCGCCGGCGTCGATGCGGGCAATGGCCTGCTGGACTTTCTTCAGCAGCTTGCGTTCGCGGTCGCGGGTACGCAGTTCCAGGGCGTGTTCTTCTTCGATCGTTGCGCGGTCGGCCGGGTCGGGCACGTACTGGGTCTCGCGCAGGTTCTCGGTCGTGGCGCCGGCATTGGTCAGGATTTCGTGTTCGAGCTGGTGCAGGCGCGCACGGAAGAACGCCAGCTGGGCTTCGTTCATGTAGTCCTTTTCAGGCATCGCCAGCAGCTCTTTTTCCGTAAGCAGCTTGCCCTGGGGTTTGGTGCTGGATTTGGTAGCCATGTCGTGTCCTCTTCTTTCCTTATGTGCCGGGGCCTGTCTGCCGCAACCGGAAGGTACGGCGGGGCAGAGATGATGCGGTATTCAGGCCAGGCATTGTTCGAGCCCCTGGGTGAAGATGTCCTGAGGCAGTTTACGGCCGATGAAGACCATGCGGGTATTCGGTTTTTCACTGGCAGGCCAGGGTTTCCCGGGCTCGGCGCCGAACATCATGTGGACGCCCTGGAACAGCATGCGGCGGTTGATGCCCTTGATGTACAGGATGCCCTTGTAACGCAGCAGATCGGGGCCGTAGACCTGGACGATGCCGCTGAGGAAGTCTTCCAGGCGTTCCGGATCGAAGGCGCGGTTGGAGCGGAACACGAAGGCGCCGATCTCGTCGTCGTGGTGGGCGTGATGGTGATCGTGGTCGCAGGCGGGACCGCAAGCGTGATGCCCGTCCTCGTCGTCATGATCGTGGTCGTGGCCGTGATCGTGATGATCGTGGCCATGGTGGTGGTCGTGTCCCGCGGCTTCCTCTGCGAGGAATTCGGGATCGATGTCCAGGATGGCGTCCAGATCGAAGCCGCTGACGTCCAGCAGGGCCTTCAGGTCGGTCTCGCCGAAATGCGCGGGCAGGATCGAGGCACGCGGGTTGATCCGCACCAGGCGGGTGCGCAGGGCCTGGTAGTCGGCCTCGTTGACCAGGTCTTTTTTCGAGATCAGGATGCGGTCGGCGAAACCGACCTGGCGCTGGGCTTCTTCCTGGCGGTCCAGGGTGGCCATGCCGTGCTTGGCATCCACCACCGTGACGACGGCGTCCAGCCGGTAGGTGGCGGCGATGTCGTCGTCCATGAAGAAGGTCTGGCAGACCGGGCCGGGGTTGGCCATGCCCGTGGTCTCGATGATCACGCGGTCGAAGCGCACGTTGCCTGCGGCGCGGCGGGCGGCCAGATCGCCCAGCGTGCGGATCAGATCGCCGCGCACGGTGCAGCAGACACAGCCGTTGCTCAGCTCGACGACCTGTTCTTCGCTGTCCTGGACCAGCAGGTCGTTGTCGATGTTTTCTTCGCCGAATTCGTTTTCGATGACGGCAATGCGCTGGCCGTGGAATTCCGTCAGGATGCGGCGCAGCAGGGTGGTCTTGCCCGCTCCCAGAAAGCCCGTGAGCACGGTGACTGGAATCAGGGAATCGGCGGATGGAGCAGTATTCATGATGGCCTCGAATGCGATGCGCCGTCCCCGCCCTTGTACGGGCTGCGCCGGATGCCGGTGGGCATGGCCGTCCCGGCAGCGGGCAGGGTGCGGCGATCAGCATGCGATTACATCATAGGCCCGGGTTTAGGGCAAACCCGGGACCGGAGTGGGGGATGCCGAAGCGCCGCGCCCCCCATTCCCCTCGTTTGCCGGGTGGCCGGTGGGGCCGGAGGCGTCTTCGGCCGGAGAGAAACCTACTTCTTCATGCGTCCTTGTCCATTTTCTGCATGTTGTCCTTCTTCATGCCGTCCTTGCCCATGGCGTCCTTTTCCATGCCCTTCTTGCCCATGTGATCCATGGCGGACCCATGCGCCTTGTCTTCCTTGGCCATCGGAGCCTGGGATGCGCCCATCCCGTCCTTGTGCATGGCCTGGCCCGACATCGGGGTCTTGTCCATGCCCGTGGCATCCTGGCCCATCGTGCCGGCGGCGAACGCCGGGAAGGCCCCCAATGCGAGGCATGCGGAAAGCGTTGCGGTGGCGAATGTGGTTTTCATGATGTTTCCTTTCAAGGTGGGGGGAGAATCGCGGCGGTTGCCGCAGGGAGAGAAGGGGGCGTCTTCATCAGCTTCCACCGAACCAGTTGTAGCCCTGGTCTTCCCAGTAGCCGCGGTTGAAGGTGTTGCTCACGAAGATCGCCTGGATGTGCTTGGGGTTCTTGTAGCCAAGCTTGGTGGGGATGCGCAGCTTCATGGGGAAGCCATACTTGGGTGGCAGCGGCCGGTCGTCCCAATCCAGGGCAATCAGCGTCTGGGGGTGCAGGGCGGTCGCCATGTCGATGCTGGTGTAGTAGCCGTCGGCGCAGTGGACGCCGACGTAGCGCGCGTTCAGGTCGGCGCCGATCATGTGCAGGAAATCGCTCAGGCGGGGGCCGCCCCATTTTCCGATGGCGCTCCAGCCTTCCACGCAGATGTGGCGCGTGACCTGCGAGTATCGGGGCAGCGCACGCAGTTCGGGCAGCGACCATGGCCGCTTGTGGGCGACCAGGCCGGCGACTTCCAGCCTGAAATCCCCGGCATCGATGCGCGGTGCCATGTCCTCGTCGTAGAACGCGTTGAATGGAAAGGGCCGCGTGATCATGGAGTCCGGATAGGTGGGTGCGAGCAGCGAGGGATCGAACAGCCGGCCTTGGACCCAGTCGTTGATGCGCGAAATGCGCGTCAATGCCGCCTCGGCCGAGGCGTTGTCGTCGATGACGCAGCCGCTGAGCAGGGACAGTCCGCCCAGCGTCAGCCCGCGCGCCAGGAACCGGCGGCGTGACGCCTGGGGCAGCTGCCTGCGCAGCAGGTCGCGGGCCTCGGCCGCGACAGCCTCGGCGTTGTCCTTGTGCCAGGGGGAAAAGAGACTCATGGCGCGATCTCCTTGTCGGAACGGGGCGGGCGTGGCCCGCCGGACAGCATGGCGAGCAGGGATCTCGGCACCAGCAAGGCCATGGTGGCGTGGCCGGCCACGAAGGCGACGATGGCGGCCATGCCGTAGAAATGGATCAGCCGGGCGGCGTCGTAGCCCCCGAAAAGTTCGCGCAACATCGGGAACTGCACGGATTTCCAGACGACCAGGCCGCTGAGCACCACCAGGACGAGATCCAGGATCGCGAACAGGTAGGCGGCGCGCTGCACCTGGTTGTAGCGGCGCGGGTCCGAATGATCGAGGTGACCGGCCAGCGCCCGCCGCGCGTCGGCCAGCACACCGCGCGGGGTCACGGGAAACAGGCGCCGTGCCATCCGCCCCGTGGACAGGCAGAGGCACAGGTAGACCAGCCCGTTGATGACGAGCAGCCACATGCCGGCAAAGTGCCATTGCAGCGCTCCGCCCAGCCAGCCGCCCAGCGTGATGCCCGCCGGGAATGTGAAATCGAACAGGGGCGATGCGTTGTAGATGCGCCAGCCGCTCATGACCATGATCAGCACGGCCAGGGCGTTGAGCCAGTGCGTCATGCGCAGCCACAGCGGATGTGGCGGCCCGTCGTGCCTGGAAGGGATGGAGGTCGGATCGGCTTTCATGGGTGCATTATGAAAAGCGTCCGATCCCGGAATCCTCGCCGAAAGTTCAAAAAAACGTGATAAACGGGCGTGCCGTCCTGTCGGATAATGACCGGATGGACGCCCCCAAACGGATTCTGGTCGTCGAGGATGACGACGATATTGCCGAACTCCTGCGCCTGCACTTGCGCGACGAAGGTTACGACGCGGTGCGCGTTGCCGATGGAACCCAGGGCATGGCCGCGCTCGAGCAGGGGGGCTGGCATGCGCTGGTGCTCGACCTGATGCTGCCGGGCGTGGACGGCCTGGAGATCTGCCGCCGGGCGCGGGCCATGGCTTACTACATTCCCATCATCATCACCAGCGCGCGTTCCAGCGAGGTGCATCGCATCCTGGGGCTGGAGCTGGGCGCCGACGACTATCTGGCCAAGCCGTTCTCCATGATGGAGCTCGTGGCGCGCGTGCGCGCGCTCCTGCGGCGCAGCGAAGCCCTGGCGCGCAATGCCCGCCTGGATGCCGGGACGCTCGTGCTGGGCCGGCTCAGCATCGATCCGATCGCCAGGGAAGTGCGCCTGGGTGAGCAGCTGGTGGAACTGACGCCGCGCGAATTCGACCTGCTGTATTTCTTTGCCCGCCACCCCGGCAGGGTGTTCTCGCGCCTCGACCTGCTCAACCAGGTCTGGGGCTATCGGCACGATGGCTATGAGCACACGGTGAATACGCACATCAACCGGCTGCGCATGAAGATCGAACCGAATCCGTCCGAACCCCGCCTGATCCTGACGGTGTGGGGGCGCGGCTACAAACTGGCGGAGGAGCCTGCGCCATGCTGATGCGCAATCTTTCCCTGTCGCAACGCCTGTCGGCCGTGTTCGTCGTGCTGCTGCTGGCATGCTGCGCTGCGTCGGTCGCCCTGCAGATGCGGGGCAGCGAGCGCCACGAGCAGGAAGTCATTCAGCGGCTTTCGCTGGACCTGGCGCCGCAGATCGCCGGCTATCCGGAGCTGGTGGCAGCCGGGGGATTCAATCCCCCGGCGGTGCGCGACCTGTTCGACAAGCTCATGGCGGTGAACCCCAGCGTCGAGGTCTATCTGCTGGACACGACAGGACGCATCGTGTCCTACTCGGCTCCCGAAGGGGCCGTCAAGCGCACGCGGGTGGATCTTGCGCCCATCGAATCGCTGCTGGGCGGCGGCACGTTGCCGGTCTTCGGCGACGATCCGCGCAATCCCGGCGGCCGCAAGGTCTTCAGCGCCGCGCCGCTGAAATCCGCGGGCGGCGAGGCAGGCTTCGTCTACGTGGTTCTGCAGGGCTCCAGCCGCGATTCGCTGGCCGAACGTGTGCATGCGGGGGGTGCGGCCAATGCGATGCTGTGGTCCATGGGGCTGGTGGCCCTGCTGGGCCTGCTGGCCGGGCTGACGGCGTTCCACCTGATCACGCGCCCCTTGCGCACGCTGACCGAAGCGGTGCGGGGCCTCGAAGCCCACGGCATGTCCTGGCTGCCGCAGGCCCGGCCGCTCTTCAGGCGGGCGGCGGATAGCGGCAGCGACCTGCTGCTGCTGAGCCGCAGCTTCGAGAGCCTGGCGCAGCGCATCGACGAGCAATGGCGCGCGCTGCGCGACCAGGACCGATTGCGGCGGGAATTGTTCGCCAACCTGTCTCACGATCTGCGCACGCCGCTCACATCGCTGCACGGCTACCTGGAGACCCTGCGGATGAAGTCCGATGCGCTGGACCCGCGCGAGCGGCAGCGCTATCTCGACATCGCCCTGGAACAAAGCCGCAAGGTCGGCCGCCTGGCCCAGGAAATGTTCGAGCTGGCGCGGCTGGAATACGGCATGGTCAGGCCGCAGATGGAACCTTTCTTCCTGACGGACCTGCTGCAGGACGTATTCCAGAAATTCGAATTGGCGGCGGAAGCACGGAAACAGCGTCTGGTGGCCGACATCGGCTCCGGCCTGCCCCAGGTGATGGCCGACCTCGCCATGATGGAACGCGTGCTGGTCAACCTGATCGACAATGCGGTGCGGGCGACTCCGGTGGGCGGGGACATCACTGTGCGGCTGAGGCCGCACGGGGGGGGCGGCGTCGAGGTCACCGTGTGCGATACCGGGCCGGGCATCGCGCCCGCATTGGCGGAGCATCTGTTCGAACGCCCGGCATTCACCGGCTATGCGGCCGCCCAGGAAACACGCTCGGGCGGGTTCGGCCTGATGATCGTGGACCGCATCCTGCAACTGCACAAAAGCACGATCCGGCTGCTGCCGCAACCCGGCGCGGGGGCGGTGTTCCAGTTCGTGTTGCGGAGCGGGATGCAGACATAGCAGCGCGCCGGCGGCCGCGCTCAGGCCTGCTGGCAGCGGGGGCAGAGCGCGCGCAGTTCGGTTTCCGCGCTGCTCAGGACATAGCCGGCCTGGGCGACGCAGGCGGCCAGGCGGCGGCCCAGGTCGGGATCGCTGAGTTCGGCCACGCTGCCGCAGCGGGTGCAGACCACCAGCACGTCGTGGGGCTCGCCGCCCGCGTCGGTGCAGGCGCTCCAGGCGTTGATGGCGTCCAGCCGATGGATCAGGCCCTGCTCCGTCAGGAAATCCAGCGCGCGGTAGACCGTGGGGGGCGCGGCGCCGGGCTGCGCGGCGCGCAGGGCGTCGAGCAATTCATAGGCCTTGAGGCTGCCGTGGTGGCGCAGCAGCGTTTCCAGCACCAGGCGCCGCAGGGGCGTCAGGCGCGACCCGCGCGCGGCGCAGATTTGCTCGGCCGTATCCAGGCGGGCGGCGATTTCGGCATGCGAGTGGGAGTGGGCCTTCGTGGTCATGATGGTTATGTTATAACATAACAATTCCAGGCGACGCCGATCGCGGATCATCATGCCCCTTTCCTCCCTGTTTTCCCGACCGGGCCGTTATCGCGGCTCTTCCTTGCTGTTGTCGGCAGGCCAGCGCATGCGCCGCGCCGCGCTGGCCGTGCTGTTTCTGTGGCTGCTGACCGGGTGGGCGCTGGAATGGTGGTGAGCCAGGCGTCCGGCCCGGCGGTGCCCGCCATCGAGTTGCAGCAGCTCTGGCTGGGCTGGCGCGACCGGATCGCGGTGCGCGATGCCAGCGGTGCGTTTCCGCAGGGTTCGATGACGGCGGTGGTGGGCCCCAACGGCGCCGGAAAGTCCACGCTGATCAAGGCCATGGCCGGGCGCCTGAGCCCCATTCGCGGGCGCATCCGGATCGATCCCGAGATCGCGGGCGAACTGGCCTGCCTGCCGCAGTCGGCCGAACTGGACCTGGATTTTCCCGTCAGCACGTTCGACCTGGTGGCCATGGGCGCCTGGCATCGGCTGGGCGCCTGGCGCGGCCTGGACGAGGCAGGCCGGGATGCCGTCGAAGCCGCGCTGCGCGCCGTGGGCCTGGCCGGCCTGGGCCGCCAGCCCGTGAATACGCTGTCCGGCGGCCAGCGGCAGCGTGCCCTGTTTGCGCGGCTGATGCTGCGCGATGCGCGGGTGATCCTGCTGGACGAGCCCTTTGCCGCCGTGGACCGGGCCACCACCGAAGATCTGCTGGCCCTGCTGCATCGATGGCATGGCGAGGGGCGCACCCTGATCGCCGTGCTGCACGATCTGGATATGGTGCGCGCCTATTTCCCGCAGGCGCTGCTGCTGGCCGGGCAGGTCGTGGGCTGGGGGGACAGCGGCCAGGTGCTGTGCGCGTCCAATCTGCACCTGGCCCGCCACCTGTGCGCCGGGGGGGCCGCCTGATGGACCTGTGGAGCCTGCTGGCGCAGCCTTTCATCGACTACGGCTTCATGCGCCGCGCCCTGGCGGGCGCCCTGGCGCTGGCCTTCGCCGCCGGGCCGCTGGGAGTGTTCCTGGTGCTGCGCCGCCTCAGCCTGATGGGCGATGCCATGGCGCATGCGATCCTGCCGGGGGTGGCGGTCGGTTTCCTGACGGCCGGGCTGTCCATGACGGCCATGACGCTGGGGGGCATGGTCACCGGTGTGGCGGTGGCGGTGCTGGCCGGCCTGGTGTCGCGCATGACACCCCTGCGCGAGGACGCCAGTTTCGCGGCCTTCTACCTGGTGTCCCTGGGCCTGGGGGTGCTGCTGGTGTCCCTGAAGGGCACCAACATGGACCTGATCCACGTGCTGTTCGGCACAGTCCTGGGGCTCGGCGACGCCGCCCTGATCCTGGTCACGGTCGTCAGCAGCGTCACGCTGCTGGCGCTGGCCGCGCTGCTGCGCGTGCTGGCGATGGAATGCCTGGACCCGGGCTTCCTGCGCGCCGAAGGCCGGGCGGGCGCCTGGGCGCACATCGGTTTCCTGCTGCTGCTGGTCATGAACCTGGTGGCCGGCTTCCAGGTGCTGGGCACGCTGATGGTGGTGGGCATCATGATGCTGCCCGCGACGGCTGCCCGGTTCTGGGTGCGGCCCGTGGGAAGCCAGATGGTGCTGGCCGCCGTCCTGGGCGCCCTGGCGTCTTATGCGGGCCTGCTGGTGTCCTATCACGCCGATGTGCCCGCGTCGCCCGCCATCATCCTGGGGGCGGGGGCGATTCATTTCATTTCGGTGGCGTTCG
Source organism: Castellaniella daejeonensis (assembly GCF_039523555.1). Lineage (NCBI taxonomy): Bacteria > Pseudomonadati > Pseudomonadota > Betaproteobacteria > Burkholderiales > Alcaligenaceae > Castellaniella > Castellaniella daejeonensis. The sequence goes on from NZ_BAAAFN010000015.1 coordinate 237,725, forward strand.
GGCCGCATGGCGGCATCCTGCTGGCCGTGCGCGAGGCGCGGGCGCGCCGCGCGAGACTGTTGCAGTCCATGAAGGAGAGGAGTCAATGATGCAGGAACGGTGGTCTTTTCTCGCCGGGCCGGCCCGAAACCGGGCGCGCGCCACCGTGGCGCGGCGACGCGCCGTGGAGCGCTTCCAGCAGGTGTTCCTGCGCCTGGCGGCGGGCGCCGTGTGCGCGGTGGCCCTGGGCGTGGCCGCGGCTCCGCAGGCGGCCCGGGCCGAGGGCGCGGCGGGCGACGGTCGGCTGCCCGTGGTGGCCTCGTTCTCGATCCTGGGCGACATCGTGCGCCAGGTGGGCGGGGACGACGTCCGGCTGGATGTCCTCGTCGGGCCGATGCGCGATGCCCATACGTTCGAGCCGACCCCGAAGGATGCGCGCGCCCTGGGGCAGGCCCGGGTGCTGGTGGTCAACGGCCTGGGCTTCGAATCCTGGATGCCGCGCCTGGTCGAGGCTGCCGGCTTCAAGGGGCGCACGATCGAAGCCTCGCGAGGTGTGCAGCCCAGGCGACTGGATGACGGGGAGGACGGGCCCGAGGATCATGCGCACGAGGATCACGCGCATGAAGAAGCGGGCGGCGGCGCCCATGCGGATGCAGGGCATGGCCACGACCACGACCATGGCGGCGTCGATCCCCACGCCTGGCAGGACCTGGCCAATGGCGTGATCTATGCGCGCAACATCGCGCGGGGGCTGGCCGATGCCGATCCGGCCCATGCTTCCGCCTACCAGGCACGGGCGGAAGCCTATGTGCGCAAGCTGCGCCAGGCCGATGCCGAGTGGCACCGGAAGCTGGACGCCATTCCCGCCGGCCGGCGCGTGCTGGCGACCTCGCACGATGCCTTCGGGTATTTCGGCGCGGCCTACGGGATCGAGGTCCTGTCGGTCGTCGGCCTGTCCAGCGAAGCCGAGCCATCGGCGCGCGCCATGGCCGATCTGGTGGCGCGGATCCGCGCGCACCACGTGCGGGCGTTGTTCCTGGAACAGGGCGGCAATGCGCGCGCCCTGCGGCAGGTCGCGGCCGAGACCGGCGTGAAGCCGGGCGGCGCGCTGTATGCGGACACGCTGGATCTGCCGGGACACGAGGCTTCGACCTACCTGGGCATGTTCCGCTGGAATACGGAACAGCTGTTGCAAGCCTTCGAGGCGCCGTAGCCCGGGCATGCGCCCGCCGCGTCAGTCTTTCGTCTTGCGGTGTGCCCGGGGGTGGGCCTGGTCGTAGCTGGCGGCCAGGTGCTGGAAGTCCAGCCGGGTGTAGATCTGGGTCGTGGAAATATTGGCGTGTCCCAGCAATTCCTGCACGGCGCGCAGGTCCTGGGCGGATTGCAGCAGGTGGCTGGCAAAGCTGTGCCGCAGGCTGTGCGGGTGCACGTGCAGCGGCAGGCCGACGCGCTGCGCCAGGGCCTGCAGGCGCAACTGCACCACGCGCGGGCTGATGCGCTGCCCGCGCTCACCCAGGAATAGCGCGGCCCGGGCATCCTCGTCGGACCTGGGGTTCAGCAGCCCGTCGCGGACTTCCAGCCAGGCCTGCAGGGCGGCCAGGGCATGGCGGCCCAGCGGCACGATCCGGGTCTTGCCGCCCTTGCCCCGCACCACGGCCTCTCCTTCGTCGGCCAGTATCCAGCTGTGCGAGACATGGTCGGGCGCGCGCACCGGCCGCCAATCCAGGCCGACCAGTTCCGACAACCGCAGGCCGCCGGAATACAGGATCTCGAACATGGCCATGTCGCGCCGTTCGACCGGGGTTTCGGCGGGCGGCAGATGGCTGCGGTCCAGCAGGGCCTGGGCCTGGTCCACGGACAGGGCCTTGGGCAGGCTGTGCGGAATCCGGGGGGCGCGCACGCCGTGGGCCGGGTTGCGCGTCAGGCCGGCGGCCGGCGCGCGCCATTCGTAGTAGCCGCGCCAGGCGGCCAGGGTGCGTGCCAGGCTGCGGGGCTGCAGCCCGGAGGCGTGCAGCCGCCCCAGGGCCTGACGGATGTGGGACTCGCCCAGCGAGTCCAGCGGCTGGCCGGGAAAGCATTGCCGCAGCGCCCGCAGGTCGCGGCGGTAGGCGGCGATCGTATGGTCGGAATAGCGCTGCTGCGCGCCCAGTTCCGACAGCCAGGCCTCGGTCAGGGCGTCGTCGGGCGCGGCTTGCGTGGGCGTGGGTTCCGCCGGCCGTCCGGGGGGGGTTCCGGTCTGCGCTGCTGCGCGCGGCCGCCGGCCGCCGGGGCGCGCGGTCATGGCGGCCCGCCGCTCAGGCGGCCTCGGGCGCCGTGCGGGCGAGGCGGCCCAGCGCCGCGCCCGCCAGGGACGCAATCAGCGACAGGAAGGCCGTGCCCATGTCCGGCGTGAAGCGCTGGGCGTCGTCCGAGCCCAGGACCAGCAGGCCGACCGGCGCGTTGCCGCTCAGCGTGCGCAGGGGCAGGATCGCCAGCGAGGCGGGCTCGGACGCCAGCCAGCGGGCGGCTTCCTGGTCCTTGAGCGGCCCGCAGTAGGGCTGCTCGAGGTGTTCGGCATAGGCCCGGATGTCGGCGTCGACATCCTGGGAGAATTCGCTGTCTTCCAGCGCGGGCAGGTCCCAGACCCGCAGGGCGATGGCGCTCAGGTCGAACTGGTCCGACAGGCTGCGGATGATGTGGGCCGGGATTCGGCCGGCATCGGGCTCGGCCAGCATGCGCGCGCACCACTGCATGAGCGACTGGTTGATGCGCTCGTTGCCCCCGGCGTTGTGCAGCAGTTGCATCAGCCGGTGCTCGTGCTCCTTCACGCGCGCGCGCAGGGTGAGGATCTGCCGCTCGCCCAGCGAGATCGCGCGGGCCTGGTGGGGATGGGGCACGTTCAGCGAGGCGAAGACGTCGGCGTGCGCCTCGAAGAAATCGGGGTTGCGGCTGAGGAAATCCGCCACATCCTGGGCGGTGAGCGCATCCTGTGTCATATGCTTTCCGTCGATAGGGGTGAACGGGGCCTAGGCCGCCGTAAGGGCGTCGATGTCGATCTGGCCGTGGAAAACCGTGACGGCCGGACCCTGCATGCGCAGGTCGTGGCCGTCCCATTCGATCCGCAGGGTGCCGCCGCGGGTGTCCACCCGCACCGGGCTGTCCAGCAGGCCGCGCCGGATGCCGGCGACGGCGGCGGCGCAGGCGCCGGTGCCGCAGGCCAGGGTCTCGCCCGCGCCGCGCTCGTAGACCCGCAGCCGGATGTGGTGGCGGTCCACCACCTGCATGAAGCCGGCGTTGACGCGCCGGGCGAAGCGGGGGTGGGATTCGATCGCCGGCCCCATGCGGGCGACCGGATGCGTGTCCACGTCGTCGACCTGGACCACGGCGTGCGGGTTGGAGATTGCCACCAGCGAGCACCAGGCTTCGCCCGCCTCGGGCGGAAGATCCAGCCGGTACAGGGTGTCCTGGCCGCAGGCACGGGTTTCAAGGCCGGCAGGATCGAAGCCCAGGTCGGAAGGCGCGAAGGCGGTGCGGCCCATGTCCACGCCGACCTGGCCGTCGTCGGCCTCGTGCAGCACGATCAGGCCGGTGGCGATCTCGGCGCGCAACGGGTTGCGCCGCGACAGGCCCTGCTCGTGCACGAAGCGCACGAAGCAGCGCGCGCCGTTTCCGCAGTGCTCGACTTCGCCGCCGTCGGCGTTGAAGATCCGGTAGCGGAAGTCCGCATCTGGGTGCAGGGGCTCTTCGACCAGCAGGATCTGGTCGGCGCCGATGCCGAAGTGGCGGTCGGCCAGGGCCCGCGCCCGCGCGGGCGTCATGTCGATGGATTGGCGCACGCCGTCCAGGACGACGAAGTCGTTGCCCGCGCCGTGCATTTTGGTGAAATTCCAGATCATCGCCGCATTATCCTGCAAAAGCGGGCCCCGGTGGCTCTCATCCCGTTCCCGTGTGGTCCGGAGGCACGGCCGGGCGGGTGCGCGCCCGGATCAATAGAACCCCGCCTCGCCCTCGGGCCGCGTCTTGAAACGCCGATGCACCCAATAATACTGGGCCGGATCGAGCCGGACTTCGGCCTCGATCAGGGCATTCAGGCGGGCGGTGGCCGCTTCGGGGCTGTCATCGCCGGGGAAATTCCCGACGGGCGGGCCGACGTCCACCCGGTAGCGGCCCGTTTCGGGGTCCAGGCGGCTGATGACCGGCACCACCGCGGCATCCCAGGAAGCCGCGATCTGCGCGGCCGACAGCAGGGTGGCGGCAGGCACGCCGAAGAAGGGAATGAAGGCGCTGCCCTGGCGGCCGAAATCCATGTCCGGCAGGTAGTACACGGGGATGCCCTTGCGCAGGTGCCGGATCAGGCCGCGCACGCCGTCGTGGCGGCTGACCAGGTGGACCTGGTTGAAGCGCCCGCGCCCCAGGCGCACGATCTCGTCGACGTCCGCGTCGCTCTGGCGCGTATACAGCGTGGCCGATTCCTTCAGGAACAGGGTCAGGCGGGTGGCGGCGGCATCCAGGGCGATGAAATGCGGGGCGAACATCAGGATGCGGCGCCCCTGGTCCAGCAGTGCCTGCAGGTGGTGCTCGCCGTGCAACTCGACCGTATCCAGGATGCGCTCGGGCGTGCCGAACCAGCACAGGCCCCGGTCGACGAAGGACTGGGCCAGCAGGCGGAAATGGCGGCGTGCCAGGGCATCGCGGTCAGCCGGCGACAGGGCGGGAAAACAGCGTTCCAGGTTCACCCGGACGATGTGGGCGCGCGAGCGCAGCAGGCGCGGCGTCAGCCAGCCCAGGATGCGTCCCCAGCGCAGCCGCGCGCGGGTGGAACAGCGGCCGAAATGGCCCAGAACGGCGCGCAGCAGGGGTTTCTTATCGAAGGCCATGGTCGGGGAATCGGGTGGGGACGGTGCCGGTGCGGGGGCGGTCAGACCGGTTCATGGGGCGTGGGCCGGTCGGGATGGGGCGGGGCGTCGTCCGGTTCCTTGTAGCGGTTGTAGCTCCACAGGTATTGTTCCGGAAAGCGCCGGATCAGGGTCTCCATCGCCTGGTTGATGGCGGCGGCCAGCGCGGCCGGATCGCCGGGCAGCGGCTCGGGCAGGCGCAGGTAGTGGATGCGCCAGCCGCGTCCGTGCGGCAGGCGCTCGCCGGCCGTCAGGATCACGGCCACGCCTGTCTGCAGGGCCAGGCGCGCGGCCAGAGTCATGGTCAGGGCGGGGCGGCCGAAGAAAGGCAGCCAGACGCCGTCGCCTTCGCGCGGCACCTGATCGGGCAGCATGCCGACGGCCTCGCCGCGTTTCAGGGCGCGCACGAATTCGCGCACGCCGTTGCGGTTGGCGGGCACGGCGCGCAGATTGTGCATGTCGCGGGCGGATTCGACGATGGGGTCCAGCAGCGGGCTGCGCGATGGGCGGAACATCACCGTCAGCGGCCCATATTGCGTCAGGTGGCGCGCGGTGATCTCGAAACAGCCCAGGTGGGGCGTCAGGTACAGCACGCCCCGGCCTTCGGCCAGGGCGCCGCGCACCACGTCTTCCTGGTCGCCTCCGGTCAGGGCCAGGCATTGCGGCGTGCGCCACCAGACCTTGGGGATTTCCAGGATCATGGCGCCGGATTCGGCGGCGGCGCGGCGGGCGAAGGACGGGTCGGCATAGCCCGCCTGGGCGGCATTGGCCTGCAGGCGGCGGCGGTAGCGGCCCGGAAACAGGTAGACAACCGTGCCGAGCAGCCGGCCGGTGGCCTGGAGCCAGGACAGGGGCAGCGCGGCCAGCAGGCGGACGAGGAACAGCAGCATGAAGGATGGGGATGCGATCTGTTCCGGCGTGGCGGCCAGGCCCGCGCAGGGGCGGGGGCCGTGCAAACACCACACCGGGGCATATGCTTTCTTTCGGACGGACTCCATTTTCGCTTAAAATGGCAGGGATCGCTGAGTTAACCGACAACTTGCGGAGCGATCACCCGGCCGATCCGCCTGGCCGGGCATTTTCCCGCTAAAGCGTCGCGCCCCGATATCCTGAAGAGGTGCAACGCGTTTCGTTCAACCTCGCGCCGGTGAACCCGGCGTTTTTACAGGACGCATCGCTGTGGCAAACAACGATTTTCTCTTTACCTCCGAATCCGTCTCCGAAGGGCACCCCGACAAGGTCGCCGACCAGATCTCCGACGCCATCCTCGATGCGCTGCTCGAGCAGGACCCGAATTCCCGGGTCGCCGCCGAAACCCTCTGCAACACCGGCCTGGTCGTGCTGGCCGGCGAAATCACCTCGAGCGCCAACGTCGACTACATCCAGATCGCCCGCGATACGATCCGCCGCATCGGCTATGACAACACCGATTACGGCATCGACTACAAGGGATGCGCGGTGCTGGTCGCCTACGACAAGCAGTCTCCCGACATCGCCCAGGGCGTGGACCGCTCTCCCGAAGAAATCCTGAATCAGGGCGCCGGCGACCAGGGCCTGATGTTCGGCTACGCCTGCGACGAAACCCCCGACCTGATGCCCGCGCCGATCTGGTATGCCCACCGCATCGTGCAGCGCCAGGCCGAATTGCGCAAGGATGGCCGCCTGCCCTGGCTGCGCCCCGATGCGAAGTCCCAGGTCACCTTCCGCTACGTCGATGGCAAGCCGGCCGAAGTCGATACCGTGGTGCTGTCCACCCAGCATCATCCCGACATCTCCCAGGCGGAAATCCACGACGCCGCCATCGAGCACATCATCCGCCCGGTCTTCGCCAGCGGCCTGCTCACGGACAAGACCAAATTCCTGATCAACCCCACCGGCAAGTTCGTCATCGGTGGCCCGCAGGGCGACTGCGGCCTGACGGGGCGCAAGATCATCGTCGACACCTATGGCGGCGCCTGCCCGCACGGCGGCGGCGCGTTTTCCGGCAAGGACCCGTCCAAGGTCGACCGTTCCGCCGCCTATGCCGCGCGCTACGTGGCCAAGAACATCGTTGCCGCCGGTCTGGCGCGCCAGTGCCAGGTGCAGGTCAGCTACGCCATCGGCGTGGCGGAGCCGATCAACATCACGGTCTACACCGAAGGCACCGGCGTGATCCCCGACGACCAGATCGCGCGCCTCGTGCGCGAGCACTTCGACCTGCGTCCCAAGGGCATCATCAACATGCTCGACCTGCTGCGTCCCATCTATTCCAAGTCCGCCGCCTACGGTCATTTCGGCCGCAGCGAGCCGGAATTCAGCTGGGAAGCCACCGACAAGGTCCAGGTCCTGAAGGCCGCTGCCTGAGAAAACCGCAGCCTGACGCCAACGGCGGCCCGCTTCGGCGGGCCGTTTTTCTTCCGGCCGGCGGCTGCGGCGGGCGGCTCAGGGTTCGAACGCCATCCGCTTCATGAAGGCCCACAGGATGCGCTCGATGTCCTCGTCGCCCGGCGGGCTTCCCGCCAGCCGGTGCAGCGCACAGCCGTCGCACAGCGCCATGAAACCGAAGGCCAGGTCTTCGGGACTCATCGACAGCGTCAGTCCGGCCCGCTGCGCGAACGTCCGGGCATAGTCGCCCACGGCCTGCAGCAGATCTTCGCGAAAGCGGCGGAAATGGGGTGCAAAGGCCTCATCCCGTGCCGCGTGCAGCCGGGCCTCCAGCATCAGCGCCAGCAGCTGCGTGTCCTGGTGCATCCGGGCGTAGCGCGCCAGCAGCCGCGATTCCAGCAGGTCCGGGGATGGCGGGCCTTGCACGCCTTCCGGGGCGGGCTCGTCCAGCACGGCCTGCAGTTCCCCCATGATGCGTTCGTGTTCCCGCCGGAGCAGCGTCAGGAAGATGTCCGCCTTGTCCTGGAAATTGGAGTAGAAAGCCCCCCGGGTGTAGCCGGCTTCCAGGGCGATCTGCTCGACGCTGGTGGCGGCATAGCCCTGTGCGGCGAACAGGATGCGGGTTGCATCCAGCAGGCGCTGCCGGGTCTGTTCCCGGCTCTGCTCGCGGGTCAGGCGGTTTTTCGTTTTCATGATGTCCGGATTGTAGAAACAAACGGGAAGGTCCGCGCATGCGGGGGCCTGCAGGCTCCGGACCCATTCAAATACATAAATGTATTTGAATTCATATATGCATTGAAATAAACTGCCCAACGGCATGGCGGCCGGCGCTCGTGCGGGCGGGGCGCCATTGGCCGTATCCCTCGTCCGACACTCGCCGGGATGCACATGAAAGACACCCTCGCTCGTTTGCCGTACCGCCTGGCCCTGGCGTCCGCCTGCGCCGTCCTGGCTGCCTGCGGCGCCCGCGAGCCGGCCGAGCCGCCGCCGCGCCCGGCACCGGCCATCACGGTCCGGCCGGATGCGCAGGCCGCCGTCTGGACGGTTCCGGGCATGATCGCCGCACCCGAATCCACACCGCTGTCGTTCAGGCAGGCCGGGCTGATCCTGCAGCGCCATGCGGGCCTGGGCGATGCCGTTCGCGCCGGCCAGGTGCTGGCGGAACTGGACCCCGACCCCTGGCGCCAGAATCTGGAATCGGCGCAGGCGCTGTACCAGGCCGCCCGCGAGGCGCTGGACGTGGCCGAGCGGCAATGGCGGCGTGACCGGACCCAGGGGCGCGAAGGGCTGATCGCCCAGTCGCAGGCGGAGCAGACGCGCGGGCAATTGGCCCAGGCGCGGGCGCAGTACGAACAGGCCCGGCAGGGCCTGGCGCATGCGCGAGACCAGATGGTCTATACGCAGCTGACGGCCGGGCACGATGGCGTGATCGTTGCCGAGCAGGCCCGGACGGGCCAGAACGTTGCCGCGGGACAGCCCGTCTATACGCTGGCCTGGGGGGATGGCCTCGAGGTGGTTGCCGACCTGCCCGCGCGCCGGGTGGCGGCCATCGAGCCCGGGCAGCAGGCCGAGATCGAACCGGTGGCGATGCCGGGCACGCGCCTGCCTGCCCGCGTGCGTGAAGTCGCCCGGGCCGCCGACCCCGCGACCCTCGGGTTCCGGGTGAAGCTGCGGCTCGATGCGGTGGATCCGGCGCTGCGCCAGGGCATGACGGCGACGGTCCGCTTCCGGACGAACGAGTCTTCCGGGGCCCGCTACACGCTGCCCGCCACGGCGCTGTTCCATCGTGGAGACCATCCCGCGGTCTGGGTCGTGGGCGCCGATGGCGCGCTGGCCCTGAGGACGGTCGAGGTTGCCGCCTATGGTGCCGACACCGTCACGGTCTCCGGCGGCATCGAACCGGGGCAGGTCGTGCTGGCCCAGGGCGCCCATACGGTATCCGAAGGGCAGCGTGTCGAGACGGTGCCCTATCGGCCCCATGCCGCCGCGCCGGCCGGGGATGGCCGGTGAACGGGCCGGTGCCGGCCCATCCGGCGGAGGGGCGATTCAACCTGTCGCGCTGGGCGATCCTGCATCGTTCGCTGGTGATCTACCTGATTGCCGTCATGGTGGCGGCCGGCACGCTGGCCGGCCTGCGCCTGGCGCAGTCCGAGGATCCGCCCTTTACCTTCCGCGTCATGGTGATCCAGACCCTGTGGCCCGGGGCCACGGCGGAGCAGGTGCGCCGGCAGGTCACCGACCGCATCGAGCGCAAGCTGCAGGAAATGCCGCATCGCGACTACACCACCAGCTATTCGCGCCCGGGGCAGTCGACGGTCTTCTATTTCATGAGCGAGGCGGTGGATGCCCGCAAGGTGCCCCAAGAGTGGTACCAGGTGCGCAAGAAGATCGGCGACATGGCCGCCGAGTTGCCCGCGGGGGTGGCGGGGCCGTTCTTCAACGACGAGTTCGGCGATGTGTACACCAACATCTACACGCTGGCGGGCGACGGCTACACGCCGGCACAGCTGCGCGATCAGGCCGACATCCTGCGCACCGTGCTGCTGCGGGTGCCGGGCGTGGCCAAGGTCGATTATTTCGGCGACCAGGAAGAGCGCATCGAAGTGCGCATTCCCAATGCCGTCATGGCGCAGTCCGGCCTGTCTCCCGCCCGGATCGCCCAGGCGATCTCCGCGCGCAATGCCGTCGCCGATCCGGGCGTGATGGCGACCGCGTCCGACCGGCTGTACGTGCGCCCCACGGGGCAGTTCCATAGCCTGGACGATCTGGCCGACACACTGGTGTCCGTCGACGGCCGGCTGGTGCGGTTGGGGGACATCGCCGAAATCCGGCGCGGCACGGTGGATCCGCCGTCCACGCAGATGCGGCATGGCGGGCGGCCGGTGCTGGGCATCGGCGTGACCGCCGCCGAGGGGCACGATGTGGTGGTGCTGGGCCGGGCATTGCAGGACGCGGTGGATGGCCTGAGGGACCGGCTGCCCGCGGGCCTGTCGCTGGAAGAAGTTGCCAGCATGCCCGATGCCGTGACGGCTTCGGTCGACGAATTCCTGCGCGCCGTGGGCGAGGCCGTGGCCATCGTCCTGCTGGTCAGCCTGGTGTCGCTGGGGCTGCGCACGGGCATGGTGGTCGTGATCTCGATCCCGGTGGTGCTGGCGCTGACGGCGCTGGCCATGGGCTGGATGGGCATCGGGCTGCACAAGGTTTCCCTGGGCACCTTGATCCTGGCGCTGGGCCTGCTGGTGGACGACGCCATCATCGCGGTGGAGATGATGGCCGTGAAGCTCGAACAGGGATGGGACCGTCTCAGCGCGGCGGCCTTCGCCTACACCAGCACGGCGTTTCCCATGCTGACGGGCACGCTGGTCACGGTCGCGGGCTTTCTGCCGATCGCCCTGGCGCGCTCGAACACCGGGGAATACACGCGCTCGATCTTCCAGGTGTCGGCGATCTCGCTGCTGGTGTCCTGGCTGGCCGCCGTGATCCTGATTCCGCTGCTGGGCCATGCCATGCTGCGGCCGCATGCGCATCCCGGACCCGCGGACGGCGCGCCGGAGCGGGACATCTACGATTCGCCTTTCTACCGCCGGCTGCGGCGCTGGCTGCATGCCTGCGTGCGCCGCCGCGGCGCCGTCGTCGCAGCCACGCTGGTGCTGTTCGCGGCAGCGCTGGCGGGGTTCCGGCTGGTGCCGCAGCAGTTCTTCCCCGATTCCGCGCGGCCGGAATTGCTGGTGGACCTGCGCCTGCGCGAGAGCGCCTCGTTCGAGGCGACGCTGGCGCAGGCCAGGCGCCTGGAAGCGCTGCTGGATGGCCGTGCCGAGGTGGCGCGCGCGGTCGGCTTCGTGGGCACGGGCGCGCCGCGCTTCTACCTGCCGCTGGACCAGCAGCTGCCGTCCCCGAACTTCGCCCAGTACGTGGTGACGGCGAAATCCATCGAGGACCGGGAAGCGCTCAAGCCCTGGCTGGAATCGGTGCTGAGGACCGATTTCCCTGCCGTGCGCGGGCGGGTCTCGCGCCTGGAGTCGGGACCGCCCGTCGGTTTTCCCGTCCAGTTCCGCGTCAGCGGCGACGATATCCCCCGCGTGCGCCAGGCGGCCGAGGCCGTCGCCGCCGTGCTGCGTGCCGACCCCCGCGCCCGCAACACGCAGTTCGATTGGGACGAGCCGTCGGCCCGCGCGTCGCATTTCGAGGTCGACCAGCAGGCCGCCCAGCGGTTGGGCGTTGCTTCGCGCGACATCGCGGATTTCCTGGCCATGACGCTGTCGGGCCGCCCCGTGTCGCAGTACCGCGAGGGCGACCGCCTGATCCGCATCGATCTGCGTGCGCCGGAGTCCGAGCGGGCAGGTCCCGGGGCGCTGGCGCAACTTTCCCTGCCCTCGCCCCGGGGGCCCGTGCCCCTGGAGTCGCTGGGCGGGCTGCGCGATGGGCTGGAATCGGCCATCATCTGGGAACGGGACCGGCAGCCCACGATCACCGTGCGCGCCGAGGTGGCGCCGGGTGCCGAGGGCATCGACCTGACGCGGGCCGTCGATGCGCGGCTCGCGGACATCCGCGCCGGCCTGCCGGTGGGCTACCGGATCGAAGCCGGCGGCGCGGTGGAAAACAGCGCCAAGGCCCAGGCCTCGATCAGCGTCGAAGTGCCGATCATGATCGTGGCCGTGCTGACGCTGCTGATGATCCAGCTGCAGCGGTTTTCCCGCGTGGTGCTGGTGATCCTGACCGCGCCCCTGGGGCTGATCGGCGTCGTCCTGGCGCTGCTGCTGTTCGGCAAGCCGTTCGGCTTCGTCGCGCTGCTGGGAGTGATCGCCATGTTCGGCATCATCATGCGCAATTCGGTGATCCTGGTGGACCAGATCGAACAGGACATCGCCGCCGGGCATCGCCGCATCGATGCGATCGTGGACGCGACCGTGCGGCGCTTCCGGCCGATCACCCTGACGGCGGCCGCCGCCGTGCTGGCGCTGATCCCGCTGCTGCGCAGCGATTTCTTCGGTCCCATGGCAACCGCCCTGATGGGCGGCATCACCAGCGCCACCGTGCTGACGGTCTTCGTGCTGCCGGCCCTGTATGCGTTGATGTTCCGGATCAGGGACGAAGACGGGGCGCCGGACGCGGGCCGCGCGTCGGGAGAAATCCGATGAATGGATGGCACGGGATGCGGATGGCGGCGCTGGCCGCGCTGGGCCTGGTCCTGGCAGGCTGCGCCCTGGGGCCTTCGGGGAAGCCGCCGGCCATGCCCGAACCGGTACGCTATGTTGCCGGCCCGGCACCGGACGCCGCGCCGGCTGGCAGCCCCGATCTGGTCGCGGCATGGGCGCCCGATGCGTCCTGGTGGACGGCGTTCGGGGCGCCCGAACTGGATGCGCTGGTGGCCGAGGCACGCGCGGCCAATCCCGATCTCGCCGCCGCGCGCCGACGCCTGGAGGCGGCGCGCGAGGCGCTGCGGGCGCAGACGGGCGCCACGGAACTGCCTTCGGTCGATCTGGGCGCCCAGGCCGCGCGCCAGCGCGCGCTGGGCCTGCCGCTGGAACTGCCGCCGCCCCTGCCCGAACTGCCGCGCACGTCGATCTACGACACCTTCGTCGGCCAGGCCCAGGTCCGGTATGCCTTCGATCTGTTCGGCTCGATCCGCGAGCGCAACCGCGCCCTGGCCGACCGGGTGGAGCAGCAGGCGGCCCAGTGGCGCGCCGCCCGCGAGGCGCTGGCGGCGAACGTGGTGTCCGGCGCACTGACCCTGTCCGCGCTGCAGGTCCGCCTGCGCATCCTGGAAGCGGTGGCCGACGGATTGCGGCGCGACGAGGCGGAGTCCGCCCGGCGCCAGGCCCTGGGCGCCGCACCGCGCGCCGCCGTCCTGGACGCGCGTCGCCAGGCCGAGGCCGTGGCGGCACAGATCCCCGGCCTGCAGGCCAGGGCGCTGGCGATCCGGCATGCCCTGGCCGTGCTGCTCGGGCGCACGCCCGACCAGGCGCCCGAAGCCATCCCGTTCGAGCGGCTGGCCTTGCCCGCGCGCATCCCCGTCCTGGTGCCATCCGCGCTGCTGGCCGCGCGGCCCGATGTCCAGGCGGCACAGGCCGCCCTGCGTGCGGCTGCCCACGATGCGGGCGCGGCCAGCGCCGACCTGTTTCCCAGCCTGACGCTGACGGCGGCCATGGGGCGCGGTGGCTACGACTGGTCTTCCGCATGGTCGCCCGGAGGCGCCTTGTGGAGCCTGGCCGGCGGTCTGACGGCGCCGCTGTTTCACGGCGGCGCGCTGCGGGCGCAGCGGCGCGCCAGCCTGCAGGGCTATGCCGCGGCCGAGGACGATTACAGAAGCACGGTGCTGGCCGCCTTCCGCGAGGTGGCCGACGCCCTGTCGGCCCTGGAGCAGGCGGGTGCCGCCCAGGCGGCCGGGGATGCCGCCGCCGGTGCGGCCCGCGGCGTTGCCGCGGACGCGGCGCGGCGCGCGGCGCTGGGCGCTGTGCCGCCGTCGGCCGCCCGCGCGGCCGACCGGCAGGCCGACCTGGCGGAACTGGACGCCCTGGATATCCGCGCCCAGCGGCTGCTGGACGCCGTGCGCCTGTTCCATGCCCTGGGCGCGCCGGCGTAGGCCGCGCGCCGGATTGCCCCATCCTTCTTGCAGCCGGCCCGGCGGCTTTCACGCGGGCCGCCGGAGAATCATTTTGCGAAATTGATGTGAATCATGGCGCCGTTCACTTCGGGTCTGGACAATCACATCACTCCGGCATGGATATTCATCGGGCTTTCACACCAACAATTAAAAGCCCCCGGAGATTGCCCCAAGAGGAGACAGGCATGGATCACCATGATGACGAGGACGAAAAAGTGCCGCTCATCCAGCAACTGCTGGACAGCCCCTTTTTATTGCTGTTTCTGGGTGTGATCATCCCCATGGTTATCTACAACCTTTGGGGATTCATCGACATCCTGACCATTCCCGCGGCCAAATAAGGAAGCCCCCATGAGCGCAATCCTCCCCCCGTCGGAGCGGCTGTGGTGGAAGCACCCGCTCGACCGTCTGGAAACCACCTGGATCATCATCGCGTTCGTCTGGTGCATGGTGATGTTCTTCATGATGGTGTTCTGGCACGTCTACGGCAAGCAGAACCTGGCGACCGAAACCTACAAGACCAACCCCGCGAAGTTCATGGCCCAGACGCAGGCCTTCGTGGACAAATGGACGGTCCGCACCGAAACCGAGCAGAAGATCCCCGTGGTGGCGCCCCCCGAAGGATCCGACGTCTACCTGATCGCCCGTCTCTGGAGCTGGTGGCCGATCCTGGAACTCGAAAAGGGCAAGACCTACAAGCTCCACCTGACCGCGATGGACTACAACCACGGCTTCTCCCTGCAGCCCGTGAACATGAACATCCAGGTGGTGCCGGGCTACGAGCATGTGATCAAGATCACGCCAAACGAGTCGGGCACCTTTTCCATCGTGTGCAACGAATATTGCGGCATCGGCCACCATGAAATGGTGAGCCGCCTGTACGTCAAGTAAAGCGGGGATCGATATGGCCACCCATACCACTTATCGCACGTGTCCGCGCTCGGGACTGCAGTTCGAGGACCAGGCCGAAAAACTCATCAAGATCAACGCCGTCACGGCCATCGTGGCGCTGCTCGTCGGGGGCCTGCTGGCCATCGGCGTGGTGCTTACCCGCTGGCCCGCCGTGCACTGGCTGCCCGCCGACACCTTCTACATGGTGCTCACCGCGCACGGCCTCGACATGCTGATCTACTGGATGCTCTTTTTCGAGATCGCGGTGCTGTATTTCGCCGCATCGACCCTGTTGCGCTGCCGCATCGCCACCCCGCGGCTCGCATGGCTCGCCTATGCGCTCATGCTCGCGGGCGCCGTGATCAACAACATCGCCGTGTTCCGGGGCGATTCCAGCGTGATGATGACGTCCTATGTGCCCATGATGGCCCATTGGTCGTTCTATCTCGGCCTGATCGTGTTCGCCGTCGGCGCGCTGATTGCCTGCGGCGTGTTCTTCGGCACGATGGTCGTCGCCAAGCGGGAAAAGACCTACGAAGGCTCGGTGCCCCTGGTGACGTTCGGCGCGATGACGGCCGCGATCATCGCCGTCTTCACCCTGCTGTCCGGCGCCATCATCCTGATCCCCACCTTCTTCATGTCCGTCGGCGTGCTGAAGAACGTCGACCCGCTGGTGTACCGGGTGATCTGGTGGGCGCTGGGCCATTCGTCCCAGCAGATCAACGTGGCGGCCCACATCTCGATCTGGTATGCCGTGGCGGCGATCGCCTTCGGTGCCAAGCCCATGTCCGAGCGCGTCAGCCGCGGCGCCTTCCTGCTGTACATCCTGTTCCTGCAGCTTGCCAGCGCTCACCACATCCTGGCCGATCCGGGCGTCAGCACCGAATGGAAAATCGTCAACACCAGCTATTTCATGTATTTCGCCGTGCTGGCCTCGATGATCCATGCCCTGTCGATTCCCGGCGCCATGGAAGTCGCGCAGCGCGCCCGGGGCTACAACAAGGGCCTGTTCGAATGGCTGCGCAAGGCGCCCTGGGGCAACCCGGTGTTCTCCAGCGTGTTCATCTCGCTGGTCGGCTTCGGGTTCCTGGGTGGTATTTCCGGCGTGATGATGGGCACCGAGCAGCTCAACCTGCTGATCCACAACACCATCTACGTGCCCGGTCATTTCCACGCGACCGTCGTCGTCGGGTCGACGCTGACCTTCATGGGCCTGACCTATTTCCTGATCCCGGTGCTGTTCAGGCGCGAAATCGTTTCGCCCGGCCTGGCGCGGATCCAGCCCTACCTCTTCGGCTTCGCGATGTATTTCTTCTGCCTGGTGATGATGGGCGCCGGCACCCTGGGCGTGTCCCGCCGCCACTGGGACATGGCCTTCAGCGGCCACGCGCTGGCCTATGAATGGCCGGGTTCGGCCTACCTGATGATGGGGCTGGTGGGCATCGGCGGGGTCGTCGCCATCATCGGCGGCGCGCTCTTCGTCTATCTCGTGATCGGCTCCCTGCTGTTCGGCAAGCGGCTCGATGCCGGCCAGGTCAGCCCGCATTTCACCCCGGTGCCGCGCGCCGCGCCGACCGCGGCGGCCCAGACGTACGGGTCGGCCGGGTTCGTCGCGCCTGGCACCTTCGTGCTGGCCATGGTCTTCCTCCTGGCCTTCGTTCTGTACTACTTCATCAACTGGAAGTATCTCAGCCAGTTGTGGGGCCTGAGCTAAGGAGCCCCGGCACCGGAGAGCAGGGGTGGCATCCGTCTCGTCGATTCTCTCCCGCCTGCGGCGCGGGGCGGTCCTGGGCGGTCTAGGGCTGGCATTGATGATGCCGGTCCCGGGCCGCGCCGATGCGGCCGTGAAGGCCACCACAGCACCAGGGCTGGACCTTGCCCGGGCCCTGCAGGCCAGCCAGGCGGCGGTCGGGCGGCGGGTCGGCGATCATGTCCTGCTCGATCGCCAGGGCCGCCCGGTGGCCCTTTCCTCGTTCCGGGGCAAGCCCCTGCTGGTCAGCTTCATCTACACCGGCTGTTTCCAGATCTGCCCCGCCACCACCCGGGCATTGCAGGAAGCCGTGGAAGCCCTGCAGAAGAGCGTGGGCGTGAACCAGTTCAATGTCGTCAGCATCGGCTTCAACCAGCCCGCGGATTCGCCGCAGGCGCTCAAGGCCTTTGCCGCGCAGTACGGGATCACGGCGCCCAACTGGGAATTCCTCAGCCCGCCGGCGGCCATCGTGCCCGCCCTGACGGCGGACTTCGGTTTCGACTTCGTCGCCACGCCCGCGGGATTCGATCACGTGCTCCAGGTGTCCGTGCTCGATGCCGGCGGGCGCATCGTGCGCCAGATCTACGGCGAGGATGTCGCGGCGGGCGAACTGGGCGAACCCCTGAAGATGCTGCTTGCCGGGCGGTCCATGAGCCGGGCCGATTTCACGCTCGACCACCTGGTGGACCGCATCCGCATCCTGTGCACGGTGGTCGATCCCGAAACCGGCGCCTATCGGGTCGATTACACCTTGCCGATCCAGATCGCCGGGGGCGCCACCTTTTTCATCCTGATGATGGCCTTCTTCGCCCACGAATGGCGGTCGCACAGGAAAGCCGCGGGTTCCCGCCCCAAGGAGACAGGATGAGGCGTGTGTTCGGCTGGATGGGCCAGGCCCTGCTGTACGGGTGTTTCGCGGCGGCGATCGGCGTGTTCTCGCGCTGGCCGGCCTACCACCCCCTGCCTGCCGGCATGGCGCAGATCAAGGTCAGCTTCATGCACCACGGGGCGCGGCTGGCCGATTGCCGGCCCCATACCGCCGAGGAACTGGCCCGGCTGGCGCCCAACATGCGCGGGGCCATGAAATGCGAGCGTGAGCGCTCCCCGGTGCACATCGAGGTGGACCTGGACGGCCAGACGGTGCTCAGCCACGCCGCCGCGCCTTCGGGCCTGTCGCGCGACGGCGCCTCCACCCTGTACCGGCGCCTGGATGTGCCGGCGGGCGAGCACCGGATCGCCGTGCGCTTCAACGACAGCCAGTCGGTGCAGGGATACACGCACCAGCGCGAAGCCGTGGTTTCCCTTGCGCCGGCCCAGGTGCTGGTGATCGATTTCAATGCTGACCGAGGAGGCATCGTCCTGCAATGAGCATGAGCGCGAATCCCTGTCATGTGCCGGGCCTGCAAAGCGGCCCCGCCGCGCCGCCGCCGGCGCGCCTGGGCGCAGACTATCAGCTCGGCGCCGTCGGAGAATCGCGCCTTGCGCTGGGGCGCGGCTGGCTCGGTCTGGGGCTGGCTGCCCTGATCGGCTCGGGCGTGTTCTCGGTGCTGCTGGTGGCTTCGCGTACCCCGGTCGTGAACCAGTGGCTGCCGGCCGCCGATTTCTTCCGGATTGCCCTGGTGCTGCACGTGGATCTGTCGGTGCTGGTCTGGTTCGTCGCCATGGCCGGACTGCTCTGGAGCCTGTACGGCACTGCGCGCGCGCAATGGATGGCCTGGCCGGGGCTGTGGATCACCGCGGCGGGCACGCTGGTCATGGCGCTGGCGCCGTTCCTGGATCCGGGCGAGCCGATCATGGCGAACTATATCCCCGTGCTGGAGTCGCCGCTGTTCCTGTCGGGCCTGGCGGTGTTCGGCCTGGGTGCCGCGCTGCTGGTGCTGCGCAGCCTGCTGGCGGCGCCCAGGCTGGGCGTGCGCTACGACGGGCGCGGCGCGCTGGCTTTCGGCCTGAGCGCGGCCGCCGTCGCCGCGGCTGTCGGCTTGCTCGGTTTCGCCTGGTCCTGGGTCGTGCTGCCCACCGCGCTGCATGGCAAGGCCTACTACGAAGTCCTGTTCTGGGGCGGCGGCCATGCCCTGCAGTTCACCTGGACCCTGCTGATGCTGGTGGCCTGGCTGTGGCTGGCCAGCGCCTGCGGCGCGCGTTCCGCGCTGACGCCGCGCGTGACGGTGATGATGTTCTCCCTGGCGCTGGCGGGGGTTTTCGTCACGCCCTATGCCTATCTCGCCCACCACGTGGCGTCCGTCGAGCACCGCGACGTGCTCACCTGGGCCATGCGCCTGGGCGGCGGCCCCGCCATCCTGCCGATCGGCCTTTCGGTGGTCTACGGCGTGGCCGCGGCCCGGCTGGGTTCCCCCGAGCAGCGGCCGCTGCGCGCGGCGCTGCTGGCCTCCGTGCTGGTGTTCGCGGCGGGCGGCGCGATCGGCATTTTCATCGACGGCAGCAACGTGCGCATTCCGGCCCATTACCACGGCTGCATCGTCGGCGTGACCCTGGCGCTCATGGGCGTGGTCTACCGCGTCCTGCCCGCGCTGGGCTACCGGGCGCCGAGCGGCCGCATGGCCACCTGGCAGCCGTGGCTCTACGGCGTGGGGCAGCTCATCCACATCGCCGGGCTGGTCTGGTCCGGCGGCTATGGGGTGCAGCGCAAGGTGGCCGGCGCCGAGCAGGTGCTGCGCAGTACCGGAGAAGTGGTCGGCATGGGGATGATGGGCCTGGGCGGGCTTATCGCCATCGTCGGGGGGCTATTGTTCGTGGTGGTGGCGGTCCGCGCCATTTTCCAGCCGGCGGCAGGCCCGCGGGAAATCCAATGATCAAGCGCATCCAGGCCGTGCTGCAGTGGCTCTTCCTGTCCGTCGAAGGCCTGTTCAACACCGCGTTCGGCGACCGCGTCAATCCCTTCTATCACCTGGGGGCCATCACCTTCTTCCTGTTCTGGCTGGTGGGTGGCAGCGGCCTGTACCTGTATGTGTTCTTCGACACCGGCATCCCCGACGCATATGACTCGGTGTACGCGCTGAGCACGAAGCAGTGGTGGCTGGGCGGCATCCTGCGCAGCGTGCACCGCTACGCCTCGGATGCGATGGTGCTGACCATGGCGCTGCACATGCTGCGCTATTTCGCCTTCGACCGATTCCGCGGGTTCCGCTGGTTTTCGTGGCTGACGGGGGTGATGCTGATCTGGATGGTCTATGCCACGGGCATCAACGGCTACATGCTGCCCTGGGACCAGCTGGCGCAGTACGCGACCGTGACGGCCTTCGAATGGCTTGATTGGCTGCCGATCTTCGATGGCGCGCTGATGCGCAATTTCCTCTATGCCGAGCACGTCGGCAACCGTTTCTTCACCCTGTTGTCCTTCATGCACGTGGGGCTTCCGCTGGTGGTGCTGATGGTCATGTCGATCCATGCCCAGCGGGTGCCCAAGGCGCGCACGATGCCGCCGCGGCCCATTGCCGGCGGGTTGTCCGCGACCTTGCTGGCGCTTGCGATCGTCGCCCCCGTGCACAGCCAGGGCGGCGTCAGCGACCTGGCCCGGGCCGTGACCAGTGTGGAGCTCGACTGGTTCTACATGGCGGTCTTTCCATTGATGACGCAATGGCCGATGGGCTGGGTGTGGGCCCTGGTGGTGGGCGGGTCGGTGTTGCTCGCGCTGATGCCCTGGTTCCCGCCGCGGTTCCGTCGCGGCGAGCGGCGTCCGGCGCAGCTCGTGGTGCATGGCGAGGGCGGCGCGAGCGTGCAGTTCCAGGCGCGCCAGGGCGAGACCATCCTCGACGCGGGCCTGCGCGAGGGGCTGGGCCTGTCCTACGAGTGCCGCAATGGCGCTTGCGGCCTGTGCATCTGCACCGTGCGGCAGGGCGCCTACGATCACCGGCCCTGCAGTCCGGGCGCGCTGGCCGAAGACCAGAAGGCCGGGGGCATGGCGCTGATGTGCTGTGCCGTGCCGCGTGGCGACATGGAGGTCGAAGTCCGGGGCTTCACGGGCGGTGGTGCGCTCGCCGTACGGGAATACACCGCTTCGGTGGTGCGTCTCGAGCCGCTGTCTGCCGACGTGATGCTGCTCGTCCTGCGGCCGTCCGATGGCGCGGTCCTGGATTTCAAGGCGGGCCAGTACATCAATATCCTGCTCGAGGATGGCCAGCGGCGCGCCTTCTCGTTCGCGAATCCGCCGCGCGGCGACGCACTGATCGAACTGCACGTCCGACTCGTTCCCGGGGGCCGCTTCACGACCCGCGTGTTCCGGGACATGAAGGTCGGCGACGCCGTGCGCTTCGAGGGCCCGCTGGGCCGGTTCACGCTGCGCGACAGCCCGTTGCCCATTCTCTTCGTGGCGGGCGCCACCGGCTTCGCGCCGGTCAAGAGCATCCTGGAAGACGCCTTTGCGCGCGGCGTGTCGCGCCCCATGCGACTGTACTGGGGCGTGCGCCGGCGCGAAGACCTGTACATGCTCGAACTGTGCGAACGGTGGCAGCGCGAACACGCCAGCTTCAACATCGTGCCCGTGCTGTCGGATCCCGCCGGGGATGACGGCTGGACGGGGCGCACCGGCCTGGTGCACGAAGCCATCCTGGCCGACTTCGCGGATCTGCACGGCTACGAGGTCTATCTGTGCGGCTCGGTGCGCATGGTCGAGGCGGCGGCGCCGGCGTTCATCGGCCGGGGTCTCGACGAACAGGCCTGCTTCTCCGACGCCTTCCTGCCGGCGGCGCGGCTTCCCGCGAATCCGGGGCCCTGAGCCTGGCCGGCGCGCACGCTATAATTTCCACTTTCCCGAGGGGCGCTGCACCGGTGCGCCGACGAGATCCGCTGGATCCCGCGCGCGCCGCCAGGCTCGGGATCCCTTTTCAAACGGCGCCCATCGCCGTCCTGCGCGGACGGGGTGGGCGCAGCCGTTCCGCCCCTCGCCGGCGCAGGCTCTACAGGACCACCATGAGCACTGCACACGACTACGTCATCGCCGACATCGCCCTGGCCGACTGGGGCCGCCGCGAAATCGCCATCGCCGAAACCGAAATGCCCGGCCTGATGGCTACGCGGGAAGAATTCGCCGCCGCGCAGCCCCTGAAGGGCGCGCGCATCGCCGGCAGCCTGCACATGACCATCCAGACGGCGGTGCTGATCGAGACGCTGAAGGCGCTGGGCGCGGAAGTCCGCTGGGCCTCGTGCAACATCTTCTCCACCCAGGACCACGCCGCCGCCGCCATCGCCGCCGGCGGCACGCCGGTGTTCGCCGTCAAGGGCGAGTCCCTGGAAGACTATTGGCAATACACGCATCGCATCTTCGATTGGCCGGGCGAGCAGGCCAACATGATCCTGGATGACGGCGGCGACGCCACGCTGCTGCTGCACCTGGGCGCGCGGGCAGAAACCGACGCCTCGGCCATCGCCAATCCCGGCAACGAAGAAGAGCGCGTGCTGTTCGCCGCCATCAAGGCGCAGCTGGCCCGCGATCCGAAATGGTATTCCACGCGGCTGGCGCAGATCCGGGGCGTGACCGAGGAAACCACCACCGGCGTGCATCGCCTCTACCAGATGTCGCAGCGCGGCGAACTGAAGATTCCCGCCATCAACGTCAACGACTCGGTCACCAAGTCCAAGTTCGACAACCTGTACGGCTGCCGCGAATCCCTGGTGGACGGCATCAAGCGCGCCACCGACGTGATGGTGGCGGGCAAGATCGCCATCGTCTGCGGCTTCGGCGACGTGGGCAAGGGCTGCGCCCAGGCACTGGCCGCACTGCGTGCCCAGGTGTGGGTGACGGAAGTCGATCCCATCTGCGCGCTGCAGGCCTCGATGGAAGGCTACCGGGTCGTGGACCTGAACGATCCGGACGTGGTCGAGCAGGCCGACATCTTCGTCACGGCCACCGGCAACTACCACGTCATCGACCGCGACCACCTGTACCGCATGAAGGACCAGGCCATCGTCTGCAACATCGGCCACTTCGATAGCGAGATCAACGTCGCCTCGGTCGAAGACCTGCCCTGGGAAGAAATCAAGCCGCAGGTGGACCACATCATCTTCCCGGACGGCAAGCGCGTGATCCTGCTCGCCAAGGGCCGCCTGGTGAACCTGGGCTGCGCCACCGGCCACCCGTCCTTCGTGATGTCGGCTTCGTTCACCAACCAGACCATCGCCCAGATCGAACTGTTCACGCGCGGCGACCAGTACCAGACCGGACA
This sequence comes from Castellaniella daejeonensis, assembly GCF_039523555.1. Classification (NCBI taxonomy): domain Bacteria; kingdom Pseudomonadati; phylum Pseudomonadota; class Betaproteobacteria; order Burkholderiales; family Alcaligenaceae; genus Castellaniella; species Castellaniella daejeonensis. The sequence goes on from NZ_BAAAFN010000015.1 coordinate 260,366, forward strand.
GGTCTACGTACTGCCCAAGCACCTGGACGAGAAAGTTGCCCGCCTGCACCTGAAGAAGCTGGGCGTGCGCCTGACGCAGCTGACGCAGAAGCAGGCCGACTACATCGGTGTGCCGGTCGCCGGCCCGTTCAAGCCGGACCACTATCGCTATTGATCGCAGTTCGCCCCGCCTCCGGCGCGCCGGGGGCGGGGCGCCCCCGATTCCTATCCTTCCGGGAGTTCCATCATGCTGCTGCTCGTCTGGATCCTGAATGCCGTGGCCCTGCTGGTCGTGGCCTACATCCTGCCCGGCATCACCGTGGCTTCGTTCGGCTCGGCCCTGATCGCCGCGCTGGTGCTGGGCCTGCTCAATGCCGTGGTCAAGCCGCTGCTGATCCTGCTGACCCTGCCGCTGACCATCGTCACCCTGGGCCTGTTCCTGCTGGTGCTGAACGCCCTGGTGTTCTGGTTCGCCGGCTCCATCCTGAAAGGCTTCCAGGTGGACGGTTTCTGGTGGGCGGTGATCGGCGCGATCGTCTACAGCATCGTGTCCACGGCCCTGGCAGGGCTGCTGGCATCATGAGCGGACCGGGTCAGGGGGGGCGCATGCACGATTCCATCAGCCTGGAATTCTTCCCGCCGCGCGACATCGCCGCCCAGGAGCGCCTGGTGCGTTCCGCCAAGCGGCTGGCGGCCCTGCGGCCGGCCTACGTCAGCGTGACTTTCGGCGCGGGCGGATCCACCCGCACGGGCACGGCCGACACGGTGCAGATGCTGCAGAACCTGGGCGTCGACGTGGCGCCGCACCTGTCGTGCATCGGCGCCACGCGTGCCGATCTGCGCGTCATCCTGGACGACTACCGGGCGCGCGGCATCCGCCGCCTGGTCGCCTTGCGCGGCGATCTGCCCTCGGGCATGGGGGGCGACACGGGCGAACTGCATCACGCCGTCGATCTGGTCCGCTTCGTGCGCGAGCATTACGGCGATCACTTCCACATCGAGGTTGCCGCCTACCCCGAGATGCATCCCCAGGCCGAGAGCGCGGAATCCGATCTGCGGCATTTCGTGGACAAGGTCCGGGCCGGGGCCAGCGGCGCCATCACCCAGTATTTCTTCAACCCCGATGCCTATTTCGATTTCGTCGATCGGGTGCGCGCGCAGGGGCTGGACGTCCCCATCACGCCGGGCATCATGCCGGTGACCAATTACACCCAGCTGGCGCGTTTCTCGTCGATGTGCGGGGCGGAAATCCCGCGCTGGATGCGGTTGCGCCTGCAGGATTTCGGCGACGACAAGGCATCCATCCGCGCCTTCGGCATCGACGTGGTGACGCGGCTGACGGCGCGGCTCCTGGAGCAGGGCGCGCCGGGGGCGCATTTCTATACCCTGAACAATGCCGATGCGGTAGCGCAGATCTGCGCCAACCTGGGGCTCGACGCCTGAGTTCGGCCTTTCGTGCGGGCGCGGGCCTGGAGATGACCCGCGTGCGGCCCGCCCGCGCGCCGGACCCTACAGTTCGGGGGCCGGCACGGCCCAGCCCTTGTCGGTCAGGACCGCGTCCAGCCGGACATCGTGCGCGGCGGGCGCGTAGGGCTGGCCGCTCAGGTCGCCGCTGGCCCAGGCGATGCCGATCGTCGTGAATGCGTGGCCGGACGCCTTCAGTGCGGCCAGGGTCCGGTCGTAGTAGCCGCCCCCGTAGCCCAGGCGATCGCCCTGGCGGGTGTAGCCCAGCGTGGGCACCAGCACCACGTCGGGCGCCGGGGCGTCGGGGCCTTCGGGTTCCAGGATGCCGTAGGCCCCCGGTTTCATGGGGGTATCCGGGGTCCAGGCGCGGAATTGCAGCGGTGCGCCGGGCGTGACGACCACAGGCAGCGATACGGTCAGGGTTTCGTCTTCCGCCCATTGGCACAGCAGGGCCTGCAGGGCAGGCTCTTCGGCCATGGACCAGAATGCCGCGATGTGGCGGACATCGGGGCGGCCCGATTCGCGCAGGCGGGTCCGGCTGGTGGCAAGCCAGGTGTACAGGCGGCCGCGGATCAGCAGTGCGCCCCGGTCGCGGTCCTGGGAAGGAATTTCGGCGCGGAGCCGCTTGAGTCGCGTCCGCAGGGCGGCTGCGTTATCCTGTGCATTCTGATTCATGTGGTGACTGGTTCGCGGGGTTGTCGGCGATGGGGCGAAGTTTCATAGGATATCCGGGATTCGCGGGGGATGCAGGGCCGGCCTCGTCCCGGCCGCGTCTGGGTGCTCTGGCCTGGGGCCTGGCGGCGCTGCTGGGGCTGGCGGGCTGCGCAGGCGCCCAGGCGCCTACCGCTGCCGAGCAGCAGGCGGGCGAAGCGCCAAGCGTCGCGCTGGCCGCGCCGGAAACTGCTGCACCCGCTGCCCCCGCGGCGCCCACGGCCCCGACTCCCGAAACGCCCGCGCCGGTGGTGGTGCCGCCCGCGGCACGCCAGGCCGTCCTGGACGCCTACGAGGCCGTCCAGAAACGGCGCTGGGCCGACGTCGACCGGCTGGCGCCGCAGGCTGCCGCCGATCCGGTGCTGGGCCTGTACCCGCGCTACTGGGCCTTGCTCAACCGGCTGCAGGACCGCGCCCGCCCCGTTCCCGACACCGAGGTGCGCCAGTTCCTGGCCGATGCGGCCGGCACCTATCTCGATGAACGCATCCGCGCCGAATGGATTCTTGCGTCGACGCGGGCCGGCGACTATGCCCAGGCCCTGCGGGTTCCGGCAGTGGACGATCCTTCGGCGTCGGTGCGCTGCGCCCTGCTGCTGGCGCGCCACCAGAGCGGCAAGCGGGCCCGGTCGTCCGAGGTCCTGGATGCGTTCCGACCCACCGCCGATTGCTGGGACATGCTGGACCAGGTCGCGTCGGACCACGTCCTCAGCCGCAAGGAACTGAACGGCCTGCTGCGCGACATCCTGGAAACGGGCAAGCAGAACCATGCGGACCGGATGGCCGGCGTGGTGTTCGACGACGCCGCCATGGTGCAGTATGCCGCCCTGATGAAGAATCCCCGGAAGTGGCTGGAATCCCGCGGCCAGCCGCGCGCGGCCGTCGATTTCGAGCTGGCCGCCATCGCCCTGTCGCGCCTGGCGCGCAGCGACGACCGGCCCGAGGCCGCCCGCTACATCCAGGAACACTGGGCAGGCTGGATGCCGAAGGCCGACCTGCAATGGGTCTGGGGGCAGTTCGGCCTGGTGGCCGCGTTGAACGTCGACCCCGAAGCCGCGCGCTGGTATCGCCAGTCCGGCTTCGTGCCGATGACCGACTACAACCATGCCTGGGAAGTCCGGGCCGAATTGCGCGCCGCCCCGATCGACTGGAACCGGGTGGCCACGGCCATCCGCAAGATGACCGCGCGGCAGGCCGACGAACCCGTCTGGCGCTACTGGTATGGCCGCGCCCTGGCGGCCCAGGGCAATGCCGAAGCCGCGCGCCAGTACTACGAATCCATCGCCAGCGAGCAAGGCTTCTACGGCCTGCTCGCCACCGAGGAACTGGGCCGCGCGCCTTCCCTGCCGCCCCAGCCCGGTCCCCTGGATCCCGGCTGGATCGCCCAGGCGCGGGCCAACCCCGGCTTGCGGCGTGCCGTGGCGCTGTTCGAGCTGGGCTGGCGCAAGGAAGCCGTGCCCGAATGGAATTTCGCCCTGCGAGGCATGAACGATGCCCAGTTGCGGGGCGCGGCCGAGTTCGCCCGCGAGCAGCACATCTACGACCGGGTGGTGAACACATCCCTGCTGACGCGCAGCGTGGCCGACTTCAGCCAGCGCTTCATCGCGCCCTTCGAAGGCCAGGTGGCCGCCAAGGCGCGCCAGATCGACCTGGACCCCGCCTGGGTCTACGGGCTGATCCGCCAGGAATCGCGCTTCATCACCGACGCCCGTTCGCACGTCGGTGCCTCGGGCCTGATGCAGCTGATGCCGGCCACCGCGCGGCACGTGGCCCGCAAGATCGGCCTGAAGGACTTCAAGCTCAGCCAGGTCAATGATTTCGACACCAACACGATCCTGGGCACCAACTACCTGAACATGGTCCTGCAGGATCTGAACGGCTCCGAACTGCTGGCCACGGCGGGTTACAACGCCGGGCCGGGCCGGCCCAAGCGCTGGCGTTCCCAGCTCCTGACGCCGGTCGAAGGCGCGATCTTCGCCGAGACCATTCCTTTCACCGAGACGCGGCTGTACGTGAAGAACGTCCTGTCCAATGCGGTGTACTACTCGATGCTGTTCTCGGGTCGTCCCGATTCGCTGAAGGCGCGCCTGGGCACCGTCAATCCCATGTCCGGGACACGGACGGCCCTGCCGTGACCGCGCTCTTCGCTGCGCAGGATGACCCGGCCGTCGCCGGGCTGGATGTCTACATCGTCGGCGGCGCGGTGCGCGACGGCCTCCTGGGCCTGCAGGCGGGCGACCGCGACTGGGTGGTCGTGGGCGCCAGCCCCGAAATCATGGCGGCGCGCGGCTTCACGCCGGTGGGCGGGGACTTTCCCGTGTTCCTGCATCCGCGCACGCGCGAGGAATACGCGCTGGCGCGCACGGAACGCAAGTCCGGCCGGGGCTACCGGGGCTTCGTGTTCCATGCGGGGCCCGACGTCACCCTGGAAGACGACCTGCGCCGCCGCGATCTCACGGTCAATGCCATTGCGCTGGCGTCCGATGGCACGCTGGTCGATCCCCTGGGCGGGGTGGCCGACGTGCGCGCCCGCGTGTTGCGCCACACGGGGCCGGCCTTCGTCGAAGACCCCGTGCGCCTGCTGCGCCTGGCGCGCTTCGCCGCCCGCTTCCATGATTTCTCCATTGCCCCGGAAACCCTGGAGCTTTGCCGTGCGCTGGTGCGCGACGGCGAGGTCGATGCCCTGGTGCCCGAACGCATCTGGCAGGAATTCGCCAAGGGGCTGATGACAGACCATCCGGGCCGCATGCTGGACGTCCTGGACGAAAGCGGTGCCCTGGAACGGGTCGCCCCGGGCCTGGTGTGGCGGGCCGACGTGGCCGCCGGCCTGGCGCAGGGCGCGACCCGGGGCCTGGACCTGGCAGGGCGGTATGCGCTGCTTTGCAGGTGTTCGGCTCCCAGCCTGCAGGACCGGTTGCGGGCGCCTTCCGCCTGCCGCGACCTGGCCAGGTTGCTGCCGGGCGTGCTCGAACGCCTGCCGCATGCCGCGGAATCCGATGGCCCTGCCGCCTGGCTCGCGCTGCTGGAATCCTGCGATGCGCTGCGCCGCCCCGAGCGCTTCGAGGCGTTGCTGGCGGCGGCCGGCTGCGTGCTGGAAGGCGTCGATCCCGCGGTGTGGATGCAGCGGCAGGCGGCGGTGCGCGCGGTGGATGCCGGCGCCATCGCCCGGGCGGCGGGCGGAGACGCTGCGCGTATCCGCGATGCCCTGTGCGTGGCACGGCTGCAGGCCCTGGAAAGGCTGCGGACCGGAGCCTGAGCACCTGGGGCCATAAAGCCCGGGGGCAAGGGTGCGGCGTGCGTGCGGCAGCGGCCGGGCGTTGCGGCAACACTGCCAAGACCTTGCGATGATCGCGGGTTTACTCGGATTCGGATGCGGCCCGGTTCGTGCAAGAATGCCATCGCCTCGCGCCGACCTCCGGCCTGTCGCTCATCACGGACTGACCCATGCCGCCATTTCCGCGATCCGCTCGCCATGCCGACGCTGTTTCTTTCCCTGCGCGATTCCGCCCGTGGCGGCGTCCCGTCCGCGCAAGGCGGCGCTTGCCCGCCTTGCTCGCCGGGCTGGGAATGTCGGCTGCCGCGTTGGCAGCGCCCGGAGATTTCCTGTTCGACCCGGCCAGTTTCGTGGATGCGGAATTCCGCCGCAGCGGAGCGCTCGAAGCGATCGGCGCCCAGTACGCCTACGCGCGCGGCCTGACCGGCAAGGGCGTGCTGGTGGCGGTGCTGGATTCCGGGCTGTATGCCCGGCACCCGGAATTCGCCGGCCGCGTGGCCGGAGGATGGAACTTCCAGCCCGGCCAGGCAGCCTGGGACTATGCGGATACGGAGCGGGACGAGGACACGGGCCTGATTTCAGGGCACGGCACCCACGTGGCCGGCATCATCGCGGCGGCGCGCGATGGCGTGCAGATGCATGGCGTGGCCTACGGCGCCCGGCTGCTGGGGGTGCGGATCGATACCGACGTCGATTGGGTGGGCATGGACTATGCCATCAGCCGGGGCGCCAAGGTGCTGAACGGCAGCTACGGGCCAGACGGCACGCCGCCTGTCAGTCTGCCCGACGGCAGCCCGAATCCGGGCTATTGGGACAATGTGTCTGCGCATCCCGAACTGCTGAAATACCAGCTGGTGCCGCTGGGGGACTTGCAGACTCAGGTGGCTGCATTGCGGCGTGCCGCAGCGGCCGATGTGCTGATGGTGTTCGCGGCCGGCAACGACTACCGGGAATACAAGGATCAGGCCTCGCACGCATCGGGCTATGGCATGTATCACCTGATCACGCCGGACTTCTTCATCGGCAAGCCGGGCGGCATCGATCCGATGTTCCGATTCCTGGACGACGAGGCCACGACGGATCTTTATGATCCGGCGAAATACACCATCGTCGATTTCAGCGATCCCCGCGTGAGCAGCCTGGATTTCTCCGACCTGGGCGGCAGCATGCTGACCGTGGTCTCCGTGGGGCCGTCGGGCGAGATCGCCAGCTACAGCAACCGTTGCGGTCAGGCGGCGATGTGGTGCCTGGCCGCGCCAGGTGGAGACGGCGACGCGGCCGGCGCCCCGATCTGGTCCACCCATCCCGACCCGGCCAACGGCTACTACGTCACGATGAACGGCACTTCGATGGCGGCCCCCGTGGTGGCGGGTGCGGCGGCCGTGCTGCGCCAGGCCTTTCCCTACATGAGCGCGCGGCAGATCATCGAAGTCATCCTCACGACCACGAACGATGGCGGGCTGTATGGCAATCACGACATCTACGGACGCGGCCTGCTGGACCTGGGCCGGGCAGTCCGGGGGCCGGGCGAGTTTGGCGCAGACGGCTTTGCCCCGATGTTCCGCGCCGATACGCGCGGGCACGATTCATGGTTCGGCAACGATATCGAAGGCGATGGCGGGCTGGTCAAGGCGGGTGCAGGCACGCTGTACCTGGACGGCGCCAATACGTATACGGGCGATACGGTCGTGGAAGGCGGCCGGTTGTCGGTCAATGGGGATACGAGACAGTCGGCATTCACGGTGCAGTCCGGCGGAACGCTGGGCGGTATCGGCACGGTCGGCCCGACCCGGGTGTTCGGGCGGGTGGCGCCGGGCAATTCGATCGGCACGCTGACGGTGGCGGGCGATTACGTCCAGGCGCCCGGTTCTGTGCTGGAGATCGAGATCGATGGCGCGGGCCTTTCCGATCGGCTGGATGTGCAGGGGAATGCCGATCTGCAGGGGGGCGAGGTCCGGATCCTGGGGTTGCGGGGCGGGTCTCTCGGGCGCTCGATGTCCTTCATGACGGTGGGCGGCGCAGTCGTCGGGCCGGGCTTCGCAGGGGTGCGCGACGACTATGTCTTCGCCGACCTGAGCCTGCTCCAGCCCGCGCCGGGGCAGTTCAATGTGGCCGTGGATCGCAACGCCACGCGCTTCGCCGCCCTGGGACGCACGGCCAACCAGCGCAGCGCGGCGGGCGCGATCGAGTCCATGGGTGCGGGCGCCGTGCCCTACGAAGCCTTGATCGACCTGCGTGATGCCGGCCAGGCGCCGGGCCTGTACGACCAGCTGTCGGGCGAGCTGCATGCGACCGCGCGCACGATGATGTTCGAGGATGTGCGCCTGGTGCGCGACGAGGCCATGGGCCGCCTGTCCATGGGCGGCGGGCCGTCCGGGCGCCCGGGACGGAAACGGTCTGTGGGGCCGGGCGATGACGGCCTGGAGCCGGCATGACGGGGATGGCGTATCCCAGGATGCGAACCGCTGGGCCACCGGCCTGATGATCGGCCGCGATGTGGCCTGGCCGACAGGCGCGCGGGCAGGCGTGGCATTCGGCTACACGCGGTCGCGCGTGCGGGCCGAGGGGCATAACGAAGCGACGCTGGACGGCTACCATGTGCTGGCCTACGGTGGCGTGGCTTCGGGGCCCTGGCGCCTGCGTGGCGGGGTGGGGCAATCCTGGCAAGTGGCGGACACGCGCCGTGAAGTGGATGTGGCGGGCCTCGGGCGGCAGACTGCGCGCTATGGCGGCTCGACGACGCAGGTGTTTGCCGAATTCGGGCACGCGTCGGCATTCGGTGCGGCGGAAGTCGAGCCCTATGTGCAGGCATCGCAATCCTGGCAGCACGTGGGCGGCTTCGATGAGGACGGCGACGCAGCGCTGTCGGGCCGCGCCGGCCGGGCCTCGAGCACCGAGACGTCGCTGGGCGTGCGCGCGCGCTGGTCCCTGGAAACCGGCGCCGGCAACCTGGACCTGGCCGCGGGTGCGGGCTGGGTTCATGCCTGGGGCAGCCTGAGCCCGCAAACGCAGCTGGCGTATGCGGGCGGACCGGATTTCGAGGTCTCGGGTACGCCGGCGGCGCGCGATTCCCTGCGGCTCGAGGCGCGGGCCAGCCTGGCGCGCACGCGGACGACGCGGTTGGAGATCGGCTACGCCGGCCGCCTGGGCGGCGGCGTGCGCGACCATGGGCTGCGCATCCGGCTGAGCCACGCCTTCTGACGGCGGGGGAAATCCGGCCGGCGAAAAAAAGAGGACAATCCTTCTTTTCGACCCTGAACAGTGCATTCATGCCCGAACTGAACGCCGACCAGGACCGGCCCGTCCTCGTCTTTGATTCCGGGATTGGCGGCCTGACCGTCCTGCGCGAGGCCCGCGTGCTGATGCCCGAGCGGCGCTTCCTCTATGTGGCCGACGATGCCGGATTTCCCTATGGCGGTTGGTCCGAGGCTGCCCTGCGGGACCGGATCGTGGGGCTGTTCGCGAACCTGTTGCGCGATCACGAGCCGGCACTCTGCATCATCGCCTGCAATACGGCGTTCACCGTGGCGGGTGCGGCGTTGCGCTCGGCCTATCCGGACATGACCTTCGTCGGCACCGTGCCGGCCATCAAGCCCGCGGCCGAGCGCACGCGGTCGGGGCGCGTATCGGTGCTGGCCACGCCGAATACGGTGCAGCGTGACTACACCCACGGCCTGATCCAGTCCTTTGCGTCCCGGTGCCACGTGACCCTGGTGGGGTCGCCCCGGCTGGCACGCATGGCGGAAGCCTATGTGCGCGGCCTGCCGGTGAGCGACGAGGCCGTCAGCGCTGAAATCGCGGCCTGCTTCGTGGATGACGGCGGGGCCCGCACCGACATCGTGGTGCTGGGATGCACGCATTACCCTTTCATGGCCAACGTGTTCCGCCGGCTGGCGCCCTGGCCCGTCGACTGGCTGGATCCGGCCGAGGCCATCGCGCGGCGCGCCCGCAGCCTGCTGCCGCCCCGCGCCGATGCCTGGCATCCGGAAGAAAACGATGCCGCGCTGTTCACGGGCGGGCGGCCGGATTTCGCCACGCGGCGGCTGATGAACAGCTTCGGCCTGAAGGTGGCCTAGTCCCTACAGGCGGTCCCGCCGGTCTCCGCGCGTGAAGCCCAGCAGGGGCGCATCCAGGCCTCGGCCGATCGCCATCACCTTGAACAGTTCGCCCATTTCCGCTTCGGACAGCAGCGTGTTCAGGGCGGTCAGCTGGCGCGCGCGCAGCGCCGGATCGCTGCCTGGCGCGTGGATCAGGTCCGTCAGGCCGGCATTCATCAGGAAGCGCGCCTGGGACGTATAGCCCAGGACTTCCAGGCCGCCATCCAGCGCGGCATCCGCCATGGCGGTGAAATCGACGTGTGCGGTGATGTCCTGCAGGCCGGCCAGGATCAGCGGCTGGTCGTGGGCATGATGGCGGAAGTGGCACATCAGCGTGCCGCGCAGGCGCTGGGGGTGGTAGTACTCGGCACGCGGAAAACCGTAGTCGATCAGCAGGGCCGCCCCCCGCTGCAGCCAGCGGCCGAGATCGCGCACCCAGGCCTCGGCCTGCGGATTCATTTCCGATTGATAGCCGGGCAGGGGCGGCATGCGGGAAGAGAGGGCGGCCATGGTGGACGGCGGTGCTTCCCGCACCGCCCAGCGGAAGGGCGAGACGGCTTCCGGGCGAGCGTCCAGGGCAACGCCCAGCAGTTCCGCCATGCCTGCGGCATTCCAGCGGAACAGGACGGCGGGCATGGCGTCCAGGACTTCGTTGGCGACCACGCAGCCGCTGAAGGAGTCCGGCAGCGCGTCCAGCCACCGCACCCGTCCGGCCCAGGCCGACAGGCGGTCCTGCTGGCGGGCGCGCAGGTCGGCGGACAGTTCCAGGATCTCGTATTCGACTTCGAATCCCAGATCGCCCAGGGCGGGAATCAGCGCGGCGGCCAGGGCGCCCGAACCGGCGCCGAACTCCAGGACGCGGACGGACTGGCTGGCCTGGAGCACCTGGGCGACCTGGCGTGCGAGCGCCTGGCCGAACAGGGGGCTGGTTTCGGGGGCAGTGGTGAAATCGCCTTCGTGGTGGAATTTGGTGCTGCCCGCGCTGTAGTAGCCCAGGCCGGGGGCGTACAGCGCGGCTTCCATCCAGCGTTCGAACGGCAGCCAGCCGCCGGCGTCGCGGATGCGCTCCACGAGCATGGCCTGGACGCGGGCGCCATGAGCGCGCGCTTCGGCATCGGGTTCGGGCAGGCCCGAGGGGATATGGACGGCAGCCAGTTCAATCATGGGCGAAGCATAACAGGATGAGTCTGGGCACAGGTCAGTCCCTGCGGACTGCCCTGTGCCCGGACGAATCCGAGTGCCTTTCCAGGCGCGAGGTGGGGAGAAGCCGCAAAAGAAAGCCCCGGCGAAAGCCGGGGCGGTCTTGCAGGCGCCCGGGTGAAACCACCGGGCGCCGGTTGCCTGGATCAGGCGAAGCGGGGGCGTTGCGTGCGTCCCTGTTCCTGGCGGGCCTAGCGCTTGAAGGACGACTTGGCGCCGACCTTGCCGGCGGGGCGGGCGGCGCGCGGCGCATCGCCGTCACGGCCCTGGCGCGGTGCGCGATCGGCCTTGGGATGGAAGCTCGGGCGACCCTCGCCGCGCTCGGGGCGCGCAAAGGCCGGTGCGTCCTGTTCCCAGGGTTTGCGGGCGGCGCGCGCCGGGCGGGCACCGTCGGCAGCCTGGGCGTCTTGTCTCCATGACTTGTCGTGCGGCTTGCGGGCGCGGGCCGGCCGCGTATCGTCGCCCGGCCTTGCGTCCTGTTGCCAGGGCTTGCGGGCACGCGGCGCGGCGCCTGCAGCAGGGCCGTCCTTGTGCCACGGCTTGCCGCCTTGCGGACGTGCGCCTCGGGCGGGCTTGTCCTTGTAGGTGGGCCGCACGGACCGCTGGGGTTCCAGGCCGGGAATGGTTTCCGTGGGAATGGCCTGGCCGATGAAGTGCTCGATGCGGCGAACCTTGTGGCGTTCGGCGTGCACGGCCAGCGTGATGGCCTGGCCGTCGCGACCGGCGCGGCCGGTGCGGCCGATGCGGTGCACGTAGTCTTCGGCCTGCAGGGGCAGGTCGTAGTTCACGGCATGACTGATGGTCTGCACGTCGATGCCGCGCGCGGCCACATCGGTGGCGACCAGGACGCGCACCTGGCCTTTCTGCATCAGGCCCAGGGTGCGGGTGCGTTGGCGCTGGTTCATGTCGCCGTGCAGGGCGGCGGCGGAAAAACCGATGTCGCTCAGGTGGTCGGCCAGGTCGTCGGCGCCGCGCTTGGTGGCGGTGAAGACGATGGCCTGGTCCAGGCTGGCGTCGCGCAGCAGGTGATCCAGCAGGCGCAGCTTGTGGGCCTTGTCGTCTGCGTACAGCAGGTGCTGGGTGATGTTCGCGTGCTTCTGGCGATGCGTGGTGATCTCGATGCGTTTCGGGTCGCGCATCAGGTTTGCCGCCAGGTGGGCGACCGTGCCGTCCAGCGTGGCCGAGAAGAGCAGCGTCTGGCGTTCGGCCGGCGTGCTGCGGACGATGGTTTCGATGTCTTCGATGAAGCCCATGTCGAGCATGCGGTCGGCCTCGTCCAGCACCAGGGTCTGGACGGTGGACAGGTTCACGCGGCGTGCCTGCAGGTGGTCGATCAGGCGGCCCGGCGTGGCGACCAGGACATCCACCCGGCGCGACAGGGACTTGATCTGGGCGCCGTAGGGCATGCCGCCGACCACGGTGGCAATGCGCAGGCCATCGATCTGCTTGCTGTAGGAACGGGCTGCATCGGCGACCTGCATGGCGAGTTCTCGCGTGGGTGCCAGCACCAGGACCTGCACGCCGCGTCCGCCCGCGCCGGCGCGGTGGCTCAGGCGCTGCAGGGCGGGCAGCATGAAGGCCGCGGTCTTGCCGCTGCCCGTTTGCGAGGACACCATCAGGTCATGGCCGGCGAGCGCCTGGGGGATGGCGGCCGATTGGACGGAGGTGGGCGTGTCGATGCCGAGGCTGCTCAAGGCAGCCACGAGCCGGGGGGCGAGCCCCAGGGAGTCGAAGGACATGGGTTTCCTTGCGCCCGCGAGTGCGGGCGGTGTGCCGCGGGGATCGAAGGATTGTCCCCGCTGGGTTGCTGCCGCGGATGTCTGCCGGGCAAGAATCAGTCGCATGTGCCGACCGAATCAACCCAAACGGCGCAACTGGTGCGAAACCGAGGTCAGAAGGTCAGAAAACAGGCAATCAGAAAGTATCGCATGACGGGCCGGCCAGGTCAATGTAATTGTGGATCAGAGGGCCAGCGGAATCCGAGTGTCGAACTTGCTGCGCTGTGTGGCGAAGAAGCTGCGCACGTTGCGCACGCGCGGGTCGCCCGTCAGGCAGCGCAGTGCCAGGGCCTGGTAGGCCGCCATGTCAGCCACCAGGGCGATCAGCACGAAATCGGGCCCGCTGCTGACCCGGTAGCACTGCTGGATGGCGGGTTCGGCCAGGAGCTGGGCCTCGAAGGCGTCGGCCTGCGCGGCGGCCTGGGCGTCCAGGGTGACCTCGATCAGGACGGTCAGGGCCGCACCCATCAGGGCGGGGTCCAGGATGGCCACCCGGCGCTGGATGATGCCGGCCCTGACCAGGCGGCGCACCCGCCGCAGGCAGGTCGGCGGAGAGGCGTGCACGCGTTCGGCCAGGTGCTGGTTGCTGAGGGCGCAGTCCTGCTGTAGGGTATCCAGGATGCGGCGGTCCAGGTCGTCGAGTTCGGGGGCGGGCATGGAGTTGTTTCCGGGACGCAACAGGCGTGAGGAAGGGCAAGTAAGAAGCCAGGATATCCCTGGTTTTCATATCATTTATTTCATACGACCATATTTTATGAAATCATATTTCATCATCCATATCACATGAAATCTGGTTTCATTATAGGCGTTAAAAAGAATTCATATTTCTTGTCCTCAAGGTCACAATAGCGCAAAAAACCGGTCCTGCCTTCATCCGGCCCGGACCGGCATCCCCTCACGAACCAGGAGCATCCTCCATGTGTGGCATTGTCGGCGCCGTGGCGCAGCACAACATCGTTCCCGTCCTGCTCGAAGGACTGCGCCGGCTGGAATACCGCGGCTATGACTCCTGCGGCGTGGCCGTGCACACGGGCACGGGCCTGCAGCGGGTGCGCAGCACCCAGCGGGTGGCCGAACTGGCGGCGCAGGCCGAGCAGGACGGCGTCCGGGGCCTGACCGGCATCGCGCACACCCGCTGGGCCACCCACGGGGCGCCACTGACACACAATGCGCACCCGCATTTCTCGGGACCGGACCAGGGGGCGCCGCGCATCGCGCTGGTGCACAACGGCATCATCGAGAATCATGACGCCCTGCGCGCCGAACTGCAGGCCGCCGGCTACGCGTTCCAGAGCCAGACCGACACCGAAGTCATCGCCCACCTGGTGGACCATCTGTACGATGGCGACCTGTATGGCGCCGTGCAGCAGGCCGTGCGCCGCCTCGAAGGCGCCTACGCCATCGCGGTATTCTGCGCCGAGGAACCGCACCGCGTGGTCGGCGCCCGCCAGGGCTCGCCGCTGGTCGTGGGGTGCGGCAAGGACGGCAATTACCTCGCTTCCGATGCCCTGGCGCTGGCCGGCACCACGGACCAGATCATGTACCTGGAAGACGGCGACGTGGTCGACCTGCAGCTGGCGCGGGTATGGGTGGCGGACGTCCAGGGCAAGGCCGTGGAGCGGGCCGTGCACACGGTCCAGGTCCACACCGGCGAGGCCGAGCTCGGCCCCTACCGCCATTTCATGCAGAAGGAAATCTTCGAGCAGCCGCGCGCCGTGGGCGACACCCTGCAGGACATCGATGCGATCATGCCGGAATTGTTCGGCGACGGGGCGCATGCCGTGTTCCGGGCGATCGACCGCGTGCTGATCCTGGCCTGCGGCACCAGCTACTACGCCGGCCTGACGGCACGCTACTGGATCGAATCACTGGCCGGCATTCCCGTCGATGTGGAGATCGCCAGCGAATACCGCTACCGCACCAGCGTGCCCGATCCGCGCACCCTGGTGGTCACCATCTCCCAGTCCGGCGAGACCGCCGATACCCTGGCGGCGCTCAAGCACGCCCGCAGCCTGGGCATGGAGCACACCCTGACCATCTGCAATGTGGCCACCAGCGCCATGGTGCGCGAATGCAAGCTGGCCTTCATCACCCGCGCGGGGGTGGAGATCGGCGTGGCCTCGACCAAGGCCTTCACCACCCAGCTGACCGCGCTGTACCTGCTGACCCTGGCGCTGGCCCAGACGCGCGGCCGCCTGGATGCCGCTGCCGAAGAGCAGGCCATCAAGTCCCTGCGCCACTTGCCGGCTGCCGTATCCGCCGTGCTGGCGCTCGAGCCGCAGATCATCGCCTGGGCAGAGCGCTTCGCCAGCAAGGAAAACGCCCTGTTTCTCGGGCGCGGCATGCATTATCCGATTGCCCTGGAAGGCGCGTTGAAGCTGAAGGAAATCAGCTACATCCACGCCGAGGCCTATCCCGCCGGCGAACTCAAGCACGGCCCGCTGGCCCTGGTGACCGACGCCATGCCCGTCATCACCATCGCGCCGCACGACGAACTGCTGGAAAAGCTGAAGTCCAACATGCAGGAAGTCCGCGCACGCGGCGGCGAGCTGTATGTCTTCGCCGATGCGGATTCCCAGATCGCCAGCGCAGAAGGCATGCACGTCATCCGCATGCCCGAGCACTACGGCAGGCTCTCGCCGATCCTGCATACCGTGCCGCTGCAGCTGCTGGCCTACCATACAGCCTGCGCGCGCGGCACCGACGTGGACAAGCCGCGCAACCTGGCCAAGAGCGTCACGGTGGAATGATCGGGGGCGCTTGCCGCGCCGGCTATCCCGGAAGGGCGCGTTGCCGGCGCACCGAGGTCAGCCACGCCTCGATCGGCATGGGGCGTGCACGCAGGTAGCCCTGTATCGCATCGCAGCCGTGCCGGATCAGGAAATCGGCCTGGGGCTCGTCTTCCACGCCTTCGGCGACGACCCAGAAATCCAGTTGTTCGGCCATGGCCAGGATCAGCCGGGCGATGGCGATGCTGTCGGGGTCGTCGGGCAGGTTCCGGATCAGGCTCTTGTCGATCTTCAGTTCGAAGATCGGCAGGCGCATCAGGCTGGACAGGTTGGAGTAGCCGGTGCCGAAATCGTCGATGGAAAAGCGGATTCCCAGGCGGTTGAGTTCGCGCATGCGCTGCGCCGTGGCCTCGACGTCCTGGATCCACACCCCTTCGGTGATCTCGAAGATCAGGCGGTTGCCGGGGGCGCCGGTGCGTTTCAGCAGGCCGCGCACGGCTGCGCCGAATCCCGGATCCATCAGGACCCTGGGGCTGATGTTGATGGAGACCGGGTAGGTCTCGTCCAGTCCCTGCAGGTCGAGCAGCGTCTGGCAGGCCTCGCTCAGGGACCAGTCGGTCAGGTGGTGGATGAGGCCCGTTTCTTCGGCCAGGGGCACGAACCGGGCGGGCGAGATCGGGCCGTGCTCGGGGTGCGTCCAGCGCGCCAGCAGTTCGGCGCCCGTGACCCGGCCGTCGCGCGCATACTGGGGCTGGATGTGCATGGACAGTTGCCGGGTGCTCAGTGCCAGGGTCAGGTCTTTTTCCATCCACAGGCGCTGTTCGAATTCCGTCTGCAGCGTGTGATCGTAGAAGACGACCTGATTGCCGCCCAGCTGTTTGGCGCGCTGCATCGCCAGGTCGGCCTCGCGGATGGCATCGTCCGCACCCGCGTCCCCGGCGGGCAGCAGGGTCAGGCCGATGCTGGCGGTGAATACGCAGGCCTGTTGTTCACCCGGATCCAGCGGGGTCGACGCCAGCGCGAGCCGCAGCCTTTCGGCGACCTGCCGTGCCCGGCGGCTGGCGGTGGCGGGGTCCGGGCCCAGCCCGGCGAGCAGCGCCATGAATTCGTCGCCGCTGGCGCGTGACACCATGTCCCGCTCGAGCGTGCAGTCCTTCAGGCGGCGCGCCACTTCTTTCAGGACGCGGTCGCCGACGGCATGGCTGCGGCTGTCGTTGAGTTTCTTGAAATCGTCCAGGTCCAGGATCAGCACGGCGCTGCAGCCGGCGTCGGGCCGTATCCGCTTCAGCCGGTCCAGCAGCAGGATGCGATTGGGCAGGCCCGTCAGGGGGTCGTGGAGGGCGTGGTGGTGGGCCAGGGCCTCGGCCTGCATGCGGGCGGTGACGTCGGTCAGGATGGTGCAGTACATCCCGGTCGCGCCATCCGGGCCGCGCAGCGGCATCTTGATGGACTGGAACGTGTGCATCCGGCCCGTCCGGGCCGATGGCCGCTGCTCTTCGGCGACGATGCGCTCGCCTCGTCTCAGGGCCGGAAGATCCGCGGCCGCGATGCCGTTGGCGCGGATGGCGTCGGGGTGGTATCCGGGGTCGGCCGCTTCCGGCGCCATGTCGGGCAGGCCGAAGAATTCACGGAACGGCCGGTTGGCGTATCGGCAGCGCCGGTCTTCGTCCTCGATGCAGATCAGGTCGTCGATGTGGTCCAGGATGGCAGACAGGTGTTGTCCCACGGTTTCCAGGCGCCGGGTCCTGTGGCGGGTGTACCCGGCCCAGGCCAGCGCCGCCAGCACGGCCAGGACTGTCGCCGCCAGGGCGACGGGCCCGTGGCCGGGCCGGGGGGTGGCGATCGGACGCGTCTTCTGGCTGTCCCAGCGGGTCAGGATGCGGTAGTAGACGGAACCCGGATCGGCCTTCCAGGCGACCAGGTGGCGGTCGATGGCATGCAGGACATCGGCGCCGCGGCCTTTCGGGGCCGCGTAATAGAGGCCGGAAGGCAGGAAAAGAATGGGTGTGGCCGTCAGGCCGTATTGCGCAGCCGTGGCGTTGCCGAAGAAGAAGTCGGACGCGACGCCATCGGCCTGGCCTGTCTGCACTTCCCGGAAACCCTGGATCAGCGTGTCCACCGGGCCGAGGCGGGCCTGGATGCCCAGGCTGGGTAGCAGGGTTTCCAGGTAACTGTATTCAGTCGAACCGCCCAGGGTGACCAGGCGCCGGCCGTTCAGATCCTGAAGAGTGTTGATCGTTTCGCCCGGGCGTACGTAGACCTGGGACCAGGTCTGCAGGATCGGTGTCTGGTGGTAGTCGAACACGGCCGTGCGTTCGGCCGTGAGGGAAACGGCGGGCAGCAGGTCGATTTCCGCGTCCCGCAGCTTGCGCACGCAATCCTGCCATTCGCAGAGTTCGGTCTTCAGCGTCCAGTGTTCCTGGTGCGCGATCTCGGAAAGAATGTTGCCCAGAACGCCGTCGGGCTGCCCGTTGGGGGCGGTCGAAAGCAGCGGACCCATGTCGCTGATGCCCACCGTCAGCGTCGTGGCGCTGGCGGGAACCGGCGCGAGGACGGCCGCCGTTTCCAGCAGCAAAAGCAGGCAGGCAAGCGCGCGGATGGGTCGTAGGAGGATGTTCATCGGCGTTTCCGGTGGGGCCTGGGGCTCCGCTGAAACGATCCAGACCCGGAAGTGCCCATGCGATCGGCCGAGGCTCGATTATAGGAGGGCGGTGCCGTCCGGATTCGGTGGTTCCATGGTGGAAACAGCGGCTTATTCCGGGTTTCTCCAGTCCCGCGTGCCCACATGTTCATGCAGGTGCCGCACGAAAGCCTGGGTGGCGGGCGGCGGGCTGGCATGCAGGCGGCTGTAGATGAAGAACTGGCGCCGGATCACCGGATCCTGCAGCGGCCGCATGCGCAGGCCGTACAGGTCCACCAGCGTGCGCGCGTAGGGCAGCCCCGCCGTTACGCCCAGTCCCGCGCTGACCATGCTCAGGGCGGTACTCATGAAGGCCACCTCGTGGCTGGGGTGGATGGCGGGGATGTCGGCCATCCGGTACAGGTCCAGGGCCAGGCGGTCCGTGAACTGGCCCTGCAGCGCGATCAGGGGATAGCGCACCAGGTCGGTCCAGCGGATGTGCTTGAGCGATTCCAGCGGGTGGCCCGGTGGAAACACGGCCATGAAGGGCAGGTCGAACAGGGGGTCGGCCGACAGCTCGGCCAGCCCTTCGCGGTGGGGGCCGATGCTGACGTCCACTTCGCCGCGCACGGCCTGGGCGATGGCGTTTTCGACCGCACAGTCCAGCAGGTGGACCTGGATGTCGGGGTGTTCCCGGCGGAAGCTGGCGATGACTTCCGGGATCAGGGTGCTGGCCATCAGCTGGGGAGCGGCGATGCGCACGATGCCGCGCCGCAGGCGCTTGAGGTTGTCGATGTTTTCGAGCGCGCCGTCCAGGTCGCGCAGGATGCGCGTGGCCACCGAATGGAATTCGCGTCCGACTTCCGACAGCTGGATGCGCCGGGTATTGCGGTCCACCAGGCGCACGCCCAGCTGGGACTCCAGTTCCTTGATCAGGCCGCTGAGCGCAGACTGGGTGATGTGCAGGGATTCGGCCGCCCGGGTGAAGCCCCCGGTGCGGGCCAGCGCCGTGAAGGCGCGCAATTGGCGCAGTGTCACTTCCATCGGATCACCCTATGAATCGATGAATAAAAACTGTTTGAATGATATCTGGAAACTGCGTCTAATGGGGCATCGATAACGAGGATGCGCCGGCGATGCGGCCGGCACCCGACATCCCTGGACGGACCGGAGACAACGTCATGCCTTCCCGCTGGGAACCCCCGAGCAAGGCCTCGCGCCGCATGCCGCCGCGGCAACGCGCCGCCCATCTGATCGCGCGGGGTTTCGAAATCATGATCGTCGCCTGCCTGACGATCATGGGCATCCTGGTCTTCGGCAATGTCGTGCTGCGCTATGCCTTCAATTCCGGCATTGCCATTTCCGAGGAATTGTCCCGCCTGCTCTTCGTCTGGCTGATCTTCATGGGCGCGGTGCTGGCTTCGGCCCGGCGCATCCACATCGGCTTCGATACGCTGCAGCGCGCCGTCGGGCCACGCACCCGGCGCGCGCTCGTGGTCTTCACCGGCGCGCTGATCCTGGTCGGCTGCGGGATCTTCATCGTCGGCGGCTGGCGCCAGACCTCGATCAACCTGGGCAATACCTATCCGGTCCTGGGCATTTCCTATGCCTGGCTGTACGGAACGGCGCTGGTGTTCGGGGTGGCGCTGATCTTCCCGGTCTGCAACAACATCCGCCGGGCGCTGGCCGGCATCGACGACGGCCTCACGGAAGACCTGGCCGACCGCATCGAGAGCCTGGCCGAACGCATCGAGGACGAGCCGGGGCATCCGTCCGCGCCCACGGGCCGCGGGGCGGCTGACTCGAAGGAAGGCCGGCCATGGGCGCGTTAGTCTTCCTGGGCTCGCTGCTGGGCCTGATCGCGCTGGGCCTGCCGATCGCCTTCGCGCTGATGTTCGCCGGGGTGGCGCTGATGCTGCTGACGGGGCAGTTCGACGCCCAGATCGTGGTGCAGAACGCCATCGCGGGTGCCGACAATTTCGTGCTGATGGCGGTGCCCTTCTTCATCCTGGCGGGCGAGTTCATGAACGCTGGCGGGCTGTCCCGGCGCATCGTCGACATGGCCAGCGCCTTCGTCGGCCATCTGCGCGGCGGCCTGGGCTACGTGGCCATCTGCGCCGGCATCCTGCTGGCCAGCCTGTCCGGGTCCGCGGTGGCGGACACGGCGGCGCTGGCGGCCATCCTGGTGCCCATGATGCGCCAGGCCGGCTACGATCCGGCGCGTGCCTGCGGCCTGATGGCCGCCAGCGGCATCATCGCGCCGGTCATCCCGCCGTCGATCGGCTTCCTGATCTTCGGCGTGGTGGCCAATGTGTCGATCACCCGCCTGTTCCTGGCCGGGATCGTGCCGGGCGTCCTGATGGGCCTGTTCCTGACCGTGGCCTGGTGGTTCGTCGCCCGCCGCCAGAAGGTGGCGCTGACCCCCCGGGTGCCCTGGGGGCAAAGGATGCGCCTGCTGGGGCAGGGCGGCTGGGCGCTGATGCTGCCGGTCATCATCGTCGGCGGCCTGCGTTTCGGCATCTTCACGCCGACCGAGTCCGCCGTGGTGGCGGCGGCCTACGCGCTGTTCGTCGGCGTGGTGGTGTACCGGGAACTGAGCTGGCGCAAGGTCTACGAATGCCTGCTGTCCACGGCGCAGACGACCTCGGTGGTGCTGCTGCTGGCCGCGCTGGCGATGGTCGCGTCCTACATGATCACCATCGCCGACATCTCGGGCCAGGTGGGCGGCTGGCTGACGTCCCTGTCGGATCACCCGCTGGTCCTGGTCGCCGCCATGATGGTGGTGGTGTTCTTCGCCGGGATGGTGCTGGATTTCATTCCCATCGTGCTGATCTTCACGCCGGTGTTCATGCCGATCATCCAGGCGGCCGACATCGATCCCGTGTATTTCGGCGTGATCTTCATCATGAACTGCTCGATCGGCATGATCACGCCGCCCGTGGGCGTCGTGCTGAACGTCGTCGGTTCCGTGGGCAAGGTATCCATGGCCCAGGCCACACGCGGCATCGGCCCGTTCCTGCTGGCCCTGGCATCGCTGCTGATTGCCCTGATTCTGTTCCCCGAGCTGGTGACCGTGCCCGCCCAATGGTGGCGCTAGGTCCGGACATGTTCATCCAGAGGTTCGCGCTGGGTACCTCATTCGATTCCACCCAAGGAGACAAACCATGAAATTGCGCACCACCCTCATCGTCGGCCTGCTGGCTGCGACGCTGTCCGGCTCGGCCTGGGCGGCCGTGACCGCGAAATTCGCCGTGACTCTGCCCGAGAAATCCCACCAGGGCCAGGGCGTGGCCAAGTTCGTCGAACTGGTCAAGGCCAAGAGCAACGGCGAGATCGACATCAAGCCCTACTACAGCGGCGCGCTGGGCAACGACGTGCAGGTGACCTCCGCCCTGCAGGGCGGCACGATCGAGTTCACCGTGCCCCAGACCACCACCCTGACGGGCATGGTCAAGGCCTACGAGATCCTGGATTTCCCCTTCCTGTTCAAGAACAGCGAGCAAGCCGAGAAAGTGCTGGACGGCCCGGTGGGCCAGAAGCTGCTGGAAACCCTGCCCGCGCACGGGCTGGTGGGCCTGGCCTATTGGGAAAATGGCTTCTTCAATGCCACCAACAGCAAGCATCCGATCGCCAAGGTCGAAGACTTCGAGGGCCTGAAGTTCCGCTCGATCCAGGCCAAGATCACGCAGGAGACCATCAAGGCCCTGGGCGCCAACCCGGTGCCGCTGGCGGTGCCCGAGCTCTACACCGCGCTGGAGACCCGCACCATCGACGGCCAGGGTACGCCCAATGCCGTGATTGCGGCGCTCAAGCTGTACGAAGTGCAGAAATACCTGTCCATCACGCGCCACAGCTACGGCGCCTTCATCCCGCTGGTGTCCAAGGCGTTCTGGGACAAGCTGACGCCCGAGCAGCAGAAGATCCTGAAGGATTCCGCCGTCGAGGCCCGGACTTATCAGCGCCAGGTGGCGCGCGCCCAGGCGCAGTCGGCCAAGGAAACCATGGCCAAGCACGGCATGGAGATCAACGAAGTCAGCGACGCCGAGCACGATCGCATGCGCGAGCGCGTGCAGCCGGTGTGGCAGATGTTCATTCCCAGCGTGGGTCAGGATCTGTTCGACCAGGTCCAGGCCGAACTGAAGTAAGCCAGATCGTGCGCGCGGCTTGCCCGCGCGCGTCCGGGTGCGCCTGGCGCACCCGGCCACCGGAGTTCCCATGAAGCTTGCCACCTTGAAAAACGAGTCGCGCGACGGCCGCCTGGTCGTCGTGTCCCGGGATCTGACGCAGTGCGTCGCCGTGCCCGAGATCGCACCCACCCTGCAGGCGGCGCTGGATGACTGGGATGCCTGCCTGCCGGCGCTGCTCGCCGCCTATGACCGGCTCAATTCGGGCCAGGACGGCGCGGCGCGCGCTTTCGACCAGGCTGCCTGCCATTCGCCGCTGCCGCGCGCCTACCAGTGGGCGGACGGCTCGGCCTACCTGAACCACGTGGAGCTGGTGCGCCGCGCGCGCAACAGCCAGGTGCCGGAATCCTTCTTCACCGATCCGCTGATGTACCAGGGCGGTTCGGACAGTTTCATCGGCCCGCGCGACCCCATCGTCGCCGACTCCGAGGACTGGGGCATCGACATGGAGGCCGAGGTCGCCGTCGTCACCGGCGACGTGCCCATGGGTGCGTCGCCGGCGCAGGCCGCGGATGCAATCCGCCTGCTGATGCTGGTCAACGACGTATCCCTGCGCGGCCTGATCCCGGCCGAACTGGCCAAGGGCTTCGGCTTCTTCCAGTCCAAGCCGGCCAGCGCGTTTTCCCCGGTCACCGTCACCCCCGACGAACTGGGGCCGGCCTGGCACGGCGGCAAGGTCCACCTGCCGCTGCGGGTCGAGCTGAACGGCGAGCCTTTCGGCTGCCCGGATGCGGGGCAGGATATGACCTTCGATTTCCCGCAGCTGATCGCGCACGCCGCCCGCACACGCAGGCTGGCGGCCGGGACGATCATCGGTTCGGGCACGGTATCCAACAAGCAGGGGGGGCTGCACGGCTCCAGCATCCGCAATGGCGGCGTGGGCTACTGCTGCATCGCCGAAGTCCGCATGTACGAGACCATCGAGGGCGGGGCGCCCGTCACGCCCTTCATGCGCTTCGGCGATCGTGTGCGCATCCACATGAGCGATGCAAGGGGCGAGGACATCTTCGGCATCATCGAGCAGACGGTCGAACGCCGGGCGGGAGCCTGATCCCATGCTGGAACTCTATTCCTACTTCCGCAGTTCGGCGGCCTACCGCGTGCGGATCGCGCTGAGCCTGAAGGGGCTCGACTACCGGGTGATCCCCGTCCATCTGCTGCGCCACGGTGGCGAGCAGTTCGGGGAAGAGTACCGTCGCCGCAATCCCGAAGGCCTGGTGCCCGCGCTGGCCGAAGGCGACCGCATCCTGACCCAGTCCCTGGCGATCATCGAATACCTGGACGAAACGCATGGCCCCGCCATCCTGCTGCCGCCGGATGCGCCGGGCCGCGCCCGGGTGCGCGCCCTGGCGCTGCACGTCGCCTGCGACATCCATCCGCTGAACAACCTGCGCGTTCTGCGCTGGCTGGCGCATGAGCTGAAGATCGAGCAGGCCGGCCGGGATGCCTGGTACCGGCACTGGGTCGAACTGGGGTTCCGCTCGCTGGAGGCCCAGCTGCAATCGCCCGAGACGGGGCTGTGCTGCCATGGCGACGAGCCGAGCCTGGCCGATTGCTGCCTGGTGCCCCAGGTGTACAACGCGCGCCGCTATGATGTCGATCTGTCGGCCTTTCCGACGATCGCGCGGATCGCGGCGCATTGTGAATCGATGCCGGCCTTCAGGGCCGCGCATCCGGACGGGCAGCCCGACGCCGAGTGACCGGGCGCTCCGCGGCCGCGGACTGCGGTTCCCGCGGTTCCGGCGTGTGTGCAGCCGCCGCCGGCCGTGTTTTTCGAGAGATCATCATGAGCACGACCCCTTTCCTGGAATACCAGAGCGGATTCGGCAACGAATTCGCCACCGAGGCCTTGCCCGGCGCCTTGCCGGCGGGCCGCAATTCTCCTCAGCGGGCCCCTTACGGGCTGTATGCCGAGCAGCTCTCGGGCACGGCCTTCACCGCGCCGCGCCACCTCAATCGGCGCTCCTGGCTGTACCGCATCCGGCCGGCCGCCACGCACGGGCCATTCCAGCCCTCGTCCGCGGGCGCGCGCTGGCTGAGCCGCTACGATGAGGTTCCCACCCCGCCCGATCCGCTGCGCTGGGATCCCCTGCCCCTGCCCGATGCAGGCACGGCCACGGATTTCGTGGACGGCATGGTGACCATGGGCGGCAATGCCGGCTGCGGCATCCACCTGTATGCCGCCAACCGGTCGATGCAGGATCGCTATTTCTACGATGCCGACGGCGAATTGCTGATCGTGCCCCAGTTCGGACGCCTGGAGCTGGCCACCGAACTGGGCGTGCTGGCGGTAGAGCCGCAGGAAATCGCCGTCATTCCGCGCGGCGTGCGCTTCCAGGTGCGCCTGCCCGATGGCGCGGCGCGCGGCTATGTGTGCGAAAACCCCGGCGCGCCCTTCCGGCTGCCCGACCTGGGCGTGATCGGTTCCAACGGCCTGGCCAATCCGCGCGATTTCCTGGCGCCCGTGGCCGCCTACGAGGACATCGAGGGCGACTTCGAACTGCTGGCGAAATTCCAGGGCCGGTTCTGGGCCGCGCGCATGGATCATTCCCCCCTGGATGTCGTTGCCTGGCACGGCAACGACACGCCCTACAAGTACGATCTGCGGCGCTTCAATGCGATCGGCTCGATCACCTACGATCATCCGGATCCGTCGATCTTCCTGGTGCTGCACGCGCCCAGTGCCGTGCCCGGGGTGGACACCATCGATTTCGTCGTCTTCGCACCGCGCATCCTGGCGATGCAGGACACGTTCCGGCCGCCCTGGTTCCACCGCAACCTGGCGGGAGAATTCATGGGGCTGGTGCATGGCCGCTACGACGCCAAGGCCGAAGGCTTCCAGCCCGGCGGCGCTTCGTTGCACAACACCATGACGGGCCATGGCCCCGATGCCGAGACCTTCGCCAAGGCCAGCGCGGCGGACACGTCCAGGCCGGACTACATCGCCGACACGATGGCGTTCATGTTCGAGACGCCGGTGGCGATCCAGGCCACGCGCCAGGCCCTGGAATCGCCGCAGCGGCAGCGGGAATACTACCGCTGCTGGCAGGGGCTGAAGAAGCACTTCGATCCGGCAAAGCGGTAGGCTTGGGTTTCTGAAACGGGAAGCCGCCGGCGCCTCATACGGTTGCGTCATGCCCCCACCCGACTTTTCTCGATCTTTTTCGAGCGACGGGAGGGGGCTCTCTTGCGAACCCAGGCTCACTCCTTCCACGAATCCAGATACCCCGGCACCTTGACCCCATTGGGCAAGACGTCAAGTTCCAGCGGGTAGCGCGAATCGATCATCACCGCGACCTCGTCGGTGTACTTGCGTTCGCCCTTGTTGTTGGCCGCGGCGGCGGCAAAGGCCTTGGGGTGCGGGCCGTGGTGGAAGCCCGAGGGGTGCAGCGTGAACATGCCCGGCTTGATGTTGTCGCGGCTGAAGAAATTGCCCTGGTGGTAGAAGATCGACTCGTCGAACTCGTCGTTGTTGTGATAGAAGGGCACCTTCAGGGCGCCCGGGTCGCTTTCGATGGGACGCGGGGCGAAGGTGCAGACGATGATGGTGTTCGACAGGAAGGTCGCATGCACCGTGGGCGGCAGGTGGTAGCGGTCCGACAGCAGCTCGCGGATGTCGCGCCAGTTCAGCTTCACCGGCACGCAGTCGCCGTGCCAGCCAGCCGTGTCCAGGAAGTTGTAGGGGAAGGTCACCGTCGTGACCTGCTGGCGGCGCTTGGCGCGCACCCGGGTCTCGTGCTCGCCGTACTGGGCCTTGTAGGCCTCGTCGATCTTCGGCGTGTCCAGCACGGCCAGATCGAATTGCGCGTGGCGGCCGGTGATGCCGCGTTCGGGCAGCTGGAACAGGTCTTCGGTGGCCTCGATGGTCAGGACTTCGTTGCGCACCGAGGTTTCCAGGCGCCAGGTCGTGCCGCGCGGGATGTTGATGTAGTCGCCTTCGCGGTAGCTCATGTGGCCATAGTCGCAGAAGAACTCGCCTTCGCCCTTGTGGAAGAACAGGATCATGTCGCCGTCCCCGTTGCGGGCCAGGTCCGGCATGGAGACGTCGAATTTCCAGAAACAGACCTGGGTCTGGCCGTTGTGCATGAAGCGTTGCGCCTTCCAGGGGCAGGGGGCGCTGTCGTTCAGGCGGTTCAGGTCCAGCAGGGTGAGCTCCAGGGGGCCTTCCCATTTCGTCCATCCGGTGGGCTTGTGCGTGTGCAGGATGTGGCTGGCGGGGCCGAAGAAGCCGTTGCGGCCGTGCTCGCGTTCGTACAGGCCGTCGGGGATGTCGCAGTGGGCCTGGCGGGTGTAGATGCCTTCGGCCTTGGGGAAAGTGATCGGGTTCTTCATGAGGGTCTCTCCGATGATGTTATGCAATGATTAACAGTGTTATTATTTAGACAACACCTTAAATCTAAGGCCGGAAGCGCGATGCGTCCAACAATTTTTCCCCATGAATCAATCGGCCCGTCTTCTGCCGCCGGAGGCGATTGGCCCGGCGATGTACCGGGCATCCAGTCCGTGGAGGTGGGGCTGGACCTGTTCCGCCAGCTGGCCGATGGCGAAACGCCGTGCGGCCTGTCGGATCTGGCCCGGCGGGCGGGCATGCACCGGGCCAAGGCCTACCGTTATTTGGTCAGCCTCGCGCGGGCCGGATGGGTGATCCAGGACGCGCGGACGGGGAAGTACGACATCGGCCCGGCTGTCCGCGACCTGGCGTTGTCCTGGCTGTCGCGCCAGGATCCGCTGCGCCTGGCCGGGGCCGAGGCCCGCATGCTGGCGCAGATGCTGGGCGAGACCTGCTTCGTCGCGGTGCCCGGACAGGGCGGGGTGACGGCCGTGCGGGTCTGCCAGCCGGGCCGCGGGATGTCGGTCGGCGTGGCCGAGGGTGCGTTGTTCGACCTGGAATCCTCCGCCACGGGGCGGATCTTCGCCGCCTGGCAGGAGCCGCCGGCGCGGCGGCTTGCCGCCGCGCTGCGCCGTGACATCCGCGCGCAAGGCCTGGCCGTGGTGGAAGGCGAGCACGTCCCGGGCATCAACGCGATCAGCGTGCCGGTGTTCGGCGCGCAGGGCCAGCTGCTGCTGGCCCTGACGGTGGTGGGGCACGCCGCATCCCTGCCGGCCGACCCTGACGGCCCCGCCGCCGAGGCGCTGCGCGCCGCCGCCCGCCGAATCTCAATCGCGGCGCCCGGCGAATCGGAGCGGCCTGCAGGCCGCGATAAAAAACCGGCCGCATGAGCGGCCGGGAAAATACTGCGCGCGGGGCTCGCGTTCAGTCGACCAGTTTCCAGTCTCCGTTCTGGATCTCGAGCATGCGGAAGGCGCTCAGGTCCAGGCCCATGTGGTCGGTCGGGGACATGTTCACCACTCCGCCCGTGCCGACGTAGCCCTTGGTCTGCTCGATGGCGTCGCGCACCTTGTCCTTGTCGGTGGTGCCGGCCCGCTTGACCGCATCGACGTAGAGCATCAGGCCGTCATAGGCATGGCCGCCGAAGGTCGATACTTCGGACTTCCAGCGCTCCTGGAATGCCTTGGCGTAGGCCGTGACGATCGGTTTCTGCGCATCGTTGTCGGGCAGCTTGTCGGCGACGACCAGCGCCGCGCAGGGCAGGCGCGCGCCTTCGGCCGCATCGCGTGCCAGCTTGATGAACTCGTTCGAGCACACTCCGTGCGCGTGGTAGAGCGGCAGCTTCACGCCCAGCTGCTTGTAGTTGCGGGTGGCCAGCGCCGGGCCCTGGCCCAGGCCGAAGATCAGCACGGCCTGGACGGCGGGGTCGTTCTTGATCTTGGTGAGCTGCGGGCTCATGTCGGTGTCCTTGGGGCCGTAGGTTTCGTTGGCCACGATCTGGATACCGTAGTTGGGCGCGACCAGTTCGGATTCCTTCTTGCCGGATTGGCCGAAACCGCTGGTTTCGCTCAGCAGGGCGATCTTGGTGTAGCCGCGCTTCTTCATGTCCTCGAAGACCTTTTCGGCGGCCATGCGGTCGGTGTGCGGGGTCTTGAAGAGCCATTTCTTGACCGGGTCGATGATGACCACCGCGCCCGCCAGGGAAATGAAGGGGACGCCCGCCTTTTCGGCCAGCGGATCCATGGACATGGTGGAGCCCGTCGTGGTGCCGCCGATGATCACGTCGACCTGGTCGTCGTAGATCAGGCGCTTGGCGAAGCTGTTGGCCTTGTTCGCGTCGCTGCCGTCGTCGTAGTGCACGAGCTGCAGCTGCCGGCCCAGCAGCCCGCCCGCCTTGTTGATGGAGTCGACGTACATTTCCAGGGTCTTGACTTCCGGGTCGCCCAGGAAGGCCGCGGGACCGGTGGCCGACAGGACCGAGCCGATCTTGATGGGATCCGCAGCCTGGGCGGCGAAGCCGAAGGCAGCCAGCGCGAAGCCGGTCATCCAGCGCCGTGTCGATGCTTTCATGGTGTGTCTCCTTGGGTGTGGGTGTTTTCGATGATCATGGCAATGCCCTGGCCCACGCCGATGCACATGGCACACAGGGCGTAACGGCCGCCGGTCCGGGTCAGCTCGGCGCTGGCGGTTGTGATCAGCCGGGCGCCGCTCATGCCCAGCGGATGGCCGATGGCGATCGCGCCGCCATTCGGATTCACGTGCGGAGCGTCATCGGGCAGCCCAAGTTCGCGCAGCACCGCCAGCGACTGGGCGGCAAAGGCTTCGTTGAGTTCGATCACGTCCATTTGTTCCAGTTTCAGGCCGGTCAGGGCAAGGACCTTGCGCACCGCCGGGACCGGGCCGATGCCCATGATTCGCGGAGCCACGCCGGCCGCCGCCATGCCCAGGATGCGGGCGCGGGGCGCCAGGCCGTGCCGGCGCACGGCTTCGCCCGATGCCAGCAGCACGGCGCAGGCGCCGTCGTTGACGCCCGAGGCGTTGCCCGCCGTCACGCTGAGGTCTGGCCCGTTGATGCCGCGCAGGCGGGCCAGGGCCTCGGCGCTCGTGTCGGGCCTGGGATGCTCATCCGTATCGATGACCAGGTCGTCGGCCTTGCGGCGTGGGATGCGCACCGGCACGATTTCGTCCGCGAAACGGCCGGCCGCCTGGGCGCGCGCCCAGCGCTGCTGGCTGCGCAGGGCGAAAGCATCCTGGTCGGCGCGCGAGATGCCGAATTCCTCGGCAACGTTGTCCGCCGTTTCCGGCATGGAGTGCGTGCCGTGCTCCTGGTCAAGGCGCGGGTTGACGAAACGCCAGCCGATGGTGGTGTCGTACATCGCCGCCTGGCGCGACCAGGCCTGCTCGGCCTTGGCCACGACGAAGGGTGCGCGCGACATGGATTCGACGCCGCCGGCGATCATCAGGTGGGCTTCCCCGGCCCGGATGGCGCGCGCGGCCGTGCCGATGGCGTCCATGCCCGACCCGCACAGGCGGTTGATCGTGGCGCCGGGCGCGGACAGGGGCAGGCCGGCCAGCAGCGCAGCCATGCGGGCCACGTTGCGGTTGTCCTCGCCAGCCTGGTTGGCGCAGCCCAGCAGGACGTCGTCGAGCGCCGACCAGTCGAGGCCGGGGTGGCGTTCCATCAGGGCACGCAGCGGCAGCGCGGCGAGATCGTCGGCGCGCACGCCAGCCAGGGCGCCGCCGTAGCGTCCGATGGGCGTGCGTACCGCGTCGCAGAGAAAGGCGTCCATGGGTTCCCCTTATGCCTGCTTGGGGCGTTCGTCGAACACGCGGCGGGCCTTGCCGGTCTGGGTGCGCGGCAGTTCTCCGTAGCGCAGGACAGTGACCCTGGTCGAGATGCCGATGTTGGTCTTGATGTGGTGCTGCAGGCGGCGGATCGACTGGTCCACGATTTCGGCGCTGGATTCGTTGGCCTCGTGCTGCAGTTCGCAGCGGACCTCCACCTGATCGAGGTGGTTGGCGCGCGTGACGACGATCTGGTAGATGCCGTTGAAGATCGGGTCGCGCAGGATCTGTTCCTCGATCTGGGTGGGGAATACGTTCACCCCCCGGATGATCAGCATGTCGTCGCTGCGGCCGGTGATGCGGCCCATGCGCCGGAAGCTGCGGGCAGTCGGGGGCAGCAGCCGGGTGAGGTCGCGGGTGCGGTAGCGCACGATCGGCAGGGCTTCCTTGGTGAGCGAAGTGAAGACCAGTTCGCCTTCCTCGCCGTCGGCCACAGGCTCACCGGTGGCGGGGTTGATGATTTCCGGATAGAAATGGTCTTCCCAGATCACCGGGCCGTCCTTGGTTTCGATGCACTCCGAAGCGACGCCCGGGCCCATGACTTCGGACAGCCCGTAGATGTCCACGGCATCCAGCCCCAGCTTGCGTTCGATCTCGGTGCGCATGCCCTCGCCCCAGGGTTCGGCGCCGAAGATCCCAACCTTCAGTGAAATGTCGTCGGGGGCGATTCCCTGCCGGTCGAATTCTTCCGCGATGACCAGGGAATAGGAAGGCGTCACCATGATGATGTCGGGCCGCAGGTCCATGATCAGCTGCACCTGTTTCTCGGTCTGCCCGCCGGACATGGGGATGACCGTACAGCCGGCGCGCTCCGCGCCATAGTGGGCGCCCAGGCCGCCGGTGAACAGGCCGTAGCCGTAGGCGACGTGGACGGTGTCGCCCGCGCGGCCGCCCGCTGCGCGGATCGATCGCGCCACCAGCTGGGCCCAGGTGTCGATGTCCTTCAGGGTGTAGCCGACGACGGTGGGCTTGCCGGTCGTGCCCGACGAAGCATGCAGGCGGGCCAGGCGTTCCCGGGGCACGGCGAACATGCCGAAGGGGTAGTTGCGGCGCAGGTCTTCCTTGGTGGTGCAGGGGAATTTGCGGATGTCTTCCAGGCGCTGCAGGTCGTCGGGGTGGACGCCGCGCGCGTCGAAGGCCTGGCGGTAGTGCGGCACGTTTTCGTAGGCGTTGCGCAGGGTCTGGCGCAGGCGCTCGAGCTGCAGTGCGGCGATCTCGTCTCGGCTGGCTGTCTCGATGGGCTCCAGATCCCCGGCTTGGACGGTTTTGACGGGCATGATGTGTTGTCTCCTGTGTCTTGTGATTCGATTCGCGGACGGGCCGGTCAGGATCTGTGCACGCTGGACAGACTCTTCGGGGCGTCCGTGGGCAGGGTGTCGGTCACCATGCCCTGGATGCGGTGCGATTTGCCGCGGAACAGCGCGATGTCGCGGCCAGCCGTCAGGTTGTGGACCGTGATGTCGTAAACCCCGGTGCGGCCCCCCTGGGTGCGGGCCTCGGCGCGCGCCTGCAGGCGGTCGCCTTCGTGGGCGGGCGCCAGGAAGTCGATGTGGCAGGCCGAGGCCACCGTGTTGTGGTTGTCGCTGTTGCAGGCGTAGGCAAAGGCCGTGTCGGCCAGTGTGAAGATCATGCCGCCGTGGCAGATGCCGTGGCCATTGAGCATGTCGCCGCGCACGGTCATGGACAGGCGCGCGCTGCCGGGCGCGATGGAATCCAGGCGCATGTCCAGCGCCTGCGCGGCGCGATCGCGGGACCACATGGCGGCAGCCACGGTTTCGGCCAGGGTCTGGGGTGCGAGTGCTTCATGCGTCATGGAGAGGTTTTCCCGAGTGGATGGCGGTTTGCAGGGCGATGCAGGGGCGGTACCGCTCGCCGTCGCTGCGACGCAGATGATTCAGTACTGCGCCGATCGTACCGGCGCCGATGCGGTTGCACCAGTCCAGCGGCCCCAGCGGATAATTCACGCCCAGCCGCATGGCCAGGTCGAGATCGGCAGCGCTGCAGACGCCCTGGTGGACCGTGTCGGCGGCTTCGTTGATCAGCATGGCGACGGTGCGCATCACCACCATGCCGGGTGCATCCCGGATGGGGGCGACTTCGAAGCCCGCCGCCTGGAGCAGGCCAATGGCTTCCCGGCGTGCCGGCTCGGGGCATTGCCGGGCGGCAGCCAGGGGCAGGCAGGAAGCCGTGGCCGGGTCCAGCGCCAGGTCCAGCAGCAGCGTGGCGGGCTGGTCCAGGTCGCGGGCGCGTTCGGTGGCGCTGCGGCCGTCGGTCAGGTACAGGATGGCTTCGCCGGCGCGCGCGACGCGGCAGTCCCGGGCGGCGGGGGCGGTTTCGAACGCGATGCCGCGCGCACGCAGGCGCTCGGCCAGCGCGCGCGCCAGCGGCGTGTCGCCATGGATCGACAGGGTATCCGGGCAGGGGTGCGGGGCGGCCAGCCGCGGCTGGGGGGGCGGCGCATCCGGCCGGTAATCGTGGAAGCCGCGTCCGGACTTGCGCCCCAGGCGTCCGCCGTCGACCAGTTCCTGCTGCAGCATGGATGGCTCGAAGCGCGGTGCGTGGTGGAAGGCAGTCCATACGCTGCGGGAAACAGCTGCGTTCACATCCTGGCCGATCAGGTCGGTCAGTTCGCACGGGCCCATGCGGAAACCGCCGCAGGCCCGCATGATGTGATCCAGCGTGGCCGGATCCAGGACTTGTTCCTGAAGCAGGCGCAGGCCTTCGGCGTAGAAGGGGCGGGCCACGCGGTTGACGATGAAGCCGGGCGTGGAGCGGGCCGATACCGGCGTCTTGCCCCAGGCCGCCGCGGTATCGGACAGGGCCCGGGCCGTGGCCGGGTCGGTGTCCAGGCCGGAGACGATCTCGACCAGCGGCATGCGCGGCGCCGGGTTGAAGAAATGCATGCCGCCCAGGCGTTCCGGATGGCGCAGTCCCGCGCCGATGGCGGTGACGGGGATGGACGACGTATTGGTGGCCAGCAGGCAGTCCGGGGCCACGATGCCTTCGAGCGCCCCGAACAGGGCGGTCTTGGCGTCGAGCCGCTCGACGATGGCTTCGACGACCAGGCCGCACCCGGCCAGGCCGGCCAGGTCGTCGGCAGGGCTCAGGGCCTGGCCGGCGGCTTGTGCCAGGCCGGCATCCAGCTTGCCCCTGGCCGCCAGGGTGCGCAGGCTGTCCTGGATGCCGGCGATGGCCTGGGCCGCGGCGCCCGGGCGGGCGTCGTGCAGGCGGACGGGGTGTCCGGCCAGTGCCGCGACCTGGGCGATGCCGGCGCCCATGGTGCCGGCGCCAACCACGGCGACGATCGTACTGGGGTCCAGGGCAGCCATGCGGTCATTCCCCCGTGAACCGGGCGGGCCGTTTTTCCAGGAAGGCGGCGACGCCTTCCGCGTAGTCGTGCCGCCAGCCCAGCTCGCGCATGATGCCGGCTTCCATCGAAAGCTGCTGCTCCAGCGTGTGCGAGGCGGCGGCGTGCATCGCCTGGCGCGTGCGCACCAGTGCGCGGGTCGGCGCCTGGGCCAGCTGCGTGGCCAGCCGGTCGATCTCGGCCTCGAAGGCATCGTCGGCAACGCAGGACCAGATCAGGCCCCAGTCGGCCGCCTGCCGCGCGGGCAGCCGCTCGGCCAGCAGGGCCAGGCCCATGGCGCGCGCCATGCCGATGCGCTGGGGCAGCAGCCAGGTGCCGCCGGTGTCGGGGATCAGGCCGACCTTGCTGAAGGCCTGCAGGAAATAGGCGGATTCGGCGGCGACGACCAGGTCGCAGGCCAGGGCGATCGAAGCGCCCGCACCCGCGGCGATTCCGTTGACGGCCGCCAGGGAAGGCACCCGGAGGTTCTGCAGGGCCAGGATCAGCGGCTTGTAGAAGGCCTCGACGGTGGCGCCCAGGTCGGGCGTCTGGCCGGCGCCGATCTGCATGGCGCGGTCGCCCAGGTCCTGGCCTGCGCAGAAGCCGCGGCCTGCGCCGCCCAGGACCAGCACGCGGACCGCGCTGTCGCGCTGGACGCGGTCCAGCGCGTCGCGTACCTCGAGGTGCATGGCTTCGGTGAAGCTGTTGAGCTTGTCGGGCCGTGCCAGGGTCAGGCGGGCGACGCCTTCGTCGATGGAAAAGCGGATGTTCTGGTAGGTCATGGATGCGGGCCTTCTCGGATCGTGAGCGGTTGTCAGGCGTGGCGGCGGCGCTGCACGACCCGGAAGCGGTTGGCCACGAAGGCCGAATCCGCGTACGAGGCGTTGGCCGCCGGGTTGCCGCCCGTGCCGTGGAAATCGGAGAAGGCTGCCGACTGGTTCACGAAGACGCCGCCCGTCAGGTTGATGGACAGTGCGACCTTGGCGCGCCAGGACATCCGGACGGCGGCGTCCAGCACTGCGTCGCGGGTGCTGTAGACCGCGAGCGTCAGGGCGCCGTGCCGGCGCGCCAGGTCTTCGGCCAGCGCAAGGGCGGCGTCCGTGTCGTCGGCACGCACCAGGAAACTGATGGGGCCGAACTGTTCCCTGGCGTAGTGTCCGGAGTCCCGCGCGTCGCAGGCCAGCAGGGCCGGCGTGCGCGCCCGCGCCTGGGGGAAAGCCTCGTAGTGCAGTGCCTTGGGCGCCAGCACGACCTGGCCCATGCCGCCGCCCGCGGCCTCGTCGATGCGGGCCAGCGTGGCGTCGGACTGGATCGCGCCCAGCACGGCCAGGGCGGTCTCGGGTTTTTCCAGGAAGCGCTCGATCGCCTGGGCCAGGTCCTGTCCCACCTGGTCGAAGGATTTCCGGCCCTGGTCGGTATCGATGCCCTGCGCGGGGATCACGATCGCCTGGGACGTCGTGCACATCTGCCCGGAATAGAGCGACAGGGTGAAGGCCAGGTTGCGCAGCATGCCCGCATAGTCGTCGGTGGAATCGATCACGATGCTGTTGACGCCGGCGAGTTCTGCGTAGACCTGGGCCTGGCGGCAGTTGTCCAGCAGCCACTGGCCGAAGACGTTGCCGCCCGTGTAGTCGATCGAGCGGACTTCCGGGTGGGTGTACAGCGCGTGCGCGGTTTCGTGGTCGGGCGGCAGGCACAGGGTGACCAGATCCGGATCCAG
Source organism: Castellaniella daejeonensis (assembly GCF_039523555.1). NCBI lineage: Bacteria > Pseudomonadati > Pseudomonadota > Betaproteobacteria > Burkholderiales > Alcaligenaceae > Castellaniella > Castellaniella daejeonensis. Next base: position 295,140 of record NZ_BAAAFN010000015.1, read on the forward strand.
GCCGTTTTCGGCCAGTACGGCGCGGATCGTGCGGACCGTGATGGCGGCCGGCAGGACGACGTTGCCGTGGGGCTTCAGGATGACGGGGTTGCCGGTGACCAGGGCGGCGAACAGCCCCGGATACGTGTTCCAGGTGGGGAAGGTCGCGCAGCCGATGACCACGCCGACGCCGCGGCCGACGATTTCATAGTGCTTGCGCATGACCAGGGCCGGATGCTTGCCCTGCGGTTTTTCCCAGGTGGCCTCGGCGGGTATGAACGACATTTCGCGCCAGGCGTAGGCCACGGCCTCCAGACCGCGGTCCTGGGCATGCGGGCCGCCTGCCTGGAAGGCCATCATCCAGCCCTGGCCGCTGGTCATCATGACCGCATGAGCGATCTCGAAGCTCTGGCGGTTCAGCCGCTGCAGGATTTCCAGGCAGATGCCGGTGCGGCCTTCGGCGCCCAGTGCCTGCCAGGCCGGCATGGCCGCCAGGGCCGCCTGCACGAGGGCCTGGGGATCGGACTGGGGGTAGCGGATGCCCAGCGGCATGCCGTAAGGGGAAGTTTCATCTTCGTGCCACCCGCACTGCCCCGGTTGGCCGAGTTCGAAGGGTTTGCCCAGATGCGCCTCGAAGGCGGCGCGGCCTGCCTCGGGCGCGTCTTCGCCGTAGGCCTTGGGACTGGGCGATTCCGCGAACGCCGCCCAGTAGCCGCGCGTGGCGATGGCTTGCAGGGCGCGGTCGAGCAGGGGGCGGTGCGTGTCGAGCAGGGGATGCGGCATGGGTCCTCCTGTGCCGGCCCATGGCGGGGCGGCATTTTTAGAAATACGAAACTTCATATTTGATGTCGATTAATGTATCACTTTTGGAAGGCAACTTTTCAATCAAACCTAATTTATCTTTTTTGGTGATGGATTCATCAAGCAATCGAATAACAAGGAAAATCAATGGTTTCATAGGGTGTTTTCGACGTTCATGGCGGTTTCTATCCATTCACTCTGGAAAACCCTAGGTCTCAAGCGATACAAATAATTTGACAGAAGCGTTATTCAAGTAACATGATTGAGCCGTGCCTGATCCGGATCGGGCCAGCAGGACCAGAACCTACCCTCGTACCCCCCATCCAAAGGAGCCCTTTCATGTCCAGCAAGGAACGCTTTTCGGACAAGATGGAATTTCCACCCGAAATTGAACAGCCCAACGTCTATCCCCTGTCCTGGCATCGCAAGACCCAGAAGCTGCAAGAAGTCTGGGAAGCCTCGCTCAGGGAATACTGGGAACCCGAGAAACTGCCCTGGGATACGCTCGACGTCGAGAGCTATTCCTGGGAAGAACGCGAATGCATCGCCTACTGGTGGACGCTGCTGTCCGTGTTCGATGCCTCCGCGCCCCCGGTCTTCGCCGAGGCCCTGATCAAGACCTACGAGGTCCATGAAGAAGACCCCGTGCGCAAGTGCTTCTTCTCGGTCACCAGCGACGAGCAGAACCACGAGATCATGTGCGGCCTGTCCATCACCAAGCTGCTCGATCATCCCGACCCGCTCACCTACGAGCCCAAGACCGACATCGGCCGGCGCCTGCAGAAAAACGCCAAGTGGCTGTATTTCAACGGCGCGCGCTACTGGAACGGCTACAAGAACGCCGTGCCCAAGTACGACCTGGCGGTGCTGTTCAGCTCCTTCCTCATGGGAGAGATCGCCGCCGCCACCATCTTCAAGCAGATGTACGAAAACTCGCGTGAACCGGTGTTCAAGGAAGCCTTCAAGAACATCGGCCGCGACGAGGGCCGCCACATGGCGATCTGCATGGCCGTGATGGAGCGCGATTACCCGGGGCTCAGCGAAGAGCACAAGTCCGTCGTCACCAAGCAGATCCGCGCCGGCTACCTGTTCCTGTCGGCCGTGCTGTTCGAGCCGCCGATGGAATTCTGGGACCTGCCCGACGACTTCATCGCCACGCAGCGCGAAGCCGAGGCCATTGCCCGCGACGCCGGCTTTGGCATCCCCACCTACGAAGCCAAGCTCGAGAACTGGAAGAACGCGATGCTGAATCTCAAGGGCGTCCTGGACCGCTACGACATTCCGTTCCCCGCGATTCCGGAAGTCGGGATCACCGGGCACGAGATCTCGGACGTGGAAATGCAGGACATCATCCCGGTGTTCTGACCGGACGGGGCGCTGCGCGTCCCGCTCCCGCGGTCCATCCCGGCCCCGCCCGTGCCCCTGGCGGCGGGGCCACCTCCCAGAAAGTCGAAAGAAACGGAAGCTTTCATGTCACGCATCATCATCCAACCCTCCGGCAAGTCCGTGGAATGCAAGGACAGCGACACAGTCCTGATGGCCCTCGAAAGGGCCGGCTACGCGCTGCCCAACAACTGCCGTGCCGGCGCCTGCGGCGAATGCAAGGTCCGTGTCCTGGAAGGCCAGTACGACCAGGGGATGGTGCTGGACATGGCCCTGTCGGCAGAAGAGCGCCGCCAGGGCTACGGCCTGATGTGCATGGCCAAGCCCATCTCCGACGAGATGGTGATCGAATGGGGTACGGCCGATGCGCGGCCGAAGCTGTTTCCGCCGCGGGAAGGCGCGCTGTTCGTCCTGATCGAGCGCCGCGAGGTGGCCCGCCGCACCCTGGAGATCCGCCTGCGCCCGGTGGGCCAGCCGATCCGCTACTGGCCGGGCCAGTACGTCACGCTGGGCGACGAGCGCGCCGACATCCCCAGGCGGGCCTATTCGATCGCCAATGCGCCTCGCCCCGATGGCGAGATCACCCTGCAGGTGGCACGGGCGGACGACGGGGTCACCAGCGCCTGGATCCACGACACGTTGCGGGTTGGCGACAGCGTCAAGATCAATGGCGCCTATGGCACGTTCATCGGCGATCCGTCCGCGGAAACCCCGGTGCTCTGCCTGGCGGCGGGCACGGGCCTGGCGCCCATCCTGGACCTGGCAGAGGCCGCGCTGCGGCGCGGCTATCGCAAGAAAGTGGACCTGATCTTCTCGGCCCGCACCGCAGAAGACGTCTATGGCCAGGGCATGATGGCCTGGTGGCGCACCAAGCATCGCAATTTCGACTATAAAATAACCCTGACGCGCGAACAGCGGGAAGGCTACCTGGAAGGCCGCATCGATGCCATCCTGCCCAGCCTGTATCCCGACCTGTCCGCGCACAGTATTTTCATCGCGGGCAGTCCGGAATTCGTGGACGCCTGCGTCGCGGCGGTCAAGTCGCTGGGCGCGAAGGACGCACTCATCCACAAGGAAGGATTCTTCGCCATCCAGAACACCCGATCCGAAGGCCGCCAATCCTGAAAACCACGCTCCGACCGCCTTGATTCCCGCCATCCAGCACCGCATCGACCGTTTCCGTCAACAGCAGCGAGTGCGCGCGGGTTCACTGATCATGTCGGTCTTCGGCGATGCCGTCCTGCCGCGCGGCGGCCGGATCTGGCTGGGCAGCCTGATCCACCTGCTCGAGCCCCTGGGCCTGAACGAGCGCCTGGTGCGCACCTCGGTGTTCCGCCTCGGCAAGGAGAAATGGCTGCGTGCCGATACCCACGGGCGCCGGGCCGAATACGTGCTGACCGATTCGGGGCGCCTGCGCTTCGAGGAAGCCTCGCGCCACATCTATTCATCCCACGCACCGATCTGGGATCGCCGCTGGCGCCTGATCCTGGTAGTCGGCGAACTCGATGCCCGGCAGCGCGACCGCCTGCGCCAGGCCCTGCTGTGGCAGGGCTTCGGCAGCCTCGGAAGCGATTGCTTCGTGCACCCGTCGACGCACCTGGAGGCCGTCTACGATGCCCTCGAGGCCGACGGCCTGGGCGACATGCTGGGCAGCCTGCTGCCCCTGCTGGCGGCCGATGCTCGCATCACCCTGACGGCATCCGACGCCGACCTCGTCGCCCGTGCCTGGAACCTGGAACGCCTGGCCGAGTCCTATGCCGCCTTCGTGGCCGACTACCTGCCGATCCTGGCCGAATTGCGGCGCGACCGCCGGACCCGCCTGGAACCCGAGGAGGCCTTCCTGACGCGGGTGCTGATGATCCATGATTACCGCCGCCTGCTGCTGCGCGATCCCGAATTGCCGGAAGTGCTGCTGCCGGCAGACTGGCCGGGGCAGTCCGCGCGCATGGTGTGCCGCGAACTGTACCGCCGCCTGGCCGAGCCGTCCGAATGGCACCTGGACGCCCATATGCGGCTGGCCGACGGCACGGTGCCGGCGCGCCTGGAAGACGGCTTCGAGCGGTTTCCCTCCGACGATCCGCTGGTCTCGATCTCGCTCTGATTCCCGGGCAGCCGCCTCTGCATCCGGCCGGCCACACGGCCTGGCAGCCTGTTTCAGGCCGTGATGATACAAATTTCAAGAAAAAAACCTTTTTTGCGTATTGTGTGGACAGGCCTGGATCCAGAGGGTGATCCGATGAATGGATGAGTTGGACCCGGGATTCAATTGATGGTTTTCCCGAATGGCTGTGGGTTATTCATCAGATCCTCTTGATCATCCTGCGCTTGTCCTCTATGTTTTCTCCGATACCAAATATGATGATTAAAAAATCGATTTGTAATATATCGGGATCGTAGGCCCTCCGCCATGCGCGGAACGGCATCGCGTCCCGGCAAGGAGACAAGCCGTGCATGCGGAGTTCCTGCAGTTCCTGTTTTCGGGCCTGACCGTCGGGGCGACTTATGCCCTGGCCGCCCTGGGCTTCAACCTGATCTACAACGCCAGCCACGTGATCAATTTCGCCCAGGGCGAATTCATCATGCTGGGCGGCATGCTGGCCGTGTTCTTCACCCAGGCGGGCCTGCACTGGGCGCCCGCCTTCGCGCTGGCGGTGCTGCTGCCGGCGCTGGTAGGGGTGCTGCTCGAAAAATGCGCCATCGAGCCGGTCAAGGACGCGGACACGGTCACCCTGATCATCATCACCATCGGCGCTTCGCTGGTGCTGCGCGGCCTGATCCAGGTCTGGCTGGGCAAGGGCGCCCACAGCCTGCCGCCGTTTTCCGATCACGCACCCTTTTCGCTTCTGGGCGCGACGCTGCAGCCGCAGAGCTTCTGGGTGTTCGGGGTGACGGCGGTCGTGGTGGCGCTGCTGTGGTATTTCTTCAGCCGCACGCTGGCGGGCAAGGCCATGCTGGCCACGGCCTACAACCGGGTCGCCGCGCAACTGGTGGGCGTCAGCACGGGCTGGGTCCTGCTCATGAGCTTCGCCCTGGCCGCCGCGCTCGGCGCACTCGGCGGCATCCTCATCACGCCGATCACGCTGACGTCCTACGATGTGGGCATCATGCTGGGCCTGAAGGGCTTCGTGGCCGCGGTGGTGGGCGGCCTGGGCAGCGGCCTGGGCGCGGTGGTCGGCGGCCTGCTGGTCGGCGTGCTGGAAGCCATGGGCGCGGGCTACGTCTCCTCGGCGTACAAGGACGCCATCCCCTTCGTCCTGATCCTGCTGATCCTGTTCTTCATGCCGCGCGGCCTGTTCGGGGGCCTCTCGACGGAGCGGGTATGAGCATGCGCGGACGTTCCTTCGCCGGCCTGGGCATCCTGGCCCTGGCCCTGGCCGTGGCGCCCTTCCTGGTGCCCAACAGCTATTACCTGGACCTCGTCATCCGCATGTGCATCAATGCGGTGATCGTCCTCAGCCTGAACCTGCTGATCGGCTACGCAGGCCAGATCAGCCTGGGCCACGCAGGCTTCGTGGGCCTGGGCGCCTACGCCTCGGCAGTGCTGCCCGCCCATTTCGGCTGGCATCCGCTGCTGGCGCTGGTGGCCGGAGCCGCCGGCACGGGGCTGCTGGCGCTGCTGGTGGCGCGGCCGATCCTGCGCCTCAAGGGACACTACCTGGCCATGGCGACGCTGGGGCTGGGCATCATCATCAACATCGTCATCCGCAACGAGGCCGCCTGGACCGGCGGGCCCGACGGCATGCCGGTGCAGTCGATGGAACTGTTCGGCCACGAACTGATGCGCGACACGCAGTGGTACTGGGTGGTGGCCGTCATCCTGCTGCTGAGCGTGTGGGGCGCGCTCAACCTGATCGACTCGCCGTTCGGCCGCGCCTTGCGGGGCCTGCATGGTTCCGAGATCGCCTCCCAGGTCGTGGGGGTGGACGTGCCGCGCTACAAGACCGCCGTTTTCGTGCTGTCGGCCGTCGTCGCCAGCATCATGGGCAGCGTCCTGGCGCATTACGTCGGTTTCGTGACGCCCGAGGTGGCCAACTTCTTCCATTCGATCGAACTGGTCACCATGGTCGTGGTGGGCGGCATGGCATCGGTCTTCGGCTCGGTGCTGGGAGCCGTGCTGCTGACGGCGCTGCCGCAGGCGCTGGCAACCTTCGAAGGCTGGGAAGTCGTGGTCTTCGGCGCCATCCTGATGCTGTGCATGATCTTCCTGCCGCGCGGCCTGGTGCCCACCCTGGCGGCGCGCCTGCGCCTGGAGGACTGACGCCATGGCCCTGCTCGAAGTCGACCGCATTTCCATCCAGTTCGGCAATGTCCGGGCCGTCCAGGACGTCAGTTTTTCCGTGGACGAAGGCATCGTGTATTCCGTCATCGGCCCCAATGGCGCCGGCAAGACGACCCTGTTCAACCTGATCACCGGGATCTACCGGCCCACGGCGGGTGCCGTGCGCCTGGACGGGCGGGAAATCCAGGGACGCACCCCCTACGAACTGGCCCGCCGGGGCATGGCGCGCACCTTCCAGAACCTGCAGGTCTGGATGAACATGAGCGCCCTCGAGAACGTCATGGTCGGCGCCCACCTGCACCTGGACGGCAGCCTGTTCAAGGCCTTGCTGCGCACGCCCGCCCTGAGACGCCGCGACCGGGCGCTGCGCGAGGAATCGGCCGGCCTGATGGAATTCGTGGGCCTGGGGGCCTATGTCCGGTCGCGTGCCGACAGCATGCCCTACGGGGCGCTCAAGCGCCTGGAGATCGCCCGGGCCCTGGCCATGAAGCCGCGCCTGCTGTTCCTGGACGAACCGGCCGCCGGGCTCAACCCAAAGGAAACCCAGGAAGTCGACGCCCTGGTGCGCCGGATCGCCGAGACCGGCATCACCGTCGTCCTGGTCGAACACGACATGAAGATGGTCATGAACCTGTCCGACCGGATCCTGGTGCTGGATTACGGCAAGCGGCTGGCCGAAGGCTCGGGGCCTGAAGTCCGCGGCAATCCGGACGTGATCGCGGCCTACCTGGGCGGCCACGCCTGATCGGGGACATCATGCACGCACTGGACATCATTCAGGAAGAACACCGCAATCTCTGGCGCATCGCCACCACCATCGACTGGGTGGCCGGCGAACTGGAGGCGGGCGAGCCGGTCGAGGAAGGCTTCTTCCATGCCTTGTTCGACTACATCCAGGAATTCATGGATGGCTGCCATCACGCCAAAGAGGATCAGTACCTGTTCCTGGCGCTACGCCGGCGCGCCCCGGAGGCCGCCGCCTCCATCCTGGACACCCTGGAGGCCGAGCATCGCCAGGGGCCCGAAAACCTGCGCACTCTGCGCCGTTTCCTGGGACAGGGTGGGCGCCTGTCGGACCAGCCCGGGTTCATCGAGGGCCTGCGCCGCTACGCCGACCAGCTCAAGCGGCATATCCGGACCGAGGAAAAAGAAGCCTTTCCCCTGGCGCGCCAGGTGCTTCAGCCCGAAGACTGGGCCGGCATCGCGGCCGCTTTTTCCGATCACCGGGATCCGCTGTTCGGCGAGCAGGCCCGCGCCGAATATCGCGAACTCTACCACCGCATCGTATCGCTTGCCCCTGAAACGGTCGGCCTGGGCGGCAGCCAGGCGGGGGGCTTCGGCCACCTGGCGGCCGCCGCGCGCGAGCCGCTGCTCGAAGTCCGCGACCTCGAGTCCTGTTACGGGCGCATCCAGGCGCTCAAGGGCATCAGCCTGGATGTCTTCAAGGGCGAGCTCGTGGCCCTGGTCGGAGCCAACGGGGCGGGCAAGACCACGTTCCTGCGCACGCTGTCCGGCATCCAGCCCATGAGCGCCGGCCGCATCCGCTTCGCGGGGCAGGATCTGTCCCGGGTGCGGGCCGACCGGCGGGTGCGGGCCGGCATCTGCCACAGCCCGGAGGGCCGCCAGGTCTTCGGCCCCCTGTCGATCGAGGACAACCTGCGCCTTGGCGCCTACCTGCGGCCCGCCGTCCAGGTGGAAGAAGACCTGGAGCGCGTCTACGCGATGTTCCCCGTGCTGCGTGAAAAGCGTCGCTTGCCCGCGGGGACGCTGTCGGGCGGGCAGCAGCAGATGCTGGCCATCAGCCGCGCCCTGATGGGGCGGCCGCGCCTGCTGCTGCTCGACGAGCCGTCCATGGGCCTGGCGCCCCTGCTGGTCGAGGAAGTCTTCAACGTCATCCGCACGCTCAAGGCCCAGGGCATCACCATCCTGCTGGTCGAGCAGAACGCCTTCGCCGCGCTGGGCATCGCCGATCGCGCCTACGTCCTGGAAACCGGCCGCATCGTGCTGTCGGGCACCGGCCAGGACATGATCCGCAACGAACAGGTGCGTGCTGCGTACCTGGGCATGTGAAACACCGGGAGCCATCCATCATGAGCAAGCAATTCGCATCCGTAGCCGACCTGGAAGAAAAGAAAACCACCTTTGCCCGTCTGTCCGAGCACTGCTGGTCCTATACCGCCGAAGGCGATCCCAACACCGGCGTCGTCATCGGCGACGAGGCCGTCCTGATCTGTGACACGCTCGCCACGCCCGTGATGGCAAGGCGGCTGATCGCGGAAATCCGCAAGATCACCGACAAGCCCATCAAGTACGCCGTGCTGTCGCACTACCATGCCGTGCGGGTGCTGGGCGCTTCCGCCTACCGCGACGAGGGCCTGCAGGAAGTCATCGCCAGCCAGGGCACCTACGAGATGATCGTGGAACGCGGCGCGCAGGACATGCAATCCGAATACGAGCGTTTTCCGCGCCTGTTCCAGTCCTTCGAGTCGATCCCGGGCCTGACCTGGCCGACGCTGGTCTTTCGCGAAGGCATCAGCCTGTGGATGGGCGGCGACCTGGAAGTTCGCGTCTTCCACCCCGGCTCGGGCCACACCCGGGGCGATACCGTGGTGTGGGTGCCGTCCGAAAAAGTCCTGTTCTCCGGCGACCTGGTCGAATACGACGCCGCCTGCTACACCGGCGATGCACAGCTGGCGGATTGGCCGGCCACCCTGGATGCGCTGGCCGCGCTGGGAGCCGAGAAGCTGGTCCCGGGCCGCGGTCCGGCGCTGGTGACGCCCGAACAGGTTGCCGCGGGCCTGGCCTACACGCGCGACTTCGTCACCACGCTGTACTCGTCCGCCTGCGAGGCACATGCCCGGGGCATGGATCTCAAGCAGGCCATGGCCCACATCCGCCGCGCCATGGATCCGAAGTTCGCCCAGGTCTTCATCTACGAACACTGCCTGCCGTTCGACGTGGTCAGGGCCATGGACGAGGCCAGCGGCATCCGCCATCCGCGCATCTGGACGGCCGAGCGCGACCGGGAAATGTGGCACGGCCTGCAGGCGGAAAACTGATCGCGGGACCGGCCCCGCGGCCTTGTGGCCGCGGCCCGCACCGGTCCGCAGGAGACATACATGCTCAGTACCTATCAGTACCAGAAGTTCGAATACCGTCCGCCGCGCGAACTGGGATCGGGCACGCCCGTGCGCCATCCGGTGGTGGTCGTGGGCGCCGGCCCGGTCGGTCTGGCCGCCGCCATCGATCTGGCCCAGCAGAACGTACCCGTGCTGCTGCTCGATGACGACGATACCGTCTCCGTCGGTTCGCGCGGGGTCTGCTACGCCAAGCGCGCCCTGGAAGTGCTGGACCGCCTGGGGGTTGGCCAACCCTGCGTGGACAAGGGCGTCAGCTGGAACGTGGGGCGGACGTTCTTTCGCAGCGAAGAGGTCTACAGCTTCAACCTGCTGCCTCAGCCCGATCACCATCGGCCGGGCATGATCAATCTGCAGCAGTACTACCTGGAAGAATTCATGGTGAAGCGGGCCCAGGCCCTGCCGTCGCTGGACCTGCGGTTCCGCAACAAGGTCGTGTCCGTGCGCGTGGGAGACGATGGCGTCGCGCTGCAGGTCGAGACGCCGGACGGCACCTATCCGGTGGAGGCCGACTGGCTCATCGTGGCCGATGGCGCGCGCAGTTCCATCCGCCGCATGATGGGGCTGGAAGCCGAAGGCAAGATCTTCATGGACCGCTTCCTGATCGCCGACGTGGTGATGAAGGCCGATTTCCCCGCCGAGCGCTGGTTCTGGTTCGATCCGCCTTTCCACCCGGGCCAGTCGGTTCTGCTGCACCACCAGGCCGACAATGTCTGGCGCATCGATTTCCAGCTCGGCTGGGACGCCGACCCCGAGGAAGAAAAGCGCCCCGAGCGGGTCATTCCGCGCATCAGGGCCATGCTGGGCGAAGAGCACGAATTCGAGCTTGAATGGGTCAGCGTCTACACGTTCCAGTGCCGGCGCATGGGCAAGTTCCGCCATGGCCGCGCCCTGTTCGTCGGCGATGCGGCCCACCAGGTGTCGCCCTTCGGTGCGCGCGGCGCCAATTCGGGCATCCAGGACACGGACAATCTGATCTGGAAGCTGCGGCTGGTGATGGAAGGCCGTGCGCCCGACCGCCTGCTGGACACGTATTCCGATGAGCGGACTTACGCCGCCGACGAGAATCTGCTGAATTCCACGCGGTCCACGGATTTCATCACGCCCAAGACGAAGACTTCACTCGCCTTCCGCAACGCGGTGCTGGGGCTGGCGCGCCACTATCCCTTTGCGCGGGCGTTGGTGAATTCGGGCCGCCTGTCGGTTCCGGCGATTCTGGCCGATTCCCCCCTGAACACGCCCGACGAGGCCGCCTTCGCCGGGGACATGGTGCCCGGCTCGGCTTGCGACGACAGCCCCATGCGGGCCCAGGTGGATCATTTCTGGCTGCTGGAGCGGCTGGGCAACCGGTTCCAGCTGCTGGTCTATGTGGACAAGCCGGGCGATGTCGCGCAGGCCGATGCCCTGCAGGCGCTGATGTCCGGCCCGTTGCCGGTGGACGTCATCCTCGTGACCCCGGCTGGCGGCCGCTCGCCGCACGGTTTCCGGGTCTTCGAGGATTACACCGGCCGCTTCGCCGAACGCTACGACGCCCGGCCGGGGTCGGCCTGGCTGATCCGTCCGGACCAGCATGTCGCGGCCCGCTGGCGCGTCGTGGACGCCAAGCGGGTCCGGCAGGCGCTGGCCCGCGCAACCTGCAATCCGGAATGAATGCCATGGGACTGAACCTGAACCTGAATTTCGGCGAACCCGGCCGCCGCTATGCGCGCGCCTACACTCCCGGCGACGATTTCTACGAGGCGCTGATCGAGATGCACCGGGATCTCAGCGATGAACAGAGCGTGCAGGCCAATGCCCGCCTGATCCTGTTGCTGGCCAATCATATCGGCGACCTGTCGGTCCTGCGAGAGGCCATGGCAATCGCACGCCAGGACCTGTGATGCGACGTGCCCGGCGGGCCATCCGCCGGGCACGTGTGCCCGCGCCGTCAGGCGCGCGATGGCAGCATGCGGCGCAGGGTGTCGTCCCGGCTGATGTAATGGTGCTTCAGCGCAGCCAGGGCATGCAGGCCGATCAGGGCATAGCCGATGTTGGCGATCAGCTTGTGCGTGTCGATCAGCGTGCGGCCCAGGGCCTTGTCCACGCCGGTCAGGGCGGGCAGTGCCATGCCCCAGGCCTTGACCGTGCCGCCGAAGGAGTTGATGCCGAACCAGGCCAGCAGGGGCAGGGCGATCAGCATTGCATACAGGGCCGCGTGCATCAGGCGGGCGACGGTCTGTTCCCAGGCGGCGGGCGCCGGCGTGATGGCCGGCGTGTGCTGGAACGGGCGTGTCGCCAGACGGATCGCGGTCAGCGCCAGGATGGTCAGGCCGCACGAGGCATGCAGCATCTTCATGAAGGCGCGTTCCGGGCTGTCCTTGGGGAACAGGCCCTTGAATTCCATCATGGAATAGACCACGACGATCAGAAGCAGGGTGAGCCAGTGCAGGCTGATGGACAGGCGGCTGTAGCGGGCAGGGGCTGACATGGGATCGAATCGGGAAGACGGTTTGCAACGGCGCCATGATCGCCTGCACGGCATGAACCGGAGATGAACGCAGCCTGCGGCCCCCCCGCACCGGCGCGGTGCCGGGCGGCCCGGACCGCAGGGGATCAGGCGCGCATCCAGCCCTTGCGGATCGGCCAGGCGAAGACCAGGCGGTAGGCGGGTTCGATGCAGCGTCTCAGGGACGGAATCAGCGAGCCGCGCAGCGGCAGGCCGATCGCCGCGGCGGCCAGGCCGGTGAGCAGGGCGCCGGCCATGTCCAGCGGGAAGTGGATGCCCATGTAGATGCGCGCCCAGGCGATCGGCAGCGCGGCCAGGGCCAGCAGCCCGGCGGCCTTCCGGCGGACCGGATGCAGGGCCAGCCCGGCGCAGATCGCCCAGGCGAAGCTCAGGTGGTTGCTCGGGAACGAAGCGGTCGGTGCGTGGGGGATGTACTGGTGGCCCAGGCCGATGACGAAGGGGCGCGGGTGGAACCAGACCTGGGCGATCGACCAGGACAGCAGCATGGCGATGGCCGCGCTGACGGCCGCCTGCAGCAGGGCTTCGCGTCCGGCTGCATCGGCGCGCAGCCAGCTCAGCACCAGGTACAGGGGAAACAGGTAGATCAGGCCGTTGGACAGGAAGCGGCCCAGCAGCAGGGCCGCCGCCGAGGGGGTGCTGGCATTGATCCAGAGGAAAAGGGTGTGGTTCAGAGCTTCCATGCGGAACGGATGGGCGGCGTGTCGGGGAATGCAGCATAGCATCGGCCCGTTCCGGATGGCGTATTCAAATGAAATACACCCCGAGGGACGGATGCCCGGCCTTCGGGGTGTGGTTCGGATCAGTGATCCCCGGAGGCGGGGCGGGTACCGGCGACGAAAACGGATTGCCGGTCGGAATTGCCCAGGGTCAGGTGGTTGAACAACAGGTTCAGGGTGATGGCCATGATGGCGGCCGAGCTGATGCCGGAGTGGAAGATCGTTGCGACCCAGGCCGGGAAGTGGGCATAGAAATGGGGCGCCGCGATGGGGATCATGCCGAAACCGACGGAAGTCGCCACGATGATCAGGTTCATGTTGTTTTCGTAGTCGACCCGGGCCAGGGTGCGGATGCCGCTGGCGGCCACGGTGCCGAACAGCACCAGGCCGGCGCCGCCCAGCACGGCCGTGGGCACGGCGGCGATGAAGCGGCCGATCACCGGCAGCAGCCCCAGCCCCAGCAGGATCAGGCCGCTGGTGGCGACCACGTAGCGGCTCTTGACGCCGGTGACGGCGACCAGGCCCACGTTCTGGGCGAAGGCGCTTTGCGTGAAGGAGCCGAAGACGGGCGCCACCACGCTGGAAATCATGTCGGCGCGCAGCCCGTCGCCCAGACGGTGCGAATCGATCCGGGTGTCGATGATGTCGCCCACCGCCAGGATGTCGGCGGACGTCTCCACCAGGACCACCAGGATGACGATGAACATCGACACGATCGCGGCGGGATGGAACTCGGGCCAGCCAAAATGGAACAGGGTCGGCAGGGCGAAGGACGGGCCGTCGAGGGCCCGCGAAAAATCGGTCATGCCGGCGCCCCAGGCGATGACCGTGCCCAGCGCCATGGCCAGCAGGATCGACAGGCGCGAGACGGCTGCGCTGCCGAGCTTGCTGAGCAGCAGCACGATGGACAGGGTGGCGGCGGCCAGGCCGATGTTGGCCATGCTGCCGTAGTCGGCCGCCTTGGGATTGCCGCCCATGGACCAGTTCGCGGCCACCGGCATCAGCGACAGGCCGATGGTGGTGATGACCGATCCGGTCACCAGTGGTGGAAAGAAGCGGATGATGCGCGAAAACACCGGGGTGATCAGCAGGCCGAGCAGGGCGGCGGCCATGACGGCGCCGAAGACGGACGGCAGGCCGCCGCCGGCCGTCAGGATGGCGACGATGGTGGCCACGCTGGCAAAGGACACGCCCTGGACCAGGGGCAGCTGGCAGCCGAAGAACGGAATGCCCAGCGTCTGCAGCAGGGTCGCCAGGCCGCCCATGAACAGGCAGGATGCGATCAGTACGCCGATTTCGGTGCCGTCCAGCCCGGCGGCCTGGCCCACGATCAGCGGCACGGCGATGATGCCGCCGTACATGGTCAGGACGTGCTGGAACCCGTACATGAGGTTGGCCGGCAATCCCAGGGCTTCGTCTTCGGGGCGCGGCGGCGCGGTGCGGGCGGGTGTGTTCAAGGCAGTCTCCATCCTCGTCGTTCGTCGTGGGCCGGACGCGGCGCGTGCCGGGAGGGCGGGCGGTGCCGGCGATGCGGCCTTCCGGCGCGGCCGGGGCCGCGTTCGGACATCGGGGCCGATGGCCTTATTGTGAACCCCGGGCCTGGTTTCGGGATCGCTGCCCCATCATATTGTCCATCCCCATGTATTTATTCGAATTCATGTCCATTGGTGTTTTCTCTAACGCATGTGGAATGACCTTTTACGGCGGCGAAAATAGGGTGTCTGCACAGGATATTCCTTTAGAATCCCTGCTTTAACGTGCGAGCGGGGCCAGGATGGATGAAGGGCGGGCGGTGTCGGCCGAATGGCGGTCTCAGGAAACCGGCATGCCGGATTTCTTCGAGGCCACGCCCATGGCCTTGTGGCTCGAGGACTACAGCGCCTTGCATGCCCAGTTCGAACGCTGGCGCGCGGAAGGCGTCACCGACCTGCGGGCCTGGCTGCTGCAGGACCGCGACCGGTTGCGGCATTGCGCCGGCCTGATCCGGATCCTGCGCGTCAATCGCCAGGCCTTGTCCCTGTTCGGCGCACGCTCGCAGCCCGAACTGATGGACCGGCTGGCCGAGGTATTGCGCGACGACACGTTCGAGGGGCTGGCCGCGGAACTCAACCAGCTCTGGCTCGGCCAGGGGGGCTTCCAGAGCCAGACCGTGAACTACGCACTGGATGGCCGCCGCCTGGACCTGTCGCTGAAGGCCGTGGTGCTGGCCGACGAGCAGCGACCCTGGGACCGGGTCCTGGTCGCCATGGAAGACGTCACCCCGCTGCAGGAAGCCCGCCGCCGGGCCCAGGCCAGCGAGCGCGATGCCCGCGAATTCTTCCAGCAGGCGCCGGTTTCCCTGTGGGTCGAGGATTTCAGCGCCATCAAGCGCCTGTTCGACGAACTGCGCGGCCAGGACATCAGCGATTTCCGTACATTCCTGGATGTGCATCCCGACTTCATCGACCGCTGCCTCCAGGAAGTCCGCATCATCGACGTCAATGACTACACCCTGACGCTGTTCAAGGCGGAATCCCGGGACCAGCTGATCGAGCGGATGAACGACGTCTTCCGCGAGGAATCCCGCGCCTCCTTCGCCGAACAGCTGATCGACTTGTGGCATGACCGGCTCTTTCACCAGAGAGAAGTCCAGAATCACACCCTGGAAGGCGATCTCCTGCACATACACCTGCAGCTGTCGGTCTTCCAGGGGCACGAGGACGACTGGGGCCTGGTGCTGGTCTCGCTGACCGACATCACGGCCCGCAAGAAAGCCGAAGCCTACCTGGAATACCTGGGCAAGCACGATGTGCTGACCCAGCTGAAGAACCGCTCCTATTTCGTCGACGAACTGGGCCGCCTGCAGCGCAAGCGGGCGCCGCTGGTGTCATTCATTGCGCTGGACCTGAACAATCTGAAGCAGGCCAACGACGAGGGCGGCCACGCGGTGGGCGACGATCTGCTGCGCCGTTTCGGCGAGGTCCTGAACAAGGCGATCGATCGCCCGGGCCAGGCCGCCCGCATCGGCGGCGACGAGTTCGTGGTGATACTGCCCGGCTACGACGAGACGGCGAGCCGCAAGGTGCTGGACAACATCCATTCGCTGATCGAGCTGAACAACCAGTACTACGGCGGCATTCCGCTGAGCGTTTCGGCCGGCGAGGCCACCTGCCGCGACCCCGCCGCCCTGGAGCAGGCCCTGAAGGACGCCGACCACGCGCTGTATGAAGACAAGCGCCGCTACTACAGCACGCACGAGCGGCGCCAGGGATCGGCCGGGCGCGCCGAAAGCTGATCAGGCGGCGCGCGGCAGCGGGCTGACCGTGACCAGCCCGGGCTGGTCGATGGCTTCCAGGATGCGGCGCACGCGGTCTTGCCAGAGCTGGGCGAAATCCCGCTTTTCCGTTTCGTCGGCGTGGCCGGACAGGATCTTCTGCAGCATCGGCATGGCCGCCGGCGAGCCCGGTACGCCCTGGGCACTGAAGGACACCGCCACCTGATCGCCGGTGTCCCGGCGCGTGAAGACGATTTCTCCGGGGATGTCGCCCCCGAAATGCAGCAGGTTGCGCCGGTCGTGCTGGCCGGCCAGCCCCTTGAAGCCCGTATCGACGGTGGCGCCGGTGACCAGGCTGACCACATTGGCGATGACGCCGGTGACGCCGTTGGTGGCGTCGTCCGCGAAGGTGACGTCGATGTCGCCGCGTTGCGGCGCGGCGTCGGGATACAGGGCGCGCAGCGCGCGCACCGTCATCAGCCAGGCGCCGGCCACCGTGGGGCAGGAATGGCCGGCCAGACGCACGGCGTCTTCGTAGCCGTACTCGATCAGGCCGTCGTCGGATGCGCCCAGCAGCTGGGCGAGCGGATCGTGCAGCGCGATGCGCGGGGCCTGGGCGAAGAATTCGGGAAATGCCATGAAATGCGCTCCGGAGGAACAGGAATCGTTCCAGTGTAGGCCCGGGCGCCGGGAAAACCGCGCTTAACCCTGGGCTGCGTCCGGTCGTTGGCCATGTGCGCCGGCAGCCTTGCGTCCGTGCCCGGCGCGAAGGATGGCCGCCGGTGCCAGGGGGTGTAAGATGGACCGGATCAGCGGCCCCGTGGCGGAGGTCCCCCGGCGGCCCGTGTTCGAACCGACAGGAGGACATGTCATGGCACACCCCAACAGCTTCGGCGCGCTCGCAACACTGGATGTGGGGGGCAAGTCCTACCGCATCTGGCGTCTGGATGCGCTGAAGGACCACGGACTCGACCCGAGCCGCCTGCCCTACGGCCTGAAGATCCTGCTGGAGAACCTGCTGCGCACCGAAGACGGCGTGGCCGTTCGCGCCGACGAGATCCGCGCCCTGGCGGGCTGGGATCCCGACGCCGAGCCCAGCCGCGAGATCGCCTTCACGCCGGCCCGGGTCGTGCTGCAGGATTTCACCGGCGTGCCCGCCCTGGTCGACCTGGCCGCCATGCGCGATGCCATGCGCGCGCTGGGGGGGCAGCCGGACCGCATCAATCCCCTGGCCCCCGTGGAACTCGTCATCGACCACTCGGTGATCGTCGATGATTTCGGCCACAACCAGTCTTTCCGCCGCAACCAGGAAATCGAATACCGCCGCAACGTCGAGCGCTACAAGTTCCTGCGCTGGGGCCAGACGGCCTTCGACAATTTCCGCGTCGTGCCGCCGGACACCGGCATCGTCCACCAGGTCAACCTGGAACACCTGGCGCGTGGCGTGTTCACGCGCCAGGTCGATGGCGTCACCGAAGCCTATCCCGACACCTGTGTGGGCACGGACTCGCACACGCCCATGGTCAACGGCCTGGGGGTGGTGGCCTGGGGGGTCGGCGGGATCGAGGCCGAGGCCGCCATGCTGGGCCAGCCCATCTCGATGCTGATTCCGCGCGTGGTCGGGTTCAAGCTTTCCGGCGCGCTGCCGGAAGGCACCACCGCCACCGACCTGGTGCTGACCATCACCGACATGCTGCGCAAGCACGGCGTGGTGGGCAAGTTCGTCGAATTCTACGGCCCCGGCGTGGCCGCGGTGCCGCTGGCCAACCGCGCCACCATCGGCAACATGAGCCCGGAATACGGCTCCACCATCTCCATCTTCCCCATCGACGACGAGACGCTGGAATACCTGCGCTTCACCGGCCGTTCCGCCGAGCAGGTCGCCCTGGTCGAAGCCTACGCCAAGGCCCAGGGCCTGTGGCACGATCCCGCGCATGAACCGCAGTATTCCGAGCGCCTGGAGCTGGACCTGGGCACGGTGGTGCCCTCGATCGCCGGCCCCAAGCGGCCGCAGGACCGGATCGCGCTCACCGACGCCAAGCCCGCGCTGGCCAGGTCCCTGGCCGCGTTGCCCGGCGCGCCGAAGCCCAACCCGGCGACCGTGCGGCTGCCCGATGCGGGCGAGTTCCGGATCGACCACGGCGCCGTGGTCATCGCTGCCATCACTTCGTGCACCAACACCAGCAACCCCGCCGTCATGATGGCGGCCGGCTTGCTGGCCAAGAAGGCGGTGGAACGCGGGCTGCGCCGCAAGCCCTGGGTCAAGACCAGCCTGGCGCCCGGTTCCCGCGTGGTCACGGACTACTACGAGAAGGCCGGGCTGACGACCTACCTGGACCAGTTGGGCTTCAACCTGGTCGGCTACGGCTGCACCACCTGCATCGGCAATTCGGGCCCCCTGATTCCCGAGGTTTCCGAAGCCGTGCGCGCCAACGACCTGGCGGTCGTCTCGGTGCTGTCGGGCAACCGCAACTTCGAGGGCCGCATCCATTCAGAGGTCAAGCTCAACTATCTCATGTCCCCGCCGCTGGTGGTGGCCTATGCGCTGGCCGGCACCATGGACATCGACCTGCTCAATGATCCGCTGGGGCAGGATCCCGAGGGGCGTGCCGTGCGGCTGCGCGACCTCTGGCCCACCACCGAAGAAGTCCAGGCGGCGATCCGTTCCTGCATTTCTTCCGAGATGTACACGCGCAGCTATGCCAGCGTGTTCGACGGTGGCGAGCTCTGGCGCGACCTGGATACCCCCGAAGGCAGCCTGTTCCATTGGGAAGAGGATTCCACCTACGTGCGCAATCCGCCTTATTTCCAGGGCATGCCCCGCCAGCCCCGGCCGGTGGGCGATATCCGCGGCGCGCGGGTGCTGGCGATGCTGGGCGACTCGGTCACCACCGACCATATCAGCCCGGCCGGTTCGATCGGCAAGGACACGCCCGCAGGGCAGTACCTGAGCGCGCACGGGGTCGAGCCCCAGGACTTCAATTCGCTGGGGTCGCGGCGCGGCAACCACGAAGTGATGATCCGCGGCACGTTCGCCAACGTGCGCCTGCGCAACCAGATCGCCCCCGGCACCGAGGGCGGCTGGACGCGCGATTTCACCCGCGACGGTGCGCCCGTCTGCACGATCTTCGAGGCCTCGCAGAACTACCTGGCCGCGGGAACGCCGCTGGTGATCCTGGCCGGCAAGGAATACGGTTCAGGCTCCTCGCGCGACTGGGCGGCCAAGGGTACGGTGCTGCTGGGCGTGCGCGCGGTGATCGCCGAATCCTACGAGCGCATCCACCGTTCCAACCTGATCGGCATGGGCGTGCTGCCGCTGCAGTTCCCGGCGGGCCAGAACGCGGGCACCCTGGGCATCCGGGGCGAGGAAACATTCGAAATCCTCGGGGTGGAGGCCTTCAACGGCGGCGCCACGCCCAAGACCGTGCGCGTCCGGGCGGGCGATATCGAGTTCGACGCGCTTGTGCGCATCGACACCCCGACCGAGGCCGCCTACTACCGCCACGGCGGCATCCTGCAGTATGCCCTGAGGCAACTGCTGGAGTGATGCGGGCGGTTATCATGGGCGGATGAGTTCATCTTCTTCCGCCTCATGGGGCGCCCTGCTGCGGGGCCGCAATGGCTTGCGGTCCCTCGCCCTGGCCGGCGGCGTGGCCGTGCACGCGGTCAACGTCTTCATTGCCACCACCATTCTGCCCTCGGTCGTGCGCGACATCGGCGGCCTGCCCTGGTACGCCTGGAACACCACGCTGTTCGTGGCGGCATCGATCATGGGGTCTTCATGCGCCCCGCTGGGCATCCGCTGGTACGGTCTGCGGCGCGCATTCCTGCTGGCCCTGTTCGTGTTCGCGGGCGGAACCGTGGCCTGCGGGCTGGCGCCCAGCATGCCATGGCTGCTGTTCGGCCGGGTGGGCCAGGGCCTGGGCGGCGGCATGCTGCTCAGCCTGAGCTACGCCACCGTGCCCCTGGTGTTTCATCAAAGCCTGTGGTCGCGCGCCATGGCGCTGATTTCCGGCATGTGGGGGGTGGCCACCCTGTCGGGGCCGGCCATCGGCGGCCTGTTCGCCGAAGCCGGGCTCTGGCGCTGGGCGTTCTGGGCCGTCCTGCCGGTGTGCGTGTTGCTGGGTGCGCTGCTGGTGACCCAGCTGGACGCGGTGGGCCGTGACCGCAGCGCGCGGCTGGATGCGCCCCTGTTCCGCATGGGCCTGCTGGTCGCTTCCGTGCTGGTGGTGTCGGCGGCCAGTCTCCATCCGTCCTGGATCGCCCAGCTCGCGGGCGTGGCAGGCGGCCTGCTGCTGGTGTTCTGGCTGGCGCGCATGGATGGCCGCGCGCGCCAGCGCTTCCTGCCCGCAGGGGCCTGGTCGCTGGCGCATCCCCTGGGCCGCCGCTACGCCATGATCGGCCTGATGAGCATCGGCGTGACGACGGAAGTCTTCGTGCCTTATTTCCTGCAGGTCCTGCATGGGCAGTCGCCGCTGCATGCGGGCTATCTGTCGGCGCTCATGTCGGCCGGGTGGACGCTGGGCACCCTGGCCAGTTCCGGCCGCGGGCCCGCCGGCGTCGGGCGCTTGCTGGCGCTGGGGCCGGTCCTGTCGGCGGCGTCGCTTGCCGGGCTGTATGTGTACATGCCCGATCCCGGTGCGCCGACGGAGCTGCTGGCCGCATTGCTGCTGGGGGTGGGCGTGGGCGTGGGCCTGTGCTGGCCGCACCTGCTGACCGGCGTGTTCAGGGCCGCGCCGGCGGACCAGCAGAACATCGCTTCGGCGGCGATCACGACCCTGCAGCTGTACGCCATGGCATTGGGCGCCAGCGTGGCGGGCATGGCCGCCAACGCCGCGGGCTTCACCGACCCGGGCGGCTGGCAGGGTACCCGCCAGGCCGCCTGGGCGGTCTATGGGGTGTTCGTCTTCGCGCCTGCCCTGGCGACCAGCCTGGGATGGCGGGCGCGCCGCGACGGCGTCTAGGCGTTTACTTCAGCAGGTGGAACGTCTCGGGATCCGGACCGAGGCGTCCGTCGGCGCGGTCCATGGCGGCGATCCTGGCCATGGCGTCGTCGTCCAGGTGCAGGTTCCACAGATTGAAGTTTTCCTGGATCCGTTCCGGGGTCGAGGATTTCGGGATCACCATGTGACCCATCTGGATGTGCCAGCGCAGGATCACCTGCGCCGGGCTGGCCTGCAGCCGGTGGGCCAGTTCCAGGATTGCCGGATCCCGCAGCGCCTGGCCCTGCCCCAGCGGGCTCCAGGCCTCGGTGAGGATGTCGTGGTCCCGGTGGTAGGCGCGCAGTTCGGCCTGCTGGAAATGCGGGTGCAGTTCGATCTGGTTGACCACCGGCAGCACACCGGTGCCGTCCAGCAGCCGCTGCAGGTGGCCGGGCTGGAAGTTGCAGACACCGATCGACCGGGCGCGGCCTTCGTCGCGCAGCTGGATCAGGGCTTCCCAGGTGTCCAGATAGCGCTTTTCCTTGGGAACCGGCCAGTGGATCAGGAACAGGTCGACGTAGTCCAGCCCCAGCCGGTCGAGGCTTTCCTGGAATGCGGCCTTGGTACTATCGTGGCCATGCCGGTCGTTCCAGACCTTGGTGGCCACGAACAGTTCCTCGCGGGGAACGCCGCATCGGGCGATGCCGAGGCCGACTTCGGCCTCGTTGCCGTAGATGGCGGCGGTATCGATGGAACGGTAGCCGGCCTCGACGGCAGCCTGGATCGCCGGGACGACGGCGTCGCCGGTCAGTTTCCAGGTGCCCAGGCCCAGTTGGGGCGCTCGACGGCCATCATGAAACGTGAGATAGGGTTGATTGGTGGACATTCGGGTCTCCAGTGTGGGCAGCGCACGGCTGGCCGGCAAATGGCTTGCCGGCAATGAACGAATCTTTGGAGTCAGTCAAATGAGTGTACATAGTCAGGCGCAGCGCGTCACGGTGCCCCAGCTCGTCGCTTCCAAGGGCGAACGCAAGATCGCGGCGCTGACCGCCTACATCGCGCCGATCGCCCGCCTGCTGGACGAGGCCGTGGACATGCTGCTGGTGGGCGATTCCACGGCCATGGTGGGCTATGCGCTGCCCGACACGCTGTCGATCACGGTCGAGACGATGGCCGCCCATACCGCCGCCGTGGTCAGGGCCACCCGGCATGCCTGCGTGATCGCCGACATGCCGTTCGGCAGCTACCAGCAGTCTCCCGCCCAGGCATTCGCCAATGCCGCGACCCTGCTGGCGTCCGGCGGCGCCTCCGGCGTCAAGCTCGAGGGCGGCCAGGCCCTGGCCGACACCACCCGGTTCCTGGTGGAGCGCGGCATTCCGGTGCTGGCGCATGTGGGCCTCATGCCCCAGTACGTCAACACCATGGGCGGCTTCAAGGCCCAGGGCATGACCGAGGCCGCCGCCCGCCGCATCCTGGACGATGCCCGCGCGCACGCCGAGGCCGGGGCGTTCGGCGTGGTGCTGGAAGGCATCAGCGAGCCCCTGGCGCGCGAGATCACGGCGGCGCTGCCGATTCCCACCATCGGCATCGGAGCCTCGCCCGCCTGCGATGGCCAGATCCTGGTGACCGAGGACATCCTGGGTCTCAGCGGCGACAGGATCCCGAAATTCGCCCGGCGTTTCGCCGACGCGGGACAGGTGATACGCCAGGCGGCGCAGGACTATGCCCAATCCGTGCGGGAAGAGACCTTTCCTACGCTTGCTCATTGTTTTGGTGTACGGCCAAAGTAGTAATATTCATATAATTTTCATTTCTAGATATTTCGCCCGAGCCGCCGCCACTGGCTGATCCGGGCGGTTTCTGGCCGCCGAGCCGCTACAAGACAGCAGACGTCTCATCGGGCATGTGCGCATTCGAAGCGCGGCACGGGGCTCTTTTAGGGTGCGGCCAGGGACGGTCCGCATCGAACGCCATGGAAATACGCCAACTCGAGGCCCTGAACGCCATCGTGACCAGCGGCAGCGTCACTGCGGCCGGCCGCATGCTGGGCCGTTCGCAGCCCGTCGTGAGCCGCCAGATCAGCGATCTGGAGGCCGAGCTGGGTTTCCTGCTGTTCACCCGCACCCGGCCCACCATCACGCTGACCGAACAGGGCGCCGAGTTCTACCAGGAAGTGCGCGGCATTCTGGCCGAGCTGCATCAGCTGGAATCGCGAGTCCAGGGCATGCGCAACGGCCAGGTCCGCCCGCTGCGGGTGCTGGCCGCCGTCGATCTCGCCCGCGGCCTGCTGCCCGAAGCCCTGGCCAGGATGGACCGCTTCAGCCCCGTGTTCCGCGAAAAACTCATCATCGAGGAAGTCGTCCACGAAGTGCCCGCCAGCGCGCTGGCCGAAGGCCGGGCGGATTTCGCGCTCATCAACCTGCCGATCGATGCCGGTGCCTTGCGGGTGCACTGGTGCGGCCAGGCGCCCTGCCTGCTGGCAATGCCCGCGGCCCATCCGCTCGCGGCGCGCGAAACGGTCCGGCTCGAAGACGTGCGCAACACCGACGTCATCACGCTGCTCAACCGCTATCGCATGCGTTATCACCTGACCAGCAGTCTGGTGCAGGCGACGGCAGGCGGGGCCAGGCGCCACATCGAAGTCGGCAGCCAGCAGACAGCCCTGTCTCTGGTGCGGCTCGGCCTGGGCGTGGCGCTGATCGATCCGTTCTCGATCCGGGGCGTCCATCTCGATGGAATCGTCCTGCGGCCCATCCAGACCGACATCGCCTACATGATCGGTGCCGTTTCCCAGGCAACGCACGAGCTGTCCGAAGGCGCCCAGCGCCTGGTCCAGGGGCTGCATCTGCACGTCCAGAGCTGCATTCCGCATTATGTCGACACGGATCCCAGCGGCCTGCGCCCCAGGGCATCCCGCAAGGCCGAGGTCCTGCGTTCGGCCTGAGCCGCTGCGGCGTGCCGGCATCGCGGGCGCCCGGGGTCGGGACGGCTCGCGCGGATGCCGATCCGCGCTTGTGCGATGATGTCGGGTCTTCATGCAGCATAGGGTGGCATCGTGATCCCGCTTTCTCCGGAAATCCTGGCGTTGCTGGCGCTGGCCTTCCTGGTCGGCGCAGTGGCCGGTGCCTGGCCCGCGCGCCGGCGCCTGCTGGAGCAGGCCGCCGAAGCTGCCCGCCAGGCCGAGCGCGCCGACCGGCTGCAGGAACGGATCGGACAGCTCGAGCAGGATGTGTCCGCCCGGGCCGGCATGGCGGAGGATTGGCGGTCCCGGGCCCAGGACGCCCAGCTGGATCTGGCCAGGCTGCAGGCGGCCTACCAGGAAAAGCACGCTGCGCTCGACGAGCTGAAGCAGGCCTTCGAGCAGTCGCGCGCGGCGCTGAAGACGGAATTCCAGCAGCTGGCCGGCCAGGTCCTGGAAGAAAAAAGCCACGGCCTCGCTCGTACCAGCCAGGATTCGCTCGATGGCCTGCTGCGGCCATTCCGTGAGCAGATCGAAGGCTTCCAGCGGCGCATCAATGAAATCCACGATGCGTCGGTGCAGGGCCAGGCCCGGCTGGATGCGGAAATCCGCCGTGTCCTGGACGTGGGGCTGAAGATGAGCGACGAGGCCCAATCCCTGGCCAGGGCACTGAAGGGCGACAAGAAAACCACCGGCAACTGGGGCGAGGTCCTGCTGGAACGCAGCCTGCAGCTGGCGGGCCTGATCGCGGGCGACCACTACCAGGCCCAGGCACCGTTCCGCGACGAGGCCGGCAACCGGCGTCAGCCGGATTTCGTCGTGCGCCTGCCGGACGGCAAGCACCTGATCATCGACAGCAAGGTTTCTCTGGTGGACTACGACCGGGCCGTGTCCGCCGACACGCCCGAGGCGCGCGAAGCCGCGCTGGCCGCGCATGCGCGCGCCGTGCGCAATCACATCGACGACCTGGCCCGCAAGGACTACAGCAGCCTGATCGGCATGAAGAGCCCCGGTTTCGTGCTAATGTACATGCCGGTCGAACCGGCCTACATCGAGGCCATGCATCATGACCGGGAACTGTTCGATCACGGCTATCGCCGCAATATCGTTCTGGTGTCCCATACCACGCTGATGCCGGTGCTCCGCACGGTGGCAACCCTGTGGATGCTGGCGCGCAGCAACGAACAGGCCCGCGCGCTGAGCGAACAGGCCGGCGGGCTGTACCGGCAGGTCGAAGTGGTGGCCGATCGCCTGCAGAAGCTGGGCCACGCGCTGGGGAATGCGGCCACGCACTACAACAGCACGGTCACGGCCGTGGCCGGGCAGCGGGGCCTGTACGGCAAGGCCGGCCGTTTTGCCGAGCTGTCTGCCAAGGCCGGCCGGCCGTTGCCGCCGCTGGAGCCCCTGCACGCGGATTTCGAAGTCCAGCGACTGGATCTTGCGGTGCCCGGGGCAGGCCCAGGCGTGCCCGCCCCTGAATCGGACGCTGCGGCGGCGCAGGACCCGGCCGCCCCGTTCTCTCCAACGGAGTCAGAGACATGACGCTTGAACTGGATGCGCGAACCGCTGCAGGGATCCTTCGTGGGCTGCGTGCCTCGTCCGGGATGCGGCGGCTGCCGCGTGCCGCGGCGCTTTTCGTTTTCTCCATCGCACTGTGGGCCTGGGCGGGGCCGGGTGCTGCCGCTCCGGCGCCCGGTTCGCAGGCAGTGGCCGAGGCCGCCGCGCAGAACGGCCGGCGCGTGGACGACACGCCTCGCATGGCGATCCTGTCGGCCTTCGCTCCCGAGCTGGAACTGCTGCGCGCCCGCCTGCGGGAATCGCAAGTCCATGTCGTCCAGGGGGTCGAGTTCACCACCGGGCAGCTTGAAGGCCAGCCCGTCGTGCTGGCGCTCAGCGGCATCAGCATGGTCAACGCCGCCATGAACACCCAGCTGCTGTTCGACCGCTTCCATGTCACCCACCTGATTTTCAGCGGCATCGCGGGTGGCGTGAATCCCGACCTGAACATCGGTGATGTCAGCGTGCCCGAGCGCTGGGGGCAATACCTGGAAGTGGTCATGATGCGGGAAACCGCACCGGGGCAGTACCGCGCGCCGGCTTCCAAGGGCGCCTTCGAGTTTCCGCCCTATGGCATGATGCAGCCGCGCGCGGTGCGCGTGCAGCCTGCCGATGGCGCCGGAATCCAGGAAAAATTCTGGTTCGAGGCCGATGCGCGCATGCTGGCCGTGGCGCGCGGCATCCAGTCCGTGCCCCTGCGCGCCTGCGACCGCGACGACCGTTGCCTGGACAGGCGCCCTCGACTGGTGGTCGGCGGCAACGGCGTGTCCGGCCAGGCTTTCGTGGACAATGCCGATTTTCGCCGCTACGCCTTTCGTACCTTCCAGGCCAACGTGCTGGACATGGAAAGCGCGGCCTGCGCCCAGGTGGCCTGGCGCGCGGGCGTGCCCTTCATTGCCTTCCGGTCGCTCAGCGACCTGGCCGGCGGCGGGCCGGGCGAGAATGAAATGAATGCCTTCCTGCACATCGCGGCGGACAATGCCGCGCAGGTGCTGCTGGCGTTTCTGCGCGCCTGGCCGGGCTGATCATGGATGTGCCGATGCCGTGCCGCCATCGGCGATGGCGGCACGGCATCATGGCGGCCGGGGAGCCCCTGGCTCGGAGGCTCCTCAGTGGAACAGGGCGCTGGCCTTGAGCAGGGTTTCCCAGATGCCCACGGCCAGCGGGATGCCGACGTAGAGCCAGAACAGGACGATCAGGGCAGGCGAGGGAGTGCGTGTCGTCGTGGCGGTCATGTGAGTCTCCTTCCTATTTCTGAGGGGCCAGGCTGGCGGCCATCGGGGCGGTATCGGTGTCGGCCGCCATGTGGTGGTGTGAGGCGACCGGACGGACCAGCAGGTTGCAGATGAAGCCCACGACCAGCAGTCCTGCCATCAGGTACATCGTGACGGTGTAGGACTGGCCCGGCGGAACGCCGTGGTCGACCTGGTACTGGCGGATGTAGTTCACCAGCACGGGTCCCAGCACGCCGGCGGCCGCCCAGGCCGTCAGGATGCGGCCGTGGATGCCGCCCACGTAGCGGGTGCCGAACAGGTCGGCCAGGTAGGCCGGGATGGTCGAGAAACCGCCGCCGTACATCGAGATGATGATCGCGTAGAACAGCACGAACAGGGCGACGTTGCCCGAGGCCCCCATGCCGGGCACCAGGAAGTACAGCACCGCGCCCAGGACGAAGAAGATCCCGTAGGTGGTCTTGCGCCCCAGGTAGTCCGATGTGCTGGACCAGAAGAAGCGCCCCAGCATGTTGGCCAGCGACAGCAGGCCGACGAAGCCGGCTGCCGCGGCCGGCGTGATGGCGCCGCGGAAGCTTTCCTGGATCATCACCGAGGCCTGGCCCAGCACGCCGATGCCCGCCGTCACGTTCAGGGTCAGCGCCCACCACAGCAGCCAGAACTGCGGGGTCTTCAGGGCCTGGTCGATATGGACGTGGTTGCGCGAGATCATGGCCTTCTGCGTGACCGGCGGCGTCCAGCCTTCGGGCTTCCAGTCGGGCGCCGGGATGCGGATGGCGCAGGCGCCGATCATCATGGAAATGAAGTACAGCACGCCCATGACCAGGAAGGTCGGGGCCACACCCATCGATTCGGGCGTGCGGAAATGCTCCATCAGCGCCACCGACATCGGCGAGGCGATGAAGGCGCCACCACCGAAGCCCATGATCGCCATCCCGGTGGCCATGCCGCGCTTGTCCGGGAACCACTTGATCAGGGTCGAGACGGGCGAGACGTAGCCGATGCCCAGGCCGATCCCGCCAAGGACGCCATAGCCCAGGTACAGCAGCCAGAGCTGGTGGGTGGAGACGCCGATCGAGGACACGATGAAGCCGCCGCCGAAGCAGCAGGCCGCCACGAACATGGCCTTGCGCGGGCCGACTTCCTCGAGCCATTTGCCGGCGAAGGCGGCGGACAGGCCGAGGAAGAGGATGGCGAGGCTGAAGATCCAGCCCAGGGCAGGCAGGCCCCAGTCGTCCGGCGCAGGCTGCTGGATGCCGATGAGCTTGGTCATCGGGCCGTTGAACACTGAAAAGGCATAGGCCTGCCCGATGCACAGGTGGACCGCCAGGGCGGCGGGCGGGATCATCCAGCGGTTGAAGCCGGGGGGCGCGGTGATGCGTTCCTTGCTGAAAAATCCGTTTTGATTTGCTTCCGTACTCATGGGTCTCCTCCTGGGTCGAATGCCCGGTATGTCTGCGTGTGTGCTGCCGAGGTCGGAAAGAAGGCCGGGGGGCCTGTGGGGTGTCAGGCCGGGCTGGCGCCCTGCCTGGGATAAAGGCGATCGCGGTGCTGCGCGATGGCTTCCATGCAGATGGGCGACAGGGCCGTGTCGCCCCACTGGCCATCCGGATGCGTGCCGAGGTAGTCCAGCAGGGCGCGCCGCATGCGCGGATCCCAGAACCGCCGGATATGGTCGGCGATGCCGTTGATGCCGGCGGCCCGGTCGGGCATGGCTTCGAAGAAATGGCCGATGCGGTTGGCCAGGCGGATCAGGTGTTCGATATTGGTCACGTGCGGCTCTCCAGGTCCAGGTAATCGGGCCGGCTGTAGACCGTGCAGCGGCCGTCGCGCGCGAAGCCGGCCAGCATCATGGGTGCTTCGCGTGCCAGCCGCACGGCCAGGGTGGTGGGCGCGGAGACGGCCACCAGGGCACGGATGCCGGCGGCCTGGGTCTTCTGCACCATCTCGAAGCTGGCCCGGCTGGAAATCACCGCGAATCCCGCGCCCGGGTCCACCGTTTCGCGCAGCAGGCGGCCGATGAGCTTGTCCAGCGCGTTGTGCCGCCCGACGTCTTCGTAGGTCCAGGCCAGGCGCCCGTCGGGTTCGGCCCAGGCGGCTGCGTGGGTGGCGCCGGTCAGGTTGTGCAGCGGCTGACGCCGGCGCAACTGGTTCAGCGCGGATTCCACGGCCCCGATCGCCCAGGGCCGCTGCGGCTCGGCCAGGGGCGGCAGGTCGCGGCGGATCTGCGCCAGGCTCTGTACGCCGCACAGGCCGCAGCTGGTGCTGCCCGCCAGGGTGCGCCGGCGCAGCTTCAGGGCGTGCAGCCGGGCGTTGACGATCCGCATGCGGACCACCAGGCCGTCGGGCGTCGTATCGACATCCATGTCCAGCACATCGGCCGGGGATCGGATGATGCCTTCGGTGTAGGAAAAGCCCAGTGCCAGCTCGTGGAGATGCAGCGGCGAGGCCAGCAGGGCGGCGTGCGCGATGCCGTTGTATTCCAGGGCGACCGCCTGCTCGCAGGCGATGGCGTCCTGCGCCGCCGTCGCCTGGCGGCCGCCGACGCGCAGGATGTCGTCCATCGCCAGGCCGGCGGACGGATCGGGCAGGTCGGACAAGGGATCGAAATCGGCAGGATGCATGCGATCTCCTCAGGCGCTGGCGGGCGCGGCTTGCGGCACGCGGGCATCCAGGAGTTCATCCTGGCGCTGGTCGTGCGCCGCCCAGTCCCGCTGCCAGGCCGACGGCGTGGCGACCTTGCGCACCTGGACCGCGGTCACCTTGTATTCGGGGCAGTCCGTGGCCCAGTCGGTGTTGTCGGTGGTGAGGACGTTCGAGCCGCATTCGGGGAAGTGGAAGGTGGTGTACACCACGCCGGGCTGGATCCGGTCGGTGACGGTGGCGCGCAGCACGGTTTCCCCCGCCCGGCTCTCGATGGCGACCCGGTCGCCCTCGACGATGCCCCGGTCCTCGGCGTCGTGGGGGTGGATTTCCAGGACGTCCTCGCTGTGCCAGGCGTTGTTGGCAGTGCGCCGGGTCTGCACCCCGGCGTTGTATTGCGACAGGATCCGGCCCGTGGTCATCAGCAGCGGGAAGCGGCGGGTGGACCGCTCCTCGGTGGGGACGTATTGCGTGATCATGAACCGCCCCTTGCCGCGCACGAATTCGCCCACATGCATGATGGGCGTGCCTTCGGGGGCCGCGTCGTTGCAGGGCCATTGGATGCTGCCGCCCAGGGCGGCGATGCGGCCGAAGGAGACGCCGGAGAAGGTCGGCGTCAGCCGGGCGATCTCGTCCAGGATCTCGCCCGGATGGGCGTAGTGCATGGGGTAGCCCATTGCGTTCGACAGCGCGCAGGTGACTTCCCAGTCGGCCAGGCCGGCCTTGGGCGCCATCACCTGGCGCACCCGCGAGATGCGGCGTTCGGCGTTGGTGAAGGTGCCGTCCTTTTCCAGGAAGGACGAACCCGGCAGGAAGACATGCGCGTATTTGGCGGTTTCGTTCAGGAACATGTCCTGGACGATCACGCATTCCATGGCTTCCAGGGCCGCCACCACGTGGCGGGTGTTGGGGTCGGACTGGGCGATGTCCTCGCCCTGGCAGTACAGGCCCTTGAACGTGCCGCTGTGGGCCGCATCGAACATATTGGGCAGCCGCAGGCCCGGCTCGGCCTGCAGCGCGACGCCCCAGGCCCGCTCGAATTCCGCGCGCACCTTGTCGTCGGAAACATGGCGGTAGCCGGGGAATTCATGCGGGAACGAGCCCATGTCGCAGGAGCCCTGGACGTTGTTCTGGCCGCGCAGGGGATTGATCCCCACACCTTCGCGGCCGATGTTGCCGGTGGCCATGGCCAGGTTGGCGATGCACATGATGGCCGTGGAACCCTGGCTGTGCTCGGTGACGCCCAGGCCGTAGTAGATCGCGGCGTTGCCGCCGGTGGCGTACAGGCGGGCGGCGCCGCGCAGGTCGGCCGCCGGCACGCCGGTGATGGATTCCGTGGCCTCGGGAGCGTGTTCCGGGCGGCTGATGAACTGCATCCATTCGTCGAAGGCGCGATCCTCGCAGCGGGCGCGGACGAATTCGCGGTTCACCAGGCCTTCGGTGACGATGACGTGGGCCATGGCGTTGAGCACGGCGACGTTGGTGCCGGGACGCACCGGCAGGTGGTAATCGGCCTTCACATGCGGCCCGTCGACCAGTTCGATGCGGCGCGGGTCGATCACGATCAGGCGGGCGCCCTGGCGCAGCCGGCGCTTCAGGCGCGAGGCGAACACCGGGTGGGCGGCGCTGGGGTTGGCGCCCAGAACCACCGCCACGTCGACGTGCATCACCGAGTCGAATGTCTGGGTACCGGCCGATTCCCCGATGGTGGTCTTCAGGCCGTAGCCGGTGGGCGAATGGCAGACCCGGCCGCACGTGTCCACATTGTTGTTGCCCATCGCGGCGCGCACCAGCTTCTGGACGAGGTAGGTTTCCTCGTTGGTGCAGCGCGACGAGGTGATGCCGCCGATCGAATCCACGCCGTATTTGCCCTGGATCCGCCGCAGCTCGGAAGCGGCGTGGCCAATGGCCTCTTCCCATGAGACTTCCCGCCAGGGGTCGGTGATCTTCGCGCGGATCATGGGCCTGGTCAGCCGGTCGGCGTGGGTGGCGTAGCCCCAGGCGAACCGGCCCTTGACGCAGGAATGGCCGCGGTTGGCCTTGCCGTCCTTCCAGGGCGTCATGCGGATGACGCGGTCGCCCTTCAACTCGGCCTTGAAGCCGCAGCCCACGCCGCAATAGGCGCAGGTGGTGATGACCGCGTGATCCGCCTGGCCCTGGTCGATGACCGTGTTCTCGATCAGGGCCGAGGTCGGGCAGGCCTGGACGCAGGCGCCGCAGGATACGCAGTCGCTTTCCAGGAATCCATCGTCCTGGCCGGCGATGATGCGCGAATCGAAGCCGCGTGCCTGGACGGTCAGGGCATAGGTGCCCTGGACTTCGTCGCAGGCCCGTACGCAACGGCTGCAGACGATGCACTTGGACGGGTCGTAGGTGAAGTAGGGATTGGATGCGTCGGTGGCGTCATTCAGGTGGTTGGCGCCATCGAAGCCATAGCGCACGTTCCGCAGGCCCACCACGCCGGCCATGTCCTGCAGCTCGCAGTCGCCGTTGGCCGGACAGGTGAGGCAGTCCAGCGGGTGGTCGGAGATGTAGAGCTCCATGACATTGCGCCGCAGCTTGTGCAGTTTTCCGGTTTCCGTGCGGACCACCATGCCTTCTTCGACGGGCGTGGTGCAGGACGCGGGATGGCCCCGGCGGCCTTCGATTTCCACCAGGCACAGGCGGCAGGAACCGAAGGCTTCCAGATTGTCCGAGGCGCAGAGCTTCGGGATCTGGATCCCTGTCTCGGCAGCCGCGCGCATGATCGACGTGCCTGCCGGGACGGTGACGGTCTGGCCGTCGATGGTCAGGGTGACGGTTTCGGTGGACGGGGACTCGGGCGTGCCCAGGTCGCGGTCGCGTTTCAGGACGGTTTCCAGCATGGCGGGCTCCTAGGCGGTCAGGGGGACGGAGGCCGGGGACAGGCCGAAGTCTTCGGGGAAGTGGCGCAGCGCGGACAGCACCGGGTAGGGCGTCATGCCGCCCAGTGCGCACAGGGAGCCGGCCATCATGGTGTCGCACAGTTCCTGCAGGAGCTCGGCCCGTGCATCCCGGTCCCCGCCCTCGCGGATCGCGCGGATCACTTCGGTGCCGCGCACCGAGCCGATGCGGCAGGGCGTGCATTTGCCGCAGGACTCGATGGCGCAGAATTCCATGGCGTATTCGGCCAGGGCGGCCATGTCGGCCGTGTCGTCGAAGGCCACCACGCCGCCATGGCCCAGCATGGCGGAGATTTCCAGGAAGGCCTCGTAGTCCAGCGGCGTGTCCCACTGGGATTCGGGCAGGTAGGCGCCCAGCGGGCCGCCCACCTGGACCGCCCGCAAGGGCCGTCCCGAGGCGCTGCCGCCGCCGAAGTCGAACAGCAGTTCGCGCAGCGTCAGGCCGAAGGCCTTTTCGACCAGGCCGCCGCAGCGGATGTTGCCGGCCAGCTGGAAGGGCAGGGTGCCCCGCGAACGCCCCATGCCGAAGTCGCGGTAGGCCTGCGCGCCTCGGGCCAGGATGAAGGGCACCGTGGCCAGCGAGATCACGTTGTTGATCACGGTGGGGCAGCCGAACAGGCCGCGTACGGCGGGCAACGGCGGCTTGGCGCGCACCAGACCCCGCCGGCCTTCCAGGCTTTCGAGCAGCGAAGTCTCCTCGCCGCAGATGTAGGCGCCGGCGCCGCGCCGCAGCTCGATGTCGAAGGCGCGGCCCGAACCCTGGATATCGTCGCCCAGCCAGCCGGCCGTGCGCGCGGCCTGCAGCGCGCCGGCCAGGATCCGTTCGGCCTGGGGATATTCGGAGCGGATGTAGATGTAGCCCCGCGTGGCCCCCACGGCCAGGCCCGCGATCGCCATGCCTTCGATGAGCGCACAGGGGTCGCCTTCCATCAGCATGCGGTCGGAGAACGTGCCCGAATCGCCTTCGTCGGCGTTGCAGACGATGTATTTCTGCGCCGACGGAGTCTGCAGCACGGTGCGCCACTTGATGCCGGTGGGGAAGGCGGCGCCGCCGCGGCCGCGCAGGCCGGATTCGACGATGGCGTCGACAATGGCCTCGGAGGGCATGTCCAGCGCCTTCCGCAGTCCGGCGAAGCCATCGCGGGCCTCGTAGTCGGGAATGCTCAGGGGATCGATCAGGCCGACCCGGGCGAAGGTCAGGCGCTCCTGGTTCTTCAGGTAGGGGATTTCGTCGGTCGGACCGTGGTACAGGGGGTGGGCGGTGCGGCCGTCGGGCGCGCCATCCGTGCCGATCGCGTCCAGGATGGACGGGACGTCCGCCGGGGCGACGGGGCCATAGGCGACTCGCCCCGCGGGCGTCGCGATCTCGACCAGGGGTTCGAGCCAGAGCAGGCCGCGCGAGCCGTTGCGCACGATGCGCAGGCTCAGGCCGCGGCGCGCGGCTTCCGTGCGGAACGCGTCGGCCACCGCGTCGGCCCCCATGGCCAGCGCGGCGGTGTCCTGCGGGACGTAGAGGATGCGTTCCATGGTCAGGCCTCCTGCGCCGATGCCAGCAGGGCGTCCAGTTTCTCGGGGGTGACGCGTGCGTGGGGACGGCCGTCGATCATGACGGCCGGGGATTGGGCGCACAGGCCGAGGCAGTACACCGGCGCCAGCGAGACCTCGCCGGCGCCCCCGGCCGCGATACGCGCCCGTGCGTGTTCGTACAGGGCGTTGCCGCCACAGGCCTGACAGGATTCGGCGCGGCAGACCTCGAGATGCGTGCGCGCGGGTGCGGCGGTGCGGAAGTGGCCGTAGAAACTGATCACGCCATGGACTTCGGCGCGGGACCGCTGCAGGGCGGCGGCAATCTGCGGTACGGCCTGCTCGGGGATCCAGCCCAGGGCGTCCTGCACGTCGTGCAGGATCGGCAGCAGGGCGCCGGGGCGGCCGGCATGCCGGGCCAGGATATCCCGCACCAGGGGGTCGACGTCATGCGGGGCTGCTTCGGCATCGGACCGGAAGGTGTCCATGGCTTCGTCTCCGGGCGCATGGTCGGCTGGCATGCGCTTTAATAGGTTTATTTGTGCATATATAGATCAGTGCCGTTGATTTACTCTACTATTGAAAATAATTTGATTTCAATAAGATAATAAAAACATATTTAGATCGAGGTCATTTTTTATATGCAATCAAATTCATATTAATAAGACTTTCAGGAGGAGAAATGGCGGTTTATCGGTTCAAGCCACGGCTGCATTCCGAATGGATTCTGGAAAAGCAATCCGGGGAAATGCTGCCCATGGGAGATGTGCTGCGGCTGCTGGCCGCCGTTGATGAACACGGTCATATTTCCGGTGCCTGCCAGGCGCGCGGAATGTCCTACCGGCATGCCTGGGGCATCCTGCGCAAGGCCGAATCGGAATTCCAGGCGCCGCTGATCGAAACGTCCAGGCGGCGCGGCTCGCGCCTGACCAGTTTTGCGCAGCACCTGCTGTGGGCAAACCGGCGGATCGATGCGCGCCTGGCCCCGACGTTCGAGAGCCTGGCGTCCGAACTGCAGGAAGAACTGCAGCGCCTGTATTCCGAGGAAATGTCCGTGCTGCGCCTGCATGCAAGCCACGGCTTTGCCGTCGAAGGCCTGATGCGCCTGGCCAATGGCCAGGACCTGCTGCCGCTGGAACTGCGCTACCGTACCGGGATCGAGGCGCTGGCCTCGCTGGATCGGGGCGAATGCGACCTGGCCGGATTCCAGGTGCCGGTCGCGGAATACCAGAAGCCGATCCTGCAGCATTACCGTCGCTGGCTGGATCCGGACCGCATGCTGCTGCTGCACCTGGCGGAGCGCAATACGGGGCTGTTCGTGCAGCCCGGCAATCCGAAGCGCATCCAGTCGATCAGCGACCTGGTGCGCCCGGACGTGCGCTTCGTGAACCGGCAGATCGGCTCCAGCACGCGCTTCCTGGTGCACCTGATGCTCGAGCGCCTGGGCATCGATTCAAAGGACGTCACCGGCTTCGACAGCGGGGAATTCACGCATATGGCCATTGCCGCCCACATCGCCAGCGGCATGGCCGACGTCGGCATCGGGGTCGAGACCGCCGCCTGGCGGTGCGGGCTGGAATTCATTCCCCTGACGCGGGAACGCTATTTCTTCGGCATCAACAAGGAACTGGTCGGCACACAGTCGCTGCAGCGGCTGCTGGACCTGATGAACGGGGACGATTACCAGGCCTATGTGCGGGACCTGGTGGGTTACGACTGCAGTCTGATGGGACACGTCCAGACCCTGGAACAGGCCTTCGGGCCGGAGTTCGCCGACAGGCATTGAGGCGCGGCGGCCAGGCCGCAACGGCGCCGCGCAGGACCGGCGCCGGCTGGCGGGACACTGGTCAGTGCAGCGCGAAATCCACGCGCGTGGCGGGGCCGCCGTCCTCGATCCCGTCGGCGTTGGGCTTGGGGGCCACGATGAAGACCCGGTCGGCCAGCTCGGGCGCGGATGCCGTGATCTGCTCGTAGACGGCCTGGGCGCGGGCTTCTGCAAGCCCGTTCAGGGGCTGCTTGCCCAGCGGGGCGGCGGCGAGCAGCAGGGCATTCATCTGTTCGGGAGGCAGCGACTTCGCGATGCCGATGGCATTGCGCGGCTTGTTCTTGATCCGGGTGTCGCCGTAGACCTCCTTCAGGTACTTGGCGCGGTCCGCGTCGCTCAGCTCGGTGCTTCCGGTGGCCTGCCTGCCGCGCCCGCCGGCTGCCCTGGCCTTGGCGGCCCGGATCCTTTCATCGATCCAGGCCTGGCGCAGGCCCGTTTCGTCGGATTGGGGGTCGGCGCGTCCGACGATGTCCATTTTCAGCGATGGGCGGTCGGCCAGTGCCTTGACCAGGGTGGCGATGTTCGACTTCGCCGCGTCGTCGAGCACGGCGCTGCCGGGCGCGAAATCGACGTGGGACAGGTCTTCGCCGCCGCCGAAGGCGGAGGCCAGCAGCTTGAAGGGCGCGGTCACCGCCTTGGCGATCGTATTGACGATCACCTGCACGATGATGCCCCCCACCGAGAATTCAGGATCGTCCAGCGAGCCCGCGATCGGCAGGTTGACGTCGATGTTGCCGCTGGAGTCCTTCAGCAGCGCAACGGCCAGCAGCACCGGCAGCTTGAGCGCGTCGGGGCTGCCGGAGGGCTTGCCGAAGGTGAGCTGGTTGAGCAGCACCTTGTTGCTGGCCTGCAGGGCCCGGTCCTTGATCTGGTAGTGCAGGTCGACCGACAGCTTGCCGCGTTCGATGGCGTAGCCGACGTACTTGGACGAATACGTGGTGAAACGGGGCAGGTCCACGCCCTTGGCCGAGGCCTTCAGATCCAGCGCCAGGTAGCGCGCGAACGGCTGTACCGTGCCCGAGACGGAAAGCGGCGCGGTGCCGTAGACACGGCCGGTGACGTTGACCCTGGCCGGCGCGGGCCGGGTCGAGGATACGGCAGTGAGCGTGCCCGCGATCGCGGACAGCTCGGCGCGGTAGTTGGGACGCACGAAGTGGTCGTTGAACGTCATGCGGCCGCGCTTGAGGGTGATGCTGCGGATCGAGATGTCGGGCAGGGCGCCGGCGGATTGCGCCGCGGTTCGCTTCGTTCCTGCCTGCGCCGGGTCGGTCGCGCGCTTGCGCCGGGTCTGTGTATCCTGGGTGATGGAGCCCGCGGCCGTGCCCTCGTCCACCAGGATGTCCAGCACGTTCAGGCGCGCATTGCTGTTGAGCAGGATGTTGCCGTAGAAGTCGTCCAGCAGGATGTTGCCCAGATCCAGGCTGAGCTTCGGTCCCGCCACCCCGATGTGCATGTCGTCCAGCCCCAGGTGCTTCCAGTTCAGGAACGGGGCCTTGTTGACGCGGTCCTGGAGATCCAGGCCGTCGACCCTGACCGCGCCGCGCCAGTCCGCCCGCAGGGCCTGCTTGCCTTGCGGGGCGGCAAAGCTGGCCTTGCCGCGCGCGCCCAGGTCCATGCCGCGCACCGTGGCATTCAGGCTGGACGCCACGTAGGGCGCCAGCGAAGCGGCGTCGAAATGCGCCAGATCGACCGAGGTGTCGATGGCAAGCGGCTGCGTGGTCAGCGAACCGTCGAGCGCCAGCGTGCCGCGCTTCTGGATGCCGTCGGCCCGCAGGGTGAATCGCGCCGGCTCGGCGTCCAGGGCCAGCCGGTCGGCCGTCAGCGCCAGGGATTCCAGGGACAGGTCCACGCCGGGCTTCACGGATTCGTCGCGCGCCGCGAATTGCCGCAGGCCGAGCTTGATGTCGCGGCCCTGGACCTTGCCGTCGGCGGCGTCGATCATGCCTTCCAGGCTCAGGCGGCCGTCTTTCAGCGCGATCGGTGCGTAATGGCGCACGGCCGCCGCGAAGGGCGCCAGCGCCAGGTTGTCCAGGGCGACCTGCGCGTGCACGGCCAGAGGCTGCAGCACGATCGGCGCCTGGGCCCGCAGCGTGCCGCCGTCCAGGCTGTTGTCCATGCTCAGCCGGGCCTGCATGGGTTGGTCCGGGGTCGGTGGCCAGGCGATCTGGTCGACCTCGGCGCTCAGGCCGTCGATGGGGTAGTCCAGGCCGCTCGGCTCGTCGCGCAGGAGCACGGCGCCGGCTTCGAGCCGGAAGGCGCCCAGGGTGATCTGCCAGGTGTTCCGGGACGGCTCAGGAGCAGCCTGTGGAGGTGCGGCTTGCGCCTGGGCGCCTTCGCCCGCCGGCGCCTGATCGGTTGGTGCCTGATCGGCCTGGGCCTTGCCGGTCGAGGCCTGACCGGCGGCTTCGGATGACGCTGCCGGGACGCCGGGGTGCCGGTCGCCGGAGGCGTCTTCTCCCAGTCTGGCGAAGCCGGTGGCCACGCGTTGCCAGTTCAACTGCGTGGCATCGCGATGCGCCTCGACCCTGGGTTTCGCCAGGGTGATCGTCTCGATGGAAACTGTGCGTGCGCCCAGGTCCAGCGCCAGCCCTTCGGCGCGAAGATCGTCCCAGGCGAGCAGGGGGGCGCCCGACGTCTCGGCGACATCCAGCTGGCGCAGGCCCAGGCTGCCATGCACGCGGATGCGCGGGGCGGCATCCCGCGGTTGTTCGAACCGCACTTGCAGCCTGGAGTCCAGCAGCGCGCTCTTGACTGCGATGGGCAGGGGCAGCGGCCAGAAGTCCGCCCACTTGTCGAGCGCCACGCCGTCCAGCGCGACGTTCAGCGTGGATGTCGGCACTGTTTCGAAAGGCCGCGCGGTGCCGTCCAGGTCGAGGGGGCTGCCGTTGATGCGCAGATGCACCGCGGGTTGCACGTCGATGTCGGTGGCGTAGCCGAAGGAAGAAAGAAAGGGAATGCCCAGCGTGATCTCGTCGATCGTCTGCTTGCGGCCTGTGACCTGGTCGTCCAGGCTGACGCTGCCGCCGGTCAGCGACAGGTTGTTCAGGGAAAAGCGTGGCGGGCCAGAATCGGCCGGGCCGGGTTCCTCGGGCTGCCCGGCCGCCCTGGCGGCCAGCCGGTCGACGATGTCGGAGAAATTGAATCGGTCAATGTCCTGGCGCACCAGTGCGATCCGTGGCCGGTCGATGCGCAGCCGATCGACCACCGGCGCGAACACCGCGATGGAGCGCCATGCCACGCGCAGGTCGATCTCGCCGATCTGAAGCAGCGGTTCGGACTGGGGCTGCTCGATGACGAGATCCCGCGCGCGCAGCGCCAGTGTGAAGGGGTTGAACCGGATTTCGCCTACCTGCACCGGGCGGCCCAGCAGTTCGGAGACGTCCTGCGTGAGCGCGCTGCGTACGGCCTTGGGCACGAGCCAGGCGGCCAATGCGGCCAGCACCAGCAGCGCCAGGGCGATGCCCGCCAGGATCTTGATCGTGCGCCGGCTGGGTTTCAGGGCTGGCATCCGCATCTGCATTGCATGCGCTCCGACTGATTTTGTTTTTATGCGCCATGCCGGCCCGCGGGCATCGATGCCGTGCCGCTCATGGTTCGCAGTCAATTATCCATGCCGGATTCCGGCGCGTCCATCGGGAAGCGCCGGACTTTGCATTTTTTTGCGCTGCCTGGCCGTGTGGGGCCTATCCGATCACGAACCGGCCTTTCATGCCGGCTTCGTAGTGCCCGGGGATCGTGCATGCGAAGTCGAGGGCGCCCGCCTGCGGAAACGTCCAGGTCAGCTCTCCGCTGCCGCCCGGATCCAGCGTGAGGGCGTTGGCTTCATGGTGGGCCGGCATATCGGGGTGTGCGCGCATTTCCGTGGCGTGCGCCAGAATCTCGTCCATTTTTCCCAGGACGATTTCATGGGGCAGCCGGCCCGCATTGTGAATCCGCAGCCGCACGGTCTCGCCCGGCCGTACCGCGATCTGGTCGGGATGAAAGCGCATGGTGTCGTCCATGGTGATCTCGATCACGCGGGCGGATTGTGCCTGCATTGCGTTCATGTCGTGCGGGGCGTCGCCATGGGCGTGCGCCGAGGCGGCAGCCAGAAGCAAAGCCGGAAAGAGGGCAAACGGCCGGATGCGCATGGGGGGCTCCTTGTGCTGGATCGGCCTGAAAGCTTAAACCTTGTCACCGTGGCAAGTGCAAGAGGCCTTGCCGGAAGCGCAGGCATCGATGTGCGCCGCCCGGCCCGTTGGCGGAATCCCGCGAAAACCGTGTTGCACTTGTCCCGGCGCAGAACATTCAAGCTTAAAATTCAAGGATCGGCCGATGCCGAAAACGGCGATCAGACGGTGGAGGATCCATGGATGCATCGCTTGCGACGCCCTCGGGCCCGCGGCCGGGGCTGGTCCGGTGGCATTATCTCTGGTACGTCGCGGGGGCGCTCGCCGTTCTGGTGGCGGCGGTACTGGCCGGCAATCTCTGGCTGCTCGACTGGGTGCACGTCATGAGCGGCGTGCTGTGGACCGGCATCGACCTGTTCATGGGGTTCGTCATCGGTCCGATCATCCGCAGCGTGTCGATTCCCGTGCGCAGGGAAATCATCGTCAGGCTGACCCCGGTCACCCTGTTCCTCATGCCGACGCTTTCCATCCTGACGAGCACGGCGGGCTGGTTCCTTGCGGTGCGGATGGGCTACGTGCAGCTGCCGTGGCCGCAGTTCGGCTGGATTGCCGCCGCGCTGGTGCTGGTGACGCTGATGACGATCCAGGGCCTGGGTTATCTGCTGCCGACCAGCGTGCGCGTATGCCTGGAACTGCAGAAACCCGAGCCCGACGGTCCGAAGATCGGGCGCATGATGAGCCGGTTCTATTACGTGGTGGCCAGCCAGGGCCTCATGCAGGTCGCCATCATCGTGGTCATGGCGAAGCTGGCCACCGGCGTGTGATCCTGGCCGCATATCACGGCAGTGCCTGGGCCTGCGGGGGCTGCACCGCGGCGAACGGGCTCAGGGCGAACCAGGCGTCGAAGGTGCGTGCGAGCTGCCTGCTGCCCGTCAGGGCCAGGCGGCCCGCCGTACGTGCCCGCGCGATGCTGGTGTGGCCCAGCCAGATCTCGGTCAGCGTGCGCAGGTCTGCGCGGACATAAAGGTCCACCTCGTAGCCGGGATCGAAGGTGCACAGGTCGGCTTCCTGCCCCTGCTCGGCGATCAGCCAGTAGCAGCGTTCCCGGGCGGGGCGTTCGGGAAAGATGAACTGTATCGTGCTGCGCCGCTCCGGCATCGACGACACATCGATGCGGCGGCGCACATCCCACATCAGCAGGTCGGCATCGAGATGATGCAGCGAAGCCTCGGCGGCGACCCAGCGCTGCCCCCACACCCCCATTGTTTCCACGATGGGGCGCAGTTCCCTGCCGGCGGCCGTCAGATGGTATTCGCAAACGCCGGCTTCCGCGGATACGGGGCTCCGGACCAGGATGCCGGCGGTCTCCAGCTCGCGCAATCGCTTGGCGAGCAGGGCGGTCGACATGCGCGGCAGGCCACGCCGGAGCGCATTGAAGCGGGCCGACCCCGACAATAGTTCGCGCAACAGCAGCAGGGTCCACCGGCGGCACAGGACTTCCGCCGCCATGGCGACCGGACAGAACTGCTGGTAGCTGTCTCGTGTCATGTTCGCCTCCGTGCTCGGTGGCCACGACCAGGCCAGTGTACTGCGCAGCAGCCCAGGCTGCGGTTCAGAAATTGAACTAGTGCCGCGCGTCCGGCGGGTCCATGATGGGAACCGGCGAGGAAGAGGATCACGGCGGGATTCGGCGGCGGATGCCCCGGTCGAGCCATCTTCAGGCAGGAGGATGCCATGTCCACTGAAACTCTCGTCCCGGACTACCAGTCCGTCAAGCAGCGCCAGCATGCCGTATGGGCTTCGGGCGACTATGCGGTGATCGGCAGCACGTTGCAGATCGTTGGCGAAGAACTTTGCGAGGCGGTCGAGCTGCGCGCCGGCAGCCGGGTGCTCGACGTGGCGGCCGGCAATGGGAATGCCACCCTGGCGGCGGCGCGCCGTTTTGCGCGGGTCACTTCCACGGACTATGTGCCTGCGCTGCTCGCGCGTGGCAAGGAGCGGGCCGATGCGGAGCGCCTTGCCGTATCGTTTCGCGAGGCCGATGCCGAAGCGCTGCCGTTCGACGACGGCAGCTACGATGTGGCGCTTTCCACCTTTGGCGTCATGTTCGCCCCGGATCAGCAGCGGGCGGCCGCGGAGTTGGCGCGCGTTGTCGTGCCCGGAGGACGCATCGGCCTGGCGAACTGGACGCCCGAGGGCTTCATCGGCCAGTTGCTGGGGCTGGTCGGCCGCTATGCCCCGCCGCCTGCGCCCGGCCTGCGCCCGCCCACCCGATGGGGCTCCGAGGCCGTGCTGCGGGATCTGTTTCCAGGGCATTCCCTGGAGATCAGGCCGAAATCCTTCGTGTTCCGCTACCGGTCTCCCGAGCACTGGCTGGAGGTCTTCGAGCGTTGCTACGGTCCGACGCACAAGATATTTGCCGCGCTCGAACCCGATCGGCGGGATGCGCTGGCCCGGGACATCCTGGACCTGCTGCGCCGCCATGACCGCGGGGGCGGCGGCTCGCTGGTCGTGCCGGGGGAATACCTGGAAGTCGTGATCACCACGAAAGCGGCGTGAGCCCGGCTGGCCGGCAAAGAATTCCCCATGCTCAGCCGGGGTTTGGCCCGGGCGATTTCCCTATAATTTCCCGATGAATCGGAACAGACAATGGGTCCATCAGATCCGTACCTGGGCACAAGAGCTGGGCTTCTCCGGCATCGGAGTCTCGGGGGTGGACCTGTCTTCGGCCGAGCCGCAGCTGCTGCAATGGCTCGCCAAGGGCTATCACGGCGATCTGCACTACATGGAACGCCATGGCCTCAAGCGCGCCCGGCCAGCCGAGCTGGTGCCCGGCACGGTGAGCGTGATCACCGCGCGCATGCCCTATTTGCCGCGCGATACCGCGCCCGATTGGCAAATCCGCGAACGCGCCCGGCTGGCCGATCCCGGCGAAGGCGTCGTGTCGCTCTATGCCCGGGGGCGCGACTACCACAAGGTGGTGCGCGGCCGGCTGCAAAAACTGTGCGACCGCATCGAGACGCTGATCGGCCCATTCGGCTACCGCGTCTTTTCCGATTCGGCGCCCGTGCTGGAAAAGGAACTGGCCAGCCGCAGCGGCCTGGGCTGGCGCGGCAAGCATTCCATGGTGCTCTCGCGCGATGCGGGGTCGATGTTCTTCCTGGGCGAAATCTTCGTGGACTTCGAACTGGAGCCGACCGATCCGGTGGGCGCGCATTGCGGCACCTGTACCGCCTGCATCGATGTCTGTCCCACGGGCGCCATCGTCGCGCCCGGCGTGGTCGATGCGCGCCGCTGCATTTCCTATCTCACCATCGAGAACCACGGCCCCATCCCCGAGGAACTGCGCCCGCTGATGGGCAACCACATCTACGGCTGCGACGACTGCCAGACGATCTGCCCCTGGAACAAGTACGCGCAGACCACCGAACTGCCCGATTTCGACGCGCGCGAGCCGCTGGTCGGCCACCGGCTCGTCGAGCTGTTCGCCTGGGATGAGGCAACATTCCTCAAGCGCACCGAAGGCGGGCCGATCCGGCGCATCGACCACGAGCGCTGGCTGCGCAATATCGCCGTGGCGCTGGGTAACGCGCTGCGCGAGGCCGATGCGGAGCAAGCCCGGGAACTGCGTGCCGCCTTGCTCAGCCGTGCAGGCCATGAAAGCGCCATGGTGCGCGAACATGTGGCGTGGGCGCTGGCACAGCGCCCGGAAGGCTGATCGGCCGCCGTGCCGCGAGGCCGGGCGCGGGCGGCGGCATGGCCCGCGATCAGGTGTTTGCAGGTCGCGCCGGGGCGGCTGCAATGGTGGGCGCGGCTTCGCGCCACATGCCCGGCTGCAGGTCCCCGATGCGCCAGGGCCCGATGCGGGTGCGCACCAGGCGCAGGGTCGGCAGTCCCACGGCAGCCGTCATGCGTCGCACCTGGCGGTTGCGGCCTTCGCGGATGGTGATCTCCAGCCATGCGGTCGGGATGTTCTTGCGGAAGCGCACGGGCGGGTCGCGCGGCCAGAGCCTTGGTTCCGCCAGCAGGCTGACCCGGGCTGGAAGCGTGGGGCCGTCCTTCAGGTCCACACCGGCGCGCAGGCGCTGCAGCTGGGCGTCGGCCGGCTGTCCTTCGACCTGCACCCAATAGGTTTTCTCCATCTTGTGCCTGGGGTCGGCGATCTGCGCCTGCAGGCGGCCATCGTTGGTCAGCAGGAGCAGCCCTTCGCTGTCGCGGTCCAGGCGCCCGGCCGGGTA
This sequence comes from Castellaniella daejeonensis, assembly GCF_039523555.1. Taxonomy (NCBI): domain Bacteria; kingdom Pseudomonadati; phylum Pseudomonadota; class Betaproteobacteria; order Burkholderiales; family Alcaligenaceae; genus Castellaniella; species Castellaniella daejeonensis. Next base: position 339,124 of record NZ_BAAAFN010000015.1, read on the forward strand.
GACGCCGGGCACGTCGACGAAGTCCTTCAGCGTGGCGCGCCCCTGGTCGTCGCTGAACTGGGTCAGCACGCCGAACGGCTTGTTGAGCAGGAGCAGGCGGGGCTGGCCGGGCGGCGCCTTGGTGGCCCGGCGGATCCTGCCGGGCCGGGGCGTTCGATTGCCATGGTTCATGCGTTGCGCTCCGGGTCGTTGACGGGCAGTGTGCCGCACACCCGGCGTACCAGCTGCCGCAGCCAGCGGTGTGCCGGCTCCGCTTCCTGGCGAGGGTGCCACATCTGCGAAATCGTGATGTGCTGTGCCGGTACGGGCAGCTCGAAGGATTGGAATGCCATGCCTTTCCCGGCTGCATCCTGGGCAGGCAGGTAGGATGAGGGCAGCAGTGCGATCAGATCCGATGCCATGGCCACGGCCAATGCCGCGGGGAACCCGGGCACGACGCTGACGACCCGGCGGGCCAGGCCCATTCCGGCCAGGGCATCGTCGACCGGTCCGCGGGACAGCCCCCGGCGCGAGGCCACCACGTGCCCGTAGGCGGCATACCGTTCGGCGGTGACGGCCGGTCCGGACAGCAGGGGATGGCCGGCCCGGACCACGCCAACGAAATGATCGCGAAACAGCGCCTGGAGGCGGATCTCCGGACCCATGTTTTCCACGACCCCGATCTCCAGGTCGACCAGGCCTTCGCGCAGATAGCGGGAGTCCTTCTCGATCTTGGGTGCGAAATGCAGGCTGACGCGCGGCGCTTCGTCGGCCGCGGCCGCGATCAGCCTGGGGGCGAAGATCTCGACGAACCCCTCGTTGGCCCGTATGGCAAAGACGCGATCCAGGGCGGATGGATGCAGTTCGGATGCTGCGGGCGACAGCAGGGCCCGGATTTCGAGCATGGCATTGCGCGTTCGTTCGCGGATCGCCTGCGCGTGCGGTGTTGGCACCATATGGCGCCCCGCCCGCACGAGCAGGGGATCGCCGGTCGTTGCGCGCAGCCGGCCCAGCGTGCGGCTCATGGCCGAGGTGCTCAGGCCGGTTCGCCGCGCCGCACCAGCCACGCTGCCTTCGGCCAGCAGGGCATCGAGCGCCGCGAGCAGGTTGAAATCGGGTTCTGACATGGGAGCAGGCCTGGGACGGTGGGTCGGGCGGAAGGGGAGACGCGTATGACATGCAGCGTACCATGCAATATATAACTGCGAATGGTGCGTCTTCCGCCTGATCTTCGCCGGAATTACATTTTTTCCATGGATCGAACGACAACGAGGTGAATCGCCATGGAATTACTGACGGATAGGCCGGGAGACGAGGGATTGCCGGGCCGTGAGCGCGTCGCCGTCATGGCGGCGCTGATGACCGCCACCGTGATGGTGGTGTTCGATGGCACGGTGATCAACATCGCCTTGCCGAAGATGGCGGACGCACTGCAGGTTTCGCCGGACGTGGCCATCTGGTTCGCCAACGGGTACCTGTTGGCCGTGGCCATGCTGCTGGCCACTTTTGCGGCGCTCGCCAGCCGCATCGGATTCCGGCCCCTGTTCCTGTCCGGCCTGGCGCTGTTCACACTGGCGTCGGCCGCGTGCGCGCTGGCGCCCGACGCCCATGCGCTGATTGCCCTGCGGGTGTTGCAGGGCGCGGGCGGCGCCGCCGTGGTGAGCATCGGGCCCGCCATCCTGCGGTTCGCGTTTCCCAGCCGCCTGCTGGGGCGGATCCTGGGCCTCAATGCCCTGTTGATCGCCGCCAGCACCGCCATCGCACCGATCGTGGGCGGCGCACTGCTCGATGCCTGGGGCTGGCAGTGGCTGTTTGCCCTGAATGTCGTGCCCGGCGCAATGGCGCTGGCGATTGCCCTGAAGGCAATCCCCGCAGGTCCTGCGATCGTGCGCAAGCCGTTCGACATTCCAGGCGCCGTACTGTCTGCCGTACTGGTGGGGGCGCTGATCATGGCGGCCGACCGGGTGATGAAGCCCGGGGATGGCTGGTATGCCCTGGCGGCCCTGCTGGCCGGGGCGGGGTTTGTGTGGCGCCTGCGCCGTGCGGAACAGCCCCTGCTGCCGCCCGCCATCTTTGCGTCGCCCCGGTTCTCGTTCGCGGCGCTGACTTCGATGGCGGCGTTCGTGGGGCAGAGCATGACCTTCGTGGCGCTGCCGTTTCTTTTCCAGAATGTGTATGGCTATGGCGCATCTGAAACGGCGCTGCTGCTCATGCCGTGGCCGGTTGGCATCGTGCTGATCGCGCCCCACGCAGGGCGGTGGGCCGACCGGATGTCACCAGCGATGATCTCGACCGTTGGCCTGTCCGTGCTGTTGGCGGGCCAGATATCCCTGGCCTGCCTGCCGGCGCAGCCACAGGTCTGGGATATTGCCGCCCGCTGCCTCCTGTGCGGGATCGGCTTCGGCTGCTTCCAGAGCCCCAACAACCGTGAAATGCTGTCGAACGTATCGCGCGAGCACAGCGGCTATGCCTCGGGGGTGCTGGCCATCATGCGCACATTCGGCCAATGCCTGGGGGCGGCGCTGGCTATCGTGCTGAGCCTGGGGCGCATGCGCGGGACACCGCGCCGTCTGGCGCCCTCGGGCGAGACTGTGTGATCGGGGGCGGTGGGGGTGCTCAGACGCCCCGCTTCTGCTGGGCATGGTCACTGCTGAAAAACAGGGCGATTCCCGCAACGCCCATGACAAACGTGAAAGAAACCGCCAGGAAGATCAGCTGCCCGCCATCAATCTGGCCGCTGCCGAACATCAGGAAAGGCATGATTCTCATCCTCTCCAGCCGGGGCACGCACTTGCAATGTGACTGCAACCCTTGCCCGGGAGAACGCATAAGCTGGACCTGCTGGCCAGGTTGATACTTGATTGACGGCGGATAATCCGGAGACGAAAAAAAGGCCTGCCGAAAAAACGGCAAGCCTTTGATTCCACTGCAAATTCTATGGTGGCCCGGGGCGGAATCGAACCACCGACACAAGGATTTTCAATCCTCTGCTCTACCGACTGAGCTACCGGGCCAAGACGCAGAATCATACATGAAAATTTGATCCTGTGCAGAAACCGACGCTGGAACGCGACGGTCGTCGTTCCCTGGCCGGCCAGGGCGCCTTATAATACAGTCCATCTTCATGTGCAACTCCTTCTTGCGGGCATGTCCGTCGACGTCCTGACCTTTGGCTTGAACCACGTTTCCGCGCCGGTTTCCGTGCGGGAACGCGTGTCGTTTCCGCTCGATCTGGTCAAGCCCGCGCTGGCGGCCTTGCGGTCCGCCTTCGGCAACGGCGTGCGCGAAGCCGCCATCCTGTCCACCTGTAATCGCACGGAAATCTACTGTGCGGCCGATTCCGGCGTCGCGCCGGAACTGCCCGGCTGGCTGGCGGAATTCAACCGCCTGGAAACCGGCTTGCTGGTGCCCCACCTGTACCAGTACCAGCAGAACGACGCCGTGCGCCATGCCTTCCGCGTGGCCAGCGGCCTGGATTCCATGGTGCTGGGCGAGCCGCAGATCCTGGGCCAGATGAAAGACGCCGTGCGCGCGGCCGAGCAGGCCGGCACGCTCGGCACGCTGCTGCACCAGTTGTTCCAGCGCACCTTTTCCGTCGCCAAGGAAGTCCGCTCGCAGACGGCCATCGGCGCGCATTCCGTGTCCATGGCCGCCGCCGCCGTGCGCCTCACCGAGCGCGTGCTGGGCGACCTGTCCTGTAGCAACGTACTGTTCATCGGCGCGGGCGAGATGATCGAGCTCTGTGCCACGCACTTCGCCGCGGTGCGGCCGCGCCAGATCGCGGTGGCCAACCGCACCCTGGAACGCGCCGAAACCCTGGCGGCCCAGTTCGACGCCCGCACGCTCAAGCTGTCGGCCCTGCCGGATCATCTTGCCGAATTCGACGTGGTCGTTTCCTGTACGGCCTCGTCCCTGCCCATCCTCGGCCTGGGGATGGTGGAAAGGGCTGCGCGCGCGCGGCGCCATCGCCCCATGGTGATGGTCGACCTCGCGGTGCCGCGCGATATCGAACCCGAAGTCGGCCGCCTGGCCGACGTCTACCTGTACACGGTCGACGACCTGGGCCGCATGGTGCAATCGGGCACCGATGCGCGCCGTGCCGCCGTGGTCCAGGCCGAAGCCATCATCGAGGCGCGGGTGCGGCACTTCATGCACTGGCTCAGCAACCGCGAGATCGTGCCGGCCATCATCGACTACCAGCAAAGCGCCGATGCCCTGCGCCTGGCCGAGCTGGACCGCGCCCGGCGGCAGCTGGCACGCGGCGAAGACCCCGAAGCCGTGCTCGAACTCCTGGCGCACAGCCTGACGCACAAGTACATGCACGGTCCGCTGGCCGCCCTGAACCGCAGCGAAGGCGCCGAACGCGATCAGTTGCTGGCATTGCTGCCCCGCCTGTTGCCCGAATCCGGCGCCCGCCGCCGGTAGCGGCGATTTCCCCCTCTTCGTGCCGATCCGGCTCCGTGCGAGCCGGGTCCTGGCTTCCTTGTGATTTCCCGGAACCTCCCTTCATGAAAAGCTCGATGCTCAGCCGCCTGGAACAGCTCAGCCACCGATTGGCCGAGATCGATGCCCTGCTGGCCGAGCCGGACAGCGCCGACGATATGGAACGCTTCCGCAAATGGACGCGCGAACGCGCCGAACTGGAACCCGTGGTGCAGGCGTTCGATTCCTGGCAGCGGGCGTGCGACGACCGGGATGCGGCGCGGGACATGCTGTCCGACCCCGACATGAAGGCGCTGGCCGAGGAAGAGCTGTCGGGCGCCGATGCCCGCATCGAGGCGCTCGAGGGCGAATTGCAGATCCTGCTGCTGCCGAAGAACCCGGATGACGACCGCAGCGTCTTTCTGGAAATCCGCGCCGGCACGGGGGGCGACGAAAGCGCCCTGTTCGCGGGCGATCTGCTGCGCATGTACACCCGCTATGCGGAAACCCGCGGCTGGCGGGTGGAACTGATGTCCGAGAGCGCATCCGAGCTGGGCGGCTACAAGGAAGTCATCGCCCACATCGAGGGCGATGGCGTCTACGGCAGGCTGAAGTTCGAATCGGGCGCCCATCGCGTGCAGCGCGTGCCCGAGACAGAGTCCCAGGGCCGGGTGCATACCTCGGCCTGCACGGTCGCGGTGATGCCCGAGGCCGATCCCCAGGCCGACATCCGGATCGACCCCAACGACCTGCGCATCGATACCTTCCGTGCCAGCGGGGCCGGCGGACAGCACATCAACAAGACCGATTCGGCGGTGCGCATCACCCACTTGCCGACCGGCCTGGTGGTGGAATGCCAGGACGACCGTTCGCAGCACCGCAACAAGGACAAGGCCATGCAGGTGCTGGCCGCGCGCCTGAAGGACCGCCAGCAGCAGGAGGCCCATGCCCGCGAGGCTGCCCAGCGCAAGAGCCTGGTGGGTTCCGGCGACCGGTCGGAACGCATCCGCACCTACAACTTTCCCCAGGGGCGCGTCACCGATCACCGCATCAATCTGACGCTGTACAAATTGGCGCAGGTGATGGACGGCGATCTGGACGAGCTGACCGGTGCGCTGCTTGCCGAGCATCAGGCTGAGCAGCTCGCCGCCCTGGCGCTGGAATGAGCCTGACACTGCGCGAATCCCTGGCGGCCAGCCCCCTGCCGCGCCTGGAAGCCCGCATGCTGTGGCAGCGCGTGCTGGGCGTGTCGCGTGCCTGGCTGATCGCGCATGACGCCGACCCCCTGGATCCGGCCCGGGTCGCCGCCTATCGGGCGCTGGAATCCCGGCGGGTGGCGGGCGAGCCCATCGCCTATATCCTGGGACAGCGGGAATTCTACGGGCGTGACTTCGAGGTCACGCCGGCTGTGCTGATTCCGCGCCCGGACACCGAACTGCTGGTCGAGTGCGGCCTGCGGGCCATCCGGGACGTGTCCGGACCCCATGTGCTCGATCTGGGCACAGGCAGCGGCATCGTGGCCGTGACGCTGGCGCTGGAACGTCCCGATGCGCGGGTGCGGGCCACCGACATCAGTCCCGAGGCCCTGGACGTGGCACGGAAGAACGCACGCGCCTTGGGGGCAAAACTATTGTTTTCACACGGGAATTGGTACGATACCGAGTTGGATTCGGTGCGTTTCGATCTGATCGTCTCGAATCCGCCATACATCGACGCGCAGGACGCGCATCTGGGGCGGGGCGATCTGCGTTTCGAGCCCCCCGGAGCCCTTACCGACGGGGCCGATGGCCTGCAGGCCCTGCGCGAGATCGTGCAGGGCGCTCCAGATCATCTGTCGCCGGGTGGAACCCTGTGCGTGGAACATGGCTGGGATCAGGCGCAGGCTGTCCGGTCCCTGTTTTTGTGCCGGGGGTTCGTCGATGTCGCCAGCGAACGGGACCTGTCCGGCATCGAACGCGTTACCCGGGGCCGAGTCCCGGCCTGATCTTTTTCTCCGCCAGGCTGCTCCAAGGCGCGGCGTGGGGGATTTATTAAGCGAGACCACCATGAGCGAAGCAGTTCAATCCGAAGTCCAGAACTTCATCCGTGAAACCGTCACCGGCCATCCGGTCGTCCTTTTCATGAAGGGCACGGCCCAGTTCCCGCAATGCGGCTTTTCCGGACGCGCCATCCAGATCCTGAAGGAAACCGGCGTCACCAAGCTGGTCACCGTCAATGTGCTCGAAGACCCCGAAGTCCGCCAGGGCATCAAGGACTACGCCAATTGGCCGACGATTCCCCAGCTCTACGTCAAGGGCGAATTCATCGGCGGCACCGACATCATGAACGAAATGCATCAGAACGGCGAGCTGACCCAATTGCTGAAGGACGCCGGGGCGATCGAGTGACTCCCCCCCGGCGGCTTGTCGTCGGCATCAGCGGTGCGACTGGCGTCCGGTACGCCACCCGCCTGCTCGAACTCGCACGGGCGCACGGCGGGGTGGAAACCCATCTCGTCATGTCGCCTTCGGGGGTGCTGAACATCCGCCACGAACTCGGCCTGGATCGCCAGGCGGTGCGGGCCCTGGCCGATCATGTCCATAGCCATCGCGACGTGGGCTCCGTACTGGCCAGCGGCAGTTTCCGTACGGCCGGCATGGTGGTGGCGCCCTGCTCGATGCGGACACTGGCGGCCGTGGCGCACGGGCTGTCGGATAATCTCATCACACGGGCGGCCGACGTCACCCTCAAGGAACGCCGGCGGCTGGTGCTGATGGTGCGGGAAACACCCCTGAACCTGGCGCACCTGCGCAACATGACCGCGGTGACCGAGATGGGGGGCGTGATCTTCCCGCCGCTGCCTGCGTTCTACCTGCGCCCGGCCACGCTGGACGATCTGATCGATCACACCGTGTGCCGCGTGCTGGAGCTTTTCGATATCCATGTGCCCGGGCCCAGTTGGGAAGGTCTCGACGACCCGGGTATCCACCCGCAGGAGGCGGGGGGCGCCTGAGGCGCCGCCGCTGCCTGTTTCACGGAACTCGCGCATGATCAAAAAGGTTCCTGTGTCCCAATTGTGCGTCGGCATGTATGTGCATGACCTGGGCGGCTCTTTCCTGGACCATTCCTTCTGGCGTTCGCGTTTCCTGATCCAGAACGAGCGCAAGCTGCGCCGCCTGCAGGAATCGAGGCTCGAATGGGTGCTGATCGATACCGATCGGGGGATCGACGTGCCTGCCGGCGGTCCGGACACGGGTGCCGCACCCGCCGCGCGGCCTGTCCCGGCCGAAGAATCTGCGCCGCCTTCCGCCAGGGCCGCCGCGCCGGCGCCCGAGCGTAGCTCGCCGGAACAGCAGGCCTTCGACGACGCAAAGGACATCATCGAGGGGTCGCGCGAACAGGTCCTGCAGCTTTTCGCCGATGCCGAACTGGAAGGCAAGCTCGACCTGCGGCAGATCGAGGGCCTGGTCCAGGACATGGCCGACTCGATCGACGGCCATCCGGATGCGCTCACCAGCCTGGCTCGCATCAAGCGAGCCGATCAGTATCTGTACGCGCATTCCGTGGCCGTGGCCGCGCTGATGACTTCACTGGCACGAACCCTGGACCTGTCCGAGGACCAGGTGCGCCTGGCCGGCATGTCCGGCCTGCTGCACGACATCGGCAAGATCCGCGATCCCGACGAAGCGCCCGGCAAGCTCGGCCGCCCGGTCGTGCCGCCCCAGGAAGTGCTGCGCAAGCATCCCCTCAGCGGCGCCGAAGTCCTGCGCCAGGATCCGGGCGTACCGCCCGAGGTCATCGACGTCTGCCTGCACCACCACGAGCGCGTCGACGGCAAGGGCTTCCCCGACGGCCTGGCCGGCGATGGCATCAGCCTGCTGGCCCGGATGGCGGCCGTCTGCAACTACTACGACGAAGTCACCTCGACGCGGCCCTTCAAGAAGGGCTGGGATCCGGCTTTCGCGCTGTACAAGATGATGCGGTCCGAAGGGCAGTTCGACATGGACGTGCTGGGTGCGTTCGTGCGCACGGTGGGGCGCTATCCGCTGGGTTCCATCATCAGCCTGACACAGGGCGAACTGGGCCTGGTGGTGGCGCAGAATCCCGATGCGCCGGAGCTGCCCGTGGTCAAGATCTTCTATTCGATCCGCTGGAGCCATGCCATTCCGGAACGCCGGGTGAACCTGGCCGAACCCGACTGCCCCAGCCGCATCCTGCCGGTGGCCGCGCCGGTGGACTGGGCCCAGTCGGGCCTGCCCGTGCCGCCTATCGTGTAGGTGCGGCGGACCGCGTCCGCAGGCCGATCAGCGCCGCCAGGACGATGCCCGCCGCCGCGAAGGCGGCGGTGGCGGTCCAGGTCCATTGCCAGTCGCCGCCCGCGCGGTTGACCACCCAGGCCACGAAGGGCGGCCCGGCGAACTGGCCCAGGGACGAACATTGCTGCATCCAGCCGATGGTCGTGGAGGCGGTCTGCGGCGTGGGCGCCAGGGTCAGTCCCAGCACGAACAGGGTGGCCGGCACCAGGCCGCCCACCATCGAAAACACCAGCACGGCCACGAACTGCGCCGGGGCTGGCAGGCCGGCGCCAAAGGCGGCGTAGGCGCACAGGATCATGGTGGCCAGGCCCGTGATCAACAGCTGCCAGCCCGCCACGCCGCGGTGCAGCAGGCGGCCGGCGGACAGGTTGCCGATCGCGTTCGCGCCCGCGACGATGGCCGTCAGCAGGCCTGCCGTGGTGCCGCTGATGCCCTGGGCGGCATAGATCGTCGGCAGGAAGCCGATCACCGCCATCCATTGGCCCGCGTACACGCCGAAGATCAGGGCAACCAGCCAGACGTTCGCCGATCCCAGGGTCGTGCGCGCCAGTTGTCCCAGGGAATCGCGGGGCTGGCCGGGATCCGTGGCCGGATCGGGCGGTACCAGGCGAGCCGTGAGCAGCAGGCAGCACAGGGTCAGCACCGACAGCAGCGACCACAGCAGCTGCCAGGTTCCCATGCTCAGGATCCAGGATCCCGCCAGCAGGATGATCACGGTGCCCAGCGGCATGTAGCTGCCCCACAGGCCCATGATGCGGCTCAGCCGCTCCGGCGGCACGAGTCGGCGGATCAGCGCGGGGATCGGCATCGCCACCATCAGGACGCCGCAGCCTTCGGCGGCGCGGAACAGCAGCACCAGCAGGCTGGAATCCAGCCAGGCGCCCAGCATCGAGGCCGCGGCCAGCACGGCCAGGCCGGTCAGCACGCAGCGGCGCAGGCCGATGCGTTCGGCCGCCAGGGCGATCGGCAGGCCGAGCAGCAGCCCGCCGAACTGCACGGCCGACAGCAGGAACCCGGATTCCACCAGGCTGAGCCGGAATTCGGCCTGCAGCTGGGGCAGGGCCGGCGGGACTTTCCAGATATGCAGCGCGGCGCACATGCCGACCAGCACCAGGAACAGGGCGGCGCGGACGGCGGCTTGCGGCTCGGGGGCACGGGATTCCAGGGCTGTGTGCGGCATGGCGGGCGTCAGGGGGAGGCAGTCTTGCGGGGCAGCCAGCGCCAGAACATCCAGGCGGCGATGAAGCCCAGGGCGCCGATGGCGGTGATGCCGCCGGCCAGCGATACGGCGGCGGTGATGGCGGACATCAGCAATGGTCCGCCGCCCCCGCCCAGGTCGGTGAGCAGCCGCCAGATGCCCAGGAACCGGGTGCGGTCCGAGGGCGGCGAGGCGTCGGCGCCGATGGTCATGATGATGCCCGAGCCGATGCCGTTGCCCACGCCCAGCACCATGCTGACCGCCAGCAGGCTGGCGAATCCCGTGGCCCAGGGGATGGCGACCAGGCTGGCGCCCATGATCAGCATGCAGGGCAGGGCGACCCAGAGGCGTCCGCGCAGGTCCATGATGCGTCCGGCCGGGTAGAACAGCAGCATGTCCACGCCGCCCATGATGCCGTAGATCAGGGCGGTCGCGGTGGCGTCCAGGCCGATCTGGTCGGCCCAGAGCGGGATGACGATCTGTCGGCAGGACCGGATCGCCGAGACCAGGCCCGTGGCGACTCCCAGCGTGAGGAAGACACCTGCGTGCGCACGCGCCAGGTTCGCCAGGGACAGCGGCGGAGCGTTGCGGTTCGCTGCCCGGTCCCGGGGTTCCAGGTCCGGGATGCTGAAGGCCAGGATGCCCGTGCCCAGGAAGGCCAGCACGGCGGCCCAGTAGGCCCCGGGCAGGCCCAGCATGTGGATGAAGGCGGCGGCCATGAAGGGCCCGGCGAACAGCCCCACGCGCATGGTGCCCCCCAGGGTGGACATGGCGCGTGCGCGCATGTAGGGCGGGACGGCTTCGATCAGGTAGGTCTGGCGCGCCAGCAGGAAGACGGAGCTGGCCAGGCCGATCATCAGGACGCCCAGGCCGAAGACCCAGGGCGTGCGTGCGAGCAGGCACAGGGCCAGGGCGGCCAGGCTGAAGACGGCTGCGCCGACCATGGCACGGCGCTCGCCGTAGCGGTTGGCCAGCGCGGCGGCGGGCAGGTTGGCCATCATCGAGCCGATGCCGATCAGCGCCACGATCAGGCCGGCCTGCGCCGAACTGGCACCCAGGTCGCGGGCGCTCAGCGCCAGGACCGGATAGATCGCACCTTCTCCGAGGCCGAAGAGCAGGGAAGGACCGAATGCCGGCAGGGCAATCCGGGCCAGGCTGAAAGAATCGGAAGAAGGAGGCACGCCAGGGTCGCGATGACCAAATCGGCATTGTCGCACATGGACAGCGGAAATGCCTGGAAAGGGGCCGGCTAGGTGGGTTCCCCTATTGCTGTCATGGAAATTGGCAGATTCAATCGGGAAAAACTCTAGGCGTTATTACTGATTGCGGAGAGCTTCAGATTTCATGCATCATGCACGCGCTCTCGACCGTTTACAAAACGGCACACTTGACCGGTTTACCAACCAACTTAGGGGCTCTCTCTCATGCAACGTCGTTCCTTCCTCAAGAAGGCTGCCCTAGGCGCGGCCGCTGGTGGCGCTACCCTGGCCGCTCCCGCCTTTGCCCAGGAATCGCCTGCCATCTCCTGGCGCCTGGCTTCCAGTTTTCCCCGTAGTGCCGACGCCATCTACTCCGGCGGCGAAAACGTCGCCAAGTACGTGTCCGAAGCGACTGGCGGCAAATTCCAGATCCGTGCCTTCCCGGGCGGCGAAATCCTGCCCGCTCTGGGCGTGCTCGATGGCGTGCAGAACGGCACGGTCGAATGCGGCCATACCGCGTCCTACTACTATTTCGGCAAGGACCCGGCCCTGTGCTTCGACGGCGCCGTCCCCTTCGGCCTGAATACCCGCCAGTACAACGCCTGGGTGCGCCATGCCGGCGGCCTGCAGGTGCTGCGCGAACTGTTCGCCAAGTACAACATCGTGAACTTCCCCTGCGGCTACACCGGCACCCAGATGGGCGGCTGGTTCCGCAAGGAAGTCAAGAGCGTCGAAGACCTCAAGGGCCTGAAGTTCCGTACCGCGGCATTCGCCGGTGCGGTGCTGATGAAGCTCGGCGTGGTGCCGCAGCAGATCGCCGGCGGCGACATCTACCCGTCCCTGGAAAAGGGCACCATCGATGCGGCCGAATGGATCGGGCCCTACGATGACGAGAAGCTCGGCTTCCACCGCGTGGCGCCGTACTACTACTTCCCCGGCTGGTGGGAAGGCACGCTGCAGGTGTCCCTGTACGTGAACAAGGACAAGTACGAAGCCCTGCCCAAGCATTACCAGGCCGTGCTCGACCAGGCCTCCGCCCTGGCGACCAACACCATGATCGCCACCTACGACGCGGAAAACCCGAACGCCCTCAAGCGCCTGATCGCCGAAGGCGCCAAGCTGCGTGCCTTCCCGAAGCCCGTCATGGACGCCTGCTACAAGGCCGCCCAGGAAACCTACGCGGAACTGTCCGCCAAGGATGCCGGCTTCAAGAAGATCCACGACGCCTACATGGGCTTCCGCGACCATGAAATCCCGTGGTTCCGCATCGCCGAAGGCAGCTTCGACCAATACATGGCCACCGCGGCCAAGTAATCGAAGCCTCGTGCCGGCCTGCTTTTGACGGCCGTCCATGACCGGTTCGCGCGCCAGCCCCCCTCGTGGGGGCTTGCGCGTGTCCGGGCGTAACTCATTTTTCATCGGCTCTCACCATGAATGCACTTCTCGCCCTGTCGCGAGCGATCGACGCTGTCAATCGCCGCGTGGGCCGGGCCGTGACCTGGTTGATCCTGCTCGCGGTACTCGTCAGCGCCACCAACGCGACGATCCGCAAGCTGTTCAACGTCAGTTCCAATGCCTGGCTCGAATTGCAGTGGTATCTGTTCGGCGCCATTTTCCTGCTGGCTTCCGGCTATACCCTGCTCAAGAACGAACACGTCCGCGTCGACGTCCTGGCCTCGCGCTTTTCCCGGCGCACCCAACTCTGGATCGAGATCATCGGCGTCCTGTTCTTCCTGCTGCCCGCCTGCGGGCTCATCATGTGGCTGTCCTGGCCGTTCTTCATGGATGCCTTCGTCAACAACGAACAGTCCTCGAACGCGGGCGGCCTGATCCGCTGGCCGGCCAAGCTGCTGATTCCCATCGGCTTCGCGATGCTGGTCGCCGCCGGTATTTCGCATCTGATCAAGAGCGTCGGCTGCCTGCTCGGCCGCTGCCCCGATCCCCGCGACGTGCATACGGGCAAGTCCGCCGAGGAACTGCTCGCCGAGGAAATCGCCCGCGAGGCGCAACAGCGCGAGGCTGCCTCGCATGAGGGGCACTGACCATGGAAGCATTGTTTCTGGCTTATATGGCGCCGATCATGTTCGGCATGCTGGTGGTGTTGTTGCTGCTGGGTTTCCCGGTGGCCTTTTCGCTGGCTGCCAACGGCATCCTGTTCGGCCTGATCGGGATCGACCTGGGCCTGCTGTCTCCGGCCTTGTTCCAGGCCCTGCCGCAGCGTGTGTTCGGCGTGATGGGCAACGAGTCCCTGCTGGCGGTTCCGTTCTTCACCTTCATGGGTCTGATCCTGGAACGCTCCGGCATGGCCGAGGACCTGCTGGAGACCGTCGGCCAGCTTTTCGGCCCGCTGCGCGGCGGCCTGGCGATCGCGGTCGTCCTGGTGGGCGCGATGCTGGCGGCGACCACCGGCGTGGTGTCCGCCTCGGTGATCTCGATGGGTCTGATCTCGCTGCCCATCATGCTGCGTTACGGCTATGATCGCCGTCTCGCAACCGGCGTGATCGCGGCGTCCGGGACGTTGTCGCAGATCATCCCGCCCTCGCTGGTGCTGATCGTGCTGGCCGACCAGTTGGGCCGTTCCATCGGCGACATGTACAAGGGTGCCTTCCTGCCGGGCTTCGCCCTGACGGGGCTGTACATCCTGTACGTCGTCGTGATGGCCCTGTTCCGGCCCAAGATGGCGCCTGCCATCCCGCCAGAGGCCCGCACGTTCGTCGAACCCAATGGCGGCCATGGCATCCCCTCGCTGCTGGTGCTGATGGCCCTGTCCGTCGGCGCGTCGTTCGTGGGTGTGGAGTTCCTGCTGGAAGATGGCGCGCACGTGGACGAGCTGATCGTCACCAGCATCCTGATCTGGGGTGCCGCGGCGTTCGTCATGGCCGGGCTCAACAAGGTCCTGAGGCTGGGGCTGCTGTCGCAGATCGCCGAACGCGTCACCTTCGTCATGATCCCGCCGCTGGCCCTGATCTTCCTGGTGCTGGGCACGATCTTCATCGGCGTGGCCACGCCCACCGAAGGCGGCGCCATGGGCGCGGTCGGCGCCCTGGTGATGGCCATCATCAAGCGCCGGTTGAACTTCAGTCTGCTGCGCCAGGCCATGGACACCACCACGACCCTGACCTGCTTCGTGGTGTTCATCCTGATCGGCTCGTCGGTGTTCAGCCTGACCTTCCGCGGCGTGAACGGCGACCTGTGGGTCGAGCACCTGCTCACCGGCCTGCCGGGCGGGGAAATGGGCTTCCTGGTCGTGGTCAGCATCCTGACCTTCTGCCTGGCCTTCTTCCTGGACTTCTTCGAGCTGGCCTTCATCATCGTGCCGCTGATCGGGCCGGTGGCCGACAAGATGGGCATCGACCTGATCTGGCTGGGCGTTCTGCTGGCAGTGAACATGCAGACATCCTTCATGCACCCGCCGTTCGGCTTCGCGCTGTTCTACCTGCGGTCGGTGGCGCCCAAGGAAGACTACCAGGACCGGATCACCGGCGAGACCATCGCCAAGGTCACCACCGGTCAGATCTACTGGGGCTCGATTCCCTTCATCGTGATCCAGATCGCCATGGTGGTCCTGGTGCTGCTGTACCCGGGCATGGTCACCCACTACAAGGCCGACCGTCCTCAGGTCAACATCGAGGACGTCAAGCTCGACATGGGCAACTTCGGCGGCTATGGCGCCGGGGCCGATGGCCAGACGCCGAGCACGTCGGATCAGGACTACAACAATATGTTCAAGTAGGAAGGACCCATGGCCGGCACGCCCAGGCGGCGCCGGCCATGCGCATCACCGAAAGACCCGGCATGCCGGGTCTTTTTTTGCCGCCGGGCCGCCCCAAGGCAAAAAGCGCCCCCCTCGGGGGGCAGCAAGCCGAAGGCGCAGCGTGGGGGCTTTTTTTGCGGCGATTGGCGGCAGCCGGCCTGGGAAGGCTGGCCCTGGATGCTCCGGATCAGGCCGGGTTGCCGGTGGCGGCGGATCGCCGCCGGGCGCGCACCACGTCCAGCCAGGCTTCGAACGGCATGGGGCGAGCCAGCAGGTAGCCCTGCAGGGCGTGGCAATCGTGTTCGAACAGGAAGCGGGACTGGGCTTCTGTTTCCACGCCTTCTGCGACCACGCGCAGGTTGAGCTGGTCCGCCATGGCCAGGATCAGCTGGACGATGGCGATGCTGTCGCTGTCATTGGGGATGTCCTGGACGAGGCTCTTGTCGATCTTCAGCTCGTACAGCGGCAGGCGCTTCAGGTACGCCAGATTGGAATAGCCGGTGCCGAAGTCGTCGATGGAAAAGCGGATGCCCAGCCGCGACAGCGCCTGCATGCGCCGGGCGACCGCCTGCACGTCCTGGATCAGCACGCCTTCGGTGATTTCGAAGATCAGCCGATTGCCCGGGACGCCCTTGCTTTCCAGGATGTCGCGGACGTATTCGGGGAACTGCGGTTCCATCAGCCGCCGCGGGCTGACGTTCAGGGACAGGGGATAGGTCTCGCCTTCTTCCTGCAGGGCCAGCAGGGCATCGCAGGCGAACTGCAGGGACCAGGCGCTCAGCAGGCTGATCAGGCCGGTTTCTTCGGCAACGGGGATGAACAGGGCGGGCGATACCGCGCCCCGGCTGGGGTGGGTCCAGCGAGCCAGCAGCTCGCCGCCCGTGACGCGCCCGTCGTGGCCGAACTGCGGCTGTACGTGCAGGGTGAGTTGCGGCGTGCCGATCGCCTGCAGCAGGTCGTGTTCCAGCCAGAGCCTCTGCTCGACCTCGGATTGCAGGCCCTGCTCGTAGAACGTGGCCTGGTTGCCGCCCTGCTGCTTGGCGCGGTGGGTGGCCATGTCGGCCTCGCGCATCACGGTGTCGGTGGTCTGGCTGTCGGCGTGGATCAGGGTCAGGCCGATGCTGGCGGTGACATAGGCCGGTTTGCCGTGGATGGAAAACGCGCTGTTGCAGATGGCGAGCCGCGTCTTTTCGGCCACGTGCATGGCGTTGCGGGCGGCGTCGCTGATCTGGGTGCCCAGGCCGTCGAGCAGCACGATGAATTCGTCGGCGCTGACGCGCGACACCAGATCGCGGTCGCGCACGCTGGTCCGCAGGCGGTCGGCGGTGCCGCACAGGACCTGGTCCCCGGTCTCGTGCCCGTACATGTCGTTGATCCGCTTGAAGCCGTCCAGGTTGATCAGCAGCAGGGCGCCGATGGGCCGGCCCTGGCGGACCGATTCCAGCATCTGCGCCAGGTGGGCCAGTGCCGTGCGCCGGTTGGGCAGGCCGGTCAGCGCGTCGTAGACGGCCAGGTGGTGGGCGGCCTGTTCGGCGCGCAGGCGTTCGGTGATGTCGGTGGCGACCGTGCAGATGGCTTCCAGTGCGCCATCCGGGCCGCGCATGGGGGCCTTGATCGTGAGGAATGTGCGGGGCTCGCCTTGGGGCGGCCGGATGGTGATCTGGGATACGCTGCGTTCCTGGGAGTCGATGACGGCCTGGTCGCTGCGCCGGATGCTGGCCAGCGAATCGGCGTCGGTCAGGGCCTCGTCGTCGCGCAGGCCGATGAGCTTGCCCTGGCCCATCCCCAGGAATTCTTCCTGCTTGCGGTTGGCGAAGGTGTAGCGGAAGTCCAGGTCCTTGATGCCGACGGCGGCGTCGATGGCTTCCAGGATGGCACCCTGGCGGCGTTCGGCGCGCCGCAGGCGCCGCCGCTGGCGACCCAGCTGGATGCGCAGCAGCAGCGCCAGGGCCAGGGTCAGGACCAGAAGCCCGCCCAGGCCGGCGATGATCCAGTTTCCGTAGCGGTTCAGCAGGGCCTGGGGTCGGGGCATGCGCCAGCTGTCCAGCGTACGGTAATAGAACGAGCCGGGATTGGCCTGCCAGGCGCTGAGGTGGCGGTCGATGGCTGCCAGAACCTCGGGGTGTCGGCCTTGCGGTGTGGCGAAGTAGGCCTGGGTGGGTTGGAACACGATGGGCGTGGCGACCAGGTTGTATTGCTGTGCAAGCAGCTCGCCGACATAGAAATCGGCTGCCACGGCATCGTCCAGGCGGGCCTGCACCCGCTGGAATCCGGCCTCCAGGGTCTGGACGGCATCGGTGCGGACGTCGATCTGCAGGCCCGAGAATGTGGTCTGCAGGTATTCCTGCTGGGTCGAGCCCGACAGCACCGCGATCGAGCGGTTCTTCAGGTGCTCGATCGAGCGCAGGCCGTGGTCCGGCCGCGCATAGACCTGGGACCAGCTGTGCAGCGCCGGGACGTGGTGCAGGCCGAACGCCTGGGCCCGTTCCGGGGTGTAGTAGACGTCGGGCAGCAGGTCGATCGTGCCCTGGGCGAGCTGCTGCATGCATTGTTCCCAGGTGCAGGCCTGGGTCCGGATTTCCCAGCCTTCCTGGCGGGCGATCTCGTTCAGCAGTTCGCCCAGGATGCCGGCCGGCCGGCCGTCCCGGGCGATGTAGACATCGGGCTTCTGATCGTAGATGCCGACTTCCAGGGTCAGGGCACGCGCGATGGGCACATGCATGCCCAGGCACAGCGCCAGGGCAGGCAGAAGGATGCCGCGGTACGGGCGATCGCGAGAAGCCATAAGGTTCGGTCCGGTCTCCGGGTTTCCGGATGGCCGGCGCGCGGTCCCTGGATAGCGGGAGAGTGCCCGGCGCGCCCTGCCATAGGGCCAAAAGAAACCATCATAGTGCCCCGGGAGATGCGGCAAAGTGTTGCATAGCCCGTAGGATTGTCATCAGTTATCCGGATTGTAAACAATGCCGGGGCGGCGCCGGAGGGCGCATGTCGGGGCATCGCCGGAGGCGGGCGTCGTACAATGCCCGCACGCAATCCCATTCCAATGCATTCCCCCAAAAGGTGGATCATGTCACAGCGATTCCTTGCGGATGCGCGCGCCCGGATCGGGCAGCTGCGCGAAGACGGTTTCTACAAGTCCGAACGCGTCATTGCAAGCCAGCAGTCCGCGCGCGTGCGGCTGGCAGACGGCTCCGATGTCCTGAACTTCTGTGCCAACAACTACCTGGGCCTGGCCAATGATCCCCGCCTGATCCAGGCGGCCGCCCAGGGTCTGGC
Source organism: Castellaniella daejeonensis (assembly GCF_039523555.1). Lineage (NCBI taxonomy): Bacteria > Pseudomonadati > Pseudomonadota > Betaproteobacteria > Burkholderiales > Alcaligenaceae > Castellaniella > Castellaniella daejeonensis. Next base: position 357,247 of record NZ_BAAAFN010000015.1, read on the forward strand.
CGCCGACGGTTTCGGCCTGGCGTCGGTGCGTTTCATCTGCGGCACCCAGACCGGGCACAAGGCCCTGGAATCCGAACTGGCCCGCTGGCTGGGGATGGGAGACGCCATCCTGTATTCCAGCTGTTTCGATGCCAACGGCGGGTTGTTCGAAGCCTTGCTGGACGAGCAGGATGCCATCGTCAGCGACGCACTGAATCATGCCAGCATCATCGACGGCATCCGCCTGTGCAAGGCGCGCCGCTACCGCTACGCCAACAACGACATGAACGACCTGCGCGCGCAGCTGCAGGCGGCCCGGGATGGCGGAGCGCGGCACATCATGATCGCCACCGACGGCGTGTTTTCCATGGACGGCATCATCGCCGACCTGGCGGCGATCTGCGACCTGGCCGACGAGTTCGACGCGCTGGTGATGGTGGATGATTCCCATGCCGTGGGCTTCATGGGCGCCGGCGGACGCGGCACGCCCGAGCACTGCGGCGTGGCGGGGCGGGTCCACATCCTGACCGGAACGCTGGGCAAGGCGCTGGGCGGTGCCTCGGGCGGCTATGTCGCGGCCGATCCCGCGATCGTCGACCTGCTGCGCCAGCGTTCGCGCCCCTACCTGTTTTCCAATACGCTGGCCCCGGCCATCGTGTCGGCGTCCCGGCGGGTGCTCGAACTGCTCCAGGATACCGAAGGTGCTGAACTGCGCGCCCGCGTGCATCGCAACGGCGCGCATTTCCGGCGCGGGATGCAGGCCTTGGGTTTCGACCTGGTGCCCGGCGAGCACCCGATCATCCCGGTGATGCTGGGCGATGCCGCCCTGGCCGGACGCATGGCCGATGCCCTGCTGGACCAGGGCATCTATGTGATCGGCTTTTCCTATCCGGTAGTGCCCAAGGGCCGGGCCCGCATCCGCACCCAGATGAGCGCGGCCCATGCGCCCGAGGACATCGAACGGGCCGTCCAGGCCTTTGCCCGCGTCGGGCGCGACCTGGGCGTCATTGCCTGACGGACCCCTTTCGGAGATTTTCATGAGAGCCTTGGCCAAAGTGCAGCCCGCCGCCGGATTGGAACTGGTGGATGTCCCCAAGCCCGTCATCGGGCACAACGACTTGCTGATCCGCATCCGGAAGACCGCCATCTGCGGTACCGACATCCACATCTGGAAATGGGACGACTGGGCCGCGCGCACGATTCCCGTGCCCATGCACGTCGGCCACGAATACGTGGGCGAGGTCGTGGAAATCGGCCAGGAAGTCCAGGGCTTCCAGATCGGCGACCGCGTCTCCGGCGAAGGCCACATCACCTGCGGCCACTGCCGCAACTGCCGCGCCGGGCGCCGGCACCTGTGCCGCAACACCCAGGGCGTGGGCGTCAACCGCCCCGGCGCCTTCGCGGACTACCTGGTGATTCCGGCCTTCAACGCCTTTCGCATCCCGGACGACGTGTCCGACGACCTGGCCGCGATCTTCGATCCCTACGGCAACGCCACCCATACGGCGCTGGCCTTCGATCTGGTGGGCGAGGACGTGCTGATCACGGGCGCCGGCCCCATCGGGGCCATGGCAGCGGCGGTCGCCCGCCACGTGGGCGCACGCAATGTCGTCATCACCGACGTCAACGACTACCGCCTGGACCTGGCCGCCCGCATGGGCGCCAGCCGCACGGTGAACGTGGCCCGCGAGGATTTGCGCGACGTGATGCACGAGCTCGGCATGACTGAAGGCTTCGACGTGGGCCTGGAAATGTCGGGTGTGCCCAGCGCCTTTTCCTCGATGCTGGATCAGATGAACCACGGCGGCAAGATCGCCATGCTGGGCATCCTGCCCGACGGCGTGGGCGTCGACTGGAGCCAGGTGATCTTCAAGGGCCTGGAGATCAAGGGGATCTATGGCCGCCAGATGTTCGAGACCTGGTACAAGATGGTCGCCATGCTGCAGAGCGGCCTGGACCTGTCGCCCATCCTGACGCACCGCTACCCGGTGGCGGACTTCCGCCAGGGCTTCGAGGCGATGCTGTCCGGCCAGAGCGGCAAAGTCATCCTGGATTGGATGAGCCAGGACGCTGAATAGTCCTGAGGACTATTCAGCGCCTGGCGAATCCGAGCCGCTTGCAAGCGGCGAGGTGGAGAGATGTTCCGGCTGGAGATGATCAGCGCCTGGCGAATCCGAGCCGCTTGCAAGCGGCGAGGTGGATGAGGCGGGACATGGGACAGTCCACTGCGGACTGTCTCATGCCAGACGAATCGAAGCGACGTGCAAGTCGCGCCGTGGAGAGATGTTCCGGCTGGAGATGATCAGCGCCTGGCGGGTTACAGCCGCTGCAGCAGATCGCTGATCCCGTCGCGGTCCATTTCTCGTGCCAGCGCCAGTCTCAGGGCGATGCGCGCCTGCAGGGCATTGAGCGCATGGGACGCCAGCGGACCGCTGTCGGTGGCGCGGCCCGTGACCGGGCCGTCCGGCACCCGGCTGGCACGCACGCACACTAGGCCGCGGCGCATCGCCTGGGCGCAGCCCCGCACGGCGGCCGGGCTCAGGCTGCCGTTGCCCATGGACGCGACCACGATGCCGCGCGAACCCGCCTGGATCGCCGCGGCGTAGGGATGCGCGGGTGCGTCCTGGTAGTCGGTGATGATGTCCACCGGCGGCAAAGTGCGCAGGCCGGCCAGGGAAAAGACCGCCGCGTCGGGCAGGTCGGGGCGCATGGCGTAGCGGACGCAGCCGTCGGCGATCGTGCCCAGGACGCCCGCGCCATCGGCCCCGAAGGCGTCCACCCGGGTGGTGTGGCGCTTGGCCGCGTATCGCGCGGCGACGATGCAGTCGTTCATGACCACCAGCACGCCCCGGCCGCGGCTGGCCGGATCGGCCGCCGCCAGCAGGGCGTTGACCAGGTTCAGCGGCCCGTCGGCGCTCAGCGCCGAGGCCGGGCGCATGGCCCCGACGAGCACGACGGGCTTGGGACTGCGCACCGTCAGGTGCAGGAAGAAGGCGGTTTCCTCCAGGCTGTCGGTGCCGTGGGTCACCACCACGCCGTCCACGCCCGGGTCGCGGACGTGGCGGTCGATGGCGCGCGCCAGGCGCAGGACCTGGGCCGTGGTCAGGTCGCGGCTGTCCACGTTGAACGGCTGCTCGCAGCGGATGTCGGCCACGTCGGCCGCGCCGGGGATCGCCGCCAGCATGGCGTCGATCCCCTGGGTGACCCGGTAGCCGGTCAGCGTGCGGGCATCGCCGGCCGTGGCGGCGATGGTGCCGCCCGTGCCGATCAGGACCAGGCGGGGCCGCATCAGGGATACAGGCCGCGCACCTGGCGGGCTTCGAGGATGCGGGTGCAGGCCACGATGAACGAGGCCGTGCGCAGGGACACCCCGTGCTGGCGGGCCACCGCCGACACGGCGGCGTAGGCGGCGCGCATCATGGCCTCGAGGCGGTGGTTGATTTCCTGCTCGGTCCAGAAGAAGCTGGAGAAATCCTGCACCCACTCGAAGTAGCTGACCGTGACGCCGCCCGCGTTGGCGACCACGTCGGGGACGATCACCGTGCCCTTGGCCGAGATGATGTCGTCGGCCTCGGGGGTGGTGGGGCCGTTGGCGCCTTCGACCAGGATGCGCGTGCGGATCAGGTCGGCATTGTCCCGGGTGATCTGGCCTTCCAGGGCGGCCGGGATCAGGATTTCGGTCTCGAGCGACCAGAATTCCTTGGGGCTGAGCGTCTGCGCGTCGGGGGCGCCTGCCACGCCGCCGTTTTCGCGCACATGGTCGAACAGGGCCAGGATGTTCAGGCCGTTGGCGTTGTGGACGATGCCCGTGTGGTCGTACACCGCGATGACCTTGGCCCCGGCTTCGTGGAACAGGCGCGCGGCGGTGCCGCCCACGTTGCCGAAGCCCTGGATGGCGATGCGTGCGCCCTTGATGTCGATGCCGGATTCGCGCGCCGCCTCGCAGGCCGCCACGTACACGCCGCGGCCGGTGGCTTCGACGCGCCCCAGGCTGCCGCCCAGCGAGATCGGCTTGCCGGTCACCACGCCGGTGGTGGTGGCGCCTTCGTTCATGGAATAGGTGTCCATCATCCAGGCCATGACCTGGCCGTTGGTGTTCACGTCCGGCGCGGGGATGTCCTTGTTGGGCCCGATGATGTCATGGATTTCGCTGGTGTAGCGGCGCGTGATGCGTTCCAGTTCGCCCTGGGAGTACTTGCGCGGGTCGATGCGGATGCCGCCCTTGGCGCCGCCGAAGGGCAGGTTCACTGCCGCGGCCTTGACCGACATCCAGGCCGACAGGGCCATGACTTCGGACAGGGTCACGTCCTGGTGATAGCGCACGCCGCCCTTGCCGGGCCCGCGCGACGTGTTGTGCTGCACCCGGTAGCCCTCGAAGTGGGCGACCGTGCCGTTGTCCAGTTCGACCGGCACGTCCACGATCAGGATGCGCTTGGGGCGCTTCAGGGTTTCGACCCAGCGCGCCAGGGAGCCCAGGTAGGGCGTGACGCGGTCGACCTGTTCCAGATAGATGCCCCAGGGACCGGGATGAGCGGAATCCAGGTAGGAAGGCATGGGTTGGGAAATCGGTTCGGGCATGGTGTGCGACCTTTTGTATGAAGTATGAGTTCAGGACTGTCAGGGACATGCTACCGGCCCCATTTTAGTGCGGCGGCAGCGTTCTGTGTCCCCGCATCGGCCCGTCGAAGGCCTGCGGTTATATGGAACCAACGTTTTTTTCGTTCCGGCCGGGGCGTCGGAGGGGCACACTGGGCGCTTCCGCCGGCGGGAAGTGCCGGCTTTGTCCTGTTGGAGATGAATCGTGCCGATGACGCTGTCCCCGCCGCTGGCGGCGCGCTGGGAGGCCCTGATGGCATCCCTTCGGCGCATCGCGGATCTGCACCCCGACGCGCTGCTGGCGTCGTCCATGGGGGTCGAGGATACCCTGCTGATCCATGCGGTGGCGCAACTGCCCCGTCCCCTGGGGGTCTTCATGCTCGACACGGGCCGCCTGCATGCCGAAACCCTGGCCATGGTGGACGTCGTCCGCGCGCGCTACGGCATCGAGGTGCGCGTGATGCACCCCGATCCCGATGCGGTGCGCGCCCATGTGGCCGCGCATGGCGAGTTCGCCTTCTATGAAAGCGTGGAATTGCGCAAGGCCTGTTGCGGCATCCGCAAGGTCGAGCCGCTGCGCCGCGCCCTGGCGGGCCGTACGGCCTGGATCACGGGCCAGCGGCGCGAGCAGTCCGTGACCCGGGTCGAATTGCCCGATGCGCAATGGGACGACACTTTCGGCCTGCAGAAATTCAACCCCCTGGCGCTCTGGTCGGCCGACGAGGTCTGGGACGTGGTGCGTGCGCTGGATGTGCCCTACAACCCGCTGCACGACCGCGGCTATCCCTCGATCGGCTGCGAGCCCTGTACCCGCGCCGTGCGGCCCGGCGAGGATCCGCGCGCCGGCCGCTGGTGGTGGGAGCAGCGCGACAGCCGCGAATGCGGCCTGCATGCCGGCAACCTGCGGACATCGGGGCAACCCGGGGTGCGCCCCCGCGACCCCATCCCCACGGATACTACGGAAACATCGACATCATGAGCACAGCCCTGTTAGCCCGGACCCATCTCGACTGGCTGGAATCGGAAGCCATCTACATCCTGCGGGAAGTCGCCGCCGAATGCGCGCGTCCCGTGCTGCTGTTCTCCGGCGGCAAGGACTCCTGCGTGCTGCTGCGCCTGGCGGAAAAAGCCTTCCGCCCGGGCCGCTTCCCCTTTCCGCTGATGCACATCGATACCGGCCACAATTTCCCCGAGGTCATTGCCTTCCGCGACCGGCGCGCGGCCGAACTGGGCGAAGAGCTGATCGTGCGCAGCGTCGAAGATTCGATCGCGCGCGGCACGGTGGTGCTGCGTCACGCTCTTGATTCGCGCAATGCGGCCCAGGCCACGACGCTGCTGGAATCGATCGCAGAATTCGGCTTCGATGCCTGCATCGGCGGCGCCCGCAGGGACGAGGAAAAGGCGCGCGCCAAAGAGCGCATCTGCTCGTTCCGCGACGAATTCGGTCAATGGGATCCCAAGGCACAGCGTCCCGAGCTCTGGAACCTGTACAACACCCGCGTGCATCCGGGCGAGAACATCCGCGTCTTCCCGATCTCGAACTGGACCGAGCTGGACGTCTGGCAGTATATCGAGCGCGAGGGCCTGGACCTGCCCTCGATCTACTACGCGCACGAGCGCGATGTCGTGCGCCGCAATGGCCTGCTGGTTCCCGTCACGCCGCTGACCCCGCCGCGCGAGGACGAGCAGGTCGAACGCCTGAGCGTGCGCTTCCGCACCGTGGGGGACGTGTCCTGCACCTGCCCGGTGGCCTCCACCGCATCCACGCCGGCCGACATCATCGCCGAGACCGCCGTCACCACGATCACCGAGCGCGGCGCCACGCGCATGGACGACCAGACCTCCGAGGCGTCGATGGAGCGGCGCAAGAAGCAGGGCTACTTCTGAGCGGCCCGCCCGGACAAAGGAATCCCATCATGAATGCAATCAACGAACAATGGCCGGCCGCGCCGGAAACCAGCGTGCTGCGCCTGATCACCGCCGGGTCGGTGGACGACGGCAAGTCCACCCTGATCGGCCGCCTGCTGGTCGACAGCAAAGGGGTGTTCGCCGACCAGCTCAAGGCCATCGCGGGCTCGAAATACACCCGCGCGCCCGATAGCGGGCTCGACCTGGCGCTGCTGACCGACGGCCTGGAGGCCGAGCGCGAGCAGGGCATCACCATCGACGTGGCCTACCGCTACTTCGCCACGCCCGTGCGCAAGTTCATCGTCGCCGACGCGCCCGGGCACGAGCAATACACGCGCAACATGGTCACGGGCGCATCGACGGCCGATGCCGCCGTGATCCTGATCGATGCCAGCCGGGCGAGCGACGGCCGCCTGCTGCCGCAGACCAAGCGCCACAGCACCCTGGCGCGCCTGCTGGGGCTGCGCCACATCGTGGTGGCGGTCAACAAGATGGACCTGGTCGGCTGGGACCAGGCGGTGTTCGAGCGGATCCACGCAGCCTATCGCGACCTGTCCGGCCGGCTCGGCATCGCGGATTTCCACATCGTGCCGCTGTCGGCCCTGTCGGGCGACAATGTGGTCCGGCCCAGCGAGCGGACGCCCTGGTACCAGGGGCCGCCGCTGCTGTCCCTGCTGGAATCCCTGCCGGCCGAACCCGAAAAGGCACAGGACCAGGCGCGTTTCTTCGTCCAATGGGTGATCCGCCACAACGGCAGCGGCCCGGATGCGTTCCGGGGCTATGCCGGCCAGCTGCAGGGCGGCACCTGGCGGGTTGGCGATGCCGTCCAGGTGCTGCCGAGCCGCGAGACAGCCCGCATCGCGGGCCTGCTGCGGGGCGTGCAGGCGGCCGATCAGGCCTTGCCGGGCGACAGCATCACGGTGGTGCTGGACCGGGACATCGACCTGTCCCGGGGCGATGTGCTGGTCGATGCGGACGCGCAGCCGGCGCTGGACAAGGACTTCGAGGCGGACCTGTGCTGGCTGGACCAGCAGGCACTGAACCCGGCGCGGCTGTACTGGCTGAAGCAGGGCACGCGCCTGACTCAGGTGCGCGTCCAGGCGGTGCGCACCCGCCGCGACATCCACGAGTTGCGCTCCGTGGACTGGAACGGCACCCTGGCCATGAACGACATCGGCCGCGTGCAGTTGCGCGCCCGCGATCCCCTGGTGCTGGACGACTACGATGCGCAACGGGCCACGGGCGCCTTCATCCTGATCGACACGGCCACCAACCAGACGGCGGCGGCGGGGCTGATCCGGCGCTGACGCGCGCCCCGGTGGGCGGACCGGGCGTTTCGTGACAGAATGGCGCGGGGTGGCCGGTGTCCGGCCCGTCGCCATGAAGCCGTATGCTCAGATTCGCTCACCAGAACCTCCGACTCCCCTCGCTGGCCACGATCCAGGCGTTCGAGTCCGCCGCCCGGTTGGGGTCGTTCGGCCGGGCCGCCGAAGAACTCTGCATCACCGCCAGCGCGATCGGCAAGCGCATCAGCCAGCTGGAAGCCGCCCTGGGCCAGCCCCTGTTCGATCGCGGCAGCCGCGGCGTTTCGCTGACCGCCGCGGGGCATGAATACCTGGACCAGATCGAAACGGCGCTGCACCTGCTGTCCGATATTTCCCTGCACCGCCGGTCCCGGCCCCGGGAACGCATCCGGCTGGTCACGACGCCCACCTTCGGGCATTACATCCTGGGGCCGCACCTGCACGAATTCACCTCGGCCCATCCCAACGTCGACATGAGCGTGGTGCTGTCGATCCCTTACCTGGACATTGGTCCCACCCAGGCCGATTTCTGGGTGCGGTTCGGGCTGGGGCGCTATCCGGGCGCCCTGTCGGAACGCCTGACGGACGACACCGTGTTTCCGGCGTGCTCTCCCGGCTACCTGAAACGCCACGGCGCCCTGCGCCGCCCCGCCGACCTGGCCGGTGCAAACCTGCTGCGCTGTCCCCTGGATCCCTGGAAACCCTGGTTCGACGCCGCCGGGCTGGATTGGCCCGAACCCGAGGGCGGCGTGAGCTTCTTCGATGTGGGGCTGGCGATGACTGCGGCGCGGGCGGGGCAGGGCGTCATCATCGCCCGGCGCAGCCTGGCGGGCGCCTACCTCGACGAAGGCAGTCTCGTCGCGCCGTTCGGCATCCGTGCCGCCCCCGATTCCCACTACTACCTGTGCCGCGAGGCCTCGACGCCGCTGACGGGGGCGCACCTAGCGTTTTCCCTATGGCTGAAGGATCTCTGCGCCCGGATTTCCCCGTCTCCCTAGGCCTCGGGCCGAGGGGTGGAATTTCTTTCCACCCTGGCCCGATGCAATTTCCGACAGCGCCGCAGGGCGGTCGATAGACTTTCCGCCGAGCATGTAAATCAGGCCGGCGCATCAGTCGGCCGCATCAAAAACGGGAGACGACATGACATTCCACAAGACCTGCCTGGCCCTGGCCATCACCCTGTCGCTGGCGGCGACCGCCAACGCGGCCGACACCATCAAGGTCGGCGTATCCGGGCCGTTCACCGGGGGCTCTTCGTCCATGGGGGTCAGCATGCGCGACGGCGTGCGCCTGGCCGCCCAGGAAATCAACGCCAAGGGCGGCGTGCTGGGCCGCCAGATCGAGCTGATCGAGCGCGACGACGAAGCCAAGAACGAGCGCGGCGTGCAGATCGCCCAGGAGCTCATCAACCGCGAGCAGGTCGTCGCGACCGTGGGATTCATCAATACCGGCGTGGCCCTGGCCTCGACCCGTTTCTACCAGAACGCCGCGATTCCGGCCATTGCCAATGTGGCGACGGGCTCGGTGGTCACCCAGCAGTTCCTGCCGCCCAAATACGAGCACAACTACGTGTTCCGCATGTCGGCCGCCGACAACATCCAGGCGCCCATGATCGCCGCCGAGGCCGTCACCAAGCGCGGCTTCAAGAAGGTCGCCATCATGGCCGATTCCACCAACTACGGCCAGCTGGGCCGCGAGGACATGGAAAAGGCGCTGGACAAGCTGGGCGTCAAGCCGGTCGTGGTGGAAAAGTTCAATATCGGCGACGTCGACATGACTGCGCAGCTGCTGCGCGCCAAGGAAGCCGGCGCGGAAGCCCTGCTGACCTACGGCATCGGCCCCGAGCTCGCCCAGCTGGCCAACGGCATGGCCAAGCTCGGCTGGAAAGTGCCCCTGATCGGCAGCTGGACGCTGGCCATGGCGAACTTCATCGACACGGCGCGCGCCAACGGCGACGGCGCCCTGATGCCCCAGACCTTCATCCAGAATCCCAACACGCCCAAGCGCAAGGCCTTCATCGACGCCTATGTGCAGACTTTCAAACCCAAGCACGACCGCATCGAGTCGGCCGTGTCCGCGGCCCAGGGCTACGATTCGGTGCTGCTGCTGGCAGCCGCCATCGAGCAGGCAGGCAACACCAAGGGGGCCGACATCCGCGCCGCTCTCGAAAGCCTGCAGAAGCCCGTCGAAGGCGTGATCATGACCTACAAGTCGCCCTATTCGGCGACCGACCACGAAACCATCGACGGCCCCGAGCTGGTCTACATGGGCGAGGTCTCCAAGGGCCGCGTGGTCTTCGCCCACCCCGAGGACGAGCAGCGCAGCGTTGCCAACGCCGGCCAATCCGCGCAATAAGCCCGACGCCGCCGCACCGGAGCATTCCGCTTCGCGGGATGCCCGCTCCGGCGCATGGTTCCGGGGCTTCACGGCCCCGGACGGCGCGTTTCTGCTGGAAAGAACATGACGATTTTTCTGCAACTGGTCTACAGCGGCGTAGCCCTGGGGATGATCTACGCGGTCATCGCCTTCGGCTATCAGCTGACCTACGCCACTTCCGAAACCCTGAACTTCGGCCAGGGCGACGCCCTGATGCTCGGGGGGCTGGTGGGCCTGACCCTGGTCGGGATGGGCGTGAGCTACTGGCTGATGATCCCCCTGGTCTGCATCTTCGGCATGGCGCAGGGCGCCGTGGTCGAGCGCGTGGCCGTGCGGCCCGCGATCGAAGCGCGTTCCGAGTTCGGCTGGATCATGGCGACCATCGCCCTGGGCATCATCTTCCGCAACACGGCCGAGAACATCTGGGGACGCGATGCGCTGCATTTTCCCTCGCCCGTGCCCGAGACGCCCTTCAGCGTGCTGGGAGCCCACATCCTGCCGATGGAACTGCTGGTGGTGGGGGGCGCGCTGCTGATCATGGGCGCCATCGAGCTGTTCAACCGCACGTCGATCTACGGCAAGGCGGTCGTGGCGACATCCGGCGACCGCGACGCGGCCGGCCTGATGGGCATCAACACCAAGCTGGTCATCACGTTTTCCTATGCGCTGTCTTCCCTGACGGCCGCATTCGCAGGCGTGCTGGTCGCGCCGCTGACACTCACCGGCGCATCCATGGGGGCGGTGCTGGGGCTGAAGGCGTTCGCCGTGGCCATCGTGGGCGGCCTGAACAGCGGCCTGGGCGCCATCGTGGGCGGCCTGCTGCTGGGCGTCATCGAAACCACCACCGGCTTCTATCTGTCCACCGGCTACAAGGACGTCCCCGGACTCATCCTGCTGCTGCTCGTCCTGACGGTGCGGCCCGCCGGGCTGTTCGGCAAGACCGCCATCAAGAAGGTCTGATTCCACCATGAACAAGAAGCATCTGCTGTCCTTCGCCGCGCTGGCCGCCATCCTGGCGATGGTGCCGCTCGCCGTCGACAATCCCTATTACCTGCACCTGATCGAGACCATCCTGATCTACGCGGTCCTGCTGCTCGGTCTGGACATCGTGGTGGGCTACACCGGCCAGGTGTCCCTGGGTCACGCGGGGCTGTTCGGGATCGGCGCCTATGTCGTGGGCACCCTGGTCCTGCACCTGGACCTGCCCTTCTGGGCCACCCTGCCCGCCGCCGTCGTCGTGACGGCGGGCTTCGGTGCGATCCTGGCTCTGCCTGCGCTGCGGGTGACCGGGCCCTATCTCGCGATGGTCACGCTGGCCTTCGGCACCATCATCCAGATCCTGATCAACGAGATGGATTTCCTCACGGCGGGACCTCTGGGCATCAGCCTGGACAAGCCCACCGTCGCCGGCCACATGCTGAGCGGCCCCGAGTTCTTCTGGCTGGTGCTGGCCCTGCTGGCGCTGTCGGTGCTTTTCACCGAGCGCGTCGCCCGCTCGCATTACGGGCGCGCGTTCGAGGCGCTGCGCGACAGCCCCATCGCCTGCGACTGCATGGGCGTTTCGGTCTATCGCTACAAGGTCGTGGCCTTTGTGATCAGCGCCGGGCTGGCCGGGCTGGCAGGCGCGCTGCATGCCTATTCCGAGCAATACATCTCGCCCAATACCTACACCTTCGAGCTGATGGTGCTGTTTCTGCTGGCACTCATCATGGGCGGCCGCAAGACGCGCTCGGGTGCGCTGCTGGGGGCGGCCATCATCGTGCTGTTGCCCAAGATGCTCGACGACGTGTCCACCTTCCGGCCGCTGGCCGTGGGTCTGGCGGTGCTGGTCGTGGCGGGGGCCGTGATGGCGGTGCGGCGCGGCCGCGCCACGCCCGCGCGCATGGCGGCGCCCGTGATCGGCGCCCTGGTTCTGGCCGGCGGCTCGCTGGCGCTGGACCAGATGACCGACTGGCGGCTGTCGATCTTCGGCCTGATGATCCTGTTCGTGGTCTATTACCTGCCCGATGGCATCGTCGGTTTCCTGATGCATGCCCTGGGCCGGTCCCAGGCCGTGGCGGCTCCGGCGGAACAACCGACGCCCGAGGCGGCCCCGGCCGAGGACGGCGGCCTGCCGGATGCCTCGCACGGGATCCTGCTCGCCGTCGATCAGGCCGTGATGCAGTTCGGCGGCCTCAAGGCCCTCAACCGCGTCGACCTGGAAATCCGCCGCGGCACGATCCACGGGCTGATCGGGCCCAATGGCTCGGGCAAGAGCACCATGATGAACGTGCTGACGGGCATCTATCGGCCCACGTCCGGCTCCGTGGTCTTCGCCGGCCGCGACCTGGCCGGCCTGACGTCCGCGCAGATCGCCGGCCGGGGTGTGGCGCGCACCTTCCAGAACGTGCAGCTTTTCGGCGAGATGAGCGCCCTGGAAAACGTGCTGGTCGGGCTGCATCATTCCTTCACCACCGGGCTGGCGGGCGTCGCGCTGCGTACGCCCGACTGGCGGCGCGAAGAATCCCGGGCCCGTGCCCGGGCGCTCGGGCTGCTGGAATTCGTCGGCCTGGCGCCGCTGGCCCACGAAGAGGCGCGCAATCTGCCCTACGGCAAGCAGCGCCTGCTGGAAATCGCCCGCGCCCTGGCGCTCGACCCCCAGCTGCTGCTGCTCGACGAACCGGCGGCCGGCCTGACGGCCCCGGACATCGAGGAACTGCTGGGCATCATGCGCAAGCTCAAGGCGCGGGGCCTCACCGTCATTCTCATCGAGCACCACATGGATGTCGTGATGGGGGTCTGCGATGCGGTGTCGGTGCTGGATTTCGGACAGAAGATCGCCGAAGGCCTGCCCGCCGACGTGCAGGCCGACCCACGGGTCGTGGAAGCCTATCTGGGCGGCGAACAGGCAGGAGCGCAGGCATGCTGAAGATCGAAAACCTGGAAGCCGGCTACGGCAAGGTCAAGGTGCTGCATGGCATCAGCCTGGACGTGCCTGCCGGCAAGGTCGTGACCCTGATCGGGTCGAACGGAGCGGGCAAGACCACCACCATGCGAGCGGTATCGGGCATGCTGCGGCCTTCGGCGGGCACCATCGTCCTGGGCGATCGGCAGATCCAGGGCCTGGATTCACACCGGATCGCCCGCCTGGGCCTGGCGCATTCCCCGGAAGGCCGGCGTGTCTTTCCCACGCTGAGCGTCACCGACAACCTGATGCTGGGCGCCTTTCCGCGCCTGACGGGCAGCCGCGCGCGCGGCGACGTGGCCCGCGACCTGGATCGCGCACTGGAACTGTTCCCGCGCCTGAAGGAACGGCGCACGCAGCTGGCGGGCACCCTGTCGGGGGGCGAGCAGCAGATGCTGGCCATGGCGCGCGCCGTCATGCTGAACCCCGAGGTGGTGCTGCTCGATGAGCCGTCCATGGGTCTGGCCCCCATCCTGGTCGACGAGGTGTTCCGCATCATTTCGCGCCTGAAGTCCGAAGGCGTGACGATGCTGCTGGTGGAGCAGTTCGCCGCGGCGGCACTGGCGGTTGCCGATTACGGCTATGTGCTGGAAAACGGCCGCATCGCCGTCGAGGGCCCCGCCCAGCGGCTGCGCAACGATCCCGCCGTCGCGGCGGCCTACCTGGGCGGGCACTAGCCCGGCCGGCGCCCCGAGCGCTAGATCCCGTAGTGCTTCAGCCCGTCCAGGTCCAGCACCTGGACGGCGCCGTATTCGACCCGCAGCAACTGCGCGGCTTCCAGGGTGCGCAGGGCCTGGTTGGTGCGCTGGCGGGAAATGCGCGCCAGGAAGCCGATTTCTTCCTGGGTGATTTCCAGGCGCATGGAATTCCCGGGGTACAGCAGCGGGTTGAACAGCTCGGCGAGGCAGCGCGCGACACGGGCGTCGGGCGCCAGCAGGCGGTCGTATTCGGCCTTGCCGATGAACTGCGCCACCCGCTCGTTCAGCTGGTGCAGCAGATAGCGGTTGAAAGGGATGCTGGCGTCCAGCAGCCAGTAGAACGTATCGCCGCGCAGGCGGGCGATGGTGCTGCGGCGCAGCGCGATGATGTCGTACTTGCGGGCTTCGCGCTTGAGCAGCGAGCCTTCCCCGATCCAGCCGCCGGCCGGCACCCCGGTCAGCGACGCCAGCTTGCCTTCGGCGTTGCCCACCGAGACCTTCACCAGCCCTTCGAGCACGCCGATCCAGGAACAGGCGATCATGCCCTTGTGCTCGACGATGGTGCCGGCCTCGACGTGGGCCACGGCGGTGTCCTGCAGGACGCGCGCCTGCTGTTCGTCGTCGAGCAGGTCGAACCAGGCGGCATGAGCCGGCAAAGCCTGAGACAGGTTCATGGGGACTTACCCTAGATCGAGATCGAATGTCATATTTGCGACAGTCGGGGCGGATCGGTGCCTGTACCTTAGTTCACGACACCGCCCCACAGAGGCGCATTGTAGGCGCCGCGCGTTGCAGGATCCGCGCGAAGCCGAGGAGACATCATGGTACAGGAAACCACCGCTGCGACGACGTTCCCCGCCCTGCTGATGCACCATGCGCGGGTGCGTGGTTCGCGGCCCGCGATCCGGGAAAAGGACCTGGGCATCTGGCAGACGCTGACCTGGGCGCAGGTGGCGGCCGAAGTCCGGCGCGTGGCCTCCGGGCTGGCCGGCCTGGGAGTCAGTGCAGGAGAGCACGTCGCCGTCGTCGGCGAAAACCGCCCCCGGCTCTACATGGCCATGATGGCGGCCCAGTGCCTGGGCGCCATTCCCGTGCCGCTCTACCAGGATGCCGTCGCCGAGGAAATGGCCTACGTGCTCCAGGACGCCGAGATCGGCGTGGTGGTGGCCGAAGACCAGGAGCAGGTCGACAAGATGCTCGAGATCTCGGACCGCTGCCCGGCGTTGCGCCACGTCGTCTACGACGATCCGCGCGGCTTGCGCCATTACGACGATCCCCGCCTGATGGCCTGGGAAGCCCTGTTGTCGCACGGCGACGAGCGCGCGCGGCAGCATCCTGAAGAAATCGACGGCCGCATCGCCGCGATCC
This sequence comes from Castellaniella daejeonensis, assembly GCF_039523555.1. Classification (NCBI taxonomy): domain Bacteria; kingdom Pseudomonadati; phylum Pseudomonadota; class Betaproteobacteria; order Burkholderiales; family Alcaligenaceae; genus Castellaniella; species Castellaniella daejeonensis. The sequence continues at coordinate 372,420 of NZ_BAAAFN010000015.1, forward strand.
GCCCCGAGGACACGGCGGCGATGTTCTATACGTCCGGGACCACGGGCAAGCCCAAGGGCGTGGTGCTCAGCCACCATGCGCTCATCGACCGGGCGCGGGCGATCGAGCGCTTCGAAGGCCTGACCGACCGCGAGGACGTGCTGGCCTACCTGCCGCCCGCCTGGATCGGGCAGAACATGTTTTCCTACACGCAGTTCCTGACCACGGGCTTTACCGTCAACCACCCCGAATCCCCTGAAACCGTGTCGATCGACATGCGCGACATCGGGCCTACCTATTATTTCGCGCCGCCGCGCGTGCTGGAAGGCCTGTTGACCCACGTCACGATCCGCATGGAAGACGCCGGCCGCTTCAAGCGCTGGCTGTACCGCAAGGCAATGGGCCTGGCGCGGCGGGTGGGGGACCGGATCCTGGACGGCGGCGCGGGCGTCGGCATGCTCGACCGCCTGAAGTACGCCCTGGGCGACCTGCTGATCTACGGCCCCCTGCGCAACACGCTGGGCATGAGCCGGGTGCGCGTGGCCTATACGGCCGGCGAGGCCATCGGCCCCGACCTGTTCGTGTTCTATCGCTCCATCGGCATCAACCTGAAGCAGCTCTACGGTTCCACCGAGACCTCGGTCTTCGTCTGCGTCCAGGCCAATGGGCAGGTGCGCGACGACACGGTCGGCCCGCCCTGCGAGGGCGTGGAGATTCGCGTGGCCGAGAACGGCGAGATCCAGCTGCGCAGCCCGGGCCTGTTTTCGGGCTATTACCGCAATCCCACGGCGACGGCCGAGTCCTACACGGAAGACGGCTGGTACCACACCGGCGACGCGGGCTACCTGGATGCCGACGGCCAGCTGAAGATCATCGATCGCGCCAAGGACGTCGGCCACCTGGCCGATGGCAGCCTGTTCGCGCCCAAGTACATCGAGAACAAGCTGAAGTTCTTCCCCTTCATCAAGGAAGCCGTCGCCTTCGGGGCCGACCGCCCCGAGGTCTGCGCCTTCATCAACATCGACCTGGAAGCGGTCGGCAACTGGGCCGAGCGCCGCGGCCTGCCCTATGCCGGCTACACCGACCTGGCCGGCAAGGACGAGGTCTACGCCCTGATCCGGGATTGCGTCGAGCAGGTCAACGCCGATCTCGCCCAGGATCCGAAGCTGTCGGCCTCGCAGGTCAGCCGCTTCCTGATCCTGCACAAGGAACTGGACCCGGACGACGACGAGCTGACCCGCACCCGCAAGGTTCGCCGCGCCTTCATCGCGCAGAAATACGCCGTGCTGGTCGAGGCCCTGTTCGAGGGCCGTCCGAGCCAGTTCATCGAGACCGAGGTCAAGTTCGAGGACGGCCGCACGGGCCGCATTTCCGCCGACCTGCGCATCGAACCCGCGGCCGTGGTGCGGCCCGAACCACTGAAGAAGGTGGCCTGAATGACGGAACTGGCGATGGAAAAGACCCCGGAAACGGCCCGGGCCGGACGGATCGGCGATGTCATCCTCGACCTGCAGAACATTTCCCTGTCCTTCGGCGGGGTCAAGGCGCTGACGGACATATCCTTCGACGTGCGCGAGCACGAGATCCGCGCCATCATCGGCCCCAACGGCGCCGGCAAGAGCTCGATGCTGAACGTCATCAACGGCGTCTATACGCCCCAGGAAGGCCGCATCCTGCTGCAGGAACAGCAGTTCACCCGGATGAATCCGCGCCGCGCTGCCGAAATGGGCATTGCGCGCACCTTCCAGAACCTGGCCCTGTTCAAGGGCATGAGCGTGCTGGACAACATCATGACGGGCCGCAACCTGCGCATGAAGGCCGGCGTGCTGGCCCAGGCGCTGCGGCTGGGCTCGGCCGAACGCGAGGAAATCGCCCACCGCGAGGTGGTGGAGAACATCATCGATTTCCTGGAAATCCAGGCCTGGCGCAAGACGCCGGTCGGCCGCCTGCCCTACGGCCTGCAGAAGCGCGTGGACCTGGGCCGCGCCCTGGCCATGGAGCCGCGCATCCTGCTGCTCGACGAGCCCATGGCGGGCATGAACATCGAGGAAAAGCAGGACATGAGCCGCTACATCCTCGACGTGAACGACGAATACGGCACCACCATCGTGCTGATCGAACACGATATGGGCGTGGTGATGGACATTTCCGACCGGGTCGTGGTGCTGGACTACGGCCGCAAGATCGGCGACGGCACGCCCGACGAAGTGCGCAGCAATCCCGAGGTCATCCGGGCCTATCTGGGCGCCAGCCACTAGGGCCGGCCGCGCCATTCAAGGAGTCGCAATGGGATTCTTTCTGGAAACAGTGATCGGCGGCCTGATGAGCGGCATGCTCTATGCCCTGGTGGCACTGGGCTTCGTGCTGATCTTCAAGGCCTCCGGGGTGTTCAACTTCGCCCAGGGCGCCATGGTGCTGATCGCGGCGCTCGCCATGGCCCGGCTGTCGGGCTGGATCGGCGACTGGCTGGGCGGGGATTCGCCGATACTGGCCAACCTGCTGGCCTTCGCCCTCAGCGCCCTGTTCATGTGGCTGGTGGCCGTGCTGGTCGAACGCCTGGTTCTGCGCCATCTGGTCAACCAGGAAGCCACCACGCTGCTGATGGCCACCATCGGCATCAGCTATTTCCTGGACGGCATCGGCCAGATCCTGTTCGGCAGCTCGGTGTATGCGATCGATGTCGGCATGCCGAAGGATCCGGTCATCATCATGGACACGCTCTTCGACGGCGGCGTGCTGGTCAGCCTCGAAGATCTGACGGCCGCCGTCGTCGCCGCCGTGCTGGTGGCGGTGCTGGCCTTCTTCTTCCAGTACACCACGGTGGGCCGTGCGCTGCGCGCCGTCGCCGACGACCACCAGGCCGCGCAATCGGTGGGCATCCCGCTGAACCGCATCTGGGTGGTGGTCTGGACGGTGGCCGGCCTGGTGGCCCTGGTCACGGGCATCGTCTGGGGGTCGAAATTCGGGGTGCAGTTCACCTTGTCCACGGCTGCCCTGCGGGCGCTGCCCGTGGTGATCCTGGGCGGCCTGACCTCGGTGCCCGGCGCCATCGTCGGCGGTCTCATCATCGGTGTGGGCGAAAAGCTCTCCGAAGTCTACCTGGGCCCCTTCGTGGGCGGAGGCATCGAGATCTGGTTCGCCTACGTGCTGTCCCTGGTGTTCCTGCTGTTCCGGCCCCAGGGTCTGTTCGGCGAAAAAATCATCGACCGCGTTTAGGAAGCCCAGCCCATGTTCTATCGTGAAAACGGCCAGTTCAAGAGCTCCTACCGTTCGGACCAGCAGATCTTCCCGATCCGCCAGGACCGCTGGTTCGTCGCCGGCCTGCTGCTGGTTGCCTTCGTCGCCGTTCCCCTGCTGGCGTCGAACTACTTCCTGCAGGCGATCTTCATCCCCTTCCTGATCCTGGCGCTGGCAGCCATCGGCCTGAACATCCTGGTCGGCTATTGCGGCCAGATCTCCATCGGCTCGGGGGCCTTCATGGCGGTGGGCGCGTATGCCGCCTGGAACTTCGGCGTGCGGCTCGACCTGCCGCTGGTGGTGCAGATCCTGCTGGGCGGCGTGCTCGCCACGCTGGTGGGGGTGGTGTTCGGCGTGCCCAGCCTGCGCATCCGCGGCCTGTACCTGGCGGTGACCACGCTGGCGGCGCAGTTCTTCATGGACTGGGCCTTCCTGCGCATTCCCTATTTCACCAATTATTCCTCTTCGGGCAATGTGTCCGTTCCGGCGCTCGATGCCTTCGGCCTGCCGGTGATCACGCCCGTGCAGAAATACCTGTTCGTGCTGTGCTTCGTGGCGGTCATCGGCCTGCTGGCCAAGAACCTGGTGCGCGGCGCCATCGGCCGGCAGTGGATGGCGATCCGCGACATGGACGTGGCCGCCGCCGTGATCGGCATCCGTCCGGTGTATGCCAAGCTCACCGCCTTTGCCGTCAGCTCGTTCATCATCGGCGTGGCCGGCGCGCTCTGGGCCTACATCCACCTGGGTTCCTGGGAACCCCTGGCCTTCGACCTGAACCGTTCGCTGCAGTTGCTGTTCATCATCATCATCGGCGGCCTGGGCTCCATCGTCGGCAGTTTCTTCGGCGCGGCCTTCATGGTGCTGGTGCCGGTGCTGCTCACCAACGTGCCGCACTGGCTTGGCCTGAACATGCCGGTGGACGTCGCTTCGCACATCGAACACATGGTTTTCGGCTTCCTGATCGTCTTCTTCCTGATCGCGGAGCCGCATGGTCTGGCCAGGCTGTGGAGCATTGCCAAGGAAAAACTCAGGATCTGGCCGTTCCCCCACTGATGGACTGCGGGGGCTTTGGGGCGGCGTTCGATCGGACCCGTTCTTTGTTGACACGATAGGTGCCACACGCACCAGGAGGAGCTACAGATGAAGCATGCACTGACGAAGACCGCCGCCGTCGCCTTGCTGGCTGCTGCGGGGATGGCGGGTGTCGCCGGCCCGGCACAGGCCGCCGAAGAGCAGTTCGTTCCCCTGCTGGTCTACCGGACCGGCTCGTTCGCCCCGCTCGGCATTCCCTGGGCCAATGGCAAGATCGACTACCTCAAGCTCGTCAACGAGCGCGATGGGGGCGTCAATGGCGTCAAGATCGTCTATGAAGAATGCGAAACCGCGTATTCCACCGACAAGGGCGTGGAATGCTACGAGCGCCTGAAGAACAAGAGCGGCGGTGCTTCCGGCTTCGATACCCAGTCCACGGGCATCACCTTCGCGGTGACCGACAAGGCGATCGTCGACGGGCAGCCCGTGATCACGGTGGGCTACGGCCTGTCGCAGTCGGCCGACGGCCGCGTCTTCAAGTGGAATTTCCCGCTGCTGGGCACGTACTGGACCGCCGCCGACGTGATGATCCAGGACATCGCCAAGAAGCTGGGCGGCGAGGACAAGCTCAAGGGCAAGAAGATCGCCCTGATCTACCATGACTCGCCCTTCGGCAAGGAACCCATCCCGCTGCTCCAGGAACGCGCCAAGGACAACGGCTTCGACCTGCAGCTCTATCCGGTCGCCGCCCCTGGGGTGGAGCAGAAATCCACCTGGCTGCAGATCCGCAAGAACCGCCCCGACTACGTCATCCTCTGGAGCGCCGGGATCATGACCCCGACCGCCATCCGCGAGGCCCAGGGCGTGGGCTATCCGCGCGACAAGATGTACGGCATCTGGTGGGCCAGCTCCGAGACCGACGTCAACGACCTGGGCGATATCGCCAAGGGCTACAACGGCATCACCATCCAGAACAGCGCCGAACACGGCCGGGTGCATGAAGACGTGAAGAAATACGTCTACGACAAGGGCGAAGGCGCCGACAAGGACGGCACTTCCTTCGGTTCGCTGGCCTATACGCGCGGCATGATGATTTCCATGCTGCAGGTCGAAGCCATCCGCACCGCCCAGGAAAAATTCGGCAAGGGCAAGCACATGACGCCCGAGCAGGTGCGCTGGGGCTACGAAAACCTGAACCTGGACCAGGCACGCCTGGAACAGCTGGGTTTCGCCAAGCTGATGCGGCCGGTCCGGACTTCGTGCGAGAACCACATGGGCGACGACTGGGCGCGCATCATCCAGTGGGACGGCAAGAAATTCAATGTCGTGTCCGACTGGTATCAGTCCAACCCGAAGTACGTGCAGCCGCTGGTGAAGTCCCTGGGCGAGAAGTACGCCGCCGAGAAGAAACTGCCGACGCGCGACTGCGCCGCCGAGTAAGCCGTGCCGGGGCCGGGCCTGGCCCGGCCCCGGGAGGCTCCTGGGAGAGGAAACCATGGATAGCGCACAGGCGCCCGAACCCGCAGTGCTGTTGAACGTCAACGGCATCGAGGTCATCTACAACCACGTCATTCTGGTGCTCAAGGGCGTGTCCCTGACCGTGCCGGAAGGCAGGATCGTGGCGCTCCTGGGCGCCAACGGCGCCGGCAAGACCACCACCCTCAGGGCGATCTCCAATCTTCTGCGTGGCGAGCGCGGCGAGGTCACCAAGGGCGGGATCGAGTATCGCGGGGAACGCATCGAGTCCCTGTCGCCGGCCGACCTGGTGCAGCGCGGCGTGGTTCAGGTCATGGAAGGCCGCCACTGCTTCGCCCACCTGAGCATCGAGGAAAACCTGCTCACCGGCGCCTACACGCGGCGCCTGGGGCGCGCCGACCTGGCCGCCGCGCTGGAGCGGGTCTACAGCTATTTCCCCCGCCTGAAGCAGCGCCGCAAGAGCCAGGCGGGCTATACGTCGGGCGGCGAGCAGCAGATGGCCGCGATCGGCCGGGCGCTGATGGCCGACCCGCGCATGATCCTGCTGGACGAGCCATCGATGGGGCTGGCGCCGCAGATCGTCGAGGAAATCTTCGAGATCGTGCGCGACCTGAACCAGCGCGAAGGCGTCAGTTTCCTGCTGGCGGAGCAGAACACCAACGTGGCCCTGCGCTATGCGGACTACGGCTACATCCTGGAAAACGGCCGCGTGATGATGGACGGCGCCGCCCGCGCGCTGGCCGAAAACGAGGACGTCAAGGAGTTCTACCTGGGCGTTTCGGGGTCGGGCCGCACCAGTTTCCGCGACACCAAGTTCTATCGCCGGCGCAAGCGCTGGCTGGCCTGACACGGGGGAATGGCATGCAGGCATACTACGATGCACGCGAGACCCAGCCCGCCGAGGAGCGCGAGCGGTTGCTGTTCCAGCGCTTGCCCGACGCGCTGGAGCGGGCCCGGACCGGGGCGCCGGCCATCGCCCGGCAGTTGCGGGGCATCGACCCCGCCTCGCTGGATTGCCGCCAGGCCCTGGCCCGCGTGCCGGTGCTGCGCAAGAGCGAATTGCTGCAAGTCCAGCACGCGGCCCGCATCGCGCCGCCGGGGACCACGGTCGATGCCGAGCGCCTGCGCGTGTTCGGCGGGTTCTCCACCGTGGGCTGGGGCGAGGCGCGACGGGTCTACGCCTCGCCGGGGCCGATCTACGAGCCCGAGGGCGCGCGCCCCGACTACTGGGGCTTCGCCCGCGCCCTGCATGCGGCGGGGGTGCGCCCCGGCATGCTGGTGCACAACTGCTTTTCCTATCATTTCACCCCTGCCGGCTCCATGATGGAAACCGCTGCCCATGCGCTGGGCTGCACGGTGTTCCCCGGCGGGGTCGGGCAGACCGAACAGCAGGTGCGCGCCATGGCGGACCTGGCGCCGCAAGCCTACACGGGCACGCCCAGCTTCCTGCGCATCATCCTGGAAAAGGCCGACGAGATGGGGGTGGCGCTGCCTTCGCTGCGCCTGGCCCTGTTTTCGGGCGAGGCCTACCCGCCGTCTCTGCAGGCCTGGTTCCGGGACCGCGGCATCCAGGGCTTCCAGGCCTATGGCAGTGCCGACCTGGGCATGGTGGCCTTCGAAACTCCTGCGCGCGAAGGCCTGGTCGCCAACGAAGACCTGATCCTGGAGATCGTCCGGCCCGGCACCAGCCAGCCCGTGCCCGAGGGCGAGGTCGGCGAGCTGGTGGTCACGACCCTGAATCCCGACTATCCGCTGCTGCGCTTCGGCACCGGCGACCTGTCGGCCCTGATGCCGGGGGTTTCGCCCTGCGGCCGGACCAACCTGCGCATCCGCGGCTGGCTGGGGCGCGCCGACCAGACGACCAAGGTGCGCGGCATGTTCGTGCATCCCGAGCAGATCGCCCGTGTGCTCGACCGGCATCCGCAGGTGGGCCGCGCGCGCCTGGTGGTTTCCGGCGAGGCGGGGCACGATGTCATGACCCTGCGGGTCGAGGCCGGCGCCGCGCTCGACGTCGAGGCCGTGGCCGCCACGGTGCGCGAGCAGACCAAGCTGCGGGCCGTCGTCGAAGTCGTGGCGGCAGGCAGCCTGCCCAACGACGGCAAGGTGATCGAGGACGTTCGCCGTTACGACTGACTCGGGGGGCGTCGGCGCCATGCATGCGGCGCATGGCGGGGCGCGGGTTCCCTCAGTTACTATGTGCAAATCCGTGAAGCAGACTGAGGGAGACCTTCCATGCGTGGATTCAAGATGATTGCCGGCCTGGCCCTGCTGGGCGCCGGCATGCCCCTGGCCCAGGCCGATACCCTGTCGGTGGTCAAGGAACACGGCGCCGTGCAATGCGGCGTTACCACCGGCTTCGCCGGCTTCTCTGCGCCCGACGCCCAGGGTGCCTGGAAGGGGCTGGACGTGGACATGTGCCGCGCCGTTGCGGCCGCTGTGCTGGGCGACGCGTCCAAGGTCAAGATCGTGCCCCTGAATGCGCAGCAGCGCTTCACCGCCCTGCAGTCGGGCGAGATCGATCTGCTGGCCCGCAACACCACCGTGACGCAGTCGCGCGATACGTCGCTGGGTGCCATCCATGCCGCCATCAACTTCTACGACGGCCAGGGTTTCATGGTGCCCAAGTCCCTGGGCATCACCTCGGCCCGCGACCTGAACGGGGCCACGGTCTGCATGCAGACCGGCACGTCCAACGAGCAGAACATGGCCGATTGGGCGCGCGCCCACAACGTGCAGTACAAGCCGGTGGTGATCGAGCAGTTCAACGAGGTCGTCAATGCGTTCGCGGCCGGCCGCTGCGACGTGTTCACCACCGACGCCTCGGGCCTGGCTTCGATCCGCATCGCCAAGCTGACCAAGCCTGCCGACTATGTGATCCTGCCGGAAATCATCTCCAAGGAACCTCTCGGGCCCTTCGTGCGCCAGGGGGACGACGCCTGGCTGAATATCGTCAAATGGAGCTTCCAGGCCATGACGGGCGCCGAAGAGCTGGGCGTGACCTCGGCCAACGTCGACGCGCAGCTGAAGAGCGCCGATCCCAATGTGCAGCGCCTGCTGGGCGTGACCGGCAGTGCGGGCAAGAACCTGGGCCTGGACGAGCAGTGGGCCTACCGGATCATCAAGCAGGTCGGCAATTACGGCGAATCGTTCGACCGCAATGTCGGCATGGGCAGCCCCTTGCAGATCCAGCGCGGCCTGAACGCGCTCTGGAAGGACGGCGGCCTGATGTATCCGCTGCCGATCCGCTAGGCCGTACGCGCCCGTTACATTCTTTTCCGGTACACCAGGCTGATGCGGGCGAAGGCTGCCTGCAGTTCCGGCGTGCCGGCCTGAAAGACCACGGGCCGGCCTTTCTGGACAAAGCACACCAGCTTCTTCGAGGCGAACAGCGGGATGAACTTGGTGGACTGGATCTCGGCCCAGGGCACTTCGCGGCGCGTGATCCAGGACTGGCGGATGCCCCATTCGGAGATTTCCGTGACCGAGGTCCACATGTGGACGCTCATCCAGAGCAGGGCGCCGAAGCACACCACGATGCTGGCGATGACCGGCATGGGCAGCGCCTGCTCGGGCGAGAGCTGCAGCACCATGACCAGGCGCACCGCGATCAGGGCCATGATGAGCCAGGCGATGACGGCGATCCAGCGGGGCCAGGCCCGGCCGCGCAGCGGCAGCGGGGCGATCTGGGCCATCAGGGCATCGTGTTCTTCGGGGGAAGGACGGCCGAAAGGGGACATCATTGGGCCTTCTTCAGTGCCAGGGCGCGGCCGGCGCGGCTGGATGTCGGGCGGCCGATGCGTTCGGAGATCCATTGGCCGATGTCCACCACGGCGTCCAGGTCCACGCCGGTATGCAGCCCCTGGCCGCGCAACAGGTACAGCACGTCTTCCGTGGCGACGTTGCCGGTGGCGCCCTTGGCGTAGGGGCAGCCGCCCAGCCCGGCGACCGAGCTGTGGAAGATGCGCACGCCGCAGTCCAGCGCCGCCAGGATGTTTGCCAGGGCCTGGCCGTAAGTGTCGTGGAAATGCCCCGAGACCTGGGAGCCCAGGTCGGCGACCTGGCCGACGGCGCGCAGCACGCGCCCGACCTGGGCGGCCGTGCCCACGCCGATGGTGTCGGCCACGTCGATCTCGTCGCAGCCCAGGCGCAGCAGGCGTTCGGCCACGTCGACCACTGCGGCCACCGGGGTCTCGCCCTGGTAGGGGCAGCCCAGGGCGCAGCTGATGCTGCCGCGCAGGCGCATGCCGGCTTCTTTCGCGGCAGCCGCCACGGGCTCGAAGCGGGCGATGGATTCGGCGATGGAGCAGTTGATGTTGCGCTGGGAAAATGCCTCGCTGGCGGCGCCGAAGATCACGACTTCGTCGGCGCGGGCCGCCTGGGCGCCCTCGAAGCCGCGCAGATTGGGCACCAGGACGGAATAGATCGTACCGGGCCGGCGGGCGATGCCGGCCATGACCTCGGCGCCGTCGGCCATCTGCGGCACCCATTTCGGGGACACGAAGGATGCGGCCTCGACGTTGGCAAAGCCGGCCGCGGCCAGGCGGTCGACGAGCTCGATCTTGACGGCGGTGTCGACGAACTGCTTTTCATTCTGCAGGCCGTCGCGCGGCCCGACTTCGACGATCTTGATGTGTTCGGCCATGGATGTCGTCCAAGGGGGATTCCCGGTCGGGAGAGGGGTTCATCATAGCGCAGCCGGGGGCTCGGACCGGCGCCGGTAGCGGCCATTGCCGGTCCGGTCGATCCGGCCGGCAACCTCCAGCAGGGTCAGCTGGCTCATCAGACGGTCGATGGGCCAGTCCAGGTCCGCCTGCAGGATATCCAGGCCGACCGGATCGCGGCCGATGCGCCCCAGCAGGGCGCGGGCGTCGGGGCCGATGCCGGGACTGGTATCCGCGCCGGGTTCGCCAGCGGTGCCGGCCGATGCCTCGGGTGCGGACCCGGGGGCGGCATCGGCTGCCGCGATGTCCTTTTCAGCGTCGGGTGCCGGCGGGGTCCGCAGGCCCGGCAGCGCGCCTTGCCGCAGTTCCTCGATGATGTCCTGCCCGGATTCGACCAGCTTGGCGCCCTGGCGGATCAGGGCGTGGCAGCCGCGCGACAGGGGGGAATGGATGGAGCCCGGGATGGCGAAGACCTCGCGCCCCAGCTCGCCCGCCAGCCGGGCGGTGGTCAGGGAGCCGCTGCGGGCGGCGGCCTCTACCACCAGCACGCCCTGGCCCAGGGCGGCGACGAGGCGGTTGCGTTGCGGGAAATGATAGGGCAGCCCCGGCGTCCCCAGGGGAAATTCCGACAGCAGCAGGCCATGGGTGGCAATGCGGTGGGCCAGGGTGTGGTGCGCGGGCGGATAGACCCGGTCGATGCCGGTGCCCAGGACGGCCAGGGTGCTGCCGCCTGCTTCGCCGGCGTCCAGGGCGCCTGCGTGGGCCGCGCCGTCGATGCCGCTGGCCAGGCCGCTGACCACGCACCAGCCTTTCAGGGCCAGGTGGCGTGCGAAGGCGTGGGCGTTGCGCTCGCCGTCCACCGTGGCATGGCGCGCGCCGACGATGGCCAGCATGGGGCGGGTCAGGATGTCGAGCCGGCCGTGCGCATACAGGAGCGGCGGCGGGTCGGCCAGCGCGTACAGCGCGCGCGGGTAGTGGGGGTCGGCCAGCGTCAGCAGGTGGTGGTCGGCAGCCTGCAGCCACTCCAGCGTCCGGTCGATTGCGGACTGGAGTTCCGGGCCGGGCGGCTGGCGCAGGCGGGCCGCCATGGCCGGGTCCAGGTAGCGGGCCAGGCTGCCGGTGGTGGCTGCGACGATGTCCTGCGGCATGCCGAAGACCGACAGGAGCAGGCGGATCCGGGCCGCGCCCAGCTCGGGTTCGAGGCTCAGGCGGATCCAGGCGCGCAGTTCGGTTTCAGAGGCATTCAGAGGCATGGCGCCAGTGTGCCATGAACTGCGGGCGTGTTTCGCGCGGGCGGGCGGTTTCTGTCCCAGGCCGTGGTCCTGATTTATCATGGAGTTTTGGCATCATCGTCACGGTTTTCGACATGGCTCTGCTTCCCATTCTCAAATACCCGGATCCCCGGCTGCACAAGGTCGCCGCGCCGGTGCAGCAGGTGGACGACCGCATCCGCCAGCTGGTGCGCGACATGGCGGAAACCATGTACGCCGCTCCCGGCGTCGGCCTGGCCGCGACCCAGGTGGACGTGCATGAGCGGGTCGTGGTCATCGACGTTTCTGAAGACGGCAACGATCTGCACGTGCTGATCAATCCCGAGATCACCTGGAAGAGCGAAGAACTTCAGGTCTATGAAGAAGGTTGCCTGTCGGTGCCCGGCATCTACGACGAAGTCGAACGCTCCGCCCGCATCCACGTGCGTGCCCTGGACGAACGCGGCGAGCCTTACGAGTTCGACGCCGAAGGACTGCTGGCGGTGTGCGTGCAGCACGAGCTGGATCACCTGCTGGGCAAGGTCTTCGTCGAGTACCTGTCCGTGCTCAAGCAGAACCGCATCCGCACGCGCCTGCGCAAGCAGCAGCGCGAGGCCCAGCGCGAAGCCGCCGGTGCCTGAATGCGGGTTGCCTTCGCAGGAACGCCCGAATTCGCCCGTCTGGCCCTGGACGCCCTGATCGGGGCGGGCCATCGGATCGCGTGTGTGCTGACCCAGCCCGACCGTCCCTCGGGACGCGGGATGAAGCTCATGCCCAGCCCGGTCAAGCAGGCCGCCCTGGCGGCCGGCATCCCGGTGCTGCAGCCGCGCAGCCTGCGGCTGGACGGCAAATATCCGGAGGATGCCGAGGCGGCCCGGTCTGCATTGCAGGATCTGGCCCCGGAAGTCATGGTGGTGGCGGCCTATGGCCTGATCCTGCCCCAATGGGTGCTGGACCTGCCGCGCCACGGCTGCCTGAACATCCATGCCAGCCTGCTGCCGCGCTGGCGCGGTGCGGCGCCCATCCAGCGCGCGATCGAGGCGGGCGATGCCGTCAGCGGCGTGACCATCATGCAGATGGATGCGGGGCTGGACACGGGCGACATGCTGTACCGGGTGGAACGCCCGCTGGCGCCCGACGAAACCGGCGCCAGCCTGCATGACGGCCTGGCGGCCGACGGCGCGCGCGCCATCGTGGACGTGCTCGCGCGGCTGGAAGCCGGGGATGCCCCGGCGCCGGTGCCGCAGCCCGAAGCGGGCGTCTGCTACGCCGACAAGCTGCTCAAGTCCGAATCGCCGCTGGATTTTTCCCGTCCCGCGGTCGAACTGGCCCGCCGGGTGCGGGCGTTCGACCCATTTCCCGGCACGACGATGGCGCTGCCCGGATTCGACCAGCCGGTCAAGGTCTGGGGGGCGCAGGCACTGCCGGCCAGCGGCGGGCCCGGACGTGATGTGCCGGCCCCCGGCACGATCGTGGACATGGGGCCGGACGGCATCGACGTGGCGACCGCCGATGGCGTGCTGCGCGTGACGGCGCTGCAGAAGCCCGGGGGGCGGCGCCAGCCGGCGGCCGAGTTCGTCAGGGCCTACCGCGGTCAGGCCTGACGCGCCGCCTGGCGGCGCGTTCCCGCACCGGGCGGCGTGGCCGCCTGGTCAGCCTCCGGACGATTTCTTGCGCGAGGTGTCGATGCCGAGCTGTTTCAGCTTGCGGTACAGGTGGGTGCGTTCCAGGCCGGTGCGCTCGGACACCCGTGTCATGCTGTGGTTCTCGTGCAGCAGGTGGTATTCGAAGTAGATCCGCTCGAATTCGTCGCGGGCTTCGCGCAGGGGCTGGTTGAGTGAAATCCGGCCCAGGTGCGAGTCGTCGTGGACGGGAGCGGCGGGGGGCGCGGCCGGGGGTTGTGTGGCGGCGGCGCCTGCCAGCGGGGGCGGCTGGGTGAAGACCGGATCGGGCGTTGCGGGGCGTTCGGTGCGGCTGCGCATGGCGGCCGGAATCACCGGACGCGCCAGGCCCGAGGACACGGCCTTCAGCAGTTTCTGCAGGGTGATGGGCTTTTCGAGGAAGTCCACCGCGCCGATGCGGGTGGCTTCGACGGCGGTGTCCACGGTGGCATGGCCGCTCATCATGATGACGGGCATGTTCAGCAGCCCCTGGCTGGACCATTCCTTCAGCAGGGTGACGCCGTCGATGTCGGGCATCCAGATGTCGAGCAACACCAGGTCGGGCCGCTGGCGGAGACGAAATTCGCGGGCCTGCGCCGCATTTTCCGCGAGTTCGACCGTGTGGCCTTCGTCGTAGAGAATTTCGGACAGCAGCTCGCGGATGCCTATTTCGTCGTCCACCACCAGAATTCTGGCCATATCACCTCACCTGTTGTTCTGCGTATTATCGTGTGCTTGCCTGGGCGCGTCCAGCCGGACCGGCTCGGCGGCCAGCCTGGAAAACAGGATGGAAACGCGCGCTCCGCCTTCGGTCCGGTTGGAAATGTCGACCTGGGCGGCGTGCTCCTCGACGATCTTCTTGACGATGGCCAGGCCCAGCCCGGTGCCGGTGGTTTTGGTCGTCACGTAGGGCTCGAAGACGCGGTGCAGGACCTCGGGCGCGAAGCCCGGGCCGTTGTCCGAGACGGTCAGGCGGACGCGGGCGTGGCCGGTCTCGTCGTCCGGCAGGATCAGGCGGGTCTGCACGCGGATCTCGGCCGTGCCGGGCGCGGCGTGCTGGCAGGCGGCGTCGCGTGCATTGGCCAGCAGATTGTGGATCACCTGGCGCAATTGCGCCGGATCGCCCTGGATCGGCGGCAGGCCGGCCGCGAGCTGGGCATCGAAGCGGGCCGCGCCAGGGGCGCTCTGGGGCGGGGCCGGCTCGGCGGGATCCCAGCCGTACAGCGTCAGGACTTCGGTCAGCAGGGCGTTCAGGTCGATGTCCTGCATCTGCGCGGGCGGCGTGCGGGCGTATTCGCGGAAATCGTCCACCATGCGCTTCAGGGAAGCGACCTGGTTGACGATGGTCTGGGTGGACCGCTGCAGCATGGCGGCGTCGTCCGGCGCCAGGCGGTCGGCCAGTTTCATGGCCAGCCGCTCGGCCGACAGCTGGATGGGCGTGAGCGGGTTCTTGATCTCGTGGGCCAGGCGCCGGGCGACCTCGCCCCAGGCAACCGTGCGGTTGGCGGAGATCACTTCGCTGATGTCGTCGAACACCACCAGGTAGCCGTCCTCGTGGCCATCCATCAGCAGCCGGGTGCCCCGGGCCAGCAGGGTGACGACGTGCTTCTTGCGTTCGTTGTCCGGCGCATCCTGCAGCTCGACTTCGAACTGCTGCTGCCAGTAGGGGCGCGTGGATTCCACCGCGTCGTGGGCGGAGAACGCCTGGCGGATCAGGCCGGCGATCGGCAGGGCGCCGTCGGCGGTTTCCAGCGGGCGGCCCTGGATGGTGCGCAGGTCGACGTGCAGGATGGTCTGGGCGCCCTGGTTGAACAGCGTCAGGCGGAAGGCGCGGTCGAACACGAGCACCCCCGAGGACAGGTTGCTGAGCACCGATTCCAGGTACAGGTTGCTTTGCTCCAGCTGGCGGCGGTGGCGATCGACCATCTGGCGGGCTTCCTCCAGCTGCCGCGTCATGGCGTTGAAGGATCGCGTCAGCTGGCCGACTTCGTCGCGCGCGGGTGGTTCGGGCAGCGGGCGGTAGTCGCCGACGCCGACGGCCTGGGTGCCCGAGGCCAGGGTCAGCAGGGGCCGCACCAGGCGCCGCGAGACGGCCAGCGCCACGACCACGGCGGCGAATACGGCTAGGATCAGGGCCAGGGTCAGCGTGATGCCGTAGAGCTTGCGCAGGCCCAGGCGTGACAGGGCCAGTTCCTGGTAGTCGCGGAAGCCCTGCTGGACCTGGCTGGCATTGCGGGCGATGCGTTCGGGCACGGCCTGGATCACCTGCAGCCAGCGCGAGTCGCCGCCCAGGCTCATGGGATTGCCCAGCCGGTCGGAAGCAGCCGGCCCCAGCGGGATGATGACGCGCAGGTGCAGGCCGTCGCTGGTCGGCCCGTCGCCGGGGGTCGCGTCGGCCTCGGCCGCCGCATAGCCCTGGGCGACTCGCAACTGGTTCATGACGCTGCTGGGCGGCAGGTCCGGCAGCAGCTGGCTGAAGTTCGACGAGGAAAAGGCGACCAGGCGGCTGTTGCCGGTGAAGACCATCGCTTCGTCGATTTCGTTGGCGGCGCGCAGCGAAGTGATCAGCAGGGATGTCTCGGCGTCGCTGGCGGTGTTCAGCCGCAGGGCCATGTTGCGTGCCCGGCCGCTGAGCTCGGTGAGCTGGGCGTCCAGGGCGGCGCGCCCCAGGTTCAGGCCGGCTTCCAGCGCGGTGTCCACCCGCACGTTGAACCAGGATTCGATCGATCGCGACATGAACTGCACCGACAGCACGTAGATCAGCACGCCAGGCAGGATGCCGATCAGGGTGAAGTACAGCGTGAAGCGGGCGGTCATCCGGGCCCCGAACTGGCGCCGCCGGATCTGGCGCAGCAGCCGGATGGTGAGCATGGCCACCCAGGACATCAGGGCGATCGCCAGCACGCCGTTGAGCAGCAGCAGCATGTCGTATTGCTGCGCGTAGCGCGATGCGTTGCCGGTGGACCAGACGAGCAGGCCCAGCAAAGCGATCGCGCTGGCAGCGGCGACCCCCAGCGCGGAGCGCAGCGCCCAGCGGATCAGCCGCGGGGCGTTGCGTCGGAGATCGAAAAGGTGAACTCTTTCCATGGGGTCGTCAGGGACCAGGCCGCGCTGTTGAGGGCGTCGACCTGGAATGGGCGGGCCAGGCGCGATGTGTCCAGGCGTAGCCGGAGCCGCCCCTGGTAAGTGCTGCCGGGCGTGAAGAGGTCGGCGTTGCCGAGCGGCCAGTCGCGGATGTGGCGCACCAGGTCCAGGGCCTCGTCCAGGGACGTGGCCGGTAGGGACAGATCGCCGGTGCCGACCCGCCATTGGCGCGTCAGGGCGTTGTACTGGATGCGCCAGGTCTGGCTGAGCGACAGGATCGTCTTGTCGAACCACCACCAGCGCGGATGCTCGATGACCAGGTCCACGGTGAAATACAGCGGGACGCCCTTGCGGGCCGCCTCGTGCTGTTCGTCGCCGAGCGTGAAGTCGATGTCGGCGTTCAGCAAGATCTGGTCCTGGCGCAGCACCGGTTCGATGCGCACGACCTGGCCGTCCTCGGCCCAGGTGGTCGGGGGCACCAGGAACAGGATGCTGAAGGCCAGGAAGATCAGGAAGCGTGGCATGCGCTGGCTGCGGTGGAGCGGAAAGTCACGAACAGTCGCAGTATTGTTGAGCACGCGCCAAAGCGCAAGCCGGGTCCGGCCTGGACGGGCATGGGTCAGCCTGCGGGGACGGGCTCCGGCCCGGGCTCGTGCGTCTTGTGCAGCAGGGCGTAGAAGAAGCCGTCGCCGTCGTCGGGGCCGCCGGGCAGGATGTGGCCGGGCGCCGGCAGCCGCCGCGCTTCGGGATGCCGGTCCAGGAAGCTGCGGACCTGGGATTCGCCTTCCTGGGGGAAGATCGAGCAGGTGGCGTACAGCAGGTGTCCGCCGGGGGCCAGCAGCGGCCAGAGCGCATCCATGATGCGGGCCTGCAGGGCCGCCGTGCGCGCCAGGTCGTCGGCCCGGCGCAGCCAGCGGATGTCGGGATGGCGCCGCACCACGCCCGAGGCGGTGCAGGGCACGTCGGCCAGGATGGCGTCGTAGGGCTGCCCGTCCCACCAGGACTCGGGCTGTGCGGCATCGGCGCAGCGCAACACGACGTCGGAGGATTCCAGGCCCAGACGCCGCAGGTTTTCGCCCACGCGTTCCAGGCGCCGGGCGTCGCTGTCCAGCGCCGTGAGGCGCAGCGTGTGGCGCTCCAGCAGGTGGGCCGTCTTGCCGCCGGGCGCTGCGCAGGCGTCCAGCGTCCGCATGCCGTCTTGCAGCGGCAGCAGCTGCGCGGCTCGCTGGGCCGACGGATCCTGCACCGACCACCAGCCTTCCGCGTAGCCGGGGATGTCGCGCACGGGGCGGGGCGCGTCCAGGACCAGGCCGTCCTCGCCCACGGGCCGGGCACGCAGGCCGGCTTCGTCCAGGCGCGCCTGCAGCGCGTCCCGGGCAATGCGCCGGACATTGGCGCGCAGGGCCATGGGGGGCGGCTGGTCGGCGGCATTCAGGATCGATTGCCAGTCGTCCGGCCAGGCATCGCGCACGGTGTCGATCCACCAGCCGGGGTGGTTCCAGACGGCTTCCGGCGTGTCGGCCAGCGCGGCGTTCAGCGCTGCGCGTTCGCGCCCGTAGCGCCGCAGCACGGCATTGATCAGGCCCTTGGCCGGCCGGGCGCGCCGGTCGGCGGCGGCCGCTTCCACCAGCTGGTGGACCAGGGTGTGCTCATGGTAGACCGGTGTGCCGGGCGGCTGCGGGACGCCTTCGGCCTGCCGCAGGCTGGCTTCCAGCAGGCTCAGTCCCAGCAGGATCAGGGATTCGACCAGGCGTTCCGGCGGGCGCCGCGGCACCAGCAGCCCGCTCACGGCCCGGGCATGGCCCAGACGGCGCATGGCGTGGAAGGACAAGGCCTGGGCGGCCGGGCGCAGGGCGGCGGGTGCGGCTTCCAGCGCATCCGACAGGGACTGGCCTTCCAGCACGGCCCGGATGGCCCGGGCGGCAGCGAGCAACTGGTCGGACAGGGCGGGGGATTGTGGCGATTCCGGCACGAAAAAATCCAGGGTGGCGGTTGGGAGAGCCTCCGGGTCGGCCGGCGCGGCTGCCGCGGCGGTGGCCGATGCGCACGCACGGCACTCGATCCCGGGCCGCGCCGCCGCCGTCTGCCCGGCTGATTCAGAGGCTCCTGGTACAGATTCCGTGGACTTTAGCACCGATTGATTAAAATGGACGGTTATCCCTGTTTCGTCCCACCGAGAATTACATGAGCCAATCCCCCCGTGTCGGTTTCGTCAGCCTGGGTTGTCCCAAGGCCCTGGTCGATTCCGAGCGCATCCTGACCCAGCTGCGCACCGACGGCTACACCATCAGTCCGGACTACGAAGGGGCCGACGTCGTCGTGGTGAATACCTGCGGCTTCATTGACAGCGCCAAGGCCGAATCGCTGGACGCCATCGGCGAGGCCATCGTCGAGAACGGCAAGGTCATCGTCACCGGCTGCCTGGGCGTGGAAGCCGACATGATCCGTTCCGTGCATCCGGCGGTGCTGGCCGTCACCGGGCCCCAGCAATACGAACAGGTGGTGCGCGCCGTGCACGAGGCCGCCCCGCACGAACGCCCGCACGATCCCTACGTCGACCTGGTGCCGCCCCAGGGCATCCGCCTGACGCCGCGCCACTACGCCTACCTGAAGATCTCCGAAGGCTGCAACCACAATTGCAGCTTCTGCATCATCCCGTCCATGCGTGGCCGCCTGGTCAGCCGTCCGATCGGCGATGTGCTGGGCGAGGCCCGCCGCCTGGTGGACGCCGGCGTGAAGGAACTGCTGGTGATCTCCCAGGACACCAGCGCCTACGGGGTGGACGTCAAGTACCGCACCGGGTTCTGGGACGGGCGCCCGGTCAAGACGCAGCTGACCGCGCTGGCGCGCGCGCTGGGGGAATTCGGCGTGTGGGTGCGCATGCACTACGTCTACCCCTATCCCCATGTGGACGAGCTGATCCCCCTGATGGCGGAAGGCCGCATCCTTCCTTACCTGGACATCCCGTTCCAGCACGCCAGCCCGCGCATCCTGCGGGCCATGAAACGCCCCGCGTTCGAGGACCGCACCCTGGCACGCATCCGCCAGTGGCGCGAGGCCTGTCCCGACCTGACCCTGCGCTCCACCTTCATCGTCGGCTTTCCCGGCGAGACGGAGGAAGACTTCCAGTATCTGCTGGACTGGATGACGGAAGCCCAGCTCGATCGCGTCGGCTGTTTCCAGTATTCGCCGGTCGAAGGCGCGCGTGCCAATGACCTGCCCGATCCCGTGCCCGACGAGGTCAAGGCCGAACGCTGGGAGCGCTTCATGGCGCACCAGCAGGCGATCTCCACGCAGCGCCTGGCGGCCAAGGTCGACCGCACCCTGACGGTGCTGGTGGACGAGGTCGACGAGCAGGGCGGCGCCACCGCGCGCTCCATGGCCGATGCGCCCGAAATCGACGGCAGCGTGCTGCTGCGCGATGCCGCCGGCTGTGCGCCCGGCGACCTGGTCCGGGTGCGGATCGAGGACGCGGACGAATACGACCTGTACGGTGTGCCGGTCTAGGACGGGTCGTCGGGCTTGCGCGGCACCACGCGTGGGGGCTGCTTGCCCGGTTCCAGCGGGCGGGCGCGCTTGAACGTGGTGACGGGCAGGTCGCCGAACACCCCGCGCCGCGCGGCAACGCGCCAGGCGTGGCCGTAGGCGACTTCGAGGCTCAGGTGGATCGTGCCGTCGGCATGGCGGCGGCGTTCCAGGGCGCGGACCAGGCGTTCGCGCCAGGCGCGGCCGGGCAGGCCGCGGCGGCGTTCGGGATGGGGGTTGCCGCCCAGCGCGCGCACGTCTTCCAGCAGCTTGTCCGCGGTCTTGTAGGTCAGGGTGATGATTTCCTGGTCCATGACGGGATCGGCGAAACCCACCTGCAGCATCAGGTCGCCGAAGTCGTGCATGTCGACGAATTCCATGGGCCGTGTATCCAGGTCGGCCTCGGCCAGGGCCTCGCGCAATTCGCGGAAGGTGCCCGGTCCCAGGCTTGAATACATCGCCAGGGCGTCATTGCGCAGAACGCGCCGCCATTCCTGCAGCACCAGGTGGGGTTCCGGGTGCCAGTGCAGGGCCAGGTTCGACCAGACCAGGTCCAGGCTTTCGTCCGGCAGGCCGGTTTCGGCCAGATCGGCCTGGATGAATGCCGGCTTCGGCGTGGGTTTGTTGCGCAGCCGGTGCCAGAATCCGGGCTTGGTCGCGTAGCGTTCGCGGGCCGTATCCAGCAGCGTTTCGCAGGCGTCCAGTCCGATGTAGCGCTGGTCGGGGTAGCGGGCGCGCAGCGGATCCAGGGCATGGGCTGCGCCGCATCCCGCATCCAGGATGTCGTGCGGATCGATGCGGATGTAGCTCAGGCGGCGCAGCATGCGCTGGGCGATTTCCCCGTACAGGAACTGGGGGGCGTCCAGGGGCGCGCGCCGGGCGAACTGGCGCGTCACGGCCTGGGAGTCGATGGGCAGTCGGGGAAGCTGTGGCATAAACGATCAAGGCCTGCCCCGGGAAGGCCCGAAGCATGCTGTGATGGAGATTTCCTGCGGAAGGACACGCCATTATGCTGCATCTGCCGATCGGCCGCTGGCGCGACTGGATCCCCGCCGACTGCCCTGGTTGCGGCCGGCGCCAGGGCGGCCAGGGGTTGTGTGCCGCCTGCCTGGCGAGCCTGCGGCCCGACCCGGCGAGGCCATGCTGCGGGCGCTGCGCGCATCCCCTGGACGAAGTGGGGGGGTGCCCGGACTGCGGTCCCGAACCACCGGCCTACGACCGCGTGGTGGCGGCCTTCGACTATGCCGGGCTGGGCCGCGACCTGATCCGGGATTACAAGATCCGCCGCCGCCTGTCCCTGGCACGGCCGCTGGCAGACCTGCTGGTGCGGGCGGTGCTTGCCGGCGAGGCCGGGAACCCGCGGCCGGACTGGGTCGTGCCGGTGCCCGCCCGGCGCGAGTCGCTGCGGCGGCGTGGTTTCAGCCCGCCGGCCGAGGTGGCCCGGCTGCTGGCCCGCCGGCTGGGCCTGCGCTGCCATCTGGACGGGGTGCGGCGGATGCGCGAAGGAGAACGCCAGGCGGTGCTGGACCGCGCGCTGCGCCTGCGGGCCCAGGTCGGGGTCTTCACGGCCTTCGGGGCCGCAGGCCGACCGCACCCGGCGCCGCCGGCGCATCGGGCATTGTCGGGGTCTGCGGCCGATTCCGCGCGGCCTTTGTCCGGCCGACGGATTGCGGTGGTGGACGATGTGCTGACCACGGGCGCGACGCTGCAGGCGGTGGCGTCGGCGCTGAAGGAAGCCGGTGCCGTCCGGGTGGAAGGCTGGGTCCTGGCCCGCGCCGTAAGCCCCGGAAGCGGAAGAGACGGCGGGCGGGGCCGCGGCCGGGTTCTACAATAGGGCCCGCCGGACCGGCTCTCGAACGCGGGCGGGGCCGGCGACAAGCCAGCGTGCGGCGATCCGCCGCGCGGTCCATGCCGATTCCGCTTCCATGTTCCACATCGTCCTCGTCGAACCCGAAATCCCGCCCAATACCGGCAATGTGATCCGCCTCGCCGCCAATACCGGAACCTTCCTGCACCTGGTGCGCCCGCTGGGCTTCACGCTGGACGATGCGCGCATGCGACGGGCGGGCCTGGATTATCACGAGTGGGCGCGCATGCAGGTGCATGACAGCCTGGACGATGCGCTGGCCGCGATCGGCGGCGATCCCGCGCGGCGCTTCGCGCTGACCACGCGCGGCTCCGTACTGATCGGCGAACGCGATTTCCGGGCGGAGGATGTGTTCGTGTTCGGGCGTGAAACCGCCGGCCTGTCGGACGCGCAACTGGCGCTCTTCCCCCCGGCGCAGCGCATCCGCCTGCCGATGCAGCCGCAGCAGCGCAGCCTGAACCTGTCCAATGCCGTGGCCGTCACGGTCTTCGAGGCGTGGCGGCAGGCGGGTTACGCGGGCGGCATCTGACCCGCGCCGGGCGTCATTCGTCGCGCGGATCCCGCGCCAGCAGGGCGGCCACGGCCTGGGTCGGAGCCACGCCGCCGAACAGCACGTCGCAGACGGCATCGGTGATGGGCAGGTCCAGCCCGTGCTCGCGGCCCAGGGCCTGCGCGGCGCGCGCGCAGCGCACCCCTTCGGCGGTCATGCCGCCCGCCAGGATGTCGTCCAGCGATCGTCCCTGGCCGATGGCCACGCCCACCTGGCGATTGCGGGACAGCTCGCCCGTGGCGGTCAGGACCAGGTCTCCCAGCCCCGTCAGGCCGATGAAGGTATCCGCCTGTCCGCCCAGGGCCACGCCCAGGCGCTGGATTTCCGCCAGCCCGCGGGTGATCAGGGCGGCGCGGGCATTGGTGCCCAGCCTCAGCCCGTCGCTGATGCCGCAGGCGATGGCCATGACGTTCTTCAGTGCGCCGCCGACTTCCACACCCATGACGTCGCGGGTGCCGTAGATGCGCGCCTGGGTGCCGTGGAAGGCCGCCTGGGCGGCACGGCCGGTATCCGGATCGCGGCTGGCGACCGCCAGGGCAACCGGCAGCCCCTGGGCGACCTCGCGGGCGAAGGATGGACCCGACAGCACGCCGGTGCGCAGCCAGGCGGTGCCGGGCAGCGTTTCGGCGACGATCTGGTGCGGCCACTGGTGCGTATCGGGGCTGATGCCCTTGCAGGTCCACAACAGGTGGACCGGTGCGGAACCCGGGACGCGGGCGGGCAGCGCCTGGGCAAGACGCCGGCAGACGTCGGCCAGGCCCGACATGGGCACGCCCAGCACGATCAGGCGGTCGGCCTGATCGGGGCCTTCCAGGACGTGCGCCAGCGCGGCGCCGAAGTCAGCCGTGGCCCGCAGGGCGGGCGGCAGGGCGATGTCGGGCAGGTGGCGCGGATTGACGTGCCGCTGGCCGATGGACAGCGCCTGGTCCGGGTCGCGGGCCCAGATCAGGGTGTCGGACCGGGCGCTGGCCAGGGCCGCCAGGGCGGTGCCCCAGCTGCCCGCACCCAGGACGCAAAGCCGGACCGGCGCCATGACGTGCGGGCCCCGCCGGTCAGTTGCGGGCGCCGGGCGGCAGGATCAGGCCGGAGTCTTCGTCCTTGGCCTGTTCCGACTGCTGCGCCAGGCGCTGTTCGTACAGGGCCTGGAAGTTCATCTCGCTCAGGTGCAGCGGCGGCAGCGAGGTGCGCGTGATCGCGTCGGCGACGTTGGCGCGCAGGTAGGGATAGAGCATGGTCGGGCAGACGATGCCCAGCAGCGGATCGAGCTGTTCCGCCGGGATGTTGGCGGCCTCGAAGATGCCGGCCTGGCAGAGCTCGACCAGGTACAGGACCTTGTCGCCGATGCGCGTGGTCACCGTGGCGGTCACCGTGGATTCGAACACGGTTTCCGCCAGGCGCTGGCCGCCGACCTGGATCGAGACCTCGACCGTCGGGCCTTCCTGTTCGAGGAAGATTTCCGGCGCGTTGGGCATTTCCAGCGACAGGTCTTTGACGTAGGTGCGCTGCAGGCCGAAGCTGGGGGCCTGGCCGTTCTGGGAGTTGTTTTCGTCGGACATGGGGGGATTCCGGAGTGGGGTGGGAGGCGGCGCTGGGCCGTGTGGGGTCAGGCCTGCAGCAGGGGCAGCAGGCCGCCGGCGCGGTCCAGCGCCGAAAGGTCGTCGAAGCCGCCGATGTGGCGTTCGTCGATGTAGATCTGCGGGACGGTGCGCCGGCCGGTGCGTTCCATCATGATGGCGCGCTGGGCCGGGTCGCGGTCGATGAAGATCTTGTGGATCTCGCTGACGCCGCGCTGCTTGAGCAGCATCTCGGCGCGCACGCAGTAAGGGCACACGGAGGTGCAGTACATGGAAACTTGGGCCATGAGGGGATGTTTTCCGGTCAGGATTTCTTCAGGGGCAGGCCGCCTTCGGTCCAGGCGTTCAACCCGCCATCGAGGCAGGATACCCGATCGAAGCCATGCTTGCGCAATTGGGCCACGGCCTTGGCGCTGTCGCGCCCATGGGCGTCCACGAGCACGATGGGCTTGTCCTTGGGCAGGCTGTTGACGTGCGACTCCAGCGTGTCCAGGGGGATGTTGCGGGCCTGGGCGATGGCGCCGGCCTTGAACTGGTCGGCGGGCCTGACGTCCACGAACAGGCCGTGTTCCTGGTTGACCAGGCGGATGGCTTCGGCCAGGGCGACGCGCCCCGTCGAGCGGCCTCTGGACAGGCTGGGCCACAGCAGCAGGCCCCCGGAAGCCAGGGCGATGAGCAGGATCCAGATGTTGTTCTGGCTGAGTAAGAAGTCCACGGCGATTCCTGTCCTGTAACGGCGGTAAAAAAACAAATGCCCGGGGATTATAAAATGGTCGGCAGTTTTGGACTTTGCGGGCTGCGAACATGCACAAACTGGTACTCATGCGCCATGGCGAAAGCCAATGGAATCTCGAAAACCGTTTCACGGGCTGGACCGACGTGGATCTCACCGAAACCGGCCGCGAACAGGCGCGCCAGGCGGGGGAACTCCTGCGCGCGCAGGGCTATGAATTCGATCTCGCGTTCGCCTCGGTGCTCAAGCGCGCCATCCGCACGCTGTGGATCGCGCTGGATGCCATGGATGCCATCCATACGCCCATCGGCCTGAACTGGCGGCTGAACGAACGCCACTATGGCGCGTTGCAGGGGCTGAACAAGGCCGAGACCGCGGCCCGTTACGGCGAAGCCCAGGTGCTGCAATGGCGCCGTGCCTATGCGATCGCCCCGGACCCCCTGGCCGAGGACGATCCGCGCCATCCGCGCTTCGACGCCCGCTACCGCCGGGTGCCGGCCGGCGAGCTGCCGGCCACGGAATGCCTGCGCGACACGGTGGCGCGCGTCGTGCCTTTCTGGAACGAATCCATCGCGCCCGCCATCCGCTCCGGCCGGCGGGTGCTGGTCTCGGCCCACGGCAACAGCCTGCGCGCCCTGATCAAGCACCTGGACGGCATTTCGGACGAGGACATCGTCGGCCTGAACATCCCGACCGGTCAACCCCTGGTCTACGAACTGGACGACGATCTGCGTCCCCTGCGCCACTACTACCTGGGCGACGAGGAGCAGATCCGCGCCGCCATGCAGGCGGTCGCCAACCAGGGCAAGGCAAAGGCGGTCTAGCGTCCACCGGTCCCGACCCGATCATGAGCCTCATCCTGCGGGCGCCCGGCCGTCCGCGCAGCCTGCGCCGGATCCGCGCGCCCCGGTGGCCGGTGCATGCCCTGTGCCTGGCGGCCGCCCTGGCCTGCCAGGCGGCCTGGGCCGATTCAGCCCTGGAAGCACGCCAGGCGCGCGCCCGCGAAGACAGGGCCGCCCTGCGCACGCAGATCGAAGCGCTGCAGAAGCGCATCGAGTCGTCGGAATCCTCGCGCGAGGACGCCAGCCGTGCGCTGCAGGCCTCCGAGCAGGCGATTTCCGACATCAGCCGCGAGCTGGCCGAACTGGATCGGCGTGAAACGGTGCTGCAGGACACCCTGCGCCGGCTGGACGCGGCCAGCAGCGAGCAGTCCGGCGAGCTCGAGCGCCAGCAGCAGGCGCTGGCGGCGCAGTTGCGCGCCCAGTATGCCAGCGGCCTGTCGCCCTGGACTGCCCTGCTGTCGGGTCGGGATCCCCAGGAAATTGGCCGCGAGCTGGCGTGGCTGGCCTACGTCACCCGGTCCCGCACCCAGGCGCTCGATGCCCTGCGGGCCACGCTGGACCGTCTGGCCGGGCTGCGGCAGCAGACCGACGACAGCCGCCGGGAACTCGATGCGGTGCGGGCCGACGTCCGCAAGCGCCGCGAAGACCTGCAGGACCAGCAGGCGCAGCGCCGCGAGGTGCTGGAAAAGATTCGCGCCCGGCTGGACGAGGAGCGCGGCCACGCCAAGCAGCTTCAGGCGCGGGATGCGAGGCTGGGCAACCTGATCCAGGAGCTGGATGCCGAGATCGCACGGGCCGAGGCGCGGCGCCAGGCCGCCCTGAAGGCCGAAGCCGAGCGACGCGCGCGCGAACAGGCCGAACGCGCCCGGGCCGAAAAGGCCCGCCGCGAACAGGAGCGCGCGCGTGCCGCCGAGCAGGCGCGCAGGATCCGCGAGCAGGCCGAGCACCACGTGCAGGAAGAGCAGCCCGCTCCGCAGCAGCCGGACGAGGCCGGACAGGCCGAAACCCAGGCACCGCCGCCCAAGGAGCCGCAGCCCGGGGGCGCGGCTGCCGCCCGCATCGAACCCGAGGGCGGCTTTCCCGGCCTGAACAAGGGCCTGCCGCATCCCGTGGCGGGCCAGGTCCAGGGGCGTTTCGGCACGCAGCGGCCCGAAGGCGGACTGTGGCGCGGCATCGTGCTGCGCGCCCCGGCGGGCACGCCGGTGCGCGCCGTGGCACCGGGCCGCGTGGTGTATGCGCATTGGCTGAGCGGTTTCGGCAATCTGCTGATCATCGACCACGGCAAGCAGTACCTCAGTATCTATGCCTACAACCAGTCCCTGCTGCGCCAGGTCGGCGACGTGGTGGCGCGCGGCGACGAAGTGGCCCGGGTCGGCGCCACGGGCGGCCAGGTCGAGCCCGGCCTGTATTTCGAGTTGCGCCACAACGGCGCCCCCATCAACCCGGAGATTTGGATGAGGCAGGACACAAAATAGTCCCCTGCGGACTATTTTGTGCCTGCCGAATCGGAGCGCCTTGCAAGGCGCGAGGTGGAGGGCTGCTACGGCTGGAGATGTCCCCGCAGACTATTCCGTGCCTAATTTTTGTACTATGTACCATTCGTCGAGCAAGGCGCGACCGCGCCGCCGCGACGGCCCGAAAATCGCTTAGGAACGTGCATGAGCACTCGAAACAATCGGTCGTTGAGTTGGATTCTGATGGGTTTCCTGGGGGGAATCCTGGTCAGCCTCGGCATTTCGGCAGCGGCCCAGAAGGGCGAACCGCTTCCGCTCAAGGCCTTGCAGCAGTTCGCGAATGTCTACGGCGCGATCAAGTCCAGCTATGTCGAGCCCGTGTCCGACCAGACGCTGATCGACGACGCGATCAAGGGCCTGTTCTCCGACCTGGATCCCCATTCGGTCTATCTGGACGAGGAAGCCTACAAGCAGATGCAGGACATCACGCGCGGCGGCTTCGGCGGGCTGGGCATCGAAATCGGCACCCAGGACGGCATGCCCAAGGTCATCGCACCGATCGAGGACACGCCTGCGGCGCGTGCCGGCATCCTGACGGGCGACCTGATCACCCATATCGACGGCGAGCCCACCAAGGGCATGAGCCTGAATGACGCCGTCAAGAAGATGCGCGGCGATCCCGGCACCCCGATCGACCTCACGGTCCAGCGCGCAGGCAGCGCCAAGCCCCTGAAATTCCACATCGTGCGGGAAATGATCAAGACCCGCAGCGTGCGCGGCAAGATGCTCGACGACGGCATCGCCTATGTGCGCATCAGCCAGTTCCAGGACCGCACCACGTCCGACCTGGTGCGGATGCTGGCCAGCCTGTCGAAGAACCAGACGCCCAAGGGCCTGGTGCTGGACCTGCGCAACGACCCGGGCGGCCTGCTGGACGGCGCCATCGGCGTGTCCTCGGCCTTCCTCGAGCCCGGCAAGCTGGTCGTGTCGACCAAGGGGCGCATTCCGTCCTCGAACGAAGAGTTCTATGCCCGGCCGCTCAACGGCAGCCATGGCGTCGAGGACGGCGGACAGCTGCCCGCCTGGACGCGCACGGTGCCGATGGTCGTGCTGGTGAACGTCGGCTCGGCATCGGCTTCGGAAATCGTGGCGGGGGCCCTGCAGGACTACAAGCGCGCTCGCATCATCGGCAACCGTACGTTCGGCAAGGGCTCGGTGCAGTCCGTCCTGCAACTGGACAAGGACACGGGCATCAAGCTCACCACGGCGCGCTACTACACGCCCAGCGGCCGTTCGATCCAGAACACCGGGGTATCCCCCGACCATGTGGTGGACGACAGCGCGGCGGGCAATCTGTTCCGCATGCAGCGCGAGGTCGACCTGCAGCACCACCTGGAAACCCAGTCCGGCGCCCAGGCGGGCGATGCGGACGATGGGGATTTCGTCCAGGGCGAGATCAAGATGTTCGAATTCGGCGGCGCCGATGACTGGCAGCTGCAGCAGGCCATCAATGCCTTGCAGGGCCGTCCGGTCCGCAAGTCCGACCCGGCCCTGGTGCGGCAGGCACGGGCCCAGGCGCAAGCGGAAGGCGCGGCTGGCGCCTCGGCAACGCCCGCGGCCGAAGACGCGAACAATACGGCCAGGAAGCCCGCTCCGCCGGAAAAAAAAACCCTGAATAACGGGGGCGATGGGGTCGAACGCTACCGCGTCACCCCGGAAGGCCTGATCAGGGTTCCGTGATGGGCGATGCATCCGCCCTGGACGACGCGAGGCTGACGCGCTATGCCCGGCACATCCTGCTCGACGAACTGGGTATCGAGGGCCAGGAACGTCTCCTGGCTGCCCGCGTCCTCATCGTGGGCGCCGGTGGCCTGGGGTCCCCGGCGGCGCTGTACCTGGCCGCCGCGGGCGTGGGGCGGATCACTCTGGTGGACGATGACGTCGTCGAACTCAGCAACCTGCAGCGCCAGGTTCTGCATGCCATGGCGGATCTCGGGCGGCCCAAGGCCGAATCCGGCCGGGACTCGCTGCTGGCCCTGAATCCGGACATCCATGTGCAGGCGCTGGTCGAGCGCCTGGATGACGCGCGCCTGGCGGCGCTGGTCCGCGAGGCCGACGTGGTCCTGGACTGCAGCGACAATTTCGCCACCCGGCATGCCATCAACCGTGCCTGCGTGGCGGCCCGTGCGCCCCTCGTCTCGGGGGCGGCGATCAAGTTCTCGGGGCAGATCAGCGTCTACGACCTGCGGGACGCGCAAGCCCCCTGCTATCACTGCCTGTTTCCCGAAGCCGACGATGTCGAGGAACTGCGCTGCGCCACCACCGGGGTGCTGGGCCCGCTGGTGGGCATGGTGGGCAGCGTTCAGGCCGCCGAGGCCATCAAGGTGATCGCCGGCATGGGCGAACCCCTGGTCGGCCGGCTGCTGTCGGTCGATGCCCTGCGCATGCAGTGGCACACGATCCGGTTCAGGCGCGACCCGGATTGCCCGGTATGCGCCCGGCGCGGGCCCGCAGCAGCAGCGTCCCCAGGCGGTTGATCCGCGCGTCCACGTACAGGTCGCGGCCGTTGCGCTGGCGGGAAAAGGGCGTGCCGGGATGGTAGAGCCAGACCGTGCGCATGCCGACCTGGCGGGCCGACTTGAGGTTGCGCTCGGTATCCTCGACCAGGATGATCCGGCGGGGCGGCACGCCCAGCCGGGCGGCCACCATGCGCATCAGCCCGAGCGAGGGCTTGGGCCGCGCCAGGCCCATGGGCATCATGTGGTCGATGGCCCACAGGCCGTCGAATTCCTGCAGGATCCCCAGCGCGGCCAGCACCCGGCGGGCGTAGTGGGCCGGCGCATTGGTCAGCACGATGCGCGTGCCCGGCAGGCCGCGCAGGCGGGCGGCCAGGCCGGTCTCGGCATGCACCAGCGGGGCGATGTCGAAGTCGTGGCAGGTCGCCAGGAACTGGCGCAGGTTCACTCCATGGTGACGCGCCAGGCCGATGGCGGTGGCGCCGTAGCGTTGCCAGTAGCGCAGGCGCAGGGCGTCGGCCTGGTCGGCAGGCAGGTTCAGGGCCTGGGCCACGGCGGCGCCCATGCGTCGGTCGATGGCGCGGAAGATGCCGCGCGAGGCGTCGTGCAGGGTGTTGTCCAGGTCGAACAGCCAGACCGGATCGTCCGGGTCGATGGCCCGCCGACGCCGCAGGGGGCTGGGCGCGCGCAGGGGAGTCACCGGGCGCTCCCGCGGATGAAGCGCACCTGCGCCGGGCAGGGCATCAGTGCGAGCTGATCATGGTGCCTACGCCGCGGTCCGTCAGGATTTCCAGCAGCAGGCAGTGCGGCACGCGGCCGTCGATGATGTGCACCGAGTTCACGCCGTTGCGGGCCGCGTCCAGCGCCGAGGAGATCTTCGGCAGCATGCCGCCCGACAGGGTGCCGTCCTGGAACAGCGTGTCGATGGTCTGGGCCGACAGGCTGCGCAGCAGCTGGCCGCTCTTGTCCAGCACGCCCGGGGTGTTGGTCAGCATGACGAGCTTTTCGGCGCCCAGGACTTCGGCCATCTTGCCGGCGACGACGTCGGCATTGATGTTGTAGGCCTGGCCGTCTTCGCCATAGCCGATCGACGAGATGATGGGAATGAACTGGTCGTCCTGCAGCGCCTTGACCACGGCCGGCTCGACCCGTTCGATATCGCCCACGAAGCCGATGTCCAGGGTTTCGCCGGGGTGTTCGGGATCGGGCATGAGCTTCTTGCGCGCCTGGATCAGGCAGCCGTCCTTGCCGGTCAGGCCGACGGCCTTGCCGCCGGCTTCGTTGACCATCATGACGATGTCCTGCTGGACCTGCCCGCCCAGCACCCACTCGACGACTTCCATGGTTTCGGCGTCGGTGACGCGCATGCCCTGGATGAAGGTGCCTTCCTTGCCGATGCGCTTGAGCGCGCTGTTGATCTGCGGGCCGCCGCCGTGCACCACCACGGGATTCAGTCCGACGAGCTTCAGCAGCACCACGTCGTGGGCGAAGCTGCGCTGCAGGTGTTCGTCGGTCATGGCGTTGCCGCCGTACTTGATGACGACGGTCTTGCCGTGGAATCGGCGGATGTAGGGCAGGGCCTCGGAGAGGACTTCGGCCTTCAGGGCGGCCGGCGTCTGGGAAGAAGTATCCTGGTCGGTGTGCGTCATGTCAGGAGGCCAGTGCCTGTTCGACCGTGGCCATGAAGGCCTTTTCGTCGTAGTTGCCGAGATAGCGCTTGATGATGCGGCCCTGCTTGTCGATCAGGAAGGCCGTGGGCGTCAGGCGCACGTCGCCGAAGGCCTGCGCGATCTTGCCCTGGGCGTCGATGACCACGGGGAAAGGCAGCTTGCGCGTTTCGGTGAAATTCTTGACGTAGTTGGGCGGGTCGTACTGCATGGCCACGCCGATGGTGTCGAAGCCCCGGGATTTCAGTTCCTGGTAGTGGCGGATGGTGTCGGGCATCTGCGCCACGCAGGTGGTGCAGCTGGTGGCCCAGAACTTGACCAGCACGACCTTGCCGCGCAGGTCGCTGGTGGTGACCGTATGGCCGTTCAGGTCGGTGAAGGCGACGTCGGGCGCCGCCTGCGCGGAGCCCTGGAATTGCCAGAGGGCGGCGATGGCGATCGCCGCGACGGCCACCAGGCCAAGGATGGACTTTTTCATTGCACGGGCATGGTTTGGGCGCCGCCGTCGCCGCCCACGGGCGGCGTGGCGGAGGTGCCGGATGAATCACTGGAATCGCTGACGGGCGCCTTGCCCTGCTGGCCGGGCTCGGTGAGCAGGCTTTCACGCGCCACGATCGTGAACAATTTTACGACTTTGTTGACCCCCGAAATACCTGCAGCGACGGTGGCGGCGCGGCGGCCTTCTTCTTCGGTGACCTTGCCCATCAGGTAGACGACCCCGCGTTCGGTCGTGACCTTGATGGTGCGGAAGGGCACGTTCTCGGTGGCGACCAGCTGGCTCTTGACCTTGGATGTCAGCCAGGTGTCGTTGGTGCGCACGCTGAGCGGCGTGATGTCGCCGACCCGGATGTAGTTGTCGACCAGGCGGACCTTGGTGATGCCCCGGGCGATGGTCTCGGCCTGCTGGCGGTCGGCTTCGGTGGGGACGTCGCCCACCAGCAGCAGCCGGCCCGCGTACGATGTGCCCAGGACGCGGGCCTTGTCGCCGAAGGCTTTGTTCATCTCGCTGGAGACGCGCAATTCGATCGTCTGGTCGTCCACCTGTTCGCCGGCGGTGCGCCGGTCGGTGGCCACGACGGCGGAGGTGGCGGCCGTGCCGCCCACGACGAACAGGCCGCAGCCCGACAGGGCGGGCAGGCAGGCGAGGCCGATCAGGAGGCGGGTGAGCATGCGGGCGGAAACGGTCATCAGAGAGGGTCTCCCAGAAGCAGGGCGTCGATGCCATCGCACATGGCGTGCAGCAGCAGGATGTGGACTTCCTGGATGCGCATGGTGCGATCGTGCGGGACGCAGAGGTGGATATCGGTCTCGTAGAGCAAGGAATTGATCTGCCCGCCGCCTTTGCCGGTCAGGGCGATGATCTGCATGTCGCGTTCGTGGGCGGCTTCGATGGCGCGCAGGACGTTGGGCGAATTGCCGCTGGTGCTGATGGCCACCAGGATGTCGCCGGGCTGGCCCAGGGCGGCCACCTGGCGTTCGAACACGGCGTTGAAGCCGTAGTCGTTGCCCACGGCGGTCATGATCGAGGTGTCGGTGTTCAGGGCGATGCCGGCCAGCGGCAGGCGGTCGCGTTCGAAGCGGCCGACGAGTTCGGCCACGAAGTGCTGGGCATCTGCGGCGGAGCCGCCGTTGCCGCAGGCAAGAATGCGTGCATTGTTGGTCAGGGCGCCGAACAGCAGATCGACCGCAGCGGCCAGGGCGGGGGCCAGTTCGCGGGCGCTGGAGCGGAACGCGTCGACGGCGTCGTCGAAGTGCGACGTCATGCGGGAGGTCATGTCCATGCGCCGATTATCGCATGAGCGCGCCGCGCTGTTACGTGTGAACGTAACAAGTTTCCGGGCGGACGCAGGGGGTCGGGGCCGGCGAGGGGAATCAGGCGCGGAAGGCGTCGCGAATCCAGCAGGGCTGGCCGGCATCGAAGGCGATCACGTCGAAGCGGCAGGCCGGCGCAGCCCCGCCGAAATGCCGCCGCGCGAGCCGCGGCAGGAAATGGCGCGCGGCCCGGATCAGCCGGGCCTGCTTGGGGCGGTTTACACTGGCGGCGGCGCCGCCGAAGTGCGGATTGCGGCGTTCCCGCACTTCGATGAACAGCAGCAGGGCGCCTTCGCGGGCCACCAGGTCGATTTCACCGGCGCGGCAGCGCAGGTTGGCCGCCAGGATGCGCACGCCCTGCGTTTCCAGGTGGTGCGCCGCCCGCATCTCGGCCGCGCGGCCCTGGCGCTGGGTGGGGGAACCGCGCGCAGGCAGGGCGGCGGCCGCACCGGCGGCCGGCACGGCACGGCGCAGCCGGCGCTTGCGGCGCGCCACTGCCTGGCGCTGGGCCTGCCGGGCGGCTTCGTAGGGATCCGCGGGCATGGGAAAACCAATCGGCATGAGGAAAGATCGAGTATGACGGACAGCGCAGACTGGGAGAAGGCCGGACCGACGTGGAAACGTCACGCGGGCCTGGCGGCGGGCCAATCCTGGCCGCCGGGCTGCCTGTACGTGGTGGCCACGCCGATCGGCAACCTGGAGGACCTGAGCTTGCGCGCCTGGGAGGCGCTGCGGCGCTGCGATGCCATCGCGGCCGAAGATACCCGCACCACCCGGGCGTTGCTGGATGCCTGGGGGATCGATACGCCGCTGCTGGCGGCCCACCGGCACAACGAACGCGAAGCGGCCGAAGCCGTGATCCGGCGGCTGGAGCAGGGCGAGCGCATCGCCCTGGTGTCCGATGCGGGCGCGCCTGCGGTGAGCGATCCGGGGGCGCGGGTGGTGCGTGCGGTCCAAGAGGCGGGCTACCGGGTCGTGCCTCTGCCGGGGCCCAGCGCCGTGATCGCCGCGCTCATGGCGAGCGGCGCCACCAGCGACGAGGAGCCCGGCTTTGCTTTTGCGGGCTTCATGCCGTCCAAGGCCCAGGCGCGCCGCAAATGGCTGGCGCAGTGGCTTGCCTGGCCGGTGCCTGTGGTGATGTTCGAGACGCCGCACCGCCTGCGCGCGGCCTTGCGGGACCTGGCGGATGTGGCCGGACCGGATCGGCAGCTGACCGTGGCGCGCGAGCTGAGCAAGCGTTTCGAAGAGATCCGGACCCTGCCGGCGGGAGACGCGCTCGGCTGGCTGGACGGGGATGCCCATCGTGAGCAGGGCGAATTCGTGCTGGTGGTGCATGCCGGTGCGCGCGAGGAAGCCCCGGACGAGGATTTGTCCCC
This sequence comes from Castellaniella daejeonensis, assembly GCF_039523555.1. Classification (NCBI taxonomy): domain Bacteria; kingdom Pseudomonadati; phylum Pseudomonadota; class Betaproteobacteria; order Burkholderiales; family Alcaligenaceae; genus Castellaniella; species Castellaniella daejeonensis. Next base: position 406,716 of record NZ_BAAAFN010000015.1, read on the forward strand.
CGGGCAATGCCGGATCATGGAGGCCCTGCTCGAGGAACTTTCCGTGCGCGATGCGGCGCGGATCGGCGCCAGGGCAACGGGGCTGGCGCGCGACCGCCTGTATGCCTGGGCGCTGGCGCGAGGGCGGGACGCTGGCTGAATGCCGGCGCCGGGCCCCGGGGCGTGACGCCCGCGCGGCCGATCAGATGCCCTGGTCCAGTGCGATCACGGGATTCAGTCCCGCGGATTCCGCCAGCCGCGAGGCGGTCTGGGCGGCCTCGTCGCGCGACAGGTAGGGGCCCATGCGCACCTTGTAGAGCGGCGGCTGGTGCGTGACGGTGGCGGACCCGGCCAGGTCTGCCGCTTCGATGTTGACTCGCGTGGCCAGGGCCTGGGCGTTCTGGGCCGATGAAAATGCGCCGAACTGCAGGTAGATGCCGCCCGGCTGCCGTGCGCCGGCCGCAGGGGATGCGGGTTGGGGGGTCGGCAGGGCGGCAGGGCTGGCGGGCAGGCCGACCGGCTGCGTCTGTGCCGTGTCCGGCGGCGGGGCGGCTGGCGTTGCCGGGGCCGATGCCACCAGCGGCGCCGCGGGGTAGCGGCCGGCACGGATGTCGGCGTTGGTGATGGCCTGCACCACCACGCGGCCGCTGCCGGGGCCGATCAGGCCCAGCTTGGCGGCCGCCACATAGGACAGGTCGATGATGCGGCCCGGGTGGAAGGGGCCCCGGTCGTTGATGCGCACGATCACCGAGCGGCCGGTGCCCACCCGGGTCACCCTGGCGTAGCTGGGGATGGGCAGGGTCGGATGCGCCGCCGTCATGGCGTACATGTCGTAGGTTTCGCCGTTGGCGGTCTTCTCGCCGTGGAACTTGCGTCCATACCACGAAGCCACGCCTTCCTGGCGGTAGGGCTGGTCCTCGGCAATGGGGATGTAGCGCACGCCGAAGACTTCGTAGGGCCGGAAATTGGCCGGGGCATGCCGTTCGATGCGCGGGACGGCATCGGGGATGGCGTCGATGTTGGCTGGAATGTCGCGGCCGGGGCCGTCGTCCTTGTAGTAGCCGCCCGAGCGCGAGGCGCAGCCCGCCAGCACGGCCAGCGCAACACCCAGCAGGCCCAGGGCCAGCAGGCGGCCGATGCGGAGTGCGACAGTTTCTTGATGCCAGAGGCTTGCCGGTGCGTTCATGGGCGGGCCTCCTGCAGCATGGGGTTGCGGTGGCGCACCAGCAGCGGGGAGTGGTCGGCGAAGCGCCGGGCGAGCTGCTCGGTGATGTAGACCGAGCGATGCTGGCCTCCGGTGCAGCCGATGGCCACCGTCAGGTAGTTGCGCGTGTCCTGCATGTACAGGGGCAGCCATTTGCGGATGAAGGCTGCGATGTCGTCGATCATGGCCTCGACGCTGCCGAACTGGGCCAGCCAGGCGGCGACCGGGGCGTCGCGCCCCGTCAGGGGGCGCAGTTGCGAGTCGTAGTGGGGGTTGGGCAGGCAGCGCACGTCGAAGACCAGGTCGGCATCGCGGGGAACCCCGCGCTTGTAGGCAAAGGATTCGAAGGTCAGGATCACCGAGGGCCGGTCCGTCTGGACCAGGTCGCGCACCCAGGCGCGCAGCTGGCCCGGCGCCAGGTCCGAGGTGTCGATCACGTGTTCCTGGTTGCGCAGGGGCGCCAGCAGTTCCCGTTCGCGGGTGATGCAGTCCAGCAGCGACGGCTCCAGCCCTTCGTGCCGCAGGCGGTCGGTCAGGGGGTGGCGGCGCCGGGATTCGGAGTAGCGCTGCATCAGGGTGTTGTCGTCGGCGTCCAGGAAGATCACGTGCAGCGCCGTGCCCATGGCGCGCAGGCTGGTCAGGATGCCGGGCAGGTCGTCCAGGTCGCCCGGGGTGCGCACGTCGATGGCGACCGCCACCCGCTCCAGGCCGCTGTCCTGGGTGCTGGCGATGAATTCGTGCAGGAACCTGACCGGCAGGTTGTCGATACAGGTGTAGCCCGTGTCTTCCAGCATGCGCAGGGCCACCGACTTGCCGGAACCGGAAATGCCGGTAATGAGGACGATGTTCAGCATGGCGCGGGCGGCGAGGTCGGTTCCGTTCCCCGGACCGGGCGGGCGGGGACGGAGCGGCCATGAGTGGCGGGGGCGGCGTTCCGGTGCGGGGTCACGGGCGGGGCTCCTGCGAGCTTTCCATGATGGCCAGCGCCTGGCGTTCGATGAAGTCGCCCATGGTGTCGATGCCGCGCAGGTTCAGGATCGTATTGCGCACGGCAGCTTCGACCAGCACGGCCAGGTTGCGGCCCGCGGCGACCTGCAGCATCACCCGGCGGATCGGAATGCCCAGGATGTCCTGGTATTCGTCCTGGGTCGGCAGGCGCTCGAAGTTGTCGGGCGTCAGGCGCACCAGGTGGACGATCAGCTTGATCTTCATTTTGCGCCGCACCGAGGTCTCGCCGAAGATCGTGCGGATGTCCAGCAGGCCCAGGCCGCGGACTTCCAGCAGGTTCTGCAGCAGGGGCGGGCACTGTCCTTCGACGAAGTTCGGCGCGGTGCGCGAGAGTTCCACGGCGTCGTCGGCCACCAGCCCATGGCCCCGGGAAATCAGTTCCAGGGCCAGCTCGCTCTTGCCCAGGCCGGATTCGCCGGTGATCAGGACCCCCAGGCCGAGGACGTCCATGAAGACGCCGTGCACCGTGGTCTTGGGCGCCATCCGCTTGCCCAGGTAGATGCGCAGCAGATCGATCAGCAGGGCGGCGTCGGTGGGCGTGGACAGCAGGGGGATGTCGTGTTCCAGGCAGTAGGCCCGGAGGTCGTCGGGCACCTGGGTGCCGGCTGCCAGGATGATGGCCGGCACGCCCCCCGCCACCAGTTCGTCCAGGTGGTGCTGGCGGCGGCGCGGGTCGAGCCGCTGGTAGTAGGACATTTCCTCGGCGCCGAAGACCTGGATGCGGCCCGGGTGGATCAGGTTCAGGTGGCCGACCAGATCGGCCGCGCCGCCGCCGTCGGAAATCAGGTGCTGGTCGGCGGCATCCTTGCCGGCGATCCAGGAGAAGGGGATCTTCTCGGTGTTGTCACGAATCAGCTCTTGGATGGTCAGCATGTTCAGGGGCCGGGGCGCTCGCGCCAGTCAGGATCAGGTGGTGGATTTCCCGAGGGTCCGTGGACTGTGTCAGGGTCTGTCGGATGCCGGCGTCGGACATCAGGCGGGCGATGCCGGCCAGCAGGTCCAGGTGGGCCTGGGTGGCGGTTTCCGGAATCAGCAGGAAGAACAGCAGGCGGGCGGTACGGCCGTCGTTGACGTCGAAACGGACGGGTTCCGCCAGCCGGATGAAGGCGGCGTGCGGTTCGCGCAGATCCTTGAGCCGCCCGTGCGGGATGGCGACCTCGTGGCCCAGCGCAGTCGAGCCCAGCCGTTCGCGGGACAGCAGACTGTGGAAGACCGATGTGCGTGCGACGCCCTGGTGGTTCTCGAACAGCAGCCCGGCGTGCTCGAAGGCTCGCTTCTTGCTGGTGGCGGCCAGGTCCAGAACGATGTTTTCCGGCGGCAGGATGCGGGGTGTGAGATTCATGGCGTCCATTATAGGTAAATGGGCCTCCGAAGGAACGCCCCGGGGAGCGGCCGGAAACAATATGGCCCCGGACGATCGTCTCGAGGCCATGTGTGGTTCAGGGCCGGTGGCGCCGGCCCGCCGCCAATGCGTCGTCAGGCGGGAATTTCCTGGCGCTTGGGGGGTTCGTGGACGTGGTTCTGAGCCTTGGTCTTGTATTTGATGACCTGGCGGTCGACCTTGTCGACCAGCAGGTCGATGGCCGCATACAGATTTTCATCCGAGGCTTCGCAGTGCAGGTCCTTGCCACGCAGGCGCATGGTGATCTCGGCGGTATGCTTCAGGGGCTCGATCGAGAGCATGACCTGGGTATCGATGACCTGATCGAAGTGCCGCAGAACCCGCGCCGTCTTGGTGTTGACGTATTCGCGGATGGCCGGGGTGATTTCCAGATTGCGACCGGTGATTGTCAGGCTCATAGTGCAGACTCCTTGCGGAAAGACGGGGATGGTTCCGGATGGAACCGGACATGGACGGGATTGACCTCCTTTCTGACAGTTTGATGACAGGTCCAGTGTACCCATTGCCCCCGCCACATCAAGGGCCCTCTTCCGGTGTAAGATGCTAGGATCGCACCGGGGGATCGTCTGCATCCCCCCCGCATGCCCCCCTACATCCGGAAATTCTTGCCCAGGTAGACCTGGCGCACGGCCTCGTTGTCCACGATCTCGTTGGGGTGGCCGCTGGTCAGGACGCGGCCTTCGCTGATGATGTAGGCGCGGTCGCAGATCCCCAGTGTTTCCCGCACGTTGTGGTCGGTGATCAGCACGCCGATATTGCGGCTCTTCAGGAACTGCACGATGCGCTGGATCTCGATCACCGCGATCGGATCCACGCCGGCGAATGGCTCGTCCAGCAGGATGAAGCGCGGGTGGGTGGCCAGGGCGCGGGCGATTTCCACCCGGCGGCGTTCGCCGCCCGACAGCGAGATCGCCATGTTGCGGCGGATGTGTTCGATCTGCAGTTCGTCGATCAGGGATTCCAGGCGTTCTTCCAGGGCGGCGGCCGACAGGGCGCGGCCCTGCGAGTCGCGCTGCAGCTCCAGCACCGCGCGGATGTTCTGTTCCACCGTCAGGCGGCGGAAGACCGAGGCGTCCTGGGGCAGGTAGGACAGGCCCAGTCGGGCGCGCTTGTGCATGGGGATGCCGGTCACATCGTGGTGGTCGATCATGATGCGGCCCGTGTCGGCCGGGATCAGCCCCACGATCATGTAGAAGCTGGTGGTCTTGCCGGCCCCGTTGGGGCCCAGCAGGCCGACGACCTCGCCGCTGTCCACCGACAGGGAAACGTCCTGGACGACGGCGCGGCGGCCGAAACTCTTGCCCAGGCCGATGGCCTGGAGGCTGCCGGATGCGCGGGTGGCATTGGCGGCGGATGGGGAATCGTGTGCGGGCATGGGATCAGGAGCGGTCCGCTTTCTTGGCCTTGCACCGGGCGATGGCCTGGTCGATGCGGGATTGGGGCTGCGCCAGGGACCGGACGCGCCCGCCGGCGGCGGCCGAATTCTGCCCGCCGAACGCTTCGTAGGTGCCGGATTTCTCGTGGTAGATGATGCGGGCGCCCCGGACGTTGTCGAAGGACTGGCCGCAGATCTGGCGGGTCACGGTGGCCTGGCCCGTCAGGGTGATGTCGCCCGACGAGCCTGCGTAGTCGGCCTGCAGGCCGGTGGCGATGATCGTTTCGAACTTTTCGGGGTTTTCCTGGCGGATGGTGACGACCCGGCCCTTGTCGGCCGTGGCGGTGCCGAACTGGTTGCCCTGGGCGTCTTCGCGGGTGACGAGCTTGTCGCCGCGCAGGGTCATCGACCCCCGGGTCAGGACCACGTTGCCGGTGAAGGTGCTGGTCTTGTTGACGTCGTCGTAGTGCAGGGTGTCGGACAGGATCACCGTGTCGGGTTCGTCCTGGGCCGGCGCGGGCGCGCCTTGCGCGGCGGCCGCCTGGGCAGCCAGGGACAGGATGCAGGCGGCGATCGATGCGATCAGGGCGGGAAACGGGGTTTTCATGGTCGTTCGTTCTTTTTGGATCCGGCGTTGCGGGCAGCCTGGTCTTCGCCCGAGATCTTGACGTCGCTGGCCGCCGTGACGGTCAGCTGGCGGGTGCGGTTATCGTAGCGCATGCCCTTGCCCCGCAGCGTGGAGCTGCCGTTGACGACCAGCGCCGGGCGGTCCGTGTAGACCAGGTCCCGGTTGGGCTCGATGATCAGCTGGGTGCTGCGCACGTCCAGCAGCTGGTGGTCGGCATCGGGCAGGCGCTTCAGGTGGGCATTGCCGTCCAGCACGATGCGGTCGCCGTGCTCGTCGAGCGTGCCGTGGTCGGCGGTGCCTTCCGTGATGGGGGAGCCGGGCTGGCGGCCGACTGCGTGCGGCGCGGTGATTTCATAGGCGCCGGTGTCCGGGAAATGTTCCATGGCCGCGCCTTCCAGGCGGTTGATGGCGTGCCCGGCGGCGTCGGTGCGCACCATCGTGAACTGGTCCGACCAGGAATCGCGCTCGTGGGTGACGCGCCGGGGCGGGTCGATCTCGATCGAGCGCAGGGTGTAGTCGGACGCCCACCAGGTGCCCAGCACCAGCAGGCCGAGCAGCAGCACGGCCACGAGACTGGGCAGGCGGTCTTTCACTGGATGGCCCCTCCCAGCGCGGACAGGGATACGGTGAAGCAGGCGCCCAGCCGCCCCTGGGCCGCCAGGATCAGGTCGCAGCATTCGCGCACGGCGCCGGCGCCGCCCTTCAGGGTGCTGGTCCAGTGGGCCGCCTGGCCGACATAGAAAGGCGCATTGGGCACGCTGGCGGCGAAGCCGACCCGCTGCAGCACGGGCAGGTCGATGATGTCGTCGCCCATGTAGCCTACATCCTGCAGGGACAGGCCTGCTTCGCGGGCCAGGTCCTCGACGGCGGCGATCTTGTCGCGCACGCCCTGCAGTGCCGGCGAGATGCCCAGTTCGGCGGCCCGGCGGGCCGTGATGGCGCTCTTGCGGCCGCTGACCCAGGCCACGTGGATGCCCTGCTCGCGCAGCAGGCGCAGGCCATGGCCGTCCAGCGCGTTGAAGGGCTTGACGGCTTCGCCTTGTTCGCCGTACCAGAGGCTGCCGTCGGTCAGGATGCCGTCGACGTCGAACACCATCATGCGCACGGCGCGGGCCCGTTCCCGGACCGCTTCCGGGATGCGGGCCAGGATCTGGGCTTCGGCGGGGTGGGAGAAACCGGGCAGTTCGTTCATCAGATGACCTTTGCGGCAAGGAGGTCGTGCATGTGCAGAGCCCCCAATAATAGCCCGTCGCCGTCCAGCACCAGCATCTGGTTGAGCTTGTGCGCATCCATGATCGAGGCGGCCTCGATGGCCGGGGCATCGGCCGCGATCGAGCGCGGATGGTGGCTCATGCCGGCCGAGACCGGCAGGGCGCGGATATCGCCGTGCTGGGCGATCATGCGGCGCAGGTCGCCGTCGGTGAACAGCCCCACGGGGCGCCGACCTTCCAGGACGATGGCCATGCCCATTCCCTTGGAGGACATTTCGATCAGGGCATCGGGAATCAGGGTGTCCGGGACGACGCGCGGCAGGGCCGCGCCGGTGCGCATGATGTCGGCCACGGAAGTCAGCAGCCTGCGGCCCAGGGCGCCGCCCGGGTGCGAACGGGCGAAATCCTCGCGGTTGAAGCCGCGCGCCTCGAGGCAGGCGACGGCGATGGCGTCACCCAGCACCAGGGCTGCCGTGGTGCTGGCTGTGGGAGCCAGGTTCAGGGGGCAGGCTTCCTGGTCCACGGCGGCGTCCAGTGCCAGGTCGGCGCTGCGGGCGAGCTCGGAATCCGGGTGGCCGGTCAGGGCGATGATGCGCGTGCCCATCCGCTTGGCGACGGAAATGATGGTGATCAGTTCCTGGGCCGAGCCGGAATAGGAGATCGCCAGCAGGATGTCCTGGCCGGTCAGCATGCCCAGGTCGCCGTGGATGGCCTCGGCCGCGTGCATGAAGAAGGCCGGCGTGCCGGTGGATGCCAGCGTGGCGGCGATCTTGCGGGCGACGTGGCCGGACTTGCCGATGCCGGTGACGACGACGCGGCCGGGGCAGTCGAGGATCAGGTCGACTGCCTGGGTGAAGTGCGCGTCGATGCGGCCCCGCAGGGCTTGCAGGGCCTGGATCTCGATGTCGAAGGTGCGATCGGCGCTGGCGCGGATCGCTTCCGGGCTGGAGTGGGGGTGGGCGTGCATTCCGCGATTTTAAGCGGAACCGGTCCCCCGGTGAGGGATGCGGCTTGTTAAACTGTGCCCGCCTCCCCATGCCTCCGCCACAGGACCCCGCCATGCAAACCGATCCGGCCCAGTACATCCGCGATACGATCCGCACCGTGCCCGATTGGCCGAAACCCGGCGTGCAGTTCCGGGACATCACGCCGGTGCTGCAGGATCCGCGCTCGTTCCGGGTGCTGATCGACCTGTTCGTCTACCGCTACATGCGCCAGCGCCTGGATCTGGTGGCAGGCATCGATGCGCGCGGCTTCATCGTGGGTTCGGTCCTGGCCTATGAGCTGAATCTGGGCTTCGTCCCCGTGCGCAAGCAGGGCAAACTGCCGTTTCGCACGGTGGCCGAGGAATACGCCCTGGAATACGGCAATGCCGCGGTGGAGATGCACACGGATTCGGTGCGGCCCGGCCAGCGCGTGCTGCTGATCGATGACCTGATCGCCACCGGCGGCACGATGCTGGCGGCGTCCCGCCTGTTGCAGCGCCTGGGGGCCAACGTGGCCGAGGCCGCCGCCATCATCGACCTGCCCGACCTGGGCGGCTCGAAGGCCGTCCGGGATTCGGGCCTGCCGGTGTATACGGTCTGCGAATTCGAGACGGGTCCGGAGCATCCAGAGCCATAGTCTGATCCGCGACCCCGGGAGGCAGGGGCGCATGCGTGGCCAGCACGACGGTGCGGCCCCGGGTCGCCCGAGGCAGGTCGGCCAGGAACTCCGCCTCCGTGTCGGCGTCCAGACCCGCGGTTGGCTCGTCGAGCAGCAAGATTTCCGCGGGTGACAACAGGATCCGTGCCAGGGCCAGCCTGCGTGCCTGGCCGACGGAAAGGCAGGCCCCCGTTTCTCCGATCCAGGTATCCAGGCCGTGCGGCAGGCTGCGGACGAAGGCGCCCAGACGCGCGGCGTCGAGGGCGTGCCACAACGACGCGTCATCGGCCTGCGGGTCGCCGATCAGCAGGTTGGTCCGTATCGTGCCGAGGAACAGCGGCGCATCCTGCGCCAGCAGCGCCATGCGCGCATGCAGCGTGGCCTGGGCGCATGCGCGCAGGTCGATGCCGCCATAGAAGATGTGGCCCGCCTGGGGATCGTCCAGGCGCAGCAACAGATGCAGCAGTGTGGATTTGCCCGCGCCGCTGGCCCCCGTCAGCGCGGTGCGGCTGCCGGGCGGGAGGTCGAGGTCGAGACCGTCCAGGACCGGGCTGTCCGGAGCCTCCGGATAGGCGTAACGCAGCTCCCGGACCTGCAAGGCGCTCCCGGCTGGCGGCATCCGGGGCGCAGGGGGATCGCGCAGGTCGGTTTCCACCGATGTAATGGCTTCGATGCGCACCAGGGCGGCCAGCGCGGCACCCATGCGGGTCGCGCCGCGCATGACGGGGCCGATGGTCTCGAACAGGCCCAGGGCCCCCAGCATCAGGCCGGCCATCACGGGCGGGGCCAACTGGCCGCGGCCGACGGCATCCAGGCCGGTCCACAGGATCGTCAGCAGGGCGATGCCGGTGGCGGCCTGGATCAGGCCCTGGCCACCGGCGCTCAGGCTGGCCTGGGCATTGCGGGCGCGGGCGGCGCGGCCGCAGGCTTGATCGAAATGCCCCAGGATGTGTCCCGAAAGCGCCAGGGACAGGATGTCCGCATGGCCTTCGGCCGCTTCCTGGACTGCTGCGCGCAATTGGGCGGCGCTGTCCTGGATGGCCTGGCCGGGCGCCTTGGCCTGGTGAAGCAGGATGGCCGGGACCAGCAGACAGGCCGCAAGAAAAACCGCGGCGACGGCGCCGGCGGCTGCCGGCAACTGCCAGGCCAGGATGGCCGTCATGGCCAGGCCGGCCAGCAGGGCGCTCAGCAGCGGCGCCATCAGAGTCAGGAACAGGGTATCGAGCGCATCGACATCCGATGTCAGGCGCGCCACCAGGTCGCCCGAGCGATAACGGGCCAATTGACGGGGCGACAACCGGGCCAGCGCTCGGAAAAGCGTGCTGCGCAGTTCCGCGAGCAGGTGCAGGGTCGCCGTGTGACCGGCCAGGCGTTCCGCGTAGCGGGCGCCGATGCGGATGAACGAGAACCCGCGCACCAGCGCCGAGGGTGCGAACAGGTTGAAGGCCTGGGCCGCGCTCGCCGAGGCGGCTCCGGCCAGGGCCGCGCCGGTCAGGAACCAGCCGGCGACGCCCAGCAGGCCCGCGCCGGCCAGCGCCGTCAGCAGGGCCAGGGCCACGGTGGCGGCCAGGCTTGGCCAATGACGCCGGTAGATCTGTGCCAGCAGGCGCCCTCGGCCCATCGGGCGGTCGCCCTGTTGCGCATCCGTGGGCAGGCTGCCGGGGTTGTGTGGTGCTGTCATGTTGCCGCCCCGATGCGGCCGTTCTCCAGCCGGAGGCGGCGCGGCAGCCGGCGCGCCACCTCGACGGAGTGGGTGACGAGCAGCAGGGTGCGGCCGCGCGCGAAATCCAGGAGCCCATCCAGTACGGCATTGCGCGTGGCTTCGTCCAGATGGGCGGTGGGCTCGTCGAGCAGGATCAGGCCGGGGGCGCGCAGGTACAGCCGAGCCAGGGCGACGCGCTGCGCCTGCCCACCAGACAGGCCGTGTCCGCGCGGGTCGAGCTGGCTGTCCAGACCGTGAGGCATGTGTTGGGAAAACTCGGTCACGCAGGCCCGTTGCGCGGCGCGGGAGATCTCCGCGGCGCTTGCCTCGGGGCGTCCGAGACGGATGTTGTCTGCGATCGAGCCCTGGAGCAGACAGGGGCGCTGGCCGATCAGGATGACCCGTTCGCGCAGCCTGGATTCCGGCCATTCGGCCAGCGGGCGTCCATCGAGTCTCAGGGGGCCTTCGGCGGTCTGGAGCCGCGCCAGGACTTCGAGCAGGGTTGTCTTGCCGACACCGCTGCCACCCAGCAAGGCGACGTGCTCGCCCGGCTGGATCGACAAGGAAAGCCCATCCAGGACGGGCCTGGATCGTTCCGGCAGAATCAGCCGCAATGGGCCCGCCTGCACGGCCAGGCCCGATGCCTGCGGGGCCCCGCGCGGGGCTTCGGTATCCGTGTCCCGGCTGGCGTCGGGCGGTTGCGGCATCGCGGCGCCGAGGGGAGGCAGGGCGCCAAAGGTCGCTTCGATCTGCACGGCGGCGGCCCGCGCGGCCGCGCGGTCGTGATAGTGGGCGGCGAACTGGCGCAGGGGCGCGTAGACTTCCGGCGCCATCAGCAAGCAGAAGAATCCCGCCTGGAGCGTCAGGGGCTGGGTGCGCAGATCCAGGTAGCCCAGGTAGCTCAGGCCGATGTAGACGGCGACACCCGCCACGCCCAGGGCGGCGAAGAACTCCAGCACGGCGGAGGACAGGAACGCGATGCGCAGGACGGCCAGGGTGCGGTCGCGCAGCGTATCGCTGGCCTGGGCGACCGTTTCCGATTCGGCCTGCGCCCGGCCGTGCAATTTCAGGGTGGACAGGCCGCGCAGCCGGTCGGCGAAGAAACCCGACAGGCGGGCGAACGTCCGCAGGTGGCGCCGGCTGGCCGCCTCGGCGCCCCAGCCGACCAGGGCCATGAAAAGCGGAATCAGCGGGGCGGTCGCCAGCAGCAGGAGGCCGGCGACGAGGTCGACGGGCAGGACGACGAGGGAAAATGCGATCGGCAGCACAAGGGCGGCCGCCATGGAAGGCAGATAATGGGAAAAATAGCCGTCCAGGGCTTCGGTCTGTTCAACGACCGCGCCCGCCAGTTCGCCGGATGCCTGGCGCCGAGTCCATGCGGGACCGGCCGCCAGCAGCGTGCGCATCAGCATCTGGCGGACGGCGCGTTTGATGCGTTCGGCGGCAAGGGCGCCCGCCCGTTCCGCCATCCAGGCCAGGGCCGCGCGGGCCAGGATCAGCGCGGCGATCCCGGCGAGCGGCTGCAGCAGGGCGTCGCGGCCGACCCTTTGGATGAATCCGGCTTCCAGGGTGTGCGCCAGCAGCCAGGACTGGATGACCAGCAGGCATCCGGCCAGCAGAGGGGCCGCCGCTGCCAGGGCCAGTGGCACCCGGGCCTGGCGCGCCAGATCCCGCAGCCATCGGGCCTGGTCCGGCGTTGCGGGCTGGACGATGGCCGGATCGTATTCCAGGCTGGAGCGATCGTTCACTCGGTGTCCGGGGGCGGCATGGGCGGCGCGTGCGCATGGCCCTCGCGCAGTTCGAACCACATTGCATTCAGGATGCCGAACGCGCAGGCCAGGCCCAGACCCAGGATCCAAGAAAAATACCACATGTCCGGTTCCTCAATAAGCGTGGGGGGCGGTGTCGATCGATTCCGCCGTGACCTTGCCCCGCATGACGCGGTAGACCCAGGCGGTATAGGCGGTGACGATGGGCAGCAGGATCAGGGTCGCGAGCAGCATGATCCACAGGGTCAGATGGCTGGATGACGCGTCCCAGACGGTCAGCCCCGCCGCAGGCTGGCTCGATGAGGGCAGGATGAAGGGAAACAGCGCGAAGCCCGCGGTCAGGATCACGCCGGCGAACGAGGCGGATGAAGCCAGGAACGACAGGAGGCCGGCGCGGCCGATGGACAGCAGGATGGCCGTGAGCAGTGCCCCGCACGCGCCGGCGGCCGGAGCGAGCCACATCGCGGGCCAGATCGTGAAATTGCGCAGCCAGCCGCCGGTCTGCAGCGCGACGCTCTTGGTCAGCGGGTTGGAGGGGGCGCCGGGGTCGACGAGGCTGGTGATGGCATGGCCCTGGATGCCGTACGCCACCCAGAAGCCCCCGATCAGGAACAGCGCGAGCGACAGCAGGGCCGCCCTCGCTCCCCAGCGACGCGCCCGGGCGGCCACCCTGTCTTCCGTGCGCCAGGCCAGCAGCGCGGCGCCATGCATGGCCACCAGCGTGACGCTCAGGACGCCCGCCAGCAGGGCGAAGGGTGTGAACAACTGGAAGAAGTGGCCCGAGTAGACGGGGCGCATGGTGTCCGGGTCGAATCCCGAAGGCACGCCCAGGATCACATTGCCCATGGCCACACCGAACACCAGGGCCGCGATGGTTCCGGAAAAGCATAGCGCGGCGTCCCAGCTGCCGCGCCAGCGCGGGTTTTCGAGCTTGCTGCGGTACTTGAAGCCGACCGGCCGCAGGATCAGTGCCAGCAGTGCCAGCATCATGGCGAGATAGAAGCCCGAGAAGGATGCCGCGTACAGGAGGGGCCAGGCGGCGAAGATGGCACCGCCCGCCGTGATCAGCCAGACCTGGTTGCCTTCCCAGACCGGACCGACGAGGTTCAGCGCCACGCGTCGCTCGGCGTCGGTGTGAGCGACCAGGGGCAGCAGCGCGGCCACGCCCAGATCGAAGCCGTCCATGATTGCGAAGCCGATCAGCAGGGCGCCCAGCAGGGCCCACCAGATCACGCGCAGCGTGCCATAGTCCAGAGGAATCAAGGTTTCCATTGTGCTCTCCCGTTCAGGCCTGCAGGGGGATCCGTCCGGGCACGCCGGGTGCCGCTGGATCCAGAGGGTCGCTCGCATCTCCGGGGCCCTTCCGGATGGCACGCAGCATGACTTTCACGCCGATGACCAGCAGTGCGGTGTACAGCACCAGGAAGACCGCCAGACTGATGGCCAGGTCCGCGAGTGTCAGACCGGAGGCCGCGTAGTAGGTGGGCAGCACGCCTTCGATGACCCAGGGCTGGCGGCCGTATTCGGCCACGAGCCAGCCGCATTCGATGGCCACCCAGGGTAGGGGAAGGCTCCAGAGCGCGATCTTCAGCATCCGGGGACTGACGTCCAGGCGTCCGCGCGAAGCGAGCAGGAAGGCGGTGGCGAAGAACAGGATCAGATAAAAGCCGACGGTCACCATGATGCGGAATGTCCAGAACAGGGGTGCCACGTTCGGGACGGTGTCGAATGCCGCCTGGCGGATCTGGTCGTCTGTCGCCTTGGAGAGATCCTGTGTATAGCGCTTGAGCAGCAGCCCGTAGCCGAGATCGGGCCAGATTTCCTCGAAACGCTTGCGGGCGGCCTGATCGTCCGGATGGGCGCGGATGTGACGCAGGGTTTCGTAGGCAACGATGCCGTTGCGCACGCGCGTCTCGGCCCGCGCAACCAGTTCGTTGATGCCCAGCAGGGGCGTTGTGAGCGAGCGCGTGCCGATGATACCCATCACGTAGGGGATCTCCAGGGCGAAATCATTCTTGCGTTCCGCCTGATTGGGGATGGCGATCAGATTGAAGCTGGCGGGCGGGGGCTCCGTCTGCCACATGGATTCCATGGCCGCGATCTTCATTTTCTGGTGCTCGGTGGTCAGGTAGCCGCTCTCGTCGCCCAGCACGACCACGGACAGCGACGCGGCCAGGCCGAAGCTTGCGGCCACGACCATCGAGCGCTTGGCCAGGTCGATGTGCCGCTTGCGCAGCAGGTACCAGGCGCTGATCGCCATGACGAACATGGCGCCCGCGGTGTAGCCGGCGCTGACGGTATGCACGAACTTGGCCTGGGCCACCGGATTGAACAGCACGGCGGCGAAGTCGGTCATTTCCATGCGCATGGTGTCGGGGTTGAACACAGCGCCGACGGGATTCTGCATCCAGCCGTTGGCGATCAGGATCCACAGGGCGGAAAGATTCGTGCCCAACGCGACGAGCCAGGTCACGACGAGATGGCCGAGCTTGGACAGTCTGTCCCAGCCGAAGAAGAACAGGCCGACGAACGTGGCTTCGAGGAAGAAGGCCATCAGGCCCTCGATGGCCAGCGGCGCACCGAAGATGTCGCCGACGTAGTGGCTGTAGTAGGACCAGTTCATGCCGAACTGGAACTCCATCACGATGCCGGTAGCCACGCCGAGCGCGAAATTGATGCCGAACAGCGAGCCCCAGAACATCGTCATGCGCTTCCAGATTGCGCGGCCGGTCATGACGTAGACGCTTTCCATGATCGCCAGCAGGAAGGACAGGCCCAGCGTGAGCGGCACGAACAGGAAGTGATACAGGGCGGTGGCGGCGAACTGGAACCGCGACAGGTTGACGACGTCGAAGTCGATCATGATGGATTCCCCGAGGGTTTGGGACTGCGAAGCTTGCCGGCGAAATCGAGCACCTTCTGGACCCGGGCGCCGAGCCGCATCAGGTTTTGCAGGGTTTCTGGCGGAAGGCGCTGGACCTCGTCGAACCAGTCGGTGGACAGTTCGATCAGCTCCAGCATGGACTGCATGCGCTGGCGGGCCTGGGCCTCGTCCTCGCTTTTGGGTTCCTCAAGGAGCATGTCGCGCAGCAGGCTGAGGGTCGGATCGATCTCCCGCCTGCGTTTTTCTTCCATGAGGACGCGGAAGATTTCCCAGACATCGCCCAGTGATTCGTAGTAATCGCGCCGGTCGCCGACGCGGTTCGCCTGGCGGACCAGGCGCCATGATTGCAGCTCCTTGAGTCCCATGCTGACGTTGGATCGCGAGAATTTCAGTGTTTCGGCGATTTCGTCCGCGTGCAGGGGATGCGGCGCGATGAACAGGAGTGCGTAGATCTGACCGACGGTACGGTTCACGCCCCAGCGGCTGCCCATTTCGCCGAAGTGCAGGATGAAGCGCTCGGATTGTGAAGAGAGCGGCATGGTATTCGTTTGTTCTTGTGATTTCAGTATTTTCTGAAAATTCAGAGCAAAAACAAATTTAGATCAATTTTGATCGTTTGCCAATACCCACTCTGAAAAAGTGGTTATCCAGTCGTGGTTCTCCCGCGTGGCGAAGTGGCCACGGTGCCCGGTTACACCAGCACCCGCTCGATGCCGCCCGCGTTGGCGGCCTTCACGTAATCCGGCATCCAGTTCTCGCCCAGCAGGTGCCGGGCCATCTCGACCACGATGTAGTCGGCCGACAGCCCCGTGTCCTGCTCGTAGCGCGCCAGGCCCTGCAGGCAGGACGGACAGGACGTCACCATCTTCACTTCGCCCTGGAATCCATCGGCGCGGATGGCGGCGGTGTTCTTCGCCAGTTCCTCCTGTTTGCGGAAGCGGATCTGGGTGGAGATGTCCGGGCGCGAAACCGCCAGCGTGCCGGATTCGCCGCAGCAGCGGTCGGTCTTGATGGCCTTGTCCGAGCCCAGCAGGGACTTCACGGTCTTCATCGGATCCTGCTGCTTCATGGGCGTGTGGCAGGGGTCGTGGTAGATGTAGCGCACGCCCTGCACGCCGGCGATGTCCACGCCCTTTTCCAGCAGGTATTCGTGGATGTCGATCAGCCGGCAACCGGGGAAGATCTTGTCGAACTGGTAGCTTTCGAGCTGGTCGTAGCAGGTGCCGCAACTGACCACCACGGTCTTGATGTCCAGGTAGTTCAGCGTCGTGGCCATGCGGTGGAACAGCACGCGGTTGTCCGTGACCATCTGCTCGGCCTTGTCGGCCAGGCCATTGCCGCGCTGCGGATATCCGCAGCATAGGTAGCCGGGGGGCAGCACGGTCTGCACGCCCACGTGCCACAGCATCGCCTGTGTCGCCAGGCCCACCTGGGAAAACAGGCGCTCGGATCCGCAACCCGGGAAATAGAACACCGCCTCGCTGTCGGGGGCGGTGGCGGCCGGGTCGCGGATGATCGGGATGATGTGCGGGTCCTCGATGTCCAGCAGCTTGCGGGCGGTCTGCTTGGGCAGGCCGCCGGGCATCTTCTTGTTGACGAAGTGGATCACCTGCTCGCGCACCGGGGCCTTGCCCACTGTGGCGGGTGGCTGCGCCACCTGTTTTTTCGTCACGGGCGCCAGCAAGTCGTGGGCCAGGCGCTGGGCCTTGTAGCCCATGCCGATCATGGCGGTGCGGGTGGCCTTGATGACGCGCGGATCCTTCGCGTTCAGGAAGAACATCGAAGCCGCCGTGCCGGGGTTGAAGGACTTTTTCCCCATGCGGCGAAGCAGGGAGCGCATTTCCATGGATACGTCGCCGAAATCGATGTCCACCGGGCAGGGGTTGAAGCACTTGTGGCACAGTGTGCAGTGATCGCCGACGTCCTCGAATTCCTCCCAGTGGCGGATGCTGACGCCGCGCCGGGTCTGTTCCTCGTACAGGAAGGCCTCGATCAGCAGCGAGGTCGCCAGGATCTTGTTGCGTGGCGAATAGAGCAGGTTGGCGCGCGGCACGTGGGTGGCGCAGACCGGCTTGCACTTGCCGCAGCGCAGACAGTCCTTGATGGCGTTGGAGATGGCGCCGATCTCGGTGCGCTGCATGATCAGCGATTCGTAGCCCAGCAGGTTGAAGCTGGGCGTCCAGGCGCGCGTCAGGTCGGCTCCGGGCATCAGCTTGCCGGCGTTGAAGCGGCCCTCCGGGTCGATGCGGCGCTTGTATTCCTGGAAGGGGGCCAGTTCGGCCTCGCTGAGGAATTCGTATTTCGTCAGGCCGATGCCGTGCTCGCCCGAAATCACGCCGTCCAGGTCGCGGGCGATGCCCATGATGCGGGCCACGGCGTCGTTGGCCTCGCGCAGCATCTCGTAGTCGTCGGAGTTGACGGGGATGTTGGTGTGGACGTTGCCGTCGCCCGCGTGCATGTGCAGGGCGACGAAGACCCGGCTTTTCAGGATGCGGTCGTGGGTGGCCTGCAGTCCGGCCAGGATCGCGGCGCATTCGGCGCCGGCGAAGTGGCGTTCCATGGCGCCGCGGATATCGGTTTTCCAGGAGATCCGCAGGGTGTGGTCCTGGACCAGATCGATGATGCGCGCGTCCGGCTGGGCCGCCAGGCGCTCTTCCAGTTCGGGGATGCGGCTGCCCAGGCCCAGATCGGCCAGGGTGCCCAGGCTGCCGGCCAGCGGGGCGTCCAGGTGATCCAGCAGCCAGGCCCAGCGGCGGCGCACGGCGGTCAGGGTGTCCAGGGCGTCGCGGCGGCGGTCGGACAGGATGACATCGCGCGTGTGCTCGGCATCGTCGGGGTCTTCGGCCTTGCCGATCGGCAGGTCGCCGTCCAGGTAGGCTTCCAGCGCGTCCACCAGGCGCAGTTTGTTGCGGGTCGACAGCTCGATGTTGATGCGTTCGATGGCATCGGTGTATTCGCCCATGCGCGCCAGCGGGATCACCACGTCCTCGTTGATCTTGAAGGCGTTCGTGTGGCGGGCGATGGCGGCGGTGCGGGCGCGGTCCAGCCAGAATTTCTTGCGGGCTTCCGGGCTGGCGGCGATGAATCCTTCGCCGTGGCGCGAGTTGGCGATGCGCACGACCTCGCTGGCCGCCAGGGCCACGGCGTGCTCGTCATCGCCGACGATGTCGCCGATCAGGACCATCTTGGGCAGCGTGCCGCGCTTGCTCTTGGTGGCGTAGCCGACGGCGCGCAGATAGCGCTCGTCCAGGTGCTCCAGGCCCGCCAGCAGCACCCCCTGGGCGCGGCCCCGGGTGTCCAGGTAGTTCTTGACCTCGACGATGGACGGCACGGCCTGGCGCGCCTGGCCGAAGAATTCCATGCAGACCGTGCGTGTGTGCGTCGGCATGCGATGCAGGATCCAGCGCGCGGCCGTGATCAGGCCGTCGCAGCCTTCCTTCTGCACGCCGGGCAGGCCGGCGAGGAACTTGTCGGTGACGTCCTTGCCCAGCCCGGCCTTGCGGAAGCGCCGGCCTTCGATGGTCAGGATCTCGGTCTTGAGCAGCGCCTGTCCGGGCTTGCGGGCGCCGTCGAACCACTTGAGCTCGAAGCGGGCCTCGTCGACCTCGTGGATCTTGCCCAGGTTGTGGTCCAGCCGGGTGACTTCCAGCCAATTGCCCTCGGGGTCCACCATGCGCCACCAGGCCAGGTTGTCCAGGGCCGTGCCCCAGAGCACGGCCTTCTTGCCCCCGGCATTCATGGCAACGTTGCCGCCCACGCAGGAGGCGTCGGCCGATGTCGGGTCCACGGCGAAGACGCGCCCGGCGGCCTCGGCCGCTTCGGCCACGCGGCGCGTCACCACGCCGGCGCCGGTCAGGATGGTGTGGACGGGCTGCCCGACACCCGGCAGGGCGACGGTTTCGACCGGGCCGATGGCATCCAGCTTTTCTGTGTTGATGACCACCGACCGCCACGACAGGGGGATGGCGCCGCCGGTGTAGCCGGTGCCGCCGCCGCGCGGGATGATGGTCAGGCCCAGGCGGATGCAGGCGCGCACCAGGACGGCGATTTCGTCCTCGGTGTCGGGCATCAGCACGACGAAGGGGTATTCCACGCGCCAGTCGGTGGCGTCGGTGACGTGTGAGACGCGCGACAGGCCGTCGAAGCGGATGTTGTCGCGCCGGGTCAGGCGGGACAGTTTCTTCAGGGCGGCATGGCGCAGTTCGGCCGTTTCCACGAACCGGGCCTCGAAGTCGGCCACGGCGGTCCTTGCGGCTGCCAGCAGCTTCTGGACCTGTGCGTCGCGCGGGCCGTGGTCGTCGTCGCGGCGGTGGTCGATCTCGGCCAGCCGGTGGTTCAGGGCCTCGATCAGCAGGTGGCGGCGCTTCGGGTCATCCAGCAGGTCGTCCTGCAGGTAGGGGTTGCGCAGCACCACCCAGATGTCGCCCAGCACCTCGAACAGCATCCGGGCCGAGCGGCCCGTGCGCCGCTGCGAGCGGAGTTCGGACAGCAGCCGCCAGGATTCCTCGCCCAGCAGCCGGCAGACGATTTCGCGGTCCGACCATGAGGTGTAGTTGTAGGGGATTTCGCGCAGGCGCGGCGCCTGGGGGGATGCGAGCAGTTCGCGGGCGACAGGGGCGTTCATGAAGGTGTCGATGGGTATCGGTGCCCCTGAAGTGAAAAGGGGCAATCCCCTAGTTTAAGGGCAAAACACCCGCGTTTCCGTATGAGCTTATTGCGGCGGGTTCTTTGCGCCTCGTGAGGCGAAGGGGCACGCCGCTCACAGCCAGCCGCTGACCCACGGCCAGGCGTGCAGCAGGGCGGCCGTCATGACGACGTAGCGCAGGCATTTGCCGACGGCCATATAGAACACGCAGGGCCAGAAGGGCAGGCGCAGCCAGCCGGCCACGGCGCACAGCGGGTCGCCGACGACGGGTAGCCAGGACAGCAGCAGCGTGGGTGGCCCGAAGCGGTGGAACCATCGGGCGGACAGCGCATGCCAGCGGCCGCCGGGCGAGGCGTGGCTTGCCGGCGGCGCCGCCGGGCGGGACGGCGTTGCGTCATCGGGGACCGGATCGGATGGGGCGCAGCCGGAAGGCGGGGTGGGCGGGTCGCCGTGATCGGCTGCCTGCCGGGCCCGCCAGCGGTGCCAGGCGGCCTCCGCGCCAGCGCCCATGGCGTAGCTGATGGCGCCTCCGAGCGTGTTGCCCGCGGTGGCGACCAGGACGGCGGGCCAGAACATGGCGGGGGCGATCTGCACGTAGGCGAAGACGGCCGGCTCCGATCCCATCGGGAGCAGCGTGGCCGACACCAGGCTGACGAGGAACACCGCGGGCAGCCCGATCCGGGGCAGCGCGAACAGGGCCAGCAGAGTGTGGATCGAGGATTGCAGCCAGGCTTCCATGGTGGTGGAGTGTAGCCCGGCCGGGCCGGCTACGGCCGTACCGTCGGAGCCGCCCGGTCAGTCTGCGCAGTGGGCAGGGGTTCCCAGCGAAAGCGGTTCTTGCCGGATTGCTTGGCGGCGTACATGGCGGCGTCGGCGTGGGCCACCAGGGTATCCGGGTCCTGGCCGTGCCGGGGGTGGATTGCCGCGCCGATGCTGGCGTGGACATGTACCTGGATGTCATCGGTCAGGTCGAAGGGCTGGGACAGGGCTTCGAGGATCGTGCGGGCAACCCGTTCGCAGCCTTCGAGGCTGTCCAGGCCCGACAGGACGATGCCGAACTCGTCGCCGCCGAAGCGGGACACGGTGTCCTCGGAATCGGCGCGAACGCAGTGCTCCAGCCGGCGGGCCACCTGCTGCAGCAGGATGTCGCCGATCGTGTGGCCATGGCTGTCGTTGACTTCCTTGAAGCCGTCCAGGTCCAGGTACAGCACGGCCGCCAGGCCGTTGTGTCGGTTCGCCGCCTCGAGGGCCCGGGCGCAGCGGTCCTGGAACATGACGCGATTGGGCAGGCCGGTCAGCGAGTCGTGCAGGGCATCGTGCGACAGGCGGGTTTCCAGGTTCTTGCGCGCCGTGATGTCTTGCACGACGGCCACCAGGAAATCCGGCATGCCCGCCGCATCGCGCACGACGCTCAGGGCCTCGCAGACCCAGAGCGTGCTGCCGTCGCGGCGTCGGTAGGGCTTCTCGATTTCGGGCGGGGGGCCCAGGAAGTGCGCCGTCAGCCGGCCTTTCAGGAAGGCGCGGGTCTTGTCCCGGTCGCCCGGTGCGACCAGGTCGAACAGGGTTCGTTCGAGCATCTCGGGCGTGTCGTAGCCCAGCATGCGGCAGAACTTTTCGTTGACTTCCAGGAAGCGGCCGTCGGGCGCAATGCGGGCGATGCCCATGGCCGCCTGATGGAACGTGGCGCGGAACAGGGCCTCGTTGGCTTCCAGGGCCTCGGTGGCCGCGCGCTGGCGCAGCGACACGAAAAGGAACAGGGCGGCGAGGGCGAGCAGGGCGGCCGTGGCGCTGCCTGCCAGGATCAGGTAGGTGGTGCGGCGCTGCCGGACGGGCCGCAGGACCTCGGCGTAGTTCGTGCCGACCGTGATCATCAGCGGATAGCTGTCCATCGTCCGGTAGCTGATGATGCGGGTGATGCCGTCGATGGAATTGCCGTCGTCCACGAACGAGCCTTCCGGCTGGGTGGCCTGGCGCAGGTTCCAGGGATGCTTGCCGGCATCCAGGCCGTAGGTGGTGTGCTCACCGATCAGGCGGCTGCGCAGGACGCCATCCAGCCCGGCGATTTCCAGCATGTCGGAGGGACCCGGGCGAATGCCGCCGTAGAGCGTGGCGAGGTTGGCCGGATCCACCGACAGGACCACCACGCCGCCGAAACCGCCGTCCGGCCTGGTGATGCGCAGGGACATGGGAATGCGCCACTGGTTCGAGATCCGGCCCAGCACGGGGTGGTCCAGGTAGAGGGTGTCTTGCGGGTTGTCGCGCTGCTGCGTGAAGAAATCGCGGTCGGCGTAATTGACGGGGCTGAGGCCTTGCGTGCTGGTGACGATGGCGCCGGTCTCGTCGACGATGCTGAGGATGGTGAAGGCCGAGTCCCGGATGATGCGGTGCCGGGCCCAGCGCGTCAGATCCAGGCCGGCGCCTTCGCGCAGGTATTGCTGGCGGGCGAAGACGGCAATCTGCTCGGCCTCTTTCAGGGTGCGGGTCACCTGCTGTTCCAGTGCGATCGCCAGGTTGGCATTGGAGCGCATGGCAGCGGCCACGGCCTGGGCGCGCTCGAAGGTGGCGCGCTGCAGGGTGGCGATCCAGATCAGGATAATGGCTGCGATGCCGACCAGCAGGATCAGCAGTTGCAGGAGCGACAGGCTGGGCAGCCGTGGTCCGATCCTGTCGGGGACCTGCGGCTTGCGGGGGCTGCCCTGCCTGGCGGGCAGTGTCATCAGAGGGTTCTCCCATCCATGTCCGGCGCGGACGGCGCTGGAATCCGCCTGTCTTGAGTGACAGAACTTTACGGCGTGACACCAAGTTTGTCGAGCCTGCGGCCTGTGTGCGGATCGGCTCCTGGCCGGCGCGCGGGCTGCGCCGGGCGCGGATCGGGGGACGCGGCCCTATGATATTCTTTTTGATTCCGTGTCCAATTGCGCCTGCGCCATGTCCGTCGATTACCTGAAACGCATCCTGACGTCCAAAGTCTATGACGTCGCCCACGAGACTTCACTGGACCTGGCGCCCCGGATTTCGAAGCGGATCGGCAACACCGTGCTGCTCAAGCGGGAAGACACCCAGCCCGTGTTCAGCTTCAAGCTGCGCGGCGCCTACAACAAGATGGCCCACCTGAGCCAGGATGAGTTGCGGCGCGGCGTCATTGCCGCGTCGGCCGGCAATCATGCCCAGGGGGTCGCGCTGGCGGCCAGCCGCCTGAAGTGTCGGGCGGTGATCGTCATGCCCGTGACCACGCCCCAGGTCAAGATCGACGCCGTGCGCGCCCTGGGCGGCGAAGTCGTGCTGTTCGGCGACAGCTTCACCGATGCGGCCGAGCACGCCGCCGAACTGCAGGCCCGCGACGGCCTGACGTTCGTGCACCCCTTCGACGATCCCGATGTGATCGCCGGCCAGGGCACCGTGGGCATGGAAATCCTGCGCCAGCACCCCGGTCCCATCGACGCGATCTTCGTTGCCATCGGCGGCGGCGGGCTGATCGCGGGGGTGGCTGCCTATATCAAGCAGCTGCGCCCGGAAATCAAGGTCATCGGCGTGCAGACCGTGGATTCCGACGCCATGGTGCGCAGCGTCCAGGCCGGGCGCCGGGTCCGGCTCGCCGACGTGGGGCTGTTCTCCGACGGTACCGCGGTCAAGCAGGTGGGCCAGGAAACCTTCCGCCTGGTGCGCGAATACGTGGACGATTTCGTCACCGTCGACACCGATGCCGTCTGCGCGGGGATCAAGGACGTGTTCCAGGATACGCGCAGCGTGCTGGAGCCGGCCGGCGCCCTGGCGCTGGCCGGGGCCAAGCGCTATGCCGCCCAGAACAAATGGAAGGGCAAGACCCTGGTGGCCATCACGTGCGGCGCGAACATGAATTTCGATCGCCTGCGGTTCGTGGCCGAGCGTGCCGACGTCGGCGAGGCGCGCGAGGCCCTGTTCGCCATCACGCTGCCGGAAAAGCGGGGCAGTTTCCTGCGCCTGTGCGAAGCCGTTGGGCAGCGTGCCGTCACCGAATTCAACTACCGGATTTCCGATGCCGAACTGGCGCATGTCTATGTCGGCCTGCAGATCCGCTCGGAATCCGAAATCGAGAAGCTGGCGGCGCATTTCCGCAAGCTGGATTTCCCCACCCTGGACCTGACCAGCAACGAAATGGCCAAGACCCACCTGCGCTACATGGTGGGCGGGCGTTCGGGCCTGGCCGAAAACGAAGTGCTGTACCGCTTCGAATTCCCCGAGCGCCCCGGCGCCCTGATGAAGTTCCTGGGGGCCATGAATCCGGACTGGAACATCAGCCTGTTCCATTACCGCAACCAGGGCGACGACTACGGGCGCATCCTGGTGGGCATCCAGGTGCCGCCCGCCGACAAGAAGGCCTTCAAGGAATTCCTGTCCACGCTCGGCTATCCGTGCTGGAACGAAACCGACAATCCGGCTTACCGCCTGTTCCTGTAACCGCGCGGCTGCTGTTGCCGCACCGCCGTGGCGGGTCCGTCCGAATCAGGCGTCGCGGGACGCCGATGGGGGCTGGGCCGGTGCCGCAGGGGCGTCGGGCGGGCAGACCCGCGCCGGCGGAAACAGGATGCTGAAGAGGCTGCCTTCCCCCGGGGTGCTCCGGATGTCCAGCACGGCTTCATGGCGCATGGCAACGTGCTTGGCGATGGCCAGGCCCAGTCCCGTGCCGCCCGTGGCGCGCGAACGGCCCCTGTCCACCCGGAAGAAGCGTTCCGTCAGGCGGGGGATGTCGTCTGGCGCGATGCCGATGCCGGTGTCCCGGACCCGGTAGGCGGCGCCCCCGTCCGGGGTCGGTTCCCACGAGACCGTGATGGCGCCGCCCGCCGGTGTATAGCGGACGGCATTGGTCAGCAGGTTGCCGATCGCCGAGGCCAGCTCGGTGTCCTGGCCGCGGATGTGCAGGGTCTCGTCCAGATTGGTGTCGAAGGCATGCTGTCCTCCTGACAAAGCCTGCGCCTGGGCCAGGGCGGTGCGCACCAGGGCCGTGACCGAAACAGGGGTGCCTTCCCGGTTGGGGCTCGATTCCAGCGAGGACAGCGTCAGCAGGTCGGCGACCAGGGCCTGCATGTTGCGGGCCTGCTGGGCCATCAGGTCCAGGTAGTGGCGGCGCTGTTCTTCGGTCAGGGCGTCGCCGGGCATGTCCTGCAGGGTCTCGACGAAGCCCGACAGGACGGTCAGGGGCGTGCGCAGTTCGTGGGATACGTTGGCGACGAAGTCCTTGCGGGTGTTTTCCAGCCGCTCGATCTGGGTGATGTCGCGCGTGACCATCAGGAACTGGCCCACGCCATAGGGGGCCAGGTGCAGCGACAGGGTGCGGGCCTGGCTGCCGTGCCCCAGGTGCAGGATCAGGGGGCGGTCCCAGGCGTCCTGGCTGGCGTAGCGGGCGAATTCCGGCGCGCGCACGATGTTCAGGATGCTGTGTCCGCGGTCCCTGTCCAGGTCCAGGCCCAGGTGGCCGGCCGCCGCCTGGTTGCACCACTGCAGCGATTTCCCGGCATCCAGTGTCAGCGCGCCGTCGGGCAGGGCCTCGGCAGCCAGCAGGGCGCGGTGGAAGCTGCGCGTGCGGTCCTGCAGGTCCAGGCGGTTCTGCTTCAGCTTGCGGTAGATGGGCGCCAGGATTTCGTCCCAGGGGCCGACCGAGGGCGGCGGCGGCTCGTCGATGGCGCGTACCCAGCGGGCGATGCGCGACAACTGCAGGCCGCTGATCAGCACCATCAGCAGCAGGCCCAGGGCGAAGACGGCCCAGCCGGTGGCGGCCCCCAGCCAGGCGCCCAGCAGCCAGCCGCCCAGCGCCCAGAGCGCGATGGAAACGAGGGTTTTGCTCATTGCGAATGTGTGGTGCTGAAACAGTAGCCCGCCCCGCGTGCGGTCTGGATGACGCCGTCCAGGCCAGCGGGAGACAAGGCCTTGCGCAGGCGACGGATGTGGACGTCGACCGTGCGCTCTTCGACGAAGACGTGGTCGCCCCAGACCTGGTCCAGCAACTGGCCTCGGCTGTACACGCGCTCTGCATGGGTCATGAGAAAGTGTAGCAGGCGGAATTCGGTGGGCCCCATGGGCAGGATCTGGCCGTTGCCCGACACGCGCCGGGAATCCGGCTCCAGCCGCAGTCCGCCGGCCTCGATCGGATCCGGTGTGTGTTGCGGCGCGCGCCGGCGCAGCAGGGACTTGATGCGCGCCAGCAGTTCGCGCGGAGAGAAAGGCTTGGTGATGTAGTCGTCGGCCCCGGCCTCCAGTCCGTCCACCTTGTCCTGCTCGGCGCTGCGGGCGGTCAGCATGATCAGCGGGATGTCGCGGGTGCGGGTATCGCTGCGCAGCTGGCGGGCCAGGCGGATGCCGGGCTGGTCGGGCAGCATCCAGTCGAGCAGGATCAGGTCGGGCAGGACACGCTGGATCTGCTCCAGCGCCTGGTGCGCGTCCGGGGCGGTGCGCACGCTGTAGCCGGCGTGCTGCAGATTGACTGACAGCAGTTCCCGGATGGCAGGTTCGTCTTCGATGAGCAGGATGGTGGCGGGCATGGGGGAAGTCTCGCAAGGCGGCGAGGCCGGGCTGGGGTCTCGCCGTTCCGGCCGCGGGCAACGCGTTCCGGCACGGTTGTCATCTTACGGTCGCATTATTTCATTGATGTGACGCTGTCACATGGCGGATTCCGTGACGGGTTTTTCGCCGTCGACGAGGTCCGATGCGGTACGATACGCGGATCATGAGTACATCCCGCACATCCGCACCCGGCGCCGGCCAGGGTCAGCAGACGCATTTCGGCTTCGAGACCGTCCAGGAATCGGAAAAGGCCCGCCGCGTGGCCGAAGTCTTCCATTCGGTGGCTTCGCGCTATGACCTGATGAACGACCTGATGTCGGCCGGACTGCACCGCATCTGGAAAGCCTTCACCATCGGCCGCGCCCAGGTACGCCCGGGCATGCGCGTGCTGGACATCGCCGGGGGCACCGGCGACCTGGCGCGCGCCTTTGCCCGCCGCGCCGGCCCCGAAGGCGAAGTCTGGCTGACCGACATCAACGACTCCATGCTGCGCGTGGGCCGCGATCGCCTGCTGGACCGCGGCGTGGTGGTGCCGGTATCGGTCTGCGACGCCGAATGCCTGCCGTTCCCCGACCGGTATTTCGACCGGGTGTCGGTGGCGTTCGGCTTGCGCAACATGACGCACAAGGATCGTGCCCTGGCTGAAATGCGTCGTGTGCTGAAACCGGGCGGCAAGCTGCTGGTGCTGGAATTTTCCCGCGTGGCGCCCGCGCTGGCGCCCGCCTACGACTGGTATTCCTTCAACGTCCTGCCGAAAATGGGCCAGCTGGTGGCCGGAGACGAGGCCAGCTACCGTTATCTGGCCGAGTCCATCCGCATGCACCCGGACCAGGAAACCCTGGCCGGCATGATGCGCGAAGCGGGGCTGGACCGGGTGCAGTTCTTCAACATGACGGCCGGCGTGGTCGCGCTGCACGAAGGCGTCCGGCTCGGCTGATCCATTTCGCTGCGCCGTCCGGCGCGGCGTTCTTCTTGTCGCGCCAGCCGAAGGCCGCCCGTGGGCGGCCTTCGGTCATCTCATTGCGAGCAGATGTTTCCACGCTGCGGGCTTGAACGATCTGTGGTAACTTTCACGTTCATTCAG
Organism: Castellaniella daejeonensis; assembly: GCF_039523555.1. Lineage (NCBI taxonomy): Bacteria > Pseudomonadati > Pseudomonadota > Betaproteobacteria > Burkholderiales > Alcaligenaceae > Castellaniella > Castellaniella daejeonensis. Next base: position 433,788 of record NZ_BAAAFN010000015.1, read on the forward strand.
CTTTCTGTCAGGTTGCCGGCATGCGTTCCGGCCCTGCCATACCAGGAGACTCCATGAACCTTCGTCTACCCCGCTGGGCTGCCGCCGCGCTGTTGCTGATGGCGGCCCTGTCCCTGCTGGCCGTGACCCAGGATGCGCATGCTCGCCGCATGGGCGGCGGCATGAGCTTCGGCCGCCAGTCGACCAACGTCATCAAGCAGCGCCAGGCCGTGACGCCGCCGGCCGCGCAGACCACCCAGCGCGCCACGGCGCCGGCAGCCGGTGCGGCGGCAGGCACGGCGGCCGCGGGCACAGCGGCCAAGTCGGGCATGTCCCGCTGGCTGGGCCCCATCGCCGGCATCGCCGCCGGCCTGGGCATTGCCGCGCTGCTGTCCAGCCTGGGGCTGTCCGGCGCCTTCCTGGAATTCCTCTCCAGCGCCCTGCTGATCGGCCTCGTGGTCTTTGCCGTCATGTTCCTGGTGCGCCGCCTGCGGGGCGGCCAGCGCCCGCTGGCCACGGCCGGCGCCGCGCCGGGCAATACCTATCGCCAGTCGGCACCCCAGGATCGGGGCTTCGGCATGACGGAGCGCCCGGCGTCCGAGCCCGCGGCCAGCGGCGCCCCGGTGATCGAGGCCGCGCCGTCCGTCCAGGTCCAGGATCCGTCCTGGTTCATCCCGGCCGGTTTCGACGTGCCTGTCTTCCTGGACCAGGCCAAGCAGCAGTTCGTCCATGTGCAGTCCCTGTGGGATACGGGCAACCGCGACGGCCTGCGTGAATTCCTGACCGATGACCTGCTGGCTGAAATCACTCCGCGCCTGCCCAGTCCCGAAGAAGGCAACCGCACCGAAGTCGTGCTGCTCAATGCCGAGCTGCTGGGGATCGAGACCGTGGCTGGCGGCCACCTGGCCAGCGTGCGCTATTCCGGCATGCTGCGCGAATCGGCCGGGGCCGAGGCCTTCCACTTCGAAGAGGTCTGGAACCTGTACAAGGCCGACGGCGCAGGCTGGCTGCTGGCCGGCATCCAGCAGACCAACGCGCGCTGATCCACGCCCGAGCGGCTCGTGCGGCCGCCCACCCCTTGCCGGGGAGGGCGGCCGCCTGCATTCCGGCATGCGCAAAAGGCCGCGGGCCGGGTGCGCACGCATCCTGCGGCCTGCGTGCAGGGGGTGCAAAACCGGTAAACTGGGGCCTGCGCCCGATCCGGCGCACCCGCGGCCCCGTCGTTCATGATCATGCCTCTTCCCTTTCCCTTTCCCGCTCCTTCCGATGTCCTGCTCCGGGGGCTGAATGCGCTGCTGCACCGAGAACCCTGGGCGCGCGAACGGCTGGCGGCCCACGCCGGCAAATCGCTGCGGCTGACGGGCGGCGAGCCCTGGACGCTGCAATGCGCGATCGCATCCGACGGTTCGCTGCGGCCCTGCGACCGGGCCGTGGTGCCCGACGTGGTGCTGTCCATCCCGCCGGAGCGCCGCCGCGATCTGCCCGGCGCCTGGCGCAGCGAAGGGCTGGCGGGGGTCACGGGCCTGGCCCGTATCCAGGGCGATGCCGGGCTGGCCCACCTGGTGTCCGACCTGGCCCGCGGCCTGCGCTGGGACATGGAAGACGACCTGTCGCGCGTCGTCGGCGACGTGGCGGCAGTCCGCCTGACTCGGGGTGCACGCGAATTTGCAGGCGGCCTGCGGCAGGCCGTGCGCCGCGCGCAGGACAACATCTCGGAATACCTGGGCGAGGAATCCGGCCTGGGCATCCGCGGCACGGACTTCCAGGCCTGGGTATCGGAACGCCAGGCGCTCGAATCCCGGCTGGAGCGTCTCGATGCGCGCCTGCGCCGGCTGGAGGGCGGGACATGCTGACGTTCCTGCGCCTGGTCTACATTCTGTGGATCGGCCTGCGCTACCGGCTCGACGAACTGGTCCTGTCCGGCATCCAGCATCCCTGGGCGCATGCGCTGCTGAAGATCGCCTGCCTGGGCCGCCGCCCGCGCCGCGCGCGCGGCGAGCGCCTGCGGCTGGCCCTTGAAACCCTGGGGCCGATCTACGTGAAATTCGGCCAGGTCCTGTCCACGCGCCGCGACCTGGTGCCCCAGGATATCGCCGACGAACTGGCGCGGCTCCAGGATCGCGTGCCGCCGTTCCCGTCCGATCAGGCCGCCGACATCATCCATGAGTCCCTGGGCAAGGCGCCGCAGGACTTGTTCGCCCGGTTCGAGCGCGATCCCGTGGCCTCGGCCTCGATCGCCCAGGTGCATTTCGCCGTGCTGCACGACGGCCGCGAGGTCGCCGTCAAGGTCCTGCGCCCGGGCATGCGCGAAGCCATCGAGCGCGATCTCAAGCTGCTGCGCACGCTGGCAGGGCTGGTCGAGCGGCTGGCACCCGACGGGCGGCGCCTGAAGCCACGCGAGGTCGTGGCCGAATTCGACAAATACCTGCACGACGAACTCGACCTGATCCGCGAAGCCGCGAACTGCAGCCAGCTGCGGCGCAATTTCGGCCCCGACACCGGCCGGGCCCACCTGCTGCGCGTGCCGGAAGTCGTCTGGGAATACTGCGCCAGCCAGGTCTTCACCATGGAACGCATGCGCGGCGTGCCGGTCAGCCAGGTCGATCGCCTGCGCGCCCTGGGTGTGGACATCCCGCTGCTGGCCCGCCAGGGCGTGGAAATCTTTTTCATGCAGGTGTTCACGGACGGCTTTTTCCATGCCGACATGCACCCGGGCAACATCTACGTCTCCGACGATCCCGATACCCTGGGGCGCTACATCGCCCTGGATTTCGGCATCGTCGGCTCGCTGTCCGAATTCGACAAGAACTATCTGGCGCAGAACTTCCTCGCCTTCTTCCGGCGCGACTACCGCCGGGTTGCCCAGCTGCACATCGAGTCCGGGTGGGTGCCGCCCACGACGCGCGAAGAAGAACTCGAGGGTGCGGTGCGAGCCGTCTGCGAGCCGTATTTCGACCGGCCGCTGGCGGAAATATCCCTGGGGCAGGTGCTGCTGCGCCTGTTCCAGACCTCGCGGCGCTTCAACGTGGAAATCCAGCCGCAGCTGGTGCTGCTGCAGAAGACCCTGCTCAACGTCGAAGGCATGGGGCGCGAACTGGATCCCAACCTGGACCTGTGGCAAACCGCCAAGCCCTTCCTGGAAAAATGGATGCATCAGCGCGTCGGCCTGCGCGGCCTGCGCCAGCGCCTGGACCAGGAAGCCAGCCAGTGGGCCCAGATCCTGCCGCAGATTCCCCGCCTGGCCTATGCCCGCCTGAACCATCCCGACCCGGGGCCGGCAATGCGGACCGAGCTCGAACGCCTGCGCCGTGCCCAGGACCGTTCCAACCGGCTGCTGGCCGTGCTGTGCGGCATCCTGGCGGCCGGCCTGGGCGTGGCGGTCTGGGCGCTGACGCGCGGGGGCGGCGTGTGATGGCCCGCTTCGAATCCAAGATCCTTGATCGCGCGGCCTGCGAGCAGGCCGTGCGCAACGGCCGCTTCCCGCGGCCGCTGGTCTTCACCAACGGCGTGTTCGACATCCTGCATCGCGGCCATGTCACCTATCTGGACGAGGCGGCCGAGCTGGGGGCCTCGCTGATCGTGGGGGTGAACACGGACGATTCCGTGCGCCGCCTGGGCAAGGGCGACGACCGGCCGCTGAATGTCCAGGAAGACCGGGCAGCGCTGCTGGCCGCCCTGGCATGTGTGGACGGGGTGGTGCTGTTCCCGGAAGACACGCCGCTGGAACTGATCCGTGCCCTGCGGCCCGACGTGATCGTCAAGGGCGGCGACTACGACATGGATGCGCTGCCTGAAACTGCGGTGGTGCGCGGCTGGGGCGGACGGGCCGTGGCCATTCCGTTCGAGCATCAGCGCTCGACCACGGCGCTCCTGAAGAAAATCCGGACCTGACCGCAGGCCCGCCCCCTGGGGCAGGTTGCGGTCCGGATCCGGACTGGCGGCTTTGCAGGCCTTAGAACTTGAAGCGCGACCGCGCGGTGCCGCGCAGGGGCTTCACGTAGGTGTCGAAGATGGACACGGTGTCGAAATTCGCAGCGCTGGTGCGCGTGATGCGGCACACGGTCATGATCGGGTTGTGGCCGACGATGGCCACCAGGCGGCCGCCCACGGCCAGCTGGTATTTCAGCGCGTCGGGCACCGAAGGGACGGAACCGGTGATCAGGATGGCATCGTATTCGGCGGTGCCCCAGCCGGCGTGCGCGTCGCCGGTTTCCACGGTGACGTTGGCGACCTGGCTGCGCGCCAGGTTTGCCTGGGCAAAGGCCGACAGGCGGCTTTCGAGCTCGATACTGGTGACCTGCTGGCACAGGCGCGACAGCAGGGCGGCCTGGTAGCCCGATCCCGTGCCGATTTCCAGGACGCAGTCCGTGGGTTTCAGTTGCAGTTCTTCGGCCAGCTTGGCCTCGACCTTGGGGGACAGCATGGTTTCGCGGGTATCGACGCCGTCGATCACCAGTGGCAATTCCGTGTCCGTGAAGGCCAGGGCGCGCATCTGGGGCGGAACGAAGCGCTCGCGGGGCATGTCGAAGACGGCTTGCAGCACCCGTTCGTCCTGGACGTTCCAGGGGCGGATCTGCTGTTCGACCATGTTGAAGCGGGCACGATCGGCGTCGGTGATGTCGTTGACGTTCATGTCGCAGGGGTACCAGAGTTTGATTCGAGTCCGATTATAGGCCAGCAGCCCGCATGGCGGGCTTGCGCGGGATCAGGTCTGCGAAGCGGGCCACAAGGCGTGGAAGTGATGCACCGGGCCGTGGCCGGAGCCCACCTGGAGCTGGCCGGATGCGGCGATGGCGCGTTCCAGCCAGGCCTTGGCGTGGCGGGCGGCTTCGGGCACGCCGGGTGCGCGCGGCAGCAGGGCGGCCATCGCCGCCGACAGTGTGCAGCCGGTGCCGTGGGTGTTGGGCGTGTCGATGCGCCGGCCCGGCAGTTCGATCAGCCGGTCGCCGTCGTGCAGCAGGTCGATGGTGTCGTTGCCCGGCAGATGGCCGCCTTTCAGGAGGACCCAGCGTTCGCCGTCGTCGGCCAGCAGCCGGCGCAGGCGCTCGGCGACGCGGCGCATGTCCTTCAGGTTGTCGACGGGGCTTTGCCCCAGCAGTACCCCCGCTTCCGGCAGGTTGGGCGTGATGACGGTGGCCAGCGGGATCAGGCCTTCGCGCAGCGCGTCCAGCGCCTGGCGTTCCAGCAGGTGATCGCCGCTCTTGGCGACCATCACGGGATCGAGCACCAGATGCGCCGGTTTCCAGTGCTCCAGGCGGTCGGCCACCACACGGGTGACGCCGGCCTGGCCCAGCATGCCGATCTTCACGGCGTCCACGCGCACGTCGTTGAACAGCGTGTCGATCTGCGCAGCGACGAATTCCGGCGGCACGGGAGAAATGCCCGTGACCGCCTGCGTGTTCTGCGCGGTCAGCGCGGCGATCACGGCCATGCCGTAGGCGCCCAGGGCGCTCATGGTCTTGACATCGGCCAGCACGCCGGCGCCGCCCGAGGGGTCCACGCCGGCAATCGACAGGGTATTGGGGATCATCGCAGGCTCCGTGCGGATGGGGCCGGGACGCATGCGTCCCGGCGAGTGCGGGATCGGGATCAGGCGGCCCGGGTCGAGGGCAGCAGGCCTTCGGAAGGCGAGCTGGGGTCGGCGTCGTAGTACTTGCGCTTGATGCGGCCGGCCAGGTAGGCCTCGCGCCCGGCTTGCACGCCCAGGCGCATGGCGCGTGCCATGCGGATCGGGTCGCGCGCGCCGGCGATCGCCGTGTTCATCAGGATGGCATCGCAGCCCAGTTCCATGGCGATGGCGGCATCCGATGCCGTGCCCACCCCGGCGTCCACCAGCACCGGCACGCGGGCCTGGTCGATGATCAGGCGCAGGTTCCAGGGGTTGACGATGCCCATGCCCGAACCGATCAGCGATGCCAGCGGCATCACGGCCGCGACGCCGATGTCTTCCAGCATGCGGCATTGGATCGGGTCGTCGCTGCAATACACCATGACCTGGAAGCCTTCGGCCACCAGCGTGCGGGCGGCGGCCAGGGTTTCCGGCATGTTGGGGAACAGGTTGCCCGAATCGCCCAGGACTTCGAGCTTGACCAGGTTGTGGCCGTCCAGCAGTTCCCGCGCCAGGCGCAGCGTGCGTACGGCGTCTTCGGCGGTGTAGCAGCCAGCCGTGTTCGGCAGGATGGTGTAGCGGTCCGGTGACAGGAAATCCAGCAGGTTGGGCTCGCCCGGGTTCTGGCCGATGTTGGTGCGGCGGATGGCGACGGTGACGATTTCGGCGCCGCTGGCTTCGATGGCTTCGCGGGTCTGTTCGAAATCCCGGTACTTGCCGGTGCCGACCAGCAGGCGGGAATGGAATACGCGGTCGGCGATGGTGAGGGTGTCTGGGGTGGTCATGGAGGTGTGTGTCTGAAGAACCGGAAAGCGGGCAGCCGCGTCGGGCGGCCACCCCCAAGGATAATCCATTTGCGGCGGCCCGATGGCTGCGCTTTCCCGACAGACGTTTCCAGGCCGCCCCGTGAGATTGCCGCCACGGTCAGTGCAGGATGATGCCGCCGCCTTCCTCGACCTGCTGGTCGGATTCCGCGGCTTTCTTGCGTGCGGGTTTCCTGGCGGGGGGCTTGGCTGCGGGCGCTGGCGCCTGCAGGCGGGCCACCGCGCCCCGGGAAATGGCGTCTGCGCTGCCGCTGATGATGTCGCCATAGGCAATCCTGGCCTGTACGGTGCCGATGCGGATCGTTGCGACGCGTTCTTCGGCGGCGCCCAGCTGCTCTCCGGTATCGGGGTCGATCAGGGCCTCGCCTTGCGCATAGATGTCGTAGGTCTGGCCGCTGGCCGCCAGGCCCTGGCCACGATTGATGACGACCCGGCCATTGGTCACGGCGACGACCTTTGGCGGGCTGACGATCTCGGAGATATCGCCGATGATTTTGTCCAGGAACCCGTCCAGGGCCGCGCTGAGCTTGTTGCCGCTGGAGCTGAAGCTGCTGGAATCGGACCACCGCACGGCGCGGGTGGCCGATTCGACCAAGGTGTAGCGCACCGAGGCACGGGTCGATGTCGAGACCTCGCGGTTGGTTTCACCCGTCAGGTCGATGAATTCTTCCTTGACCTTGGTGGATACGCCGGCCTGCGTCAGGTCGACGATCAGCATGAAATCGGCGCCCAGCGCCTGGCCGAGCTTGCCACGCTGTTCGTCGGAGGCCTGATCGCTTTCGAGCAGGCTCAGCTCCTGGCCGATGGCGCTGTCGTTGCTGCGATCCAGCACGGTGAAGCGGCCGCTCTTGACGAGCTTGTCGGTCAGCGCCTGGCGCAACTGGTCGGCGTTGGCGCTCTTGCGCAATCGTCCGGTGGTGACGACGGCGATGCTGTCGCGCTGGGCCTGTGGCGCCTTGGACTTGAACTCGATCTTTTCGACCGCCACTTCCAGGTCGACCTCGCAGCCCTTGTTCTCGCAGGACTGCCGGATGACCTTGTAGCCCTTGACCTTGCCCTGGCTGGTCACGCGGTTCTCGCTGCCGATGCCGGCTTCGAGCGTGGTGCGCGAGGCCCCCGCGCCTTCGATGTGTGCGCTGCCGCTGGCAGTCTTGGACGCGCCCTTGCCGGGCGACTGGAGCTTGCCTTCGGTATTCAGGCTGCTGTAGCCGGCGGTGATTTCGCCTTCGCCGGATTCCTTGACCGAAAGCGTGGCCTTGGGGCCCGCCGACCGGGTGGCAACCTGCGCGCCCGTGACCTGGCGCACCGCGTCGCCCAGCGCGGATTCGATGGCCTGCTCATAGGTGTCGCCGTAGCCGTGGGCCTGCACGGTGACTTCCGTCGCCTGTTGTGCCTGGCCGGAGAACGGCCAGGCCAACGCCAGGCACAATGCCAGAAGAGAAGAGGTCTTCATCGCGGCTCACCAGCTGACGGTGCGGTTGTCCCCGCGTTTCACGATGGGGTATTCGCCTTCCCAGTAGGCCAGGCCGTCGTCCAGATTGGTCATGGTCAGCTGGAAGTAGTAATCGACCTGCTGGGTGCGGCTGCTGACGCGATTGTTGCGCTGGATGATCTTGCCCGAGAGCGAGAAATCGGGAGCAATCACCCGGCCGTCTTTCTTGACGGTGCGCTGGTTGATCATCTTCGATGATTTCAACTGGCGGGACTTGGCGGTCATCGCGTCTTCGGGGCCGTTCAGGCCGACGGCCGTGGTGACGATGAAGCGGCCCGAATTCAGCAGGCTGATGCGGATCTTCTTGGTCAGCTGGTCGGTATCGATGCGCTGGGCGGTGTCGTTGATGACGTTGGACACCGTCAGCACATAGCGCGCACCCTGGTTGGACTTGGGGTGCACCATCAGCGGCGATGCGAGCATCTGGTTGACCAGTTCCGTGGCGGCGTTTTCGAAATCCTTGTAATCCAGGCCCATCACGGCGACGGTGTCGTTCTTCATGTCGACGTAGTGGGTGGGCGTGGCGCAGCCGGCAAGGGCCAGGCAGAGCGCGGACACGGAAAGCAGGGCGCGAGTGTTCATGGGTGTACCTCTGGTCGGGATGGTGAGGGATGGTGAGTCGTTCATTTCGAGGCCAGGACCTGGATGCTGGGTGTGGTCGACGTGTTGAGGGCGCGGACATAGACCAGGACCGGCGCCTTTCGTTCGGGCAGCGGCACGTCGATGCTGGCCTCGATGCCGGGCAGCGTCAGCGTCAGGACGTTATCCTTGGGGTAGGGCACCTGCATCAGCTGGAAGTCGTGCGGCAGGGTGATCCAGCTGCGCAGGTCGGCCTGGGTGGAGGCCGCCTGGGCGACGGCGGCAGCCAGCCCCAGCCAGGGGTTCTGGTCGTTCATCTGCTTTTGCAGCACGGTCTTGGCCGTGGCGCGGATGATCTCCCGCACCAGGATCGCGTTGAAACGCGTCTTGAACTCGCCCTTGATGATGGTATCCATGTCGGCCAGGGGCTGGCTTTGCTGGCGGCCGACGGCGATGTGCGGGTAGGCGGGGACGCCGTCCTCGATGATGGGCAGGGCGATGCCGGTGTAGTGCACCGCACCCGTGACCAGGAACAGCGGCAGGTCGATGCGCAGTTCGCGTTTCGAGGCCGCCATGCCATTCTCCAGCAGGATCCACACGGCGGGCTTCAGGGTCCTGGGTCTGCGTGCCGAGGCAAGGTCGGCCTTGACCTGGGCATGCTTGGTCAGTGCGAAGGCGCGTTCCAGGCTGGTCCTGGCCTTTTCATAGTCGGCCTTGCCTTCGCTATTGAGCAGGAAATACAAGCCATGCAGGTACAGCGCGGCCGGGTTGATGTAGCCGGCGTAGGGAGTCCACTGGCTGACATCCACACCGGCTTTTTCGAATGCGGCATCCGACCCGGCCAGACTGCGGTTGACCAGATCGGCGTTGTCGCTGGTTTCGACCGCGTCGCGCTGCTTGGCGATCTCGGCTTCGAAGTGCTCTGCGGCGCGGCGCTGGCGGTCGTCGACGCGGTTCCATTCGACCCGGGCGTTGGCGTAGTCGCCTTGCTGCCAGAAGTTCAATGCCTTGTAGGTGTTCAGCATCACCGTGTCGTACACGTTGGGCGAGTACGGCAGGACGTTGTCGTTGGTCAGGACGGCGGCGACCTGTTGGCCGCCGCTGGCCACCACGTTGCGCGTGTCGTCTTCCTTCATCAGGACTTCGGCACCGTCGAGCATGCGGGTCGAGCGTTCGCTGAGGGTGCTGTAGCGCAGCAGCGTGCCGGCTTCCAGCGCCCACAGCAGGTTGCCGGGCTGGCCTTCCTTGTCCGGGGCGGATTCCTTGACCGCTCGCTCGGTGGCGGCGGGGATGTTGCCCGACTGAAGTTCGAGCTTGAAGTTGCGTGTTGATTCCGGCGTGGCGCAGCCGGCCAGAACGGCAGCGCAAATGCAGGTGATGAGTAGCCGCCTCATGTGCGTTCCCCCAGGAGCGATTTGATTTTTTTGTGCCGGTCCGCAGGTCTTGCCATGCGGCCCGGAGCGGGGATTGTCACATAATGTTTTTAAGGCTACAAAAGATGTTTCTATTGTTAGATAATGTGTTTAAATAACTTATTATTATATAGATCGATCGTTCCCGGAGACGGTGCAACGCTTCAGTGCGACTGGCGGGTCCGGGCCTCGCGCAGGTCCGCGCAGATTGCCTCGGCGGCATCGACCAGGCGCGGTCCCGGACGGTGCAGCCAGTCGGGGTCGATGGCGTAGATGCGCCTTGCGCGTGCCGCCTCCAGGCCGTGGCGCGCCCACCAGTCTCTGCGGGCGGCCAGGGTCTCGCTGCCGTAGGGTGACAGGATCATCACTTGCGGATTCAGGCGCAGCACGGATTCCACGCTGACCTGCGGCGCGGCCAGGAGGCTGCCGGCGTACGGGTTGACGCCGCCGCAGCGGCCCAGCAGGTCGTTGGTCAGTGGATCGCGGCCCAGGGTGTACAGCGGATCGGCGCTGATCTCGATGAAGACGGACTGCGGCGGAGGCGGAGCCGGCCACAGTGCCCGTATGCGGCGTTCCAGGCTGAGTGCGGCTTCTCCGGCCGCGGCGCGGGTGCCCAGGCGTTCGCCCAGGTCGCGGACCAGGGCCGGGATGTCATCCAGCGATTTCGGATTGGCGTAGACCAGCGGCACGCCCAGGGGCGCCAGGCGTTGTTCCAGGGCTCGCGTGCCGTCGGTCGGCTGCCAGCCGACCACCAGCGTCGGATGCAGTGCCAGGATGGCTTCCTCGCTGAATTGGATGCCGTCGCCGATGCGCGGAATGGCGCGCGCTTCGGGCGGATAGTCGCTGCGCAGGACGGTGCCGACGATGTCGGTGCCGGCGCCTGCAGCGTAGACCAGTTCGGTGGCATTGGGCGCCAGGGTGACGATGCGGGGTGGCGTGCCGTGCCGGACGGCGCCGGCCCAGGCTGCGGAGCACAGGCCCAGGATGGCGGCGGACGCCAGGCCCAGGATGCGGCGCCGCAACCCACTGGATCCGCCCGTCGCCCGCGTCATCGCTACATCCGCCAGGACAGGTTCACGAACACGTTGGAGCCCGGCGTGTTGTAGCCGTCCACCAGTACGTAGTCCTTGTCCAGCACGTTGTTCCAGCGCACTTGCACGCCCAGCGACTTGCTGAAGTCGTAGGCGGCCGTCAGGTTGACCAGGGAGTAGCCGCCCAGGCGGGTCTTTGTAACGGAGTCCAGCCGATTGCCGGTGTATTGATACTCGGCGCCGACCTTCAGGGCTTGAATGCGGTGCTCGGCACTCAGATGAAAGACTTGGCGGGCGCGCAGCGGGAGTTGTGAGTCTTCGCCGGGCTTCGGATTGTCGTTGCGCGGATCGAGCAGATCGATGCTTCCACGAAGGGTCGTGTTGTTGAAGCGGTGGGAGCCTTCCAGTGTCAGGCCGAGCAGTGTCGCGCTGCCGATATTTTCCGGTGAGAATGGAAAGGACGGGCTGGTGGCAATGAGATTCCTGATCTTGTTCTGGAATGCTGTGATTCGCACTGTGTCCCGTTCACCTTCGTAGACAAGGTGTGCTTCGATATTCTTCGATTTTTCGGGTTTAAGGTCGGGATTGCCCTGGTACAGGCCGCCGAATCCGGGATAGTACAGATCATTGAACGTCGGCGCGTGAAAGCCGGTGTTGCCGGCAATGCCGATCTGCCATGTGTCCGTCAGGTCAAAGTCCAGGCCCAGGCTGCCGGTCGTCTGGTTGCCGTAGCCGGAGATATTGTCGTTGCGGACACTGGCCTGTGTGTGCAGGCGGTTGACCCGGCCCTTGTAGATCAGTGCGGCCGCGTTTGTGTCGCGTGCATCCTGGTCATATCGGGTGGTCGTGGCCTGCACACGCTCTTCCTGGCGTTCCAGAAGGACGGAGATTCGGTGGTCGGCATGCGGCCTGAATGTATTGGTCCAGCTGTAGTGGCGCTTGAGCGAATTGAACACGCTGGACGAGTCGCTGCGATTGTCGTTGTCGTCCTTGGTAAAGCCGAACCGCAGCTCGCTTTCCCACCAGCCCGTGATGCTGTCCGTGCTGGTCAGACTGTAGGCTTGCTGGCGGTAGATGGCGTAGGTGTTCGGATAAGGCGTGAATTCGTTGTCATAGTCGCCACGCGTATATCCGTTGTAAGCCGTCAGGCCGATGCGGTGGCCCTCGGCCCAGCGGTAGCCGAGCGTGCCTGAAACAGTGTGACTGCGGTATCCGTCCTTGTCGGGATAGTAGCCCGCGATGACAGTGCCGTCGGCCTTGCGCCGCCGCAAAGCGTCGAATCCCTTGCTGGTCGCCGCGCTGGTCGAGAAGCTGTAGTCCCAGCCCGATGCGGCACCAGACAGGCCCAGGCTGGACCTGGCGGTTTCGTAGGTGCCATAACCGATGTTGGCCCAGGCGGACAGGGGGCGGTTCTGTTCGCCCTGCTTCGTGATGATGTTGATCACGCCGCCGATGGCGTCCGAGCCGTACAGGCTGCTGGCGGCGCCGCGCAGGATTTCGATGCGCTCGATCGTGGCCGGGTCGATGGTGGGAAAATTGATGCCCCCCATGGTGGAGCTGTTGATCCGCATCCCGTCGATCAGCACCAGGGTCTGGCTGGGATTCGCGCCGCGCAGGTAAATGCTGGTCTGCGTCTGCGGCCCGCCGGTCGTCGTGAACTGCACCCCCGGGGCGCGCCCGATGATTTCGGCGATGCCGTCGCCACGTGTCTCGACCAGCTGTTCCGGTCCGATGACGGTGACGTCGCCCACCACGTCGGCCAGGGGTTCGGGGCTGCGGCTGGCCGTGACGACGATGTCCCGCAGCATGGGCACTGCGCTGCCCGGGGAAGATGTTTGGGCCGTGGCGGCCAGGGGGAAGAGACAGCAGGCGGCCGCGAGGCGGCGCGGGAAGGAAGCAGACATGATGAGGCCCTGTTTGGCGCGCGTCCCCGCACGCCGGTATCGAAAAACGCCCGAGGGCCTGGATCCGCCGCTGAAAGGGGATGCCGATGGCCGCGCCGGGCGGTATCAGGTGTCGAAGCAGGCCGGTATCGGGCTGGCATGGGGGCATGCGCACCGTTGCGGGGGCAGCACATCTGGGCTCGTGGACGAGCCGTTGTTTCCCGTTTGAATGCACCGGCGCCTGGGCGTACGGTGCATACCTGTTTCGTCGCGCACTATAGCATGCGGTCCTGCAAGGCAAGGCGATGACCTTGCAGGGCATGCGGTCTGCCGATGTGGGAAGCGGTATGCGATCCTCGGGGGATCGTGGGGCGGGGGATGGTGAGCGGGCGGGCGTCGGCGCCGCGCCCGGGGACGCAGTGTCCGTCGATCAGGTGCGCGAAGCGACCGGCCGGAGGCCGGAGACGGCATCCAGGATGCGTTGCAGCAGGCCGGTGCGGGGCTGGTCGGCACGGGCAGCGCGCGCGGCGCGTTCTTCGGCCATCAGGCGTTCGAAGGCTTCATTGACGGGATAGTTCGAAAAAGGGGCCAACATGTTGCTGTCCTCGGCGTGAAGTCTCTGGAGACGAGATTAAGTATAAACCATTATAGGGTAAACCCTAGTATATTGAAACCGGCCGAACGGCCGGCCTGGAGGCGCAGGTGTGCACGGCCCATGCTGGCGCCGCGCAGCGGGGAGCGACGCAGCCGGATGCCTTCAGGTGCTTGAGCCATCAATCATTACCCGCCGAGCGCCGCGGGGACTGCGCCTGGGCGCGACACGCGACGATACAATGAGGCCTTTCTTCGTCTTTCTCCCCTGGATCGTCTCGTGACCTATCCCGCTTTGCCCTACCCCCTCGAGTCCTATACGCGCGGGGCCGAGTTCGTGCGCCTGCTGGGTCAGCGCATCGTGGTGCTGGATGGAGCCATGGGCACCATGATCCAGCGCTACAAGCTGACCGAAGACGACTTCCGGGGCGAACGCTTTGCCGGCCACGGCCGTGACCTGAAGGGCGACAACGAACTGCTGTCCCTGGTCAGGCCCGACATCATCCGGGACATCCACAGGGCCTACCTGGAAGCCGGGGCCGACGTGGTTGAGACCAATACGTTCGGCGCCACGCGCGTGGCCCAGGGCGACTACGGCCTGCCGGAACTGGCCTACGAACTGAACGTGGCTTCGGCGCGGCTGGCGCGCGAGGCCTGTGACGCGGTGTCGACGCCCGACCATCCCCGCTTCGTGGCCGGGGCCGTCGGGCCGCAGCCCAAGACGGCGTCCCTGTCGCCGGACGTGAACGATCCAGGCGCGCGCAACGTCACCTTCGAAGAACTGCGCGTGGCCTATACCGAGCAGGTCAACGGTTTGATCGACGGCGGCGCGGATCTGCTGCTGATCGAAACCATCTTCGACACGCTGAACGCCAAGGCGGCTATCTTCGCCATCGAAACCCTGTTCGAGGAACGCGGCATCCGCCTGCCGGTGATGATCTCCGGCACGGTGACCGACGCGTCCGGGCGCATCCTGTCGGGTCAGACGGTCGAGGCCTTCTGGAATTCCGTGCGCCATGCGCGCCCCGTCACCATCGGCCTGAACTGCGCGTTGGGCGCGGCGCTGATGCGTCCCTACGTGGCCGAACTGTCCAAGCTCTGCGACACCTACGTCTGCGTCTATCCCAACGCCGGCCTGCCCAATCCGATGGCCGAGACCGGGTTCGACGAGACGCCTTCCGATACCTCGGGGTTGCTCGAAGAATTCGCCCAGGCCGGACTGGTGAACGTGGTGGGCGGCTGCTGCGGCACGACGCCCGAGCACATTCGCGCCATTGCCGAAAAGGTCCGCGGCCTGCCGCACCGGCAGCCGCCGGTGATTCCGGTCAGGACGCGCCTGTCGGGCCTGGAGCCGCTGAATTTCGATCGCGACACGCTGTTCATCAATGTGGGCGAACGCACCAACGTCACTGGCAGCAAGATGTTCCTGCGCCTGATCCGCGAGGAAAAATTCGACGAGGCCCTGTCCGTGGCCCGCCAGCAGGTGGAAAACGGCGCCCAGATCATCGACGTGAACATGGACGAGGGCATGCTCGATGCCCTGGCCATCATGCCGCGCTTCCTGAATCTGCTGGCGTCCGAGCCCGATATCTCGCGCGTTCCGGTGATGATCGACAGTTCCAAGTGGCCTGTGATCGAGGCCGGACTGCGCTGCGTGCAGGGCAAGTGCGTGGTCAATTCGATCTCCATGAAAGAAGGCGAGGGCCCGTTCATCGAGCAGGCCAGGCTGTGCCGCAAGTACGGCGCGGCAGTGGTCGTCATGGCCTTCGATACCGATGGACAGGCCGACACCCTGCAGCGCCGCATCGATATCTGTGCCAAGGCCTACGACATCCTGGTGAACCAGGTGGGCTTCCCGCCCGAGGACATCATCTTCGATCCCAATGTCTTCGCCATCGCCACCGGCATCGACGAGCACAACCACTACGCCGTGGACTTCATCGAGGCCACGGGCTGGATCACTGAAAACCTGCCGCACGCGCGCGTGTCGGGCGGGATCTCCAACGTCAGCTTCTCCTTCCGCGGCAACGAGGCCATGCGGGAAGCCATCCACGCGGTCTTCCTGTATCACGCCGTGCGGCGCGGCCTGACCATGGGCATCGTCAACGCGGGCCAGCTCGGGGTGTATTCCGACCTGGACAAGCAGGTGCGCGACCTGGTCGAGGACGTGGTGCTGGACCGGCTCGAACCGGTCGGCCGGACCGATCCGGCCGACGAGCGCACGCCCACCGAGCGCCTGGTCGAACTGGCCGAAAGCATCAAGGGGTCCGGCGCAAAGAAGGAAGAAGACCTGACGTGGCGCCAGGGGACGGTGCGCGAGCGCCTGACGCATTCGCTGGTGCATGGCATCACCACCTTCATCGTCGAGGACACCGAGGAAGTCCGCCAGGAAATCATGGCGGCGGGCGGGCGGCCCATCGAAGTCATCGAAGGCCCGCTGATGGATGGCATGAACGTGGTGGGCGACCTGTTCGGCTCGGGCAAGATGTTCCTGCCCCAGGTGGTGAAGTCCGCGCGCGTGATGAAGCAGGCCGTGGCGCACCTGCTGCCCTTCATCGAAGAGGAAAAGCGCCAGATGGCAGAGGCCGGCGGCGACGTGCGCTCCAAGGGCAAGCTGGTCATCGCCACGGTCAAGGGAGACGTGCACGACATTGGCAAGAACATCGTCACCGTCGTCCTGCAATGCAATAACTTCGAGGTCGAGAACATGGGCGTGATGGTGCCCTGCGCCAAGATCCTCGAAAAGGCCAAGGAAATCGGCGCCGACATGGTCGGTCTGTCGGGGCTGATCACGCCCAGCCTCGAGGAAATGGCCTACGTGGCCTCGGAAATGCAGCGCGACCCTTATTTCCGCGAGCGCAATATCCCGTTGCTGGTGGGCGGCGCCACCACCAGCAAGGTCCACACGGCCGTGAAGATCGCTCCCAACTACG
Source organism: Castellaniella daejeonensis (assembly GCF_039523555.1). Lineage (NCBI taxonomy): Bacteria > Pseudomonadati > Pseudomonadota > Betaproteobacteria > Burkholderiales > Alcaligenaceae > Castellaniella > Castellaniella daejeonensis. Next base: position 450,120 of record NZ_BAAAFN010000015.1, read on the forward strand.
AAGGCCCCGTGATCTACGTGCCCGACGCCAGCCGGTCGGTCGGCGTGGCCACCAGCCTGATGTCCGATCAGGCCGGCACCTACCTGAAGAGCGTCGCCGACGAATACGAACTCGTGCGCACGCGCCATGCCAACCGCCAGGCCACGCCGATGCTCACCATCGAACAGGCGCGCGCGGCCAAGCCGGCGATCGACTGGGCGAACTACGCGCCGCCGCGCCCGAAGTTCATCGGCCGGCGGGTGTTCAAGCACTACGACCTGAATGAAATCCTGAAATTCCTGGATTGGACGCCGTTCTTCCAGTCATGGGGACTGATGGCTCAGTTCCCGGCGATCCTGACCGATGACGTGGTGGGCGAGGAAGCCAGCAAGCTCCACGCCGAGGGGCAGGCCATGATGAAGCGCATCGTCGAAGGCCGCTGGCTGACGGCCAACGGCATCGTCGCCTTCTACCCGGCCAACAGCATCAACGACGACGACATCGAGATCTACCGCGACGAGACGCGCAGCGAAGTCCTGCTGACCTGGCGCGGCGTTCGCCAGCAGACGCAGAAGCGCGAAGGCGTGGACAACAAATGCCTGGCCGACTTCATCGCGCCCAAGGATTCGGGCGTGACCGACTACATCGGCATGTTCGCGGTGACGGGCGGCATCGGCATCGAGAAATACGAAAAGCAGTTCCAGGATGCCGGAGACGATTATTCCGTGATCATGCTCAAGGCACTGGCCGACCGCCTGGCCGAGGGCTTCGCCGAGACCCTGCATGCCCGGGTGCGCCGCGACCTGTGGGGCTATGTGCCCGACGAATCCCTGGCCAACGAGGACATCATCGCCGAAAAGTACCAGGGCATCCGCCCGGCGCCCGGCTATCCGGCCTGCCCGGAACACATCGTCAAGCGGGACATGTTCGACCTGCTGGATTGCGGCGAGATCGGCATGAAGCTGACCGAGGGATATGCCATGATGCCGGCTTCCAGCGTCTGCGGCTTCTACTTCAGCCATCCGCAGGCCAAGTACTTCAACGTCGGCAATATCGGTGCCGACCAGGTCGCCGATTACGTTCGCCGCACGGGCCGCGACGAAGAGGACGTGCGCCGCACCCTGGCCAGCGTCCTGCGCTGAACCGGACGATGCGCCAGGCTGCTTCCGGAAAAGATCATGCCGCGCGATGATGCCGCCCGCCGCCGGGAACTGGGCGCCTTCCTGCGCAGCGCCCGGGCGCGGGTCGCCCCGGCCGACCATGGTCTGCCCCCCGGTGTCCGGCGCCGCACGCCGGGCCTGCGGCGCGAGGAAATCGCCCAGCTGTGCGGCATCAGCACCACCTGGTACACCTGGATCGAGCAGGGGCGCAAGGTGACCGTGTCCGTCGATGTCTGGTGCCGGCTGGCCGAAGCCTTGCGCCTGGGGCGCGCCGAGCGCCACTATCTGTTCAGCCTGGCCGAATGTGCCGACCCCGAGGCCGGCCGCATGGATCCGATCGCACTGCCCGACGGCCTGCAGGATTGCGTGGACAGCATTCGTTGCCCCGCCTACGTGCTGGACCAGTCCTGGAACGTGCTGGCGTGCAACGCCGCCCTGCTGCGGGTGTTCGACGGCTGGCCCGCGCGCGGGCAGCCCAATCTGCTGCGCTACATCTTCCTCGATCCGGCCGCGCGCACACTGGTCGTGGACTGGGAAGAACGCGCCAGCCGGGTCGTGGCCGAGTTCCGCGCCGATGTGGCGGCGCTCGCGGGGGAGCCTGGCATCGAGGCGCTGGTGTCCGAATTGCAGGCTGGCAGCCCCCTGTTCGCCCGGGCCTGGACTCGGCAGGTCGTGGTGGACCGGGAAGGCGGCCTGCGTGAATTCCAGCATCCGGCGGACGGCCGGCTGCGCTTCCGGCAGTTCACTTTCCGGCTGGCGATCAGGCCGGACTGCAAGTTGGTGATGCTGCTGGACGGTTAGTGCGCGCCCCCGGCTTGCGGGAAGGCGCGGCCTTCAGCGGGCGCGGGTATGCAGCTGGCTGCCGGCCCGGCGCGACAGGCGCCGGAAGGACAGGGCCGAGGCCGCCACGAACAGGGACGTGACCACGAACCCCCAGGTCACGTCGATGCGGTCCACCTCGATCCCGCCGCGCAGGTGCATGCTCAGGTTCAGCGTGGTCGCCGCGCAGGCCACGCCCAGGCTGATCCCCATCTGCTGCGCCATCGCTGCGAAGCTGCTGGCGCGGCTCATCTGCGCGGCGTCCAGGTCCGCGTAGGTCAGCGCATTGACCGCCGTGAATTGCAGGGACCGGAAGAATCCGCCGACGAGCAGGACCGACACCATGATCCAGATCGGTGTGTCGGCGCGAAACAGCGTGCAGGCGGCGATGGAGAGCGCCGTGATCAGCGCGTTGGCCGTCAGCACGGGACGAAAGCCGAATCGGCGCACGATGGGCGTGGCGACCAGCTTCATCAGCATGGCGCCCGCCGCCGAGGTGAACGTGATCATCCCGGCCGAAAAGGCGGACAGGCCGAAGCCGACCTGCAGCAGGATGGCCAGCAGGAAGGGCGAGGCGCCGACGGCGAAGCGGCACAGATTGCCGCCCAGCACCGAAACCGCGAAGGTCTGGGTGCGCAGCAGGCTCAGGTCGATGATCGGGTAGGGCACGTGGCGGGCGTGCCGGACATACAGCATGCCGCAGGCCAGGCCCAGCGCCACCAGCCCGGCGGTGGGGCCGGCGCCCAGGCTGCCGTGCCCGATGGCCTCCAGGCTGGTCAGCAGGGCGGCCAGGGCGGTCCCGCTGAGTATGAAGCCGACCGTATCCAGGCGCGGGCGGTCGTCGGGCATGTCTCGGGGAATGAAGCGCAGCACCAGGGCCATTCCCAGCACGCCGACGGGAATGTTGATCAGGAAGATCCAGTGCCACGAGGCGTAGGTCACCAGGAAGCCGCCCACGGGCGGTCCGAGCACGGGCCCGAGCAGCGCCGGCAGGGTCAGGAAGGCCATGGCCTTGAGCAGCTCCGCCTTGGGAATGCGCCGCAGCAGGATGATGCGGCCGACTGGAACCATCATGGCGCCGGCCATGCCCTGCACGAGCCGGGAAGCGACGAGCTGGGGGATGTTCTGGGAAGCGGCGCAGGCCACGGACCCGAGCGTGAACAGCGCGATGGCGGCGAGGAACACCCGCTGGGCGCCGAAGCGGTCGGCTGCCCAGCCGCTGATGGGCACGAACACGGCCGTGGCCAGCAGGTAGGCCGTGATGGTGATGTTCATGTGCACCGCCGTGGTGCCGAAATCACGCGCCATGGCGGGCAGGGCGGTGGCGACGACGGTGGAGTCCAGCATCTGCATGAACAGGGCGCAGCCGACGATCAGGGGGATCATCCGCAGGTCGCGCGGCGAGGGGGCGGGGCCGGAGGGGGAGGGTTCTGACATCGGGTGGGGCTGGCTGCGCCCGAGTGCAGTAAACTTGGGCGCAATCGGTCATGGAGATCGGCTACGGCACTATTATGGCAAACAACTACACCTCGGAACTGACCCAGTTCCTGAACCAGTACAAAACGGAACATCCCGACACCGAAACGCGCCAGCGCGCCGGCCGCGCCCGCCTCTGGGACAAGGATCTGGATCCGGAGCTGCAGGAAAACTTCCGGGCGGCCCGGGTGCCCCAGGATCCCTACGTCTATTATCAGAAGGCCTGATCCGGCCTCATGCCGCCCCCGCTGCCCGATTCCGGGCTGGACGCCCTGATGGCGCCCGCGGAAGACAGCACGCCCGACGTGGTCGACCACGTCGCCTTGGCTCGCCTGTACGGCGAGCCGCTTTTCGCCATTCCGCAGGATCTCTACATCCCGCCCGACGCGCTCGAAGTCTTCCTGGAAGCCTTCGAGGGTCCGCTGGACCTGCTGCTCTACCTGATCCGGAAGCAGAACTTCAACGTGCTCGACATTCCCATGGCCGAGGTCACCGCCCAGTACCTGGCCTATGTCGAGCAGGTGCGGCGCTCCAATCTGGAACTGGCGGGCGAGTACCTGCTGATGGCGGCGCTGCTCATCGAGATCAAGTCGCGCATGCTGCTGCCGGTGCGCCAGTCCGATAGCGGCGAGGAAGTCGAGGACCCGCGTGCCGAACTGGTGCGCCGCCTGCTGGAATACGAGCGCATGAAGCTGGCGGCCCGAAGGCTGGACGAAATGCCGCGAGTGGGCCGCGATTTCCTGGTGGCGCATGCCGAGGCCGACTTCGAGGTGGCGCGCCTGCTGCCGGAAGTGTCGCCGGACGACCTGCGCGAGGCCTGGGCCGCGATCATGCACCGGGCGCGCCTGAATGCCAGCCATCGCATCACCCGCGAGCAGTTGTCCGTGCGCGACCACATGAGCCATATCCTGCGCCGCCTGTCGGACGTGCGCTTCATGGAATTCACTGAATTGTTCCTTGAGCGCATCCGCATGGGCGAGCCGGCCGCCGTGATCGTGGTCCATTTCCTGGCATTGCTGGAACTGGCCCGCGAATCGCTGCTGGAAATCACCCAGGCGGCGCCCTATGCGCCGCTGTACGTCAGACTGTCCTACACGCGCTCGGCCTGAGGCCGGGCGTCGGAGAATCCCCTGTGAAAGTCGTCCATTCCATCGAGGCATTGCGCGATCAGCTGCGCGGCCAACTGCGCGTGGCCTTCGTGCCCACCATGGGCAACCTGCATGCCGCGCACCTGTCGCTGATGCGGCTGGCACGCCAGCATGGCGACCCCGTGGTGGCCAGCATCTTCGTCAACCGGCTGCAGTTCGGCCCGAACGAGGACTTCGACCGCTATCCCCGCACCCTGGCCGAGGATATCGAGAAGCTGGAGGCCGGGCGCGATGTCTATGTGCTGTTCGCCCCCGACGAGAAAGAACTGTACCCGGAACCGCAGAATTTCCGCATCCAGCCGGGCGAAGCCCTGGGCAAGATCCTGGAAGGCGAATTCCGGCCCGATTTCTTCATGGGTGTCAGCACCGTGGTGCTGAAGCTGTTTTCCTGCGTCCAGCCGCGTGTGGCCGTGTTCGGCAAAAAAGACTACCAGCAGCTGATGGTCGTGCGCGCGATGTGCCGCCAGTTCCAGTTGCCGGTGGAAATCATCGCTCACGAGACCGTGCGCGATGCGGACGGCCTGGCGCTGTCTTCGCGCAACCGCTATCTCAGTGTGCAGGAGCGGGCCGAGGCGCCCAACCTGTATGGCCTGCTGCAGCGGGTGCGCGATCAGATCCAGGGCGGCCGCGTCGATGCCGGCCAGGCCGAGGGCCAGGCCATGCAGGCCTTGCGCGAGCGCGGCTGGGTGCCAGACTACGTCGCCGTGCGCCGGCAGCGCGACCTGCAGCCGCCCACGACCCAGGAAATCCGCGAAGGCGAGCCCCTGGTGGTGCTGGCGGCCGCGCGCCTGGGCACCACCCGCCTGATCGATAACCTGGAGTTTCAGGTCGAGGCAAGCTGTCAGAACTGACAGGTGTGCTCACGGCGCGGTTCGGGCAGAATCCCCCTGGCATGTGACGCACATGCCTACAACAAACACATACAGGGGGAGCACTCATGCTGGAAAGCGATTCGATCCAGGAACGCCCGGACAGCCGGGAAACACCGCTGGGCTGTCTGACACTGCGCGAGCGCGAGGTCACGGGTTATCTCACGCAGGGGCGATCCAATAAATACATCGCCGCCGAGCTGGGGGTTACGCAGCGCACGATCGAGGCCCATCGGGCGCGCATATTCCAGAAACTGCGCGTGCGCAATGCGGTCGAGCTGACCCGGTATTGCCTGTCCAGAAGGCTGGACGAACCTGAATCCGGCACGGGCCACGGCGGGGCGCCCGCCGGGGCGTGCATCCGGAAACCCGAGCCTATCGCGCGGGACAGGCTTCTGCCGGTTTCGCGGCCAGTTCCTGGATGGGGTCGATATCCGCCTGGCGGGTCAGCCGGGATTCCAGCAGGGGCGCCTGGCCGTTCAGCCTGGACAGGCGCAGGACGTTCGACTGGATGAATTCCAGCGTGGCGTAGGCCTGGTCGCCGGTCTGCAGGATGAAACGGACCGGTTCGGTGGATACCAGGTGCCAGCAGCCCAGGGCCGCTGTGGCGGCGGTGCCGTCCAGCGGTGCGCTGCGGGCGCGCCACTGGCCGTCCGGGGCCAGGGTCAGCGTCATGCGGCGCGCCGGGCAGTCGGCCTGTCCGGCGGGGCAGGCGATGGTGCCCAGGTAGGTCCGGGTCTCGGCCAGTTCCTGCGGGACTGCGGCCGGGCCGGCCGATGGGGCGGATTGCCCGGCGCCGTCGTCCGCAGGCGCCGCTTTTTTCTGGTTGTCTGCCCCGAACCCGAATTGCAGCTGCGACGGGGCAACCGTGTCGGCACCGCCCTGGGCGCGGTGCCGGGCATCGGATGCCGTATCGCCGCGCGAGACTTCATAGAAGCCGGGCTCGCGTTGCTGGGCGCAGGCGGCCAGCAGGGCCAGCAGTCCCAGGCTGAGCAGGCGGGGAATCGTGTGGTTGAGGGCGCGCGGCATGGTCGTGACGGACAGGATCGTGAAGCCGCCATTCTACGCATTTGCAGGAGGCTTGGCGATGGGATGCGGGGAGATGGCCGAATTGGGCATGTCGTGGCTGGTCGTGGCGGTGGGCGGATACCTGGGGGCCTGGCAGGGGCGCTGGGCCCAGGCCTACGCCGACCGCCTGGATGCGGGCGAGCCCGCCACGGCGCCCACCCTGTGGGCTGCGGCGGCGGAAGCCCCGTTCCGGCGCTGGCGGCCGCTGCGGGACGCCGCGATGGCGGCATCCCTGGGGCTCGTGGCCGGGCTGCTGGCGGCCGGCGGCAGCCCGGTAGCCGCACTGCCGGCCATCGTGCTGGCTGCGCTGGCCTGGATCGATGCCCGCAGCGGCCTTCTGCCGGATGCGCTCACCTTGCCCCTGATGCTGGCCGGATGGCTGCTGGGCGGCCTGGGGTTCGGGGCCGCCGTTGGCGCATCCACGCTGGTCTGGGCGGGCCTGGCCGGAGCGGCCCGGCTGTATCGCCGTGTGCGCGGGCGCGACGGTTTTGGCGGCGGCGACGTGAAGTGCCTGGCGGCGCTGGCAGGCTGGTTCGGGCCGCAAGCCGCCTTCGGCATCCTCTGGCTGGCCTGCGTGCTGGGGCTGCCCGGTTGCCTGGTCCGACGCGGCGGCTGGCGGCGGCCGTACCCCTTCGGGCCCTGCATTGCGCTGGCGGCCGGGGCGTGGATGCTGGCTCCGCCTGCGGTACATTCATGGTTCTGAACTCATCATGCGGGGATGCCATGTTTTCCATCGGCCTGACCGGGGGCATCGGCTCGGGCAAGTCCAAGGTCGCCGACTGGCTGGCCGAGTGGGGCGCGGCGGTCATCGACACCGACAGGATCTCCCACGACCTGACGGCACCGGGGGGCGCCGCGATCGAGCCGCTGCGGACGGCGTTCGGCGCGGATGCGATCGGTCCGGACGGTGCCATGGACCGCGACTGGATGCGCGCGCGCGCGTTCGCCGATCCGGCGGCGCGGCTGCGGCTCGAATCCGTGTTGCATCCCCTGATCGGCCAGGCCGTGCAGGATCAGGCCCGGCAGGCCCGGGGGTCATATCTCGTGCTGGTCGTGCCCCTGCTGGTCGAGTCCGGCCGCTGGCGCGACCGGGTGGACCGCATTTGCGTGGTCGACTGCGATCCCGAGACCCAGGTGCGCAGGGTGCAGGCGCGCAGCGGGCTGACGCGCAGCACCATTGAGCGTATCATGTCCGCTCAGGCGTCCAGGGCGGATCGTCTGGCGGCAGCCGATGACATCGTTGTCAATGATGGGTCGACTGACCTGGATGCGCTGCGCCGGCGTGTTCTGCAGCTCCATCAGGCCTGGAGCGACCGCGCCGCCCGGACGGCGGCCGGACACACCACTCATGGATAGGGTCTTTTGCGCGTGATTTTGTACGAGTACCCCTGTAATGAACGTGTACGCACCCTGCTGAGGGTCGAATACCTGTTCGACCGCCTTTTCTTCTTTGCCCGGGGCGAAGACGCCCATTGCCACCAGATCGCCATGACGACGCTGTTCGATCTGCTGGACATCTGCGAGCGCGCCGACGTCCGCACGGCAGTCCTGCAGGACATGGATCGGCATCGTTCCGCCCTGTCCGGGCTGCGCGAGCATCCTGGCGTCGACCGCATCACGCTGGACCGCCTCCTGGAAGAAATCCAGGCGGTGTCCGCGGCGCTGGCAGGGCAGGGCCGCATCGGCCAGTGCCTGCGCGACAACGAGTGGCTGGCCAGCCTGCGCGGCCGGATCACGGTGCCGGGCGGTTCCTCGCCCGTGGACATGCCTTCCTACTATTCCTGGCAGCTTAAGCCGACCGAGGCCAGGGCCGCCGACCTGCGCGGCTGGATCGAGCCCCTGATGCCGCTGCACCGGGCCATGGCCCTGATCCTGCAGCTGCTGCGCGATGCGGGGGATGCGCGCGACCAGATGGCCGGGCAGGGCGCCTACCAGGAAATGCTGGGCGGCAAGTCCTTCCAGTTGCTGCGCGTCTGGGTCGACCCGGTTCTGGGCGTCTTTCCGGAAATCAGCGCCAACAAATACGTCATCTGGGTGCGCTTTTCCGCCCAGGACAATGAACTCAAGCCCCAGCCGGTCGGCCGAGACGTCGCTTTCCGCCTGGCCCGCTGCAATCTGTAGGACCCCATCATGGCCCATGTGACGACGCGGCCCGGCGGCGCGCGCCGCCGGATCCTGGTGTGGGCGGCGGCCTCCGGTCTGGTGGCGCTGGCCCTGTGGTATTTCTGGCCGGGCGGTGCGAGCGCCCCGGGAGGCCCCGGCGGGCGGGGATTCCGGATGGGGACTCAGGCCACGCCGGTCTCCGTGGCGCAGGCCGAACCCGGCCGCCTTGACCGCACCCTGCGGGCCCTGGGCACCGTGACGCCGCTGGCAACCGTCACCATTCGTGCGCGCGTGGACGGTCCCCTGCAATCGGTGAATTTCGCTGACGGACAGGCCGTGAAGGCCGGCGACGTGCTGGCGGTGATCGATCCCCAGCCGTTCCGGATCCAGCTGGAACAGGCCCTGGGCCAGCAGATGCAGCATGCCGCCCAGCTCGATCAGGCGCGCCGCGACCTGGCCCGGTACGAACAGCTGTTCAAGCAGGATTCGGTGGCGCGCCAGCAGTTGGACGCGGCCCGGGCCCAGGTGCGTGAACTCCAGGGGCAGGCGAAGTCGGACCAGGCGGCGGTGGATGATGCGCGGCTGCAGCTGGGCTATACCGAGATCCGGGCCCCCGTGGACGGCCGCCTCGGCCTGCGCAAGGTCGATGCGGGCAACATGATCCGCGCTTCCGATGCCGATGGCCTGGTGGTGCTGACCCGGAGCCGGCCGATCGACGTGGTGTTCTCGATTCCGCAGACCCGCCTGCAGGACCTGCTGGCGGCGCGCCGCGCCGAGCCCGGCCTGCAGGTGCGCTTGTTCAGCGATGCCGCCGGGACGCCGCTGGCCACCGGGACCCTGGTGGCGGTGGACAACCAGATCGACCCGGCCACCGGCACTGTCCAGCTCAAGGCCCGCTTCGACAACGCCGACGAGTCCCTGTTTCCGAATCAGTTCGTCCAGGTCCGCCTGCGCCTGGGCACACAGGCAGGCGTGACGCTGCCCCTGCGCGCGGTGCAGCGCGGCTCGCAGGGCGAATACGTCTATCGGATCGATGCCGAGCGCAAGGCCAGGATCGTGCAGGTCGTGACCGGGGTGGATGACGGCGAACGCGTGGTGATCGAGTCCGGCCTGCAGGCCGGCGACACGGTGGTGGTCGAGGGCACGGACCGGCTGCGCGATGGCAGCGAGGTCGAGGTCGTCTCCCCGGATGCGGCGCAGGCACATCCGGAGGCCGGCCGGAGCCCGGGTTCGTGAACCTGTCTCGCCTGTTCATCCTGCGGCCGGTCGCCACGACCCTGGCGATGGTCGCGCTGGCGCTGGCAGGCCTGCTGGCTTACCGCGAACTGCCGGTATCGGCGCTTCCCCAGGTGGATTTCCCCACCATCCAGGTCACCACCCTGTATCCGGGCGCCGGCCCGGACGTCATGACCGCGCTGGTGACCTCGCCGCTGGAACGTCAGTTCGGCCAGATGCCGGGCCTGTCGCAGATGCTGTCCACCAGTTCGGGCGGTTCGTCGCGCATCACGCTGCGCTTCGACCTGGGCCTGCCGCTGGACGTGGCGGAACAAGAGGTGCAGGCGGCGATCAACGCCGCATCGAACCTGCTGCCTTCCGACATGCCTTCGCCGCCGATCTACAGCAAGATCAATCCGGCCGATGCCCCGGTGATGACCCTGGCGGTGACGTCGCCCACGCTGCCGCTGCCCCAGGTGCGCGACCTGATCGAGGTGCGCGTGGCGCAGAAGCTGTCGCAAATCGGCGGCGTCGGCCTGGTCAGCGTGGCGGGGGGGCAGCGGCCGGCGGTGCGCATCCAGGTCGATCCCCAGGCGCTGGCGGCCCACAGCCTGACGCTGGCCGATGTGCGCAGGGCCGTGACCCAGTCCAACGTCAACCAGCCCAAGGGCAACCTGGACGGGCCGCAGCGGTCGATCACCATCAGCGTCAATGACCAGCTCAAGGATCCGGCTGAATACGAGCGGCTCATCCTGGCCTATGAAAACGGCGCACCCCTGCGCCTGGGAGACGTTGCGCAGGTGCGACGCTCGGCGGAAAACCTGTACCAGGCCGCCTGGTTCGGCCGGACGCCTGCCATCCTGCTGAACATCCAGCGCCAGCCCGGGGCCAACGTGATCGAGGTGGTGGACCGCGTCCAGGCCCTGCTGCCCGGCTTGCGGGCCACCCTGCCCACCGGCGTGGACCTGCAGGTGGCCTCCGACCGCACGCATACGATCCGCGATTCGGTCGCCCACGTGCAGATCGAGATGCTGCTGGCCATCGCCCTGGTGGTGGCGGTGACCTTCGCGTTCCTGCGCACCTGGCGGGCGACCCTGATCCCGGGAGTGGTCGTGCCGCTGTCCCTGGTGGGTACTTTCGCCGTGATGGCCCTGCTGGGCTTCAGCATCAACAACCTGACCCTGATGGCGCTGACCATCGCCACCGGGTTCGTGGTGGACGACGCCATCGTCATGATCGAAAACATCGCCCGCCACATCGAGGAAGGCGAGACGCCGATGGCGGCCGCGCTGCGCGGGGCGAAGCAGATCAGCTTCACGCTGGTGTCGCTGACCCTGTCGCTGATCGCGGTGCTGATCCCGCTGTTGTTCATGGCCGATGTGGTCGGGCGGCTGTTCCGAGAGTTCGCCGTCACCCTGGCCGTGGCCATCCTGCTGTCGCTGCTGATTTCCCTGACGCTCACGCCCATGATGTGCGCCCGCATGCTGCGGCCGGCGTCCGAAGGCGGTACGGAATCGCTTGCCGCGCCGGACCGGGCTGGAACGAAAGGCGCCGGCCCGGAAGGCGGCAGGCCGGCTGGGTCCGGGCAGCGCGGCGGTCTCTGGATGGACCGGCTGATCGCGGCCTATGACCGGGGCCTGCAATGGGTGCTCGCGCACCAGCGGACGACGCTGTGGGCGGTGGTGGTGACGCTGCTCGTCACGGCGGGCCTGTACGCGGCCATCCCCAAGGGTTTCTTCCCGCAGCAGGATACGGGGGCGCTGCAGGCCATCACCCAGGGGCCGCAGTCGGCCTCGTTCCAGGTCATGAGCCGCCTGCAGCAGCAGGCTGTCGAACGGGTGCTGGCCGACCCGGCGGTGGCTTCGGTGGCGTCTTTCATCGGCATCGACGGGGACAACACCACGCTGAATACCGGGCGCCTGCAGATCACGCTCAAGCCGCTGGCCGAGCGCGAGGACCGGGCGGGCGCCGTGATCGACCGCCTGCAGGCGGCGCTGCGGCCGGTCGTGGGCCTGGAGGCCTGGCTGCAGCCGGTGCAGGAACTGTCCGTCGAGGACCAGGTCAGCCGCGCCCAGTTCCAGATGACGCTGTCGGGACCGGACGAAGCGGCGTTGGCATCGTGGACGCCCAGGCTGGTGGACGCCCTGCGCGCGTTGCCGGAATTGCGCGATGTGGCCGGAGACCTGCAGGACCGCGGCCTGGCATTGTCCGTGGTGGTGGACCGCGATGCGGCGGCCCGGCTGGGCATCACCCAGGCGTCGATCGACGATGCACTCTACGACGCCTTCGGGCAGCGCCTGATTTCCACGATCTACACGCAGTCCGCGCAATACCGGGTGGTCCTGGAGGCAGGTGCCGATCTGCTCGACGGCGGCCCCGAGGCACTGCAGCACCTGCATGTGCCGACGGCTTCGGGCGGGGTCACGCCGCTGTCCAGCGTGGCGCGGTTCGAGCCCGGGCTGGCGCGCCTGGCCGTGCAGCGCCTGGACCAGTTCCCAGCCTCCACCGTCTCGTTCAGCCTGGCGCCGGGTACCGCACTTTCCGACGCCGTGCAGGCCATCGAGTCGACACGCGCAGCGCTGGGCGTGCCGGATTCCATCGAGGTCCGGTTCCAGGGCGCGGCCCAGGCCTTCCAGGCCTCGCTGTCGAGCACGCTGTGGCTGCTGCTGGCGGCCGTGGTCACCATGTACATCGTGCTGGGCGTGCTGTACGAAAGCCTGATCCATCCGGTCACCATCCTGTCCACGTTGCCATCGGCGGCCATCGGCGCCCTGCTGGCCCTGTGGCTGGGCGGCGCCGAACTGGACATGATCGGTGTGATCGGCATCATCCTGCTGATCGGGATCGTGAAGAAGAACGCCATCCTGATGATCGATTTCGCGCTGGATGCCCAGCGGGAACGCGGCCTGGGGCCGCAGGCCGCGATCCACGAGGCCGCGCTGCTGCGCTTCCGGCCCATCCTGATGACGACCCTGGCGGCCTTCTTCAGCGCCATTCCGCTGATGCTGGCCTCCGGATCCGGGGCGGAACTGCGCCAGCCGCTGGGCCTGGCCATGGTCGGGGGGCTGCTGTGCAGCCAGTTGCTGACGCTCTTCACCACGCCCGTGATCTACCTGCTGTTCGAGCGGCTGGGCCGGCGGCGGGCGGCGGGCGGCTGACATGCGATTCTTCGCCCTGTTCCTGCGCCGGCCGATAGGCACATCCCTGCTGTGCCTGGCGCTGGTCCTGGCCGGGGCGCTGGCGTTGCGTTTCCTGCCGGTGGCGCCGCTGCCGCAGGTGGATTTTCCGATGATCTCGGTCTCGGCCTCGCTGCCCGGGGCCAGCCCCGAGACCATGGCTTCCAGCGTGGCCATGCCGCTGGAGCAGTCGCTGGGCGCGATCGCCGGGGTGGAAAGCATGAGCTCGCGCAGCAGCGAAGGCCAGACCACCATTTCCCTGATGTTCGAGCTGGACCGCGACATCAACAGCGCCGCGCGCGACGTCCAGGCCGCCATCAATGCCGCGCGGCCCATGCTGCCTTCGGGCATGCGCGACAACCCCACCTATCGCAAGGTGAATTCGTCGTCCTCGCCGATCATGACGCTGGCGCTGACCTCGGACACCGCCACGCGCGGCGAGCTCTACGATCTGGCGTCCACCGTGCTGGCGCAGAAGCTGGCCCAGGTCAACGGCGTGGGGCAGGTGACGCTGGGCGGCAGCTCGCTGCCGGCCGTGCGGGTGCTGGTGGATCCGCGCGCGCTGGAATCCATGGGAATCACGCTGGATCGCGTGCGCCAGGTCCTGCAGGATGTGAACTCGTTGCGTCCCGGCGGGCTGGTGCGCCGCGGCGACACCCAGTGGCAGATCCACTCCAGCGGCCAGCTGCGCAAGGCTGCCGACTATGCGCCCCTGGTCGTGGAATGGCGCGACGGCCGTCCTGTGCGGCTGGGCGATGTGGCGCGGGTCGAGGACTCGGTCGAGGACACCAACCAGGTCGGCTATTTCAACGACCACCCCGCCGTGCTGATGATCATCCGCCGTCAGGCCGATGCCAACATCATCGAGACGGTCGATGCGATCCGCGCGCTGTTGCCGGAATTCCAGGCGCTGCTGCCGGAGCAGGTGCGCCTGACCGTGGCACAGGACCGCACGCCCAGCATCCGGGCTTCCCTGTTCGAGGCCGAGCTGACCCTGGTGCTGTCGGTGGTGCTGGTGGTGGCCGTGGTGCTGGCCTTCCTGGGCAGCTGGCGCGCCGCGCTGATCCCGGCCATTGCCGTGCCGGCCTCGCTGATCAGCACCTTCAGCCTGATGTGGTGGTTCGGTTTCACCCTGAACACGATTTCCCTGATGGCCCTGATCGTGGCCACCGGCTTCGTCGTGGACGATGCCATCGTGGTGCTGGAAAACATCATGCGCCATGTGGAGCGCGGCATGCGCCCGGCGCGCGCCGCCCTGCGGGGCGTGACCGAGGTCGGCTTCACGGTGCTGGCCATGAGCCTGTCGCTGATCGCCGTGTTCATCCCCTTGTGGCTGGTGGGCGGCCTGGTGGGGCGGTTGTTCAAGGAATTCGCCGTCACTTTGTCGGTGGCCATCGGCGTGTCTCTGCTGGTGTCGGTGACGCTGACGCCGGTGATGGCGGCGCGCCTGCTGCGCGCGCCGGGCACGCACGAAACCCCGCCCCGGGGCGTGCTGCGGAATTGGCTGCGGCGCTGCGGCCAGGCGGGCGAGGCCGCTTACCGGCGGTCCCTGCGCTGGTCGCTGGATCATGGGCGCATCGTGCTGCTGCTGCTCCTGGCCACGGTAGGGCTGAACGTCTACCTGTATGCCAGCATTCCCAAGGGCTTTTTCCCGCAGCAGGATACGGGGCAGCTGATGGGTTTCTTTCGCGTCGACACCGGGACGTCCTTCGGCGAGACCCAGGCCCGGCTGGATGCGTTCCGGCGCGTGCTGCTGTCCGACCCGGCGGTGGATACCGTCACCGCCTATGCCGGCGGCCGCGGCGGCAGCAACTCCAGTTTCATCCAGGTGCAGCTCAAGCCCCTGAGCGAACGCACGGCCAGTGCCGGCGATGTCGTCAACCGCCTGCGCCCCCGTTTCGAGCATACGCCGGGGGCGCGCATGTTCCTGGTGCCGCAGCAGGATATCTTCGTGGGCCATTCCTCGCGGGCGGGTTCCTATTCCTACGTGCTGATGGGCAGCGACCTGGCCCTGCTGGGCCAATGGCTGCCGCGCGTGCGCAATGCCCTGGCCGCGCTGCCCGAACTCGTGGATGTGGACGACGATGTCGAGGACAAGGGCCGCCGGGTCGAACTGGTGGTCGACCGGGATGCGGCCCGGCGCCTGGGCGTGCAGATGGCGGACCTGGCGGGCGTGCTGAACAATGCCTTCAGCCAGCGCCAGGCGGCCGTGCTGTATGGCGTCCTGAACCAGTACCACGTCGTCATGGCGGTGCAGCCCCAGTACGCCCGGGACCTGCATTCCCTGCGGGCCTTGCAGGTGATCAACGCCGCCGGCGAGCGCGTCCCGCTGACGGCCTTCACCCGGATCACCGAAGGTACCGCGCCGCGCTCGGTCAATCACGAAGGCCTGCTGGCGGCCGATTCCGTGTCCTTCGGCCTGGCGCCCGGCGTATCCCTGGACCAGGCGCTGACCGCCATCGATCGCGCCGTGGCGCGCATCGGCATGCCCACGCAGGAGCTGCAGGGCGGGCTGGACCAGAGCGCCGGCATGATGCGCGATGCGGTGGCGCAGCAGCCCTGGATGCTGGTGGCGGCGCTGGTGGCCATGTACCTGGTGCTCGGCATGCTGTACGAAAGCACCCTCCACCCGATCACCATCCTGTCCACGCTGCCTTCCGCCGGCGTTGGCGCCTTGCTGGCCTTGCGGCTGGTGGGCATGGAGTTCACCCTGATCGCGCTGATCGGTGTCTTCCTGCTGATCGGCATCGTCAAGAAGAACGCCATCATGATGGTGGACTTCGCCCTGCAGGCGCAGCGGCGCGAGGGCCTGGACCCGCGCGAAGCCATCTATCGAGCCTGCCTGGCGCGCCTGCGGCCGATCCTGATGACCACCCTGTCGGCGATGCTGGGGGCGCTGCCGCTGCTGCTGGCCACGGGGGCGGGCGTGGAAATGCGCCAGCCCCTGGGGCTGACGATCTTCGGCGGCCTGTTGGTCAGCCAGGTGCTCACGCTCTACACTACGCCCGTCGTCTACCTGAGCCTGGATCGCCTGCGTGGATCCCGCCGCCGTGCTCCTCTCCCGCCGCAACAGGAACCTGCCCCCCATGGCTGATCGCGTGTCTTCGCGTCATGACGCGGACTCCGTTTCCGGGCGTCCGCATGCCCGCCGTTTTCCGCGCCGCACGGCGCGCGCGCTGCTGGCTGCCGCGGCTGTTCTGGCCGTTTCGGCCTGCGCCGTCGGCCCCGACTACCAGCGGCCCGTCCAGGACGTCGGCGTGGCCTATGCCCATGCCCCCGAAGGCCGCTGGATCCCGGCCGACACGCCGCCGCAGGCACTGCCCGCCGACTGGTGGGCGCTGTTCGGCGATCCGGTGCTGAACGACCTGATGGACCGGATGCCCCGCGGGAACCTGGACCTGGCCCAGGCCGAAGCGCAGTTCCGGGAAGCCCGCGCCGCGCTGGATTCAGCGCGCGCGGGCCTGTTCCCGTCGCTGGGCGTGTCGGGTTCCGTGAACCGGGCCGGGCAGGGGGTGTCCGATGCGGGCAATCCCGCCACCACCTACAGCCTGTCGGCCACCGCCAGCTGGGAGGTCGACCTGTGGGGCCGTGTGCGGCGCGACGTGGAAGCGGCACGGGCCGGCGAGCAGGCCAGCGCCGCCGATCTGGATGCCATGCGCCTGAGTCTGCGGTCCACCCTGGCCCAGGCCTATTTCGGCGTGCGCGCCAGCCAGCTGCAGGACGCCTTGCTGGCCCGCACGCTGGACGAATATGCGCGTGCGCTGGAAATGACGCGCAATCGTCTGGCGGCGGGTGTGGCGTCCCCCGCCGATGTGGCGGCGGCATCCGCGCAGCTGGACCAGGCTCGCGCCCAACGCATCCGCCTGGGGTGGCAGCGCGAGCAGCAGATCCATGCCATTGCGGTGCTGCTGGGACAGGTGCCGGCGAGCTTCCGGCTGGGCGGCGGCGCCAGCCTGCCGGCGGTGCCCCGGGTGCCGGTGGGCGTGCCTTCGGCCCTGTTGCTGCGCCGCCCCGACGTGGCGGGAGCCGAACGTCGGGTGGCGCAGGCCAATGCGCGCATCGGCGTGGCGCAGGCCGCCTGGTTCCCCGACCTGACCCTGAGCGCCCAGGGCGGCTACCGGGCGGCGGAATTCGCCTCGTGGATCATGGCGCCCGCGCGTTTCTGGACCCTGGGGCCGGCCCTGGCGGCGAGCGTGTTCGACGGCGGCGCCCGCGCCGCTGCCGTGGCTTCCGCCCGGGCAGCCTACGACGCCCAGGCGGCTGCTTACCGCAAGACGGTGCTGGATGCCCTGCGCGAGGTCGAGGATGCCTTGGTCCAGACCCAGGCGCTGGCAGAAGAGCAGGCCGCCCGGGACCGCGCGCTGGCGGCGGCCCGCGAAACCCTGCGCCAGGTCACCAACCAGTATCGGGCCGGCCTGGTCGATTACCTGAGCGTGGTCCAGGCGCAGACCAGTGCCCTGAGCGCCGAGCAGACGGCGCTCGATGTGCGCGCCGAGCGCCTGACGGCATCGACGCAGCTGATCGCCGCACTGGGCGGCGGTTATTCGTTCAACTGACCAGCTGGCCGCGGATCGCGGCGATGCCGTGCGCGCCGTGCAGGCGCGCGGCTTCCAGCGTGTCGAGCGACTGGCCGCCGATGGCGAAGACGGGCCGGCCTGCTGCATCCGCAAGGGCCCGGAACCGGTCCCAGCCCAGGGCCTGGAGACCGGGGTGGGTGTCTGTTTTCAGGACGTGTCCCAGCACCACGAAATCGGCCTGGAGCTGGCGCGCGCATTCGATGTCCGCGGGCGTGTGGGCGGAAACCCCCAGCCAGCCCGGCGGCCGCGTGTCGTCCTGCAGGACGCGGGCCGCGTCGGCCGCCCGCAACTGCACGCCATCGGCTTCGGACCACCAGGCGACCGGATGCGCGCTGTTGACCAGGCAGCGGGCCCCATGCTGGCGGCACAGGGACAGGGTGGCGGAGAACGCCTCGCGCAGCGAGGCCGGATCGCCGTTCCAGTCCGGCTCGCGGAACTGCACCAGCTTCAGCCCGCGCAGCAGTTCCTGGCGCAGTTCGGCCAGCCAGCCGGACAGCCGGCCGGGCTGGCCGATCCGGCTGAGGCGGTAGCGCGTGGGCAGGCGCAGCCAGCGTAGCGGCGGGGCCGCAGCCGGCAGCAGCGAGCCGCCGCCGGGGCCGATGGGGTGTTCGGATTCATCCAGGCGGATTTCCCAGGGATCGACCCAGTCCAGCGCCTGGCTCTCGCGGCCATGGGGCTCGCCTTCCCAGGCGGTCACCTGGCAGAAGGCCAGTTCGACGATGGTCTTGGGATATTCGTGCACGTACACCACCCAGGGGTAGACGCGCGTGGCCCGGATGCCGAGTTCTTCATCCAGTTCGCGCACCAGCGCCTGCTCGACGGTCTCGCCGGCTTCGATCTTGCCACCCGGGAATTCCCACCAGCCGGGCCAGGCCTTGCCTTCCGGGCGCTGCCCCAGCAGGAGCCGGCCCCGCGTATCGATGATCAGGCCGGCGGCCACGCGGATGTAGGGTTTCGAGTCAGTCATGGTGATTGATGAACGGTATCGGATCAGATGTGGCGGGCGGCCCAGTCGCGCGCGAACTGGCGCGCCACGCGCCCGGACCGGGAGCCGCGTTCCAGCGTCCATTGCAGGGCCTCCGTGCGCGCTTCGCCGACCTGGGCCTCGGTGCAGCCATGGACCCGCAGCCAGTGGCCGACGATGTCCAGGTAGTCGTCCTGGGCAAAGGGGTAGAACGACAGCCACAGGCCGAAGCGTTCCGACAGGGAGATCTTTTCTTCGACGGTTTCGCCGGGATGGATTTCACCGTCGGGCTGGTGCTGGGCCTCGAGGTTTTCGTGCATGTATTCCGGCATCAGGTGGCGCCGGTTCGAGGTGGCATAGATCAGCAGGTTGTCGCCCGGCGAGGCGACCGAGCCGTCCAGCGCGGACTTGAGCGCCTTGTAGCCGGCTTCGCCTTCTTCGAAGGACAGGTCGTCGCAGAACACGATGTAGCGTTCCGGCCGGCCATGGATCAGCTCGATGATCTGGCCCAGGTCGCCCAGGTCCGATTTGTCGATCTCGATCAGGCGCAGGCCCCGGCTCGCATGGGCGTCCAGCAGGGCACGCACCAGCGAACTCTTGCCTGTTCCGCGCGCGCCGGTCATCAGGACGTTGTTGGCCGGCTTGCCGGCCAGAAAGGCCAGCGTATTGCGTTCGAGGATGGCCTTCTGCCGGTCGACGTGCCGCAGGTCGTCCAGGTGGATGGGCGCGATGCGGCGGACGGCCTCGAGCCAGCCGCGCGCGCCCCGGCGCTGCCAGCGGTAGGCGTGGGCCGTCCAGTCGATGGCGGGCGGAGCGGGCGGCAGCCAGGCCTCGAGTTGGGCCAGCACGCCCATCGCCCGGTCCATCAGCGCCTGCAATCGATCTTCTGCCACGGAATTCTCCCGAATGTGATGCGGAAAGTATAATCTGGCTCTTTGCGGCCGCTTCCGGCGGGCGCCCATCAGCATCCGGGTCCGTCTTGAACTTCTCAGAACTGTTCGCTCCCATCGTGTCCGACATGCAGGCGGTCGATGCCGTCATCCGCGCCCGTCTGGATTCCGAAGTCGTCCTGATTCGCACCATCGGCGATTACATCGTCGGGGCCGGAGGCAAGCGCATGCGGCCAGCCATGGTGTTGCTGGTGGCAGGGGCGCTGGGCTACCGGGGCGACAACCACCACCGCCTTGCGGCCGTGGTCGAATTCATCCATACCGCCACGCTGCTGCACGACGACGTGGTCGACGAGTCCGACATGCGGCGCGGCCGCGAGACCGCCAATGCCGTGTTCGGCAATGCGGCCAGCGTGCTGGTGGGCGACTACCTGTATTCGCGTTCGTTCGAAATGATGGTCGAGTCCGATTCCATGGCCGCCATGGCGGTGCTGTCGGCGGCCACCACCATCATTGCCGAGGGCGAAGTCCTGCAATTGCTGAACGTGCACGACCCGGACGTGTCCCTGGACCGCTACCTGCAGGTCGTGCGCTACAAGACCGCCAAGCTGTTCGAGGCCGCCGCCCAGGTGGGGGCCATCATTTCAGGCGCGACGCCCGAACAGGAGGTCGCCGCGGCTGCCTACGGCCGCCACATCGGCACGGCCTTCCAGCTGATCGACGACGTGCTGGACTACAGTGGCGACGTCAAGGCCCTGGGCAAGAACGTGGGCGACGACCTGCGCGAAGGCAAGCCCACCCTGCCGCTGATCCGGGTCCTGGAAACCGGCACTCCCGAACAGCGCGGCTTGATCCGCAGCGCCATCGAGACCGGCGATGCCGACTTCGAGGCGGTGGCGCGCGCCATTCATGCCACCGATGCCCTGGATTACACCCGCCAGGCGGCCCGCGCCGAAGCCGACCTGGCCCGCGATGCGCTGTCCGCCTTCCCGGATTCCGTTTATCGGGAAACTCTGCTAAAATTCTGTGCTTTCGCGGTCGAGCGCGACCGTTGAAAGCTTCCCGCTGGCGGGCATTGGCCATGTTCATGGCCGCGTGATCCTGGGTCATTCCTGGGTCGTGTGTTCGCCTGGCAGCACCGTCGGGGTGTAGCTCAGCCTGGTAGAGTACTACGTTCGGGACGTAGGAGTCGCATGTTCGAATCATGTCACCCCGACCACTCTTTTTTTGAAGACGCACGGCCGCAAGCCGTGCGTTTTTGTTTTCGGGCGTGCGCTTTCCAGGCCCGTCGTGGCTTACGGTGCCGCCAGCCGCATCAGGCCGGCGCCGGCGCCGTCCTCGATCACCCAGACCGCGCCGTCGGGCGCCACGGCCACGTCGCGGATGCGCCGCCCCAGCGGCCATCGGTCCGCCTGGCGGGGTTTCCCGTCAGCCCCGAAGGCGACGCGCACCAGGCCTTCGGCGCGCAGGCCGCCGATCAGGGCCGACCCCCGCCATGCGGGAAAGGCCGCGCCCTGGTAGAACGCCAGGCCGGCCGGGGCGATCACCGGGGTCCAGTAGAGACTCGGCGCATCGAATTCCGGGCAGGTGGCATGCCGGGGAATGGGCCAGCCGCTGTACTGGTCCCCGTTCGAGACCTCGGGCCAGCCGTAATTCCCGCCGCGCCGGATGCGATTCAGTTCGTCGCCGCCGCGCGGCCCCATTTCGTGTTCCCAGAGCGTGCCGTCCGGCGCGAAGGCCAGGCCGTACGGATTGCGGTGGCCCGTGCTCCAGGTCAGCGCGCGGATCCCTTCCTGTCCGGCCATCGGGTTGTCCGGCGGCGCAGAGCCGTCCGGGTTCAGGCGCAGGATCTTGCCCCGGGCGGCGTCGGGGTCCTGGGCCGTGCCGGGTTCCATCCGGTCGCCGACCGCCAGGAACAGGTGCCGTCCGTCGGGCGAAAAGGCCATGATGCCGCCGGGCTGCCCGCCGCGGCTGGACGGCAGCTGGCGCCAGAGGGTTTCGATGTCCCGCAGGCGGGCGCGTCCACCGGACTCTTCCATGCGGGCGCGGGCCAGCGCCAGGACACCGCCGCCGTCCTCGGGCGCCACCCGGGTGAAATACAGCAGGCTGTCCCGGGCGAAGTCCGGCGAGATGGCCACGTCCAGCAGGCCGTTCTGGCCGTGGTCGTAGGCTTCCGGAACGTCCTCGATGGGAACCCTGGCCCCGTCCTGCGTGACCAGGAACATGCGGCCGGCCTTTTCC